>OMXE01000004.1 GCA_900314935.1 uncultured Prevotella sp.
ATCTTCCTTCCTCTATATCGAACCTCCTTAATGTCACAAAGTCAAAAGTCACAAAGTACAATTTGTGTAATCTTTCCTTGATCAGGTTGATAGTTTTTCGTGTTGTTCGAACTGTTCGTTCGTTTGTTTGTTCGCTCCAACCCCCACGCTCTCTACTTCCAACGCCCGGAGTGCAGCCTTTCGTTCCTCTCTCGGCTCCCCACCCCTTAAGGGCGGGGTCCCTGGCAAGGGGGGCGGGGTAAAACAATGAGCCCTCGCTTTGCAAACTATGGCACTTTGTGATATAAACTATGGCAGTTTCTTGTTGAAAGTGCCTCAAACGCTGATAGCGGGAACGTCATTCTCTGATAGTGGGAACGTCAAACGCTGGTAGCGTCTACGGCGTTCAGTGTTTTTTAACAGTTAAATCCTCGTTGTTAAAGGATTTTCACACGCTGTGACCCCTCAAATTAAAACCCGTAAAACTACAACAAGATGATGAAAAGATACTTAACCATGTTGATGGCGCTAGTGGCGATAGCCATGGGGGCGAAGGCTGCTGAGACGCACTATGGATTCCGGGTTTGTAATGAAGCAGTAACTTCATACAATTGTATGCAAACAGCATATCGGGCATGGTGGTATGATCCATCCACCAATGTTTTGCACCTTACAGATGGAGAATTGTCCTATAGCCCAGGAAATGAAGGTGCTTCTTCCGCCATTTTTGTAACAAGCAACAAGACACTGACAATACAAGTAGATGGTGAATGCACCATTACAGGACCTCATTACGAGTGTATAGCATACTGTGTTGCTGGTAATCATACCATCTGCGGTGATGGAAAGTTGATACTCAAACCGCAAACCATCCGTTCGACTGGAATAATAGCTGATGAAAGTACTAGTCTTACTATCAAAGACCTGGACTTGGAGATTGAAACTATAGGTAATTACGATGCTGGTTTTGATGGCACAAAGTTTGGTGCTGTAACCTTGAATAATTGTCATATTTCTATCAGTTCAAGTATAGCGGCTTGGGTTGGATATGAAGACTCAGCAAAACCTGTTCTGGAGAATTGTCATTTGGTTACAGGGTGTTTCGTTGGAGGTGGAATAAGAGAAAACAGTAATCCTCAATCTGCTTTTCTCAAGAAGATTGAAATCAGGAGGTTTCAATACATCCATCAGATAAACGTCTCTGTGGCAAGTCCTGAAATAGATAAAGCACTTGCTTCTACTGCTACAGTTAGCGAAAGCAATGTTCAAGTGGAAAGCGTGAACTGGTTTAGTATTTATAATACCAATTCCTATCCTCTCGCTCAAGGATATGTGGCAAAACTTGGTGAAACGTATAGTGTCGCAATTAATTTGAGTGCCATCAATACAGACGATTATGACTATGTCTTCGCTGCCGACATATCAGCAAAGATAAATAATAAGGATGCAATGGTTAATACTGTTATGGTTGGCAAGCAAATCACCTACACCTTCCCCCAGCTCGCCAACACCTACTACGACGTTTGGGTAGGCGGCAAGCAGGTGAACGACTTCAACCAGAAGGACGTGCTGGACGATGGAGGCTCGGTGAAGTATTCAAAAACATTGGGCTTCCACATTCTGACGCTCGAGAACGCGAACATCACGAACACGGGCAATCCTGATTATGAATTCACAGGCTATGGACGGGGCATCTATACGACAATGCCGAACCTCACCATCCGTGTGAAAGGCGACAACACGATAGAGAGCAAAGGTGAAGGCATCTACTTCACAGGCAACCTGTCTATTTTGGGCATCACGGACAATCTAGGCACGCTCAGCGTGAAGGGGTCGTATGGCATTTGTCCCAAACGCGTTACGGAGGAGAAGACGCTGACCATCGGGGGCGTGGACCTAACGGCAGAGGGAACTTCCGGCGCTGGTATCGGTGCCTCCGCTTCCTTCAGCAGTGGCAACTATAACTGCACGATGAAGGTGGGCAGTGCCAAAACGGTTGTGCAGGCAAAGGGAACGTCGGTGAGCCTGGGAAACCTGAAAAACCTCGTGTTTGAAGACGGTTTACAGATTGTACAGCCCAGTGGTGCCTACTTTGACGGTGAAGATGTGAGAAATACCAGCGGTATTATCAGTAACCAATGGGTAGTCATCAGAGGCAACACATCTATCTCCACCGGCCTTGAGGCAATTGACAATGGAGAATTGACCATTGACAGTTCATTGCCGCTGTATAACCTGCACGGCCAGCGTGTAAGTCATCCCGTAAAGGGGCAGATCTACATACAAAACGGGCGGAAAGTCAAATTCTGATTTACCCCCGCCCCCCTTGCCAGGAGCCACCCCTGACCCCTCCATAAGGAAAGCCACCCCTGTCCCCTCCATAGGGGAGGGTGAATAGTGTGACAGATCTTAGGATCTGTCACATTTGTTAAACAATAGGTATATTCCACAACGGTTCTGCCTCCTTGCTTAAAACCCTAAAACTTCTCATACACACCGAAAGTTATTGCCTCCTTGATCTATCTGATTCTGTGAGATGGTTAAGTGAGAGATAAAGATTTGAGAATTGAACGGCCTGTTTTACAAATATTCCCAACGTGGGAATAAAATGTTCCTATGCTGGGAACTATTATTTCCCATGGTGGGAATTGGGAGACAAGTGTAATGTTTGTAAGTTGCTGGATATAAGGTAATTAGATTTTTGTAACGTTAGGTCTTGGAAAACATGTGGTTTTGCGTTCTAAAACCATAGGTTTTGGACGCTGAAACCATAGGTTTTAGAGCCTAAAACCATAGGTATTGGAATAAATCAATGAAATCCTTTTGTATTTCACTCACTTTTTTGTACCTTTGGCTTCGCCGAAAGTACTTTCGCTCGACAATAAAAATAAATACGGATTTATTTTGTATTGTTCTCGCTTATTCGTACCTTTGCCATCCGTTAGCGAAATATCAATATCAAACATAGATTGTAATGAAAAGACTTTTATTAGGTGACGAGGCAATTGCTCAAGGCGCATTGGATGCTGGTCTGAGCGGCGTGTATGCATACCCCGGCACCCCATCAACGGAAATCACGGAGTATATCCAGGAGTCTCCGTTAGCGAAGGAACGCAATGTTCACCGTCGCTGGTGTACGAATGAGAAGACGGCTATGGAGACAGCCTTAGGTATGTCGTTCATGGGTAAGCGTGCTTTGGTGTGCATGAAGCACGTGGGATTGAATGTGTGTGCCGACCCGTTTGTGAATGCTGCCATGACAGGTACCAACGGCGGTATCGTGGTTCTGGTGGCTGACGATCCCTCGATGCACTCTTCACAGGATGAGCAGGACTCACGTTTCTATGCGAAGTTCGCCATGATTCCTACCTTGGAACCGAGTAATCAGCAGGAGGCCTACGACATGATGGCCTTTGCCTACGATTACTCAGAACATATTCATCTGCCGATCCTGATGCGTGTTACCACCCGTATGGCCCATTCACGTGCTGTGGTGGAGGTGAAGGATGAACCGCGCAAGGAGAACGAGATGAACTACAATGCCGTGGCTGCCAACTGGGTGTTGCTGCCCGCCAATGCCCGTCGTAGAAACGATGCGGTTACGAAGCAGCAGGCAGAGCTGGAGCAGGATGCTGTTGACAGCGCTTTCAACCAGTATATAGATGGTAATGACCACTCTTTAGGTATCATTGCCAGCGGTATCGGTTATAACTACCTGATGGAGAGTTTTGCTGACGGTAAGTGCCCGTATCCCGTATTGAAGATCAGTCAGTACCCGCTTCCTAAGACGTTGATCAGAAAGATGACAGCAGCATGCGACCGTGTCTTGGTGATTGAGGAAGGACAGCCGTTCATCGAGGATCAGCTTACTGGTATCATGCCGGGCGATGCCGAGATTATCGGTCGTTTGACAGGTGCTCTGCCACGAACAGGTGAGCTGACACCCGATGCTGTGAAGAAGGCATTAGGTATGACATCCGGCGAGTCGTTCGCACCTTGCGAAGACGTAGTACCCCGTCCACCGGCATTGTGCCAGGGTTGCGGTCACCGCGATGTATATACCGCTCTGAACAAGGTGTTGGAAGAGTATCCCAATGCCCGCGTGTTTGGTGATATCGGTTGCTATACCTTAGGTTTCCTGCCGCCGTACCGTGCTATTCACAGTTGTGTGGATATGGGTGCAAGCATTACCATGGCCAAGGGTGCTGCCGATGCAGGACAGTGGCCTGCCGTGGCTATTATCGGTGACTCCACCTTTACCCATAGTGGTATGACCGGCTTACTGGATGCCATCAACGAGAATGCCAACATCACCGTGATTATCAGTGATAACCTGACAACAGCCATGACAGGCGGTCAGGACAGCGCTGGAACAAACAAGTTCGAAGCCATTGTTCGTGGCTTAGGACTGAACAACGAGCACCTGAAGGTGGTAGTTCCGCTGCCGAAGAATATGCCTGAGATCACACAGATTATCCGCGACGAGATCAATTATCAGGGTGTGAGTGTGATTATTCCACGACGTGAGTGTATGCAGACACTGCAGCGTCATCTGAAACAAAAGAAAGCACAGGAGGGTAAGAAATGAAAACAGATATCATTCTTTGTGGAGTAGGAGGCCAAGGCATTCTCTCTATTGCAACCATCATCGGCGAGGCAGCCATGAACGAGAACCTTTATATCAAGCAGGCTGAGGTACATGGCATGTCGCAGCGAGGCGGTGACGTACAGTCGAACCTGCGCATCTCCAGTAATCCTATTTACAGCGATCTGATTGCCAAGGGTGGTGCCGACGTGATTATTTCCATGGAACCGATGGAGGCGCTGCGTTATCTGCCTTATCTCTCTAAGGAGGGTTGGATTATCACATCAAGTACTCCTTTTGTGAATATTCCTAACTATCCTGATATGGAGACCATTAAGAGCGATCTCGACAAGCTTCCTAACGTCATTGCCCTGGATATTGAACAGCTGGCAAAGGACAATGGTGTACCGCGCTCAGCTAACGTGATTCTCTTGGGAGCAGCACAGAAGGCGCTCGGCATTGAATACGACAAACTCGAAGATGCTATCCGCCGCGTGTTTGGTAGAAAAGGTGAAGCGATAGTAGAAGCCAATATCAAGGCGCTTGCCCTTGGTAAGGCGGCTCAGAAGTAATTAATTTGTGGAGTGAGGAATGTGGAATGTGGAGTGAGATATGTTTCAAGTACAAGTGACTTTGTATATGAATACTGAATCTCAGTGCTATTCTCACTCCACATTCCACATTCCACACTCCACAAATTTGTTCAAAGTACAAAGCTACTTCGATATCTTGATGTTCTTCATAAAGTGACTCTTGCCGTCAGCTTCCGGACAATTGATCATGAGATGACCACATGGTTTGATGTTAGCAATGTTGGTCACACGCTTACCGTTCAGGAAGATCTTCAGGATACCGTTGTCGAACGTTAAGCCGAAGTGATTCCATTTTGTCTTACTGAACACCTTGTCGAGCTCATCCAGATCGCCATGTATCCAGTTGTCGTCGGTCTTGGCTGCATTCCACTCGATAAGCGTCGGAGTGAAGGTGATGTTGACAACCTCATTCTCTTCAGCATCGAAGAGGTACACATGATACCATGCATCCTTTCCGAAGAGGAACTGGAACTCGGCAGCGAACTTCTCAGGAAGGTAGGCGTTACTTCCGTTGTTCACCAAGGGGAAGAGATGACAGTCGCCACCCGATGCACAGATATACTTACCGCCTTCAGCCTCGCCAACCTCAGCAGTACCAGACTTCACATCCCATTGGGAAGGTATCTGTCCAGCCGTTTCTTTATGCTGGTCATCTTCGAAGATCACCGTTGTACCGGTCTTGAAATCACCAGAGGCATAAAGGGCATTCAGGTCGAGCTCTTCCACTTTTGCAGGATCAGACCACACGTCGGCATCGGCTGCAGCCTCTTCTGCTTCGGCAGTCTCAGCACTCTCTTCAACAGCTTCCGCATTCTCTTTCTCAGGATTCTCCTTATCGGAACCCTTACTACCACAGGCCACCAGCATCAAGAGACCCGTAGCACACATCAATGTCAGATAAATCTTTTTCATGTTGTTAAAGTTAATGGATTTATGTTTAGTTATTCTCTGCTGCAAAGCTAACATTTTTTTCCCATATTCACAATACTATCGGATAAAAAATTTGGTTATTCCCGCACGATTGTGTAATTTTGCGGAGAATTTCAAGAATCGACATAATGAAATCAACCCCAATCAAAAGAGAAGTGGTAGATCGTCTCGTTGACGATCTCGGTATCAAGGACTTCGCCCAGGCTACCATCCGTGAGGTGAAGCAGGTGGCCGCAAAGGCTGAGAAGGAATCCGGTGTGGAATTTATCAAGATGGAGATGGGTATCCCCGGACTGCCTGCCGCTCAGGTGGGCGTGGATGCGCAGATCAAAGCGTTGCAGGACGGTATTGCCCATAGCTATCCCGACATACAGGGTGCTCCTGTACTGAAAGAAGCGGCTTCGCAGTTTGTGAAGGCTTTCATCGGTGTGGATATCAAACCCGAGGGATGTGTGCCCGTTTGCGGCTCTATGCAGGGAACATTCGCCTCGTTCCTTACCTGCTTACAGGCTGACAAGAAGAAAGACACGGTGTTGTTTATCGACCCAGGTTTCCCTGTGCAGAAGATGCAGCTGCAGGTGATGGGAGGGAAGTATGAGACCTTCGATGTGTATGACTACCGTGGAGAGAAATTGCACGACAAGCTGGTGTCGTATTTGGATAAAGGTAATATCTGCGCCATCGTGTATAGTAATCCCAACAACCCGTCATGGATCTGTTTTAATGAGGATGAACTGAAGACGATTGGTGAGCTGGCTACGCAATATGATGTGATTGTGATGGAAGACCTGGCTTACTTTGCCATGGATTTCCGCAAGAACCTGAGTGTGCCGTTTGAACCACCGTATCAGGCTACCGTGGCACGCTATACGGATAACTACATGCTGCTGATCAGTGGTTCCAAGGCATTCAGCTATGCTGGTGAACGTATTGGTGTAACCTGTATCTCCGACAAGTTGTTCCACCGTCATTATCCCGACTTGGCAGAACGCTACGAAGGACTGCCGTTCGGTCCGGTGTTCTCTACCCGAATGCTTTATGCATTATCATCAGGTACCAGTCATAGTGCCCAGTTTGCCTTAGCAGCCATGCTGAAGGCGGCTACGGATGGTAGCTACGACTTCCGTAAGGAGATCAGCGTTTATGGAAAGCGTGCTCATCTGCTGAAGGAGATTTTCTGTAAGCACGGTTTCCATGTGGTATATGACAAGGATTTGGATGAGCCGATTGCCGATGGCTTCTATTTCACCATCGGTTATCCGGGAATGACAAGCGGTGAACTGGCCCATGAACTGATGTATTATGGTG
This sequence comes from uncultured Prevotella sp., assembly GCA_900314935.1. Lineage (GTDB taxonomy): Bacteria > Bacteroidota > Bacteroidia > Bacteroidales > Bacteroidaceae > Prevotella. The sequence continues at coordinate 7,396 of OMXE01000004.1, forward strand.
TCAGCGCCATCTGTCTGATCACCACAGGCAGTCATCAGGAAGGTCTGCGTGTGTGTACTTCATTTATTGAGGACCACCAGTATGCGCTCTTAGATGAGCGCATGGCCATTTTCGAGGAAAACAATAAAAGATGATGTTTCGCATGCTGCGAAACAATTGTGGAGTGTGGAGTGAGGAGTGTGGAATGAGAATAGTACTGAGATTCAGTATTCATATACAAAGTCACTTGTACTTGAAACATATCTCACTCCTCATTCCACACTCCACATTCCACATAAATTAATCACTCTTCAACAATCCCTGCTTCAATCCACTGTTGTGCCAGCGTCTTACAGTCTGTGAGGGCTGTATCACGCTCCACATCGTATTCCTTAAGCAGGAGGTCGGCCATGTCTTCAACAGTAAAGCTCTCACGCTGCTGAACGATCTTCCAGAGATAAGCCGAAGACTCGTTCATGCTGATGATATTGCTGAAGTCAATATTCTCTTTTCCTTCAGCCACGATAATCTGCTCACCACAGACGTTACGTAGGTTGAATCCTTTCTTTGCTTTCATATTCTTTTCTTATTTGGTTTTAAACAGTTTCAGCCAAATCCTTCGGTAGAAGGCCAGTAGGTAACGACGAATAGGGTAGAGGCGGGTCCAGAACCAGGAATAGGTACGCCACTTCCAACCATCGGTACGGTCGAGCTTCTCCCTTCCTTTGCGATAGAAACCAATCACGGCACCTTTCACATCACCAATGGAACAATGCTCCTCCCTCAGGTTTCCGTCGCCGCGGAGAATCACATGGTCCCCCTGAATGGCAATGATTCGATGCAGCACGAAGTGTTTCTCTCCTATCTCCGCCAACACCGGATCGCCCACCTTGGGGTTTACCGCTTTCTTGAGTAAGGCCTTATCACGCCCGTCCTCCAGGAACGGTCGCATGCTATATCCTTTCAGTCGCAGGGTGACGGTATGTCCTTCATCCAACAACTTCACAATCTCGGGTATCAGTATGGCATTGGCATACTGAACCTCCTTGATTTGGATATGCTCGTTTGTCATGATAAAAACCTATATACTATATTGTTTAATTCTGTTTCGTTACGGCAGCATGACACACACGTGCCGCTTCTTCGTTCGGCAGACAGTGTAACGTGTAGATGCCCACTAACTCCACCACCTTAGTTACCGTGTTACAGATGGCATTGAAGATATCCTTGTCCCACTTCATGGTAGAGCAGGAGGGGAGGAAAGAGGCGAAGGCCTCGATGGGGGGTAACTTCTCAATACTGTTCTCTTGTGCCCTGTCGATACGTGTGATGGCTCCTAAGGGGGCTTTTACCTGTCGGTAGCAGGGTGTCTTACCGCTCCAAGGACTGCCGTAGATGAATACTTGATTATCGATAACCCGTACGATGGGATTATCGTCGTTCATCAGATCACAGTTCTTGATATATCGCAGCCACATGCTCACCTGTGTACTCTTACCTGTTCCGCTCTTGGCAATGAACGCATAGCCTTTACCATCACATCTCACCAATGAGGCATGTATCATTAATGTCTGGTGGAAACTGCCTGCAAAGGAGAAGATCAGCATCAGCGCGTTGTTCAGTCCGAAGCACCGCATATTATAGTTCCCGTTCAAGGCACAACGGCAATCACTGAAATCCTTGTTGGCACGCAGCAGACAGCAGTCGCCTCCATTGATATCCTTGATGATGAACTGGTAGCCACCGTCGTCAACTTCATCTACAATGGTATCACCATTTCCCGTGTCGAACTTCCTGATACGTTCACGATGCTCTTTAGCTACAGGCTTCAGGGTGTCGTCAACTGTCAACTGGAAAAACAGATCCTTCAGTTCCGAAGGGTCTATCCTGAATGGTTCGAATGATGGAAGAAGACGCATTCCGTTATAGCGGGAATGCTCAAAGACGATGCGTATCTGGTGTTCAGCAATGCTGAAGACATGTGTGCTCCCTTCTGTCATGAGCGGTTATTTTTTCTTCTTCTTTCCTTTCTTGGCATCGTTGGAAGTCTCAGTAGCAACCTCTTCCACCTGTGTGGGTATAACCCTATTGAACTTAAACTCATCGGCTTTGAGGTATCTGACATCGAAGTTTCCCTTTTTCGTGTATTTGGACTTCAACTTCAGATACTTCTTCTCGATGTGCTTGCGGTCGAAGGCAAAGGAGACAATGCACGTGCGGAAGGGCTGACCCTTTTCGGCAAGGTATTCGCGCAACTGATTAGAGTAGGAGTCACGACCATACAGGAAACCGGTCCTCTCTGTCACGCTGACATTCTCCAACTCCTGAATATCGGTGAAATACACCACAGAGTCTTTGAACGAGGCAGAGAAGCCATAGAGATAAACCTTCTGAACGGTCTTGTTCTTGGCAGTCATCCCCAGACTCATTGTCAGCAGGATGAGGGCAAGAAGAATATATCGTTTCTTATTCATTTTTTCAATTATTGTCCTAAGTATGATTTCAACAACTTATTCTTGGTGTTATGACGGAGTCGGCGGATGGCTTTTTCCTTGATCTGACGAACGCGTTCACGGGTAAGATTGAACTTCTCGCCAATCTCCTCGAGGGTCATCTCTGGCTGGTTGATGCCGAAGAACGCCTCAATGATGTTACGTTCGCGCTCATTGAGTGTCAGCAGGGCGCGGTTGATCTCTTCACGCAGCGATTCCATGACCAGGGCACGGTCGGCCATCGGGGCATCATCATTCACCATGATATCCAGCAGACTGTTGTCCTCACCGTCAACGAAAGGTGCATCTACTGATACGTGGCGATTATTCACCTTCATGGCATCCTCGATCTTATCCTGGGGCAGGTCCACCTTGTCGGCAATCTCCTCGATACTCGGGCGACGTTCGTTTTCCTGTTCGAAACGGTTCAACACCCTGTTGATCTTGTTCACGCTACCCACCTGGTTCAGGGGAAGACGTACGATACGGCTCTGCTCGGCAATGGCCTGCAGGATGCTTTGGCGTATCCACCAAACGGCATACGAGATAAACTTGAAACCACGTGTCTCATCAAACTTCTCAGCGGCCTTGATCAGTCCTAAGTTACCTTCATTGATCAAATCCGGCAGACTCAGACCTTGGTTCTGGTATTGCTTGGCAACGGAAACCACAAATCGAAGATTCGCTTTCGTCAACTTCTCAAGGGCCTCACGGTCACCTTTACGGATACGCTGAGCCAGCTCCACTTCTTCATCTACGGAAAGCAGGTCTTCATGACCTATTTCCTGTAAATATTTGTCGAGCGAAGCACTCTCTCGGTTTGTGATAGACTTGGTGATTTTGAGTTGTCTCATGGTCATTTGATTGGTAAGCAGATGCAAAAATACTGCTTTTAGTACAAATACCCAAAAAAAATGCCAATTATTTGATGATTTGTCGCATAATTGGCATTTTCTCAGAGAACTTGTTATTATTTATTCGTCACCACTCAGTTCTACGACGAAGTAGGCTTTCTTACCGGTAGGATAGATACCCTTGATGTAGAGTACCGGATCGCTGCTGGTAGAAGCGGATTTCACAGCTTCCTGCAGATCTGAAACGGTGCGCATCGGTTCGTCGTTGGCATTGAGGATGATGAATCCGTCGGTGATACGTGCCTTTCTCAGGGCGCCATTACCCACCTTGGAAACCTTCAGACCGTAGCTGATCTCGAGCTGTTTCTTCTCTTCGGCATTCACCTCACGGATATTAGCACCCAGCACATCGAGGTCGGCTGTCTTCACCACCTTGGTATTACCCTGTGCATTCTTCAGTGTGACATGAACGGTCTTCTTCTCCTTGTTACGCATATAGGTAAGAGCAACCTTATCGCCAGGACGCTTATTGGCAAGATACTCCTGCAGTTCGGCCATGGCCTTGAGCGGCTTACCGTCGATAGCGGTAATGACATCACCTTCCTTCAAGCCTGCTGCAGCACCTGCACCATCGTCAACTACCTTACCTACATAGATACCATTGATCACACCAAAGTCGGGAACTTCCTTACCCTGGTTCTTCAAACCATCGGTATATACATTCAGGTCCTGTCCCTGAATACCGATGAGTGCGCGCTGAACAGTACCGTATGTCTTCAGGTCGCTAACCACCTTATTCATAATAGAGGTAGGAATGGCAAAGCCGTAACCGCTGTACGAACCGGTCTCTGAGTAGAGCATGGCATTGATACCCACGAGCTCACCATTGGTGTTGACCAGCGCACCACCTGAATTACCGCGGTTGATGGCAGCATCGGTCTGGATGAAACTCTGTACAGAATTGGTCATATTCTCACCACTCATCTGACGGGCCTTGGCACTGACGATACCGGCTGTAACGGTTGTACCGATAGAGAAGGGGTTACCAATGGCCAATACCCATTCGCCGATCTTCAGATTCTGACTGTCGGCAATGGTGATGGCAGGAAGATCCTTGCCGTTCACCTTGATCAGAGCCAGGTCGGAGTTGGCATCTGTACCAATCACCTTGGCAGAGAACTCACGGTTGTCGGTCAGGATAACGGTAATCTCATCAGCACCGTCAACAACGTGGTTGTTGGTTACAACATAGCCATCGGCAGAGATGATCACACCTGAACCTGATCCCTGACGCTTGGGAGTCTGCTGTCTGTATCTTCTTGTATTACCTTGACCGTTATTCGGACTACCGAAGAAGCCGAAGGGGTCATTGAAGAAATCTTCAAACGGGTCAACCTGACGCTCGATGATCTGTGTCTTGCTGTTCTGTATGACTCTGATCGTTACTACTGAGGGGAGGGCTTTCTCGGCCGCATAGGTAAGATCAACGGGTTGTCCAGGGGCAGCACTCGATGTAGAAACGAGCGGTGACTTGTTGGCATAGACTTTCATGAAAGAACCTGCTGAAAATGCCATAGCAATGATACACATGGCATACACCAAATAGTTTGATACTTTTTTCATGTTCATTTTCTGTTTATTAGTTGTTTTACTTCGATTCTTGACAGTTATCTATCGAAAAGATAGGTGCAAAAATAGACGCAAAATTTGTTAATCTGCCATTTTGTCCCATTCATTTGTCCTCTTTTAACAATAGAGAGATACCTGTTAAAAGTAATTTGCGAGCGAAGCACGTTTTTTTACATTCATTAGAGGTCATCAAATGTGACAGGTTGTTCTTTCACCTTGTCGTTTTTCTCCTCTTTTTTCCGAGCTTCCTCGTCAAGGGGGTCTAACACTTCACCTTCCACCGGTTCCATGATGGGATTACCATACTCGTCGAGCATGATCTCGTCTTCCATGACTCCTGTGGTGTCGTTCTCCAAATCATAATCGTTGGATGGCACATAGCTGGAACAATTATAGAGATTCTCAGTGATATCCTTATCGGCTGGCTTCTTGAAATGACCGTGGTATTGCTTGAACGACTTATCGCTCATCAACGACTGGAGGAAATAGCCACAGACGGGTAGGGCAGTGCGACTGCCTTGTCCTAAGGCTCCCGTCCTGAAGTGAATACTACGGTATTCGCCGCCAACCCATGATCCGCAGACAAGGTTAGGACTGATACACATGAACCAAGCATCGGAGTGGTTGTTGGATGTACCGGTCTTACCACCGAAATCGGTGTCGGGAGCAGCGTTGATATAGCCCCACAGACTCTGTGATGTGCCGCCGGGTTCTCGTAAGCCACCCATCATCATCTGCTGCATCAGGAAAGCACTCTTATAGGGTATCACCTGTTTCTCTTCTGTGGATGCCACATACACCTCACGGCCGTCTTTATCCACGATGCGTGTTACCAATACAGGTTCCACATGACGACCGTCGTGAGAGATACAGCAATAGGCATTCACCATTTCCAATAAGGTGACATCAGAAGAGCCTAATGCCAGAGAGGGCTCATCGTCGAGCGGACTATGAATGCCCATGTCGTGAGCGGTGGCAATGATGTTCTTGATGCCCATCTCCTGTCCTAAGCGTACAGCCACGGAATTGATACTCTTGGCAAAGGCGCTCTTCAACGGGAGGGAGTCGCCAGAGAATCGACCGTTTGCATTACCGGGTGTCCAAGTAATCATCTTGTTCTTCTTCTTGTCGAACACCTCCATACTGATATATTCATCACGACGCTTGTCGCAGGGGGTTAATCCTTGGTTCATGGCCTCTGTATAGACAAACAGCTTGAAGGTAGAACCCGGCTGTCGCATGGCCGTCACCTTGTCGTATTTCCATGAGTTGAAGTCGATATCACCCACCCAAGCCTTTACATGACCGTTCTGGGGCTCCATGGCCACAAATGAGCAATGCATGAAGTGCACCATATAACGGATGGAGTCCATGGTTGACATCTCGCGTTCAATGGTGCCGTTCTCATAATCGAACAGCTTCACCATGTGAGGACGGTTGAGTTCGGCATTGATGGAATCCAGGTTGTTATGGTACTTTGCCTCCAGCTTCTTGTAGAGAGGCAGCTTCTTGGCGATGCCTTCAATGAAGTCGGGTATCACCCTGTGGTTCTCATCCTGCCAAGGCTCCGTATTTCCCCAATGACTGTTGAAGTTCTGCTGCACCTGGCGCATCTGCTTGGTAACAGCCTCTTCGGCATACTTCTGCATCTTGGTGTCGATGGTGGTATAGATTCTCAAGCCACTGCTATACAGGTCGTACCCGTTTTCGGTACACCAGTCATCAAGATAATTGGCCACTGCTTCACGGAAGTACTTAGCCTCACCATCGTAGTTCGTCTCAACACTATACTCCAGCTTGATGTCGAGTTTCTTCAGGGAGTCACATTCCTGCTTACTCAGCTCGCCGTTTCTTGCTAAATTGTCCAGTACAACATTACGGCGTTTCTTACAGTTCTCCGGGTTGGATATAGGATTATAGAAGGTGGTGGCTTTCAGCATACCCACCAATACAGCCGCCTGCTCCGTCTTCAACTTGTCGGGAGTGGTATTGAAGTAGGTCTTACATGCGGTCTTGATACCAAAGGCGTTCGATCCGAAATCCACCGTGTTGGCATACATGGTAAGGATTTCTTCCTTAGTGAAAATGGTTTCAAGTTTTGTGGCAATGATCCATTCCTTTGTCTTGACAATCAGAATCTTAAGACCGGGTACCTTACCCAATATACCAGTAGAGTAACGTGTTCTCACACGGAACATGTTCTTGGCCAGCTGCTGGGTGATTGTAGAGGCACCACGGGCATCCTGATGAAGGATTGCATCCTTGGCAGCACCGAACAGACCAATCGGGTCAATACCTTTGTGTTTGTAGAAGCGCTCATCTTCCGTATTGATCAGTACCTTCCAGAACACGGGGTTCACCTCGTTATACTTAACAGGGGTACGGTTCTCATTGAAATACTTTCCGATTTCCTTCCCGTCGGCACTATAGATCACAGATGCCTCACTGGTCTGGGGATCCTTGATACCAGAGAAGTAACCCGGTGACTTACCGAACAGCCATAGGAAGTTCATATCTACCATTCCCAGGTAGATGATGAACAGCAGGAGGAAAGATACAAGACCGACAATGATCTTGATATACCACGGATGCTTGTATAATGACTTATACCATCGCCAGATGCCACCTATCTTGTAGAAGAAACGTGAAATGGGTCCACGTTGTGATGAATGGTGGTGATGACTATGGTGTCTATGGTGACTGTGATGTTCGTGATGATCGTGATGACTGTGATGATCGTGATGTTCGTGATGACTCATTGTACAATTGATAATAATATAACGTCGTTGTAAAAACGCTGCAAAAGTAGTAAAAAAGTAGGGGATTATATCACTTCAGTGATATATTTTATGATTTCTTTAATATTGTAATCAGATGAAGATGAACCATCTGAAGGGTTTGTGTCGGAAAGGTTGAACCAGCGGATGGAATCGTCGCGCTTGAACCATGTGAGCTGTTTACGGCAATAGCGTCGGGTGTTTCCCTTGATACGTTCCACGGCTTCCTCCAACGACCACTGTCCGTCGAAGAATGAGAACAGTTCCTTGTAACCCACGGTGTTCAGACTCTGGAAATCACGTTGCGGATACCATCGTTTCGCTTCATCCAACAAGCCATCTCTCATCATCGCATCTACCCGTTGGTTGATACGTTCATAGAGTTCGTTACGGTCGCGGTTCAAACCGATCTTCACGATGTTGAACGGTCGTTCCTTCTTTTCTCCTGTACGTAATGACGTGAAGGTGCAACCGGTTGTATGGATGATCTCCAAGGCATGAATCACCCTACGGTAGTTTTTCTTGTCAACAATCTCATAGTATTCGGGGTCCAGTTTGCGCAGTTCCTCACAGAGTGCTTCCAGACCTTCCTCTGCGTACCGTCTTTTCATCTCCGTACGCTCCTCATCGCTCACCGTGGGAAGGTCGCCCATCCCGTCACAGACAGCATCGATATACATCATGCTTCCGCCACTCATCAGGGCAAGGTCGTGGGTCTTGAAATGCTCTTCCAGTAAGCTCAAGACATCGTTCTCGAACATGGAGGCATTGTAGTACTCCCCAATATCGAGCATCTCCACCATCTCATGCTTCACGCGGGCTTGCTGCTCCTGGGTAGGAGTGGCAGTACCGATGGGGATTCCACGGTATATCTGACGGGAATCGGCATTGATGACAGGGATATGAAAATACTCGGCCACACGGAGACATAGTTCAGTCTTTCCTACTCCTGTGGGGCCGAGTATAACAAGTAAGGTTTTCATTCTTAGCGGATAATACCACGCTTGGAACTCTGCACGAAGTCGATGATATACTGTATCTCGGGTATTAACGGCAGGTTCTTCTTGATCTCCTCAATTCCTTCAGCCAGTACGCCTTTGCTATACAGCAGACGGTAGGCATCATGAATCAGCGTGATGGTCTCATTGCTGAATCCTCTGCGGCGCAAACCCACCAGGTTCACTCCTGCATATCGGATCGGTTCCTTACCGGCGATGATGTAGGGAGGGATATCCTGACTGGTACGACTGCCGCCTTGTACCATCACATAACCGCCAATGCGGATGAACTGATGGAAGAGGACCGTGGCGGAAATGATGGCATTGTCATCCACCACCACCTCACCGGCAAACTTCGTACTGTTACCAATGATGCAACCATTACCGATGACACAGTCGTGTGCCACATGCATATTCTCCATCAGCAGGTTATTGGAACCAACAATGGTAGTACCCTTACTGGCTGTTCCCCGTGAGATGGTTACATTCTCACGGATACTGTTGTTGTCGCCAATCTCGCAGATCGTATCCTCTCCTTGGAATTTCAGATCCTGCGGTTTCGTACTGATGGAAGCACCCGGCATGAACTCGTTGTTGTTACCGATGCGCGCACCATAGTTGATGGTCACACTGTTCTGCATCACATTATTGTCACCGATGACGGTGTTCTTGTCGATGTAGCAGAACGGACCGATGATATTGCCTTCACCGAGTTTAGCCTCAGGATGGACAAATGCTAAAGGACTGATCTGGTTCATATGCTATTTATTTATTCTTGACGATTTGGGCAGTAAAGGTGGCCTCGGATACGATGGCGTCACCTACAAACATATAACCTTTCATGGATGAAACACCATGACGTACAGGTGCCAGAAGGTCAACCTTGAAGATAAGGGTGTCGCCGGGAACCACTTTCTGACGGAACTTCACATCGGTAATCTTCATGAAGTAGGTACTCCAGCGCTCGGGTTCCTCAACCGTGTTCAGTACCAACAGACCGCCGCACTGGGCCATGGCTTCAATCTGCAATACGCCGGGCATCACAGGTTCCTGCGGGAAATGTCCTTGGAAGAAAGGCTCATTACTGGTGATGTTCTTCACACCGACAATGCTGGTAGGACCGATAGAGATCACCTTGTCAACCAGCTGCATGGGATAGCGGTGGGGGAGAAGCTCACGGATTCTGTTCACATCCATGATAGGAGCCTCGTTGGGATCGTAGAACGGTGCCTGCACCTCATGCTTACGGATCTCCTTGCGCAACAACCTTGCGAACTTGTTGTTGATGGTATGTCCGGGACGGGTAGCGATGATCCTACCTTTGATAGGACGACCGATCAGGGCCATGTCGCCAATAATGTCGAGCAGCTTATGACGGGTACATTCGTTCTCCCACATCAACGGCTTGTGCTGGATATAACCAATCTTGGTAGCATCCATGTGAGGAACTTTCAGCACATCAGCCAGATGGTCGAGCTTCTCCTGTGTCACCTCACGCTCATAGATAACAATAGCGTTATCCAGGTCACCACCCTTGATCAGGTTTGCCTCAAGCAAGGGCATGATATCACGCACAAAGACGAATGTCCTGGCAGGAGCAATATCTTCGGCAAAGCTCTCAATCTTGTCGAGTGTGGCAAACTGACTGTTGATGAACTTCGACTCGAAGGAGCACATGGCGGTAATGGAGAACTCTTCATCAGGTAGTATCGTGACACATGATCCTGTCTCATCATCCTTGATCTCGATCTTATGACGGATGATATAGAAATCCTTTGGTGCGTTCTGCTCTTCCAGTCCGATCTCAGTGATCTTCTTGACATACATGTCGGCTGAACCGTCAAGAATAGGGAACTCAGGACCGTTCACCTGGATGAGACAGTTGTCAATACCCAGGGCATAAAGGGCTGCCAGACCATGTTCTACTGTAGATACACGTACATCGCCTTTCCCTAATACTGTTCCACGACGCGTGTCAACCACATTCTCTGCAACAGCATCGATAATGGGCTCACCCTCCAGGTCGATTCGCTGGATCCTATACCCTGTATTCTCAGGTGCAGGGTTAAATGTTACAGTCAGACTCAGACCTGTATGCAGGCCCTTCCCGAAGAGGGAAAAACTACCTTTCAGTGTTTTTTGTTTCAACATATAATGATTCGTTTTATTGATAATCGTTTATAACCGGCTCTTCAACTCATCCACCTCTTTCTGGAGGTCGTTCAGTTGCTTGTAGATATCCGGGAGTTTCTTAAATAGTACGCTTGATTTGAAGAAGTTCTTGGGCTCGATGGCAGGACTGCCAATCAGACTCTGGTTGCCTTTCACGCTGCTGTTCACGCCGCACTGGGCACCCACGAATGTCTTGTCACCTACCGTGATATGTCCTGCAAAGCCTGCCTGACCGCCGAACATACACCATTTACCGACCTTCGTACTGCCGGCAATGCCCACCTGGGCCGACATCACGGTGTTCTCACCAACTTCCACGTTATGGGCAATCTGCACCAGGTTGTCCAGCTTCACACCTTTGTGAATGATGGTACTGCCCATGGTAGAGCGGTCCACACAGGTGTTGGCACCAATCTCCACATCGTCCTCGATAATCACATTACCGATCTGTGGGATCTTATCGTAACCATCTGTATTGGGAGCAAAGCCGAAGCCATCTGCACCAATGACCGATCCGGCATGAATCGTTACACGGTTACCAATCTGGCAGTCGTGATAGATCGTTACATGAGGATAGATACGTGTGTTGTCACCAATCACCACATTGTCACCGATGCAGGCAAAGGGAGCAATGTAGCAGTCTTTTCCGATCTTTGCAGAAGCAGAAACAAAAGCCAGCGGATCAATACCGGTCTTCTTGGGCTTCATGCTCTCGTACAGCTGCAACAGCTTGGCCACACTCTCGTATGCGTTCTTCACGCGGATGAGGGTAGCACTAACGGGTTTTTCCAACGCTACATCTTCGTTGATCAAGACAACGCTTGATTTCGTTTCATAAATATAATGCAAGTATTTGGGATTGGATAAGAATGAGATAGCACCTGCCTTACCTTCTTCGATCTTGGCGAATGTGTTAATGGCCACATTCTCATCACCTTCTACTCGACCTTGAATAAGCTCAGCGATTTGTTTTGCTGTAAACTCCATAACGTTATTTATTTATTATTCGTGCAAAGTTAATGAAAAAAACTCATAATCGTTGATAACAGAGATAATATTTGCGAATTTTTTTCGATAATAGACCAATATTTAAGATTTCTGAACTATCTGCGATATCCCGTATCGTACCGTCTTTGTAAAGAATACCGATACGGTCGTCGTTCACATCATACATGTCTTTCTGTATCACACTGACGTTCATCAGGTAGTGTGCATCCTCCTCTGCAATACCGGTCTTCTTGGAGATCTGCTTGCGCAAATCATCCAGTCGTTCCTCTGAAATGGGGTTCTCATGAACCTCTACCTGGAAGATATTCCTGTTGATGAGATTATTGGCAAGGATTGACAAGATTTTATCATGACTGTTCATCCATACCTTGATGGCACTCCAGATGTCATTATCATCCAGCATCTCATAGTTGCGCAACGCTTCCTCGTGTTGACTGAACCACGCCGCATCTACCTCGTTGGAGAGGAAGTATTGCAGCGATGGGGGAGCAAAGACCGCTTCTCCGTTCATGGCAAGATACTTGGCACGCAGTAAGGTGTTCACCAATACTTTCTCGCAGGCAACGGCGGTCTTATGCAGGTAAACCTGCCAATACATCAACCGTCGTGTTGTCAGGAAATTTTCAATGGAATAGATGCCTTTGGAGTTAACGACTAACTTATCGTCAACCACATCCAGCATCTTGATGATGCGGGCAGAACCGATGTTTCCTTCGGTGACACCCGTGAAGAACGAGTCGCGCCGGAGGTAATCAAGACGATCCACATCCAGCTGACTGCTGATGAGCTGATGCAAGAAACGCTTGGGATACTCGTCCTTGAAGATCATCAGGGCAAGGTTCAACGCCCCGTTCATCTCCTGGTTGATCTGTTCCATCATCAGTAACGAGATCTCCTCATGGGTGATACCATGTATCAGCGTGTTCTCCAAGACGTGCGAGAAGGGACCATGACCGATATCGTGCATCAGGATGGCCGCTTCAACCGCTTCCTCCTCACTGTCGAAGATATAGATTCCTTTCTGCTGTAACGAGGTAATGGCCTCACTCATCAGATGGAAGGCACCGATGGAATGCTGGAAGCGCGTGTGTTGGGCGGCAGGATAAACGACAGAAGCCAATCCGAGCTGTTTGATACGTGTGAGTCGTTGCATCAGCGGGTGCTGTACGATTTGCAACAGCGGTCCACGCGGTATCTTGATAAAACCGAATACCGGATCGTTGATAATCTTACTGTCGTTCATGTCATATACCCATCAAAAGCCTATATTCTTTAATTCCTCAGCCATCTCCTGCTGCAGTTCACGTGCCTTGTTTCCAGCTATCTCGGCAAAGTGATCGTCGTTGGAAGCATAGATAATACCACGGGAAGAGTTCACCAGCAGACCGCAGTCCTTATTCATACCATACTTGCATACTTCATGCAGACTACCTCCCTGAGCACCTACACCAGGTACGAGGAGGAAATGGTCGGGAGCCACCTTGCGGATATCCTCGAACATACGACCTTGTGTGGCGCCTACCACATACATCATGTTCTCGATGGTTCCCCATTCCTGCGATTTCTTGATCACCTTCTCAAAGAGACGTTCACCTTGTGCATCTTCCGTGAGCTGGAAGTCGTGGGAACCCTTATTACTGGTCAGTGCCAGCAGTACCACCCATTTGCCTTCATACTGCAGGAAGGGTGTTACTGAATCCTCTCCCATATAGGGTGCCACGGTAAGGGCATCAACATCATACTCATCGAAGAAGGTGCGGGCGTACATCTGTGACGTATTACCGATATCGCCACGTTTGGCATCAGCAATGATCAGATGGTGCGGATGCGTCTCCTTCAAGTACTTACAGGTCTTGACAAAGGCCTCCAGTCCCTTCAGTCCGTAGGCCTCATAGAAAGCCAGGTTCGGTTTATAAGCCACGCAATAGGGTGCTGTAGCATCGATGATGGCTTTGTTGAACTCAAAGATCGGGTCGTGCAGGTCGAAAACGCACTGGGGCATCTTCTTCGGATCTGTATCAAGACCCACGCAGAGGAAGCTCTTCTTCTGCTTGATTTGTCTGATTAGTTCTTCTCTGTTCATAATCAATTCTTTATAGTTCGTTTTCTTTCATTCTCTCGGCATTCTCTGCCACGGTAAGCGCATCAATCATGTCCTGGATATCTCCACCCAGGAAACCTTGCAGATCGTGCGTGGTATAACCGATACGATGATCCGTTACTCGTCCTTGCGGGAAGTTGTATGTACGGATCTTGGCAGAGCGGTCGCCAGTAGAAACCAGCGTCTTTCGTCTTGAAGCGATATCATCCATGTATTTCTGGTGCTCCTTATCATATATAAAGGTATAGAGACGAGACAATGCACGTTCCTTGTTCTTCGGCTGGTCGCGCGTCTCTGTACACTCGATGAGAATCTCCTCGGTCTCACCCGTATTGGGATTCTTCCACATATAACGCAGACGAACACCTGATTCCACCTTATTCACGTTCTGACCGCCGGCACCGGAGCTACGGAAAGTATCCCACTTGATCTCACCTTCGTTGATGTGTACCTCAAACTTATCAGCTTCAGGAAGGACGGCCACGGTGGCAGCACTGGTATGCATACGACCTTGCGTCTCGGTGGCAGGCACACGCTGTACACGATGCACACCACTTTCGTACTTGAGCGTACCATATACATCTGCACCACTAACGGCGAAGTCGATCTCCTTGTAACCACCCACAGCGCCCTCGCTGACGCTGGTCACAGAAAGGTTCCAACCTTTGGAATCGCAGAAGCTCTTGTACATCTTGAACAGGTCGCCGGCAAACAGACAGGCTTCGTCACCACCTGTTCCAGCACGGATTTCCATCTGTACATTCTTTGCGTCCTCAGGATCCTTGGGAATCAACGCCAGCTTGATTTCCTCTTCCAACTGGGGTTGCAGATCCTCATTTAACGACAGCTCCTCGCGAGCCATCTCCTTCATCTCGGGATCGTCCTCGTTGGCCAGGATGTCCTTGGCTTCCTTGATGGCATTCAGACAAGCAATATAACGTTTGCGGACATCCATAATGTCACCAAGGTCCTTATATTCCTTTGTTAATCGTACAAAACGATTCTGGTCGGCTATCACCTCAGGGTCGGTAATCAGTGTTGATACCTCCTCAAAGCGAGCCTCCAGACCGTCGAGTTTCTGTAATATTGAATTATTCTCCATTATATACCTTATATGTTTTCGTTGCTTCTTTCACGATGTAGAATCCCTTGGGCAGTCCGCTCAATACAGACTTGATGGATTCTCCCGTCTGCGGAATACGCTTGATCAGTGTTCCATTCAAATTGTAGATGCACAGATCGCGGATGGGGGAGTCAATGTCATGATCCGTAATACCCGTTGAAATGGCATTGGATTCTTCTGGCCAGAAGGTGGCGATGTAGTTAAACCCCATATATGGCGCGGCAAGATCATATGTCTCTCCCCATTTTACCATCCCATTGAAATTTCCCTCAGCTACAGTGACTTCCGTTCCATTTACTTTAAGAACAACAACAGAATGACTATTTTTAAACAATCGCACACCATCACCAACATGTATCTTTGGTAGATTATCGTATGAACCGTTAACGATACGAATGGGATACTCATAGTTGGAGGCATACTCCATCATGTCAATCATAAAGGCATGACAACCTTTTCCTCCATAATAGCCAGGGCTAGAACCATTGAATACGACAGTATTGGAGTAAATATGCGAGTTGTCCCATGGTGTTCCCTCTCTATAGCCATCCATATCCTTTCGACTCATCAATCGTTCGTATACTTCCTGCTCATTCAAAGGTTTTTGTGCCAATGATGGCAGAGCAGAAGCGACAACGATGAGTGAGATGATTATCCTGTGCAATCTTTTAATGCTACGCGAAGCGTATTGATTCTTCATTCTGTTGTGCATTAATAGTTGAACGTGCCGAACTCACTTTGGATGGTGAGTGAGCGTGTTCCTTCTTCTATATGACCGATGATCTGGGCATCGATGTTGAACGACTTGGAAATCTCGATGACACGTTCTGCCATCTCTGGCTGTACATAGATCTCCATGCGGTGGCCCATGTTGAACACCTGGTACATCTCTCGCCAATCTGTACCGCTCTGCTCTTTGATCAAACGGAAGAGTGGGGGAACAGGGAACATGTTGTCCTTTACTACACGACAGTTGTCACCCACGAAGTGAAGCACCTTGGTCTGGGCACCACCAGTACAGTGAACCATACCATGAATCTGTGGTCGTATCTCGTCTAAGAGTTTCTTGATCACAGGAGCATAGGTTCTTGTGGGAGAAAGGACTAATTCACCTGCCGTAACGGTCCTGCCGTCATCTGTCTGTACAGGTGTATCCAATCTGCACCCACCACTATATACCAGCTCTTCAGGCACCTGATGGTCGTAACTCTCGGGGTACTTCTCAGCCAGGTATTTGCTGAACACATCATGGCGGGCGGAGGTAAGACCGTTACTACCCATGCCGCCATTATAACGCTTCTCGTAGGAAGCCTGTCCGGTGCTGCTCAATCCTACGATGACATCACCAGGACGGATGTTCGCATTGTCAATCACATCACTGCGTTTCATACGACAGGTTACGGTAGAATCCACGATGATGGTCCGTACCAAGTCACCTACATCGGCGGTCTCACCGCCAGTAGGATAGATACCCACACCCATCTCACGCAGTTCTGCCAGCAGTTCATCCGTACCATTGATAACTGCCGATATCACCTCTCCAGGAATCAGCATCTTGTTCCGTCCGATGGTGCTGCTCACCAAGATGTTATCCACAGCACCCACGCAGAGCAGGTCGTCGGTGTTCATCACAATCGCATCCTGCGCAATACCTTTCCATACGGAGAGGTCACCCGTTTCCTTCCAATACATGTAAGCCAGACTGGATTTTGTGCCAGCGCCATCAGCATGCATGATATTGCAGTATTCAGGATCGCCTCCCAGAATATCGGGAATGATCTTGCAGAATGCTTGTGGGAAGATACCCTTATCTATGTTCTTAATGGCGTTATGTACGTCTTCTTTCGCCGCACTCACGCCACGCATCATATATCTGTTGTCCACTTATCGAATTGAAAAATAATGACTATCAACTAGAATTTTACTTCGGGGGCTTTCTGTGCAGCAGCATCGGCCTCGAACTTATCCATACGACTGAATCCGAACAGTCCTGCAAAGATGTTGTTGGGGAAGGAACGGATGCCTGTGTTGTATGCCTGAACAGCATCGTTGAAAGAGTTACGAGCTGTGTTGATACGGTTTTCAGTACCCTCGAGCTGTACCTGCAGATCCTTGAAGTTTTCGTTAGCTTTCAAGTCGGGATAAGCCTCACCCACAGCAATCAGTCGACCGAGCGCTGAAGTAAGTTCACCCTGTGCAGCCTGGAACTCCTGGAGTTTCTCGGGAGTGAGATTGGTAGGATCCACTGTAATCTGAGTAGCCTTTGCACGTGCTTCCACCACATTCTCGAAAGTCTCCTGCTCATGCTTAGCATAACCCTTCACGGTTTCCACCAGATTAGGAATCAGGTCGGCACGACGCTGATAAGCGCTCTGCACATTTGCCCAAGCCTTGGTTGCTGCTTCCTGATTACTTACCATGCCATTATAAGCACCTTTTGCCCATAAACAACAGAGAATAATCAATACGATAATCCCTAAGATTCCATAACTCTTTTTCATAATCGTTCTATTTTAATTGTTATACATATATTTCTTTATTGAACAGGTATCTTACCAGCCGCCTCCGGCACCGCCACCACCGAAGCTACCGCCTCCGTAGCCGCCACCGAATCCGCCGCCAAAGCCTCCTCCCCATGAGGAGCCCCAGCTACCAGAGCCGCCACCCATACGGGAACGTCCGAATCCGGTATAGCCGGTTCCGCTGGTACGCACATCCAGCCACTTGTACTTCTCGTTCATCAGTCCGTAGATGATCAGACATAACACCGTGATGAAGGAAGACATCATCATGGGGAAGTCGGCCGGATCCTCTGCCTTACCAATGGTTAGGTCATCTTCAGAAGGTCCTTCGAGAATACGTTTCTCCACCGTGAGTGCATACGTGGCCTTGACCAGTGAGAGCATAGCGCCATCTGGGTTTTCCTCCCGCATATACGGTGTGAGATACGTACGAGCCAGTCGTCCGCACTCCGCATCCGTCAGGTCACTCTCAAGTCCTCTACCAGGCGCAATGAAGTATTTATGGTCCTGATAAGACACCACGATAACGAGTCCGCGGTTCGTTTCTTTCTTACCTACACCATATTTATTACCCACATCCTGCGCCATACGGAACGCATCCTGGTTCTCGATATAGTTCACGATGATGACTGCCGATTCTATTCCCACCTTCTTATCAAGGTCAAAGAGAATACTGTTCAGGGAATCCACCGTTTCCTGTCGGATTACTGAATCGGGATTGGAAACATACAGTCGTCCGTCGGTAAGGTGGGGCAGGGGGATGTTGTCGGCATTCCACACCGTAGAGTGTTCGTTCAGCGCAATACTGTCGGAGCTCAACATATAGCTGCAAGAGCCGAAGTTGCTGAGCATAATTCCCCAGAACAGAGCACCATAGAACAGTTTGTTGAACTTGAATGACGGGAGTTTAGGATCGTCTCCCTTCTTCTTCTTTCCTGTGTGGTTCTGCATGTAAGCCTCGTCGAGCTTGGTCAGACTGGGACTCTTCACCCGATGGACGAACAGATACCACACACCAAACACAAGAGCGGTAAGACCAAATAGCAGGAATGCCACTTGTGTATAGCTCATGTCTTCACCGAACACGCTGGTAAGGATCTGATTGATGATGATTCCTCCCACCAATGCAATACCTACGATGAAGTATATAGATGTTGTGCTCTTGTTCATTTCTCAGGTTATCGGTTTACTAATCTTGACTGTGCCACAGTTCCCAGCTGGCAAAAGCCTGCAGGAGTAGCATCTCCAGACCGTTCTTCACGGTTGCACCTTGTTGACGACCCTTGTACATAAAGAGGGTTTCGTCGGGGTTGTAAATCAGGTCGTAGAGGATGTTTCTCTCATCCATGGCCTCATAAGGAAGGTTCGGACAACGGTCGCTATGGGGATACATTCCCAGTGGCGTACAGTTCACAATCACATTATACTCATGGATAATCTCAGGAGTGATCTTCTCGTACTGAATGGTACCCGGACGTTCATAACGACTCACGAAGACGGTTTCCAGTCCTAATGACTTCAAACCGAAGTCGATGGCCTTCGAAGCACCGCCTGTACCCAGGATGAGTGCTTTCTTGTGAATGGGTTCAAGCATCGGCTCAATACTCTTCGTGAAGCCGATAACGTCGCTGTTGAAACCCTTCAGTTTGATATCGGAACCCTTATGGTCGATACGAATGACATTCACTGCACCGATGGCACGGGCCTCAGGACTCACCGTGTCGAGGTAACTGATCACCTTTTCCTTATAAGGAATGGTCACATTCAGTCCTTTCAGTTCCGGGTTTGATGCCAGCACTTCGGGTAATGCCTCTATCGTTGGTATCTCGAAGTTGATATACTTCGCGTTGATACCTTCATTCTGGAACTTCTCGTTGAAATAGCTAATCGAGAACGAGTGTCCTAAAGGATAGCCTATCAGTCCGTATTTATCCATTGTCCTGTATTTTTAGATGAGAATAATTCATTTCTTTGCCAGATACATCGTGCATATGCCGAAGGTGAGTCGTTTGAACCGGGCCTCGCTGAAACCGGTTTTTTGCAGGATCTTCACCATTTCCTCTCCTTGCGGGAACACCTCCATGGTAGCCACGAGGTACTTATATGCATGGTTGTCTTTCGACAGTAGCTTACCGTAGAGTGGCAACAGGGTATGACTATACAGCCAGAACAGCTGCTTCATGGGGAAGCGGGCAGGTTGCGTGAGTTCCACGATGCTCAGATGACCGTCCTTTTTCAGTACTCTGGCAATCTCATGGAGTCCTTTTTCCAAATCTTGGAAGTTCCTGACACCGAATGCCACGGTGGCTGCATCGAACACTTCATCAGGGTAGGAGAGCGCCAGACAGTCGTCTTTCTTGAAAGAGATCGTCTCAGACAGACCTTCTGCCTCCACCTTCTGCCTGGCCACCTGCATCATCCCTTCAGAGATGTCCACACCGATCAGTTCCTTCGGTTGCAGCATGCGGGCAGCCATGATGGCAAAATCGCCCGTACCGGTAGCAATATCAACCACCCTCTGCGGCTTGAACGGTTGCAGCTGTTTGATGGCTTTCCGTCGCCAGCCCTTATCAATATCCCAGGAAAGACGGTGGTTCAAGACATCATAGGTAGGCGCAATATGGTCGAACATCTGCTCCACCTGCTTCCCTTTCTCCTGTCCGTCCTGGTAGGGGGTGATGGTCTCCTGCTGATACATTATAATGTTTTCAAATACTCACTCACGTTCTTTTCGATGCGGGCGGCGATGTCACCCTCCTCGGCAGCCTTGTCGAACGGTTCACCCACGATGTGCTCATACAGTTCGATATACCTGTCGGATACACTCTCAGCATACTCGTCGGTTATCTCTGGCATCACCTGTCCGGGCTCGTTCATGAAGTTATGGTCGATGAGCCACTGGCGTACGAACTCCTTGGAGAGCTGTCGCTGCGGCTCGCCATTCTTGAACTTCTCCTCATAGCCGTCGGCATAGAAATACCTGCTGGAATCGGGGGTATGGATCTCGTCGATGAGATACACCTTTCCGTCGCGCTTACCGAACTCATACTTGGTATCAACCAGGATCAGACCCTGACGGGCGGCAATCTCCTGACCCCTTGAGAAGATCTTGCGGGTGTAGTCCTCCATGATCTCATAGTCCTCCTTACTGACAATACCCTGAGCGATGATCTCCTCTTTGGAGATATTCATGTCATGACCCTCATCGGCCTTGGTTGTAGGGGTGATGATAGGCTCGGGGAAACGCTCGTTCTCGCGCATGCCATCGGGCAGCTTCACGCCGCAGAGCTCCCTGCAGCCGTTCTTGTACTCACGCCAGGCCGAACCTGTGAGGATGGAGCGGATGATCATCTCTACGCGGAATCCTTCGCATTTCAGACCCACCGTTACCATCGGGTCGGGAGTGGCCAGTTTCCAGTTCGGACAGATATCCGTTGTGGTGTCCAGGAACTTGGCTGCAATCTGGTTCAGCACCTGTCCTTTATAAGGAATACCCTTGGGCAATACTACATCAAACGCCGAGATTCTGTCGGTTGCCACCATCACAAGAATATCGTCGTTGATGTTATAGACATCACGCACCTTACCATGATACACACTCTGCTGACCATCGAAATGGAAATCAGTCCTTGTTAACGCTTTCATTGTTTCTTTCTTTATTTTGTTCTTTGTTATTCTTGTCATACGACTCATATGCGTTCACAATCCTCGTAACGAGTTTGTGGCGCACAATATCCTTCTTGTTCATCTCGATAAACGAGATACCTTCCACACCCTTCAGTACCCGCATCGCTTCACGGAGTCCGCTACGTGCTTCATTGGGCAGGTCAACCTGTGTCATATCACCTGTAATGATCATCTTGGTGTTCCATCCCATACGGGTGAGGAACATGCGGATCTGGGCAGGGGTGGTATTCTGGGCCTCGTCGAGAATCACAATGGCATCGCTCAAGGTTCTGCCTCGCATGAATGCCAACGGGGCAATCTGTATGATGTGCTTCTCCATCATATCCTGCAGCTTCACAGCCGGAATCATATCCTCCAGTGCATCGTACAGCGGCTGAAGATAGGGATCGATCTTATCCTTCATGTCACCAGGCAGGAATCCTAATTTCTCACCGGCTTCCACGGCAGGACGACTCAGGATGATCTTCTTGGCCTGCTTTTCTTTGAAAGCCTTCACGGCCAGGGCAATGCTCAGGTAGGTCTTACCCGTACCCGCCGGTCCTACAGCAAAGATCATGTCATCTTTGTCGAACGCATCAATCAGTTTCTGCTGGTTCTCGCTTCTGCTTTTGATGGCCCTGCCTGAGATGGTATAGGCCACTACACCCTTCACCGATTCGTCTTTGGTCTTCTTTCCATTAACGATATCCAGGATGTCTTCTTCGCTGATACGGTTGAACTGCAGCACATGCTTCCGCATGATTTCTATCTGTTCCCCGAAGATTCTCAGTTGCTCATCATCGCCCAAAACACGTATCACATTGTCGCGGGCCACGATTCTAAGCTTAGGGTATAAGGCCTTGATCATCTGCAGATGACTGTTGCCTACACCATAGAATACAACGGGGTCTATATCTTCAAGAACGATATGTTTCTCTGTCACTACGCAAATTTTTCTGCAAAGTTACGAAAAGTTGAGAGAAATGCAAAAGGAAAACATAAGTTTTTCTTTTCATTTCCGAGACGGAGTAACTTCGGCGCAGCCAAAGATACGAAAAATCTGAGTAAGCGAGAAGAAAATAAAGAGATTTGTTTTCTCGAATAAGCTATAGTTGTAAATTATGTTAAATATTTGCCTTTCCATGCAAGGTTTCAGAGATTATTGAATTATACTTGTAAAGAGTTTAATTTTCAACAGAAATATGAAGCAGACTATTATCTTTTGGATGTGCGCCGCGGTTCTGTGTGTAGCAGGACTGACCAGCTGTAGTGATAGTGACGATGAAGATGTCATTTTCGTAAAGGATTACAACAATTACAAAAGTGCCATTGTTGGAACATGGTATTTGGCAAGTCGTTCGAGTGGATGGGGAGGTATAACCGACTACAATGTCGGTGAAATCATGGTTACTTTCACAAATAAGGGGCAGGTAAAGGTGGTCAATAATCGAGAAGACCAACGTCCCATCCCTACAAGTACATTTACGTACTCGTTTAAGAAAATCGATAAATCTATATTTACAGGTGAGCCAAGTGTAGTTATCACTTTTAACAACTCCAGTTTGTATTATTACATCAACTTTGATCAGGGAGTTCTATATATATCCGCAGAAGCTTATGATGGCGATGGTTATGCATTAAAGAAAGTGTCAAAATAACATAAAGTCACTTTAGAAGGCTGGTTAGTGTGTGTTAGAAGGCTGATAACGATGGGTTATCAGCCTGATTTGTATGAGATAGAAGGCCAGTTTCTTGGTAATTGTTGATAATTGTTGTATCTTTGCACAGAGTTATTGAAAATGCATCATGTTGAAAGTTAAAATAACAAAGAATAATTATCTGGCCGGCTTTGCTGCGGTCGTCATGATATTGGCACTCGTTCGCTGTATTCATCCCAAGATTGCCGAGGGAACTGGTAAGGAATTGGCTGGGGTGGAGCAGAAGGACTCGCTCTTGACTGAAGAGGCAAAGATTGAGAAGCAAGAGAGTAGCTTAGAGAAGCAAGAAGCAAAGAATGAGAAGCAAGAGGCAAGAGGCAAGAAGCAAGAGAGTAGAACTGAGATACAAGAGAGTAGAACTGAGGAGCAAGAGGAGAAAGGACCAGTGATGTCATTGGCTCGTTCGAAGTTTATCAACAGCGACGGCTCTGTTGTCAAGCACAGAATCCTTAGCGTTCCGCATTACCTGGAAGCATTTCCCGACAGTCAGCCCGTACAGGAACGTGCTGCAGCCCGATGGGGTGTGAAACCGGTGAACAACCGCGAGGACGCCGAGGCGAGAAAGAAGGAACTGGTATATATGGGATCATCACCTTATTATCATGTGGATGTACTGCACAGAAGTGTTCCTTATCTGGTTCCCCGAGCTGCCGTACTGCTCAGCGATATAGGACGGGCCTATTACGACAGTCTGCAGATCAAGGGTGTTCCCCTGCATCAGTTCATCGTGACGAGTGTCCTCCGCACAAAGGAAGATGTGGCGAAGCTGAGGAACTATAACAGAAACGCCACAGAGAACAGCTGTCATCTCTACGGCACCACCTTCGACATCTGTTATAATCGTTACAAGACTGTCCAGCCTCCTGGTGAGAAACGCAGGATGGTGCAGAACGATACGCTGAAATGGGTGTTGGCTGAAGTACTGAACGATATGCGTAAGCAGGGGAGGTGCTATATTAAATATGAGGTGAAGCAGAGTTGCTTCCATATTACCACGAGGTAAGATAGTTGACAAATGTTAAATAGGAATATTTTCTGTCGTTTCCTTCTTCTTTCTTCGTGAAAAGTGTTACCTTTGCATCCGCATTTGAAAATGCCGATATGGCTCAGTTGGTAGAGCAACGCATTCGTAATGCGTAGGTCCCGGGTTCGAGTCCCGGTATCGGCTCTTTTCGAATCACGCTATCAAGCACGCTTTCAAACCATTTTGTTTTCATTCAGTTGCGGTAATAGCTCAGTTGGTAGAGCATTGGCTTCCCAAGCCGAGGGTCGCGGGTTCGAGTCCCGTTTACCGCTCCTTGCACATAACCATCCATACCATTATGCCGGAAAAACGAACCACACGCGCATCTTTAGATACCTCGTACGGACATCTTCAACCACAGGCGCTCGATCTGGAAAGAGCGGTTGTGGGAGCATTGATGATTGACAAGGACGCATTCTCCATAGTCAGCGAGATCATCCGTGCAGAATCGTTCTACGATCCCCGTCATCAGAAAATCTATAAAGCCATTCAGACGCTCAACATGGATGAGCGTCCGGTGGATTTCATGACTGTGATAGAAGAGCTGAAGCGGGATGGTACGCTGGAGGAAATCGGCGGTCCTACGTATATCGTGGAACTGTCTTCCCAAGTGGCTTCTTCTGCGCATATCGAGTATCACGCCCGCGTGTTGGCCCAGAAACATCTTGCGCGTCAGCTCATCAGCTTTGCCAGCGTGATTGAGACAAAGGCTTTCGATGAGACCGTTGATGTGGATGATCTGATGCAAGAGGCTGAATCATCGCTGTTCGAGCTTTCTCAGAAGAACATGCGCCAGGAGTACACACAGATCGATCCTGTGCTTTCCCAGGCTGTGGAGATCTTGCAGAAAGCAGCGGCTAACACCTCTGGTCTTACGGGTATTCCCACTGGTTTTACACGTTTGGACGACATCACAGCAGGATGGCAGGCTTCCGACTTGGTGATCATTGCCGGTCGTCCGGCCATGGGTAAGACTTCTTTCGCCTTGTCATTGGCAAAGAATATCGCGGTTGACTATAAGTATCCTATCGGTTTCTTCTCGTTGGAAATGAACAACGTGCAGCTGGTGAACCGACTGATGTCGAACGTTTGCGAGATCTCCGGTAAGAAGATCTTGAACGGTCAGCTGGACGAAGAAGAGTGGAAACGTCTCGACCGCAATATCCGTAAGCTGCAAGGTGCACCTATTTATATTGATGATACGCCAGGTATGAGTATCTTCGAGTTGCGTTCGAAGGCCAGACGACTGGTAAGAGAGAAGGGTGTGAAGGTGATTATGATCGACTACCTGCAGCTGATGAATGCCAACGGTGCCAAGTTCGGTAGTCGACAGGAAGAGGTGAGCACCATCAGTCGTTCGCTGAAGGGCTTGGCCAAGGAGCTGAACATTCCTATCTTAGCGCTCTCACAGCTGAACCGTAGCGTGGAGAACCGTGATTCCAACGATGGTAAACGACCGCAGTTGAGCGACCTTCGTGAATCGGGTGCCATTGAGCAGGATGCGGATATGGTGCTTTTCGTGCATCGTCCTGAGTATTACCATATCCTGCAGGATGAGAAAGGTAATGACCTTCGGGGTATGGCGCAGATTATCATTGCTAAGCACAGAAAGGGTGCAACGGGTGATGTGCTGCTGAACTTCCGTGGTGAGTTTACACGTTTCCAGAACCCTGAGGATGCCATCATACCGCCTTCAGGATCGGGAGGAGGAGAGATCATCGGCAGTAAGCTGAACGATGAAGATGTTCCCTTCGCACCGCCTCCATCGCCGATGCCGTTCTAATCAGTAAGCTTTTCTGAAAGGTATTTGCCTGTGATGCTTTCATTGCAGGCACATAGCTGTTCTGGTGTTCCCGCGAATACCAGGTTACCACCGCGGTCACCGCCTTCAGGACCTAAATCAATGACGTAATCAGCGCATTTAATCACATCCAGGTTATGCTCGATGACAAGGATGGAATGACCGCGTTCAATGAGTGCGTCAAAGGCACGAAGGAGTCGTTGGATATCATGGAAATGTAATCCCGTGGTAGGCTCATCAAAGATGAATAGGGTAGCCTCCGATTTCTCTTGTCCCATGAAATAGGCCAGCTTCACGCGCTGATTCTCACCGCCTGATAACGTGGAAGAACTCTGACCGAGTTTGATGTACCCCAGACCAACGTCGTACAATGGTTTCAGACGGTCAACAATGGCTTTCTGACCGTTCTCACTGAAGAACGTGATGGCTTCTGCAACGGTCATACACAAGATATCGTATATGTTCTTCCTGGCAAACAGCACATCCAGGATATCTTTCTTGAAACGCTTACCATGACAGGCCTCACAGGTCAACTCCAGATCGGCCATGAACTGCATCTCCACGGTAATCACACCCGTTCCCTTACACTCCTCACAACGACCGCCATCGGCATTAAACGAGAAATACTGGGGCGTGAAGCCCATCTGCTTGGACAAGGGTTGTTCGGCATACAGCTGACGGATGGCATCATAGGCCTTGACATAGGTGGCTGGGTTACTGCGTGAGCTCTTACCGATAGGGTTCTGATCCACCATCTCCACATGCTTAACCCGCTGCCAGTCACCTTCCAGCGAGATATATTCTCCAGGCTGGTCGGCCACTTCATCGAGGTGCCGTTTGAGGGCAGGGTAGAGGATGCCTTTTACCAATGACGACTTACCACTGCCTGATACACCTGTAACTGCGGTCATGACATTCAGTGGGAAGCGTACATCAATACCCCTAAGGTTATTCATCCTGCAGCCTTTCAGGTCGATAGCCTGATTCCACGGACGACGGGTTTGCGGTACTGGAATACTTAGCTGTCGCGTGAGATACTGCATGGTGTAGGATTGTTTGGATGCTGAGGATGATGAAGGGGTAGGGGGTCCTTGGTAAACGACCTCTCCTCCCAGCTCTCCGGCATCAGGACCGATATCGATCAGTTCATCAGCAGAACGGATGATTTCCTCGTCATGCTCCACAACAATCACGGTGTTGCCTAACGACTGCAGGTCTTTCAACACCTGAATCAGCTTACCGGTGTCTCTTGAATGCAAACCGATACTAGGTTCATCAAGGATATATAGGGAACCCACAAGACTCGATCCGAGGGAGGTGGTGAGGTTGATGCGCTGACTCTCACCGCCTGAAAGACTATTAGAGGCTCGATTGAGCGTTAAGTAGCTAAGTCCTACATTTACAAGGAATTGTAATCTGTTGTTGATTTCCAAAAGTAAGCGCTTGCCAGTCATGGCATCATGCTCGTCAAGCTGTAGGTTGTCGAACCATTCCTTCAGCTTTCCGATGGGCATCTCCACAAGGTTTGTCATGCTCATCCCGTTGATTTTCACGTATTCGGTTTCTTTCTTCAAACGGGTACCATGACACTCCGGACATACTGTTTTACCGCGGTAACGACTCAGCATAACCCGGTACTGGATCTTGTACTGATTCTCTCTCAGCATCTGGAAGAAGGCATCGATAGAAACCTGTTCGTGCACATCGTGTGTGTCACTCGGAAGACCGTGCCAGAGCATGTCTTTCTGGGCGCGCGTCAAACGGTAATAAGGCTCGAAGATGGGGAAGTCGTCTTTCACGGCTCGTCGGCAGAACTCATCCTGCCACATCTTCATCTTGTCTCCATGCCAACACTGTACACATCCTTCGTACACACTGAGCGACGTGTTGGGGATGACCAATCGTTCATCAATACCAATGATACTGCCGAATCCTTCACAAGTAGGACAGGCGCCAAGAGGAGAGTTGAAGGAGAACATGTTCTCGTTAGGCTCCTCGAACGTCATACCGTCAGCCTCGTAACGAGTAGAGAAATCATAGCTGATATTACTTGGTAAAAACATTAAACGACATGCGCCATCTCCTTCATACAGAGCAGTTTCCGCAGAGTCTATCAGTCGTGAGATAACATCTTTTTCGGTATCAACCGACAAGCGGTCGATCAAGAGCCACATCTGTGTCTCATGACTTTCGTTCATGGCTTGTTCCAGTTGGTTGATGGCATGCTCATCCTCGCTGAATTCATCAATGCGATGGAACTCTCCATGGTAGAACATACGGACATATCCTTGCTGCAGATACATCTCAAGCTGACGTTTCAACGTACGGTTCTCATGCATATGTACGGGAGACATCACCACGAATTTCGTGCCTTTACCGTATTGTTTCATACAGTTCACGATGTCTTCTGTGGTGTGTTTCTTTACTTCAACACCGGAAATAGGAGAGTATGTACGACCAATACGGGCAAAAAGAAGTCGCAGATAGTCATATATCTCAGTGGTTGTACCCACCGTACTGCGTGGATTTCGCGCAATAACTTTCTGTTCAATGGCAATGGCTGGAGGCAGTCCCTTGATGTAATCGCAGGCTGGTTTTGACATTCTACCTAAGAACTGACGGGCATAAGCGCTCAGGGATTCCACATAACGGCGCTGACCCTCAGCATATAACGTATCGAAAGCCAATGATGATTTACCGCTTCCTGACACGCCTGTAACGACAATCAGCTTGTTCCTGGGAATCTGTAACGAAATTCCCTTCAGATTGTTCACCCGTGCATTCTTGATCTCTATATAATTACTCATCTGCGATTCTTGTGATTGAATTTGCAAATATACGCATTTTCTCGCAAACAAGTACCACTTTCTTCTTTTTTCTATCATCCCTTCGTTTTTTTCATCATCTGAATGAATCATTCCCACGTTGGGAACTATTTATTCCCATGTTGGGAACATTATATTCCCATGTTGGGAACAAATCCTTCTGTTGCTCTTATTTTTGTTGCAGGGGAAGGATTAAACATGGACATCAGTATTGTTTATTTATCATAATGTCGATTAGAATGAAATTGATGTATATCATGTTTTAATGCAATTTAACCATTTCGCGCGTACAACTTATTGTATTTTTTTGTAATTTTGCAACGATTTGCGAATATAATTGAGTTATTTGACTGAGTATCAATATTTTAAGGTATTTTTGAGGTATAAAAGATGAGACAGCTAAAGATTCAGAAAAGTATCACCAACCGCTCAAGTGAAGCTCTTGACAAGTATCTTGTTGAAATTGGACGTGCTCCACTAATCTCTATTGACGAGGAAATCGAGCTTGCACAGAAGATACGGAAAGGCGGACCTGAAGGCGAAGCAGCAAAGGATAAGTTGGTTACAGCCAACCTGCGTTTCGTTGTGTCCGTGGCAAAACAGTATCAGCATCAGGGCTTGACATTGACAGACTTAATTGACGAGGGTAACATCGGCTTGATCAAGGCCGCACAGAAATTTGATGAAACACGTGGATTTAAGTTCATCAGCTACGCCGTATGGTGGATCCGTCAGAGCATCCTCCAGGCAATTGCTGAGCAGAGTCGTATCGTTCGTCTGCCGCTCAATCAGGTAGGTAGCTTGAACAAGATCAACCACGAAATCAACCGCTTCGAACAGGAAAACCAGCGCCACCCTTCTGTGAGCGAGCTGGCTGAAGCTACACAACTGGACGAAGACAAGATCGGTCAGAGTCTGGCAGCCGACGGACATCATGTAAGTATTGATGCTCCTTTCCAGGATGGTGAGGACAACTGTATGCTGGATGTCATGCCCAGCGGCGATGACAGTCGTACCGACCGTCAGGTGGATCACGAATCCATGGCACAGGAACTGAAAGCCGTCCTGTCGAAAGTATTGAAAGAGCGTGAAATCATCATTATCCGCGAGTGCTTTGGTATTGATTGTCATGAGAAAGGTCTCGAGGAGATTGGTGATGAACTGGGACTTACACGTGAACGAGTTCGTCAGATCCGTGAAAAGAGTATCGCCAAATTACGCGAAAGCGGAAATGCCAAGATACTCATGAAATACTTGGGATAAACAACGTGTCTCCTTCTTTCCTTTCACGACTGGTCATCATTCTTTTAGCCACTTCTTCGTTAAGTGTGCATGCGAAGGATCAAATTGATACCATCGCCCTGAACCGTGTGTTCAACTATCGATCAGTCATGCAGGACAATATCGAGGGTACGACCATGAATGTCTATCTGAGATATCATCTGCGAACGGATAAGAAGAACAAACTATTACTCACCGTGCCTTCCATGTATGTACTGGCACGGAAAAACAACAGGGAGTTTGTGGGTGAGACCTACAGAAAGGTGAAGTTCCTGGATGTGCAGGAATATGATGCCACCCTGCAGGTGGCTGTGGGAACAGTACCACGATATAAGTTCACCATGCCTACTGTGAGACTCTATCTCACCCCCAAACTCTATGATGTGACGCTGATTGGCGACCATCTTCTCTCCCCTTTTCATTTCAGGAACCGATCGTTCTACCGCTATGGTGTGACGCTGCTCACGGATCAGCGTGTGGAAATCGTGTTCCGTCCAAGGAAATACAACACGCAGTTAGTGAGCGGTAAGGCCATAGCCGACTTCACCACAGGTAGAATCATCTCCGTAGAACTGTCTGGAGAATACGATATGATTCGTTTCCAACTGCAGGCAGAGATGGGCGATTCCGGGGAACTGTCGTTGGTTCCCAAAAGCTGCGATGTGAATTGTGTGTTTAAGTATCTGGGAAATAAAATCACAGGTGATTTCCACACCGAGGCCAATCAGTTGGTGGAACTGCCCGACAGTATCGTCAACAGTCATAGTATGGCGTTGATGGATAGTATAAGACCGGTTCCCCTACCCTCTTTCATGCAATCGATCTATCATCAATACGACTCACTGGATGCATTGACCGTTCCTATTACCAAGAAGAAGAAAAAGAACATGGCCAAGGCCATCCTGTGGGATGCTGTAGGTGATAACCTGGTGAACCGCATCAAGGGAAACTTCGGAACCAACGACCAAGGCTACTACCGTATCTCCCCTATCCTCAATCCGCTCTATCTGGGCTATAGCGACCGTAAGGGTATCTACTACAAGATGAAGCTCAACGGCAGCTATGCTTTCACAGAGAACCAGCTGCTGAGTCTTAATGCGCGTCTGGGCTACCGCTTCAAGTTCCATGAGTTCTATTTCAGCGTACCGCTCAGATTTACCTATGATAAGGAGAAACACGGCTATGTTGAATTGGAGGTAGGTAGAGGAAACAAGATTACAAGTTCCAATATCAGACAACAGCTGAAGGAGGAATTCCCGGATCTCACCGACTGGAATCTCAATCAAAGCAGGTTGGATGATTTCCGCGACTCGTATGTGAAGATGCGTGCGAATCATGATATATCCGACCTGTGGAGTATCACAGCTGGTTATACCTATCACCGTCGTACGGCCGTTGACAAACAGTTCTTCCGCTCCATCAACATGCCTGTGGCCTATCACTCCATGGCTCCTATGATACAGACGCAGATTCGCCCATGGGGATGGAAGGGTCCGATCTTCACCTTGAACTACGAACAAGGTATCAAAGGAATCGGCAAGGCCAATATGGAATATGGACGAGTGGAGTTCGACGCTATCTGGCTCAGAAAGTTCTTCCGTCTGCGCTCATTGTCATTACGTGGCGGCTCGGGGTATTTCTTCCAGAAAGGACACGATGCCTATTTCCTCGACTTCGAGAACTTCCGCGAAGACTATATGCCTGGCGGGTGGAACGACGACTGGACGGGTGAGTTCCTGTTACTGAACCGTGAGATGTATAACACCTCTCGCTATTATGTCCGTGCCAACATGACGTATGAGTCACCGCTGATGCTGATGTCGCGACTCCCTATCGTGGGAAAGGTGATTGAGATGGAACGGGTGTATGTAAGCGGACTGCTCGTTGATAAGCTTCATCCCTATACGGAATGGGGCTACGGCTTCACCAACCGGTTGTTCTCTATCGGAGCCTTTGTAGCCACGAAGAACTTCAAATACGATGGCATCGGTTGCAGAGTAGGACTGGAACTTTTCCGCGACTGGTAAAAACATGAACGAAAACCTATGAACAATCAAGAACAACTAACCGTCTATAAAGCAAGTGCAGGAAGTGGTAAGACCTTCCGTCTTGCTTGTGAGTACATCAAGCTACTCATAGACAACCCTATACGATACCGTCATATCCTTGCCGTTACCTTCACCAACAAGGCAACCGAGGAGATGAAGCATCGCATCCTGTCGCAGCTCTACGGCATCTGGAAGAAGCTTCCTTCATCGGATGATTATCTCCAGGAAGTGATGGAGAGTCTGATGATTGACCAGGAGATGGCTTCCAAGAAGGCGGGTATCGCCCTGCACCAGCTGTTGCACGACTACAGTTATTTCCGCGTGGAAACCATCGACAGCTTCTTTCAGACCGTTCTCCGCAATCTGGCCAGGGAGCTGGATCTCACGGCGAACCTGCGGGTGGAACTCAATGACGACCAGGTGGAGGAACAGGCTGTTGACATGCTGATAGAGCAACTGCAGAAAGACGATCTGATCCTGAAATGGCTCATCAGCTATATCGAGCAGAGCATTGAAGAAGATAAGTCGTGGAACGTCATCGGACATGTGAAGAAATTCGGTAAGACCATCTTCAGGGAGTATTACAAGAGTCATAGCGAGGAACTCAATGCGTGTATAACCCGGAAAGGTTTCTTCAAACAGTATGTCAAGGAACTGGAGTCGTTGCGCGCTCAGGCCAAGAAGACCATGAATGACATGGGCGACCAGTTCTTCAAGGTAATCAGTGAAAACGGTCTTACACCCGACAGCTTCGCCAACAAGAACAGGGGTATCTCCAGCTATTTCAGGAAGCTACAGGGTAATGACTTCAGTGATAAGGTATGCTACAACGCTACTGTTGAGAAATGTCTGACTGACAGTGAGAAGTGGACCAGTAAGAGCAGTCCTGACCGCAACACCATTCTTTCTTTGGCCGAAAGCACCCTGATGCCGTTACTGACCGAAGCAGAGCGCATCCGTTTACAGCAATGGAAGATATACCTCTCGGCCGATTGTACGCTCAAGCATCTGAATCAGCTCCGTCTGCTCAGCAATATCGAGCAACAAGTAAGGAAGCTCAATGAGGAAGCCAACCGGTTCCTGTTGAGCGATACCCAGCAGTTCCTGAATGATCTGATTGACGATAGCGACAGTCCGTTTATCTTCGAGAAGATCGGTGCCCAGCTGGAGCATATCATGATTGATGAGTTCCAGGACACCAGTACGGTACAATGGAAGAACTTCAAGCTGTTACTCGAGGAGACGATGAGTCGTGATGCCAGCGAACTGCCGCCGAACGTCATCCGTAACATGATTGTGGGCGATGTCAAGCAGAGCATCTACCGTTGGCGCAATGGCGACTGGCGTTTACTGAACGGTATTGAGAAGCAATTCAAGCAGGGTGCTCACCAGCTCCTAACGCATCATCTCGACACCAACTTCCGTTCCTCGTATCATGTGGTTCACTTCAACAATGCCTTCTTTCAGCAGGCTTCGGTTTTGGAACATGACAGCGAAGCGGAACTGAATGCCGACGGTGCCAACGAACTTCAACAAGCCTATGACGATGTCAGTCAGGTTTGTTTTCAGAAACGGTTCCGCAAGTCGGGCATGGTGAGAATTACCCTTTTACCTCAGGCAGGTTATGATGAAGAGGTGATGAAGACCTTAGGCAGCTATGTGGATGAACTGCTGGAACGACAGGTTCCGCAGCAGGACATAGCCATTCTGGTGAGAAGCAACCGCTACATCCCCCAAATAGCCGATTATTTCTTGCAGACACGCCCTCATGTCACCATCATCAGTGACGAAGCCTTCCGTCTGGACGCTTCACTGGCGGTCTGTACGCTGGTAAGCGCCATGCAACTGCTCATCCGCGAAAACGACCAGCTAGCTCGTGCCAGTGTCGAGAAAGCCTATTATACTATTCACAAGGCACCCTTGGGCAGTCTGCTCGACGATGCCCGGACCGCCCTACTCCATCTGCCCATGGTGGATATGGTGGAACAACTGTACCAGCTGTTGCAGCTCAGTAAGCTGAACGACCAAGGTGCTTACCTGTGCACTTTCTTCGACAAAGTGAATGACTTTGTGACTGATAATGGTACAGATATTGAGGGATTCCTCA
Organism: uncultured Prevotella sp.; assembly: GCA_900314935.1. GTDB lineage: Bacteria > Bacteroidota > Bacteroidia > Bacteroidales > Bacteroidaceae > Prevotella. Next base: position 41,521 of record OMXE01000004.1, read on the forward strand.
CGCTATGGGAAGAGAGCATTCATGAGAAGACTATCCCCAGCGACAACAAAACGGGTATTAGAGTGATCAGTATCCATAAGTCGAAGGGTCTGGAATTCAAGCATGTCATCGTCCCCTATTGCGATTGGCGTCTGGAGTTAGGTGGAACCCTTTGGTGCCAGCCCACAGAAGCACCCTACAACCAGCTACCCCTTGTACCGGTTGATTATAGCGGTAAGCTGAAAGACACCATCTACGAGCAGGATTATGTCTTTGAGCACCTGCAGAACTGCGTGGATAACCTCAACCTGCTCTATGTGGTCTTCACCCGTGCCAAGGAAAACCTCTTCGTGATTGGTCGGAGGGACGCTACAGGAACAAGGAGCATGCTCATACAACAGGTGCTGGACAAGCTGGAGTTAGACGGTGCCCGGAAAGAGATGCCTGAAGAGAAAGACCAGCCCATACGCTTTGAGTACGGATCATGGTCTTCTGATGCTTCATCACACAAGGAAAAGGATGATTCTTCCAACGTGTTCCTCAAGAAATCCGAACCCATGCACATTGATGTGGAGAGTTACGACAGTCGTGTGGACTTCCGTCAGAGTAACCCCAGTAAGGACTTTGTCGATGATTCCTCCCTGTCCGACGAGGATCGTCAGCGTAACCAGTACGTCAAGATGGGTAACATCCTGCACCACCTGTTCTCGCAGATCCGCACCACCCAAGATATCCCTGGCGTATTGCGGCAACTGGAATACGACGGTGTGTTGTATGATGAGGAAATCTCTGCTGAGAAGATTAAATCCATGCTCGAGAAACGCTTAACCCATCCAAAGGTAAGTGATTGGTTCTCTGATAAATGGAATTTGTTTAACGAGTGCAGTATTATCCGCACAGACGAACATGGAGAACTGGTGGAACGCCGTCCTGACAGGGTGATGACCGATGGTACCCGCACCATCGTTGTCGACTTCAAATTCGGCAGTCAGCGGGAAGAATACCACCAGCAGGTGCGTGAGTATATGCAGCTGTTACAGCAGATGGGTCATCCGCAGGTGGAAGGTTATCTGTGGTACGTATATAGTAATCAGATCAAGGAGGTGAACGTATGAAGACATTCCTGGAATTTGTTGCAGAAGACATCATCAAGAAGCATGGAACAGAACTGTCGGGAATCGCAGTGGTGTTCCCCAACAAACGTGCCTCATTGTACTTGAACGGCTACTTAGCCACATTGGCAGGAAAACCCTTATGGAGTCCTGCGTATGTCACCATCAGCGACCTGTTCCGCCAGCAGTCAGATTTGATGGTGGGCGACTCGGTGAAACTCATTTGTGAGCTCTACAAGAGCTTCATTCAATGCACGGGTATCGAGGAGACGCTCGACCATTTCTATGGCTGGGGACAGCTGTTATTGGCCGATTTCGATGATATAGACAAGAACATGGCCGATGCTGATCAGGTGTTTGCCAACCTGCGCAACCTGCATGAGCTGGATAGTGTCGACTATCTCTCCGACGAGCAGAAGCGCATTCTCAGGAAGTTCTTCAGTAACTTCACCGACGATCATGAGACAACGCTCAAACGGAAGTTTCTCGAGCTGTGGAGTCATTTCAGCGAGATCTATCATGATTATCGCGACCGTCTGCGCAAGCAAGGACTAGCCTACGAGGGAATGCTCTATCGGGAAGTAACCGAGAAGAAGCAGTTGTCATTGCAGTACGACCATTACATCTTTGTGGGATTCAACTTGTTGCAGAAGGTTGAACAGAAGCTGTTCCAGTCGTTAAAGGATGAGCAGAAGGCCTCGTTCTACTGGGATTTCGATCATTATTATATGAAAGGTACACGCGACAGGTTACTGCCGGAGAACGAAGCAGGGCATTTCATCTCCGCCTACCTCTCACGTTTCCCCAACGAGCTCGACAGTAGCGATGCGGTCATCTACAACCATCTCAACCACGACAAGCAGGTAACGTTCATCAGTGCCCAGACCGAGAATGTGCAGGCCCGCTACATCAGTCAGTGGCTCCAGCAAGAGAACCGTATTGCCGACGGCAGGAAAACGGTCATTGTGATGTGCGATGAAGCCATCCTCCCCACAGCCGTTCACTGTCTTCCCCCTTCGGTCGAAGAGATGAATGTCACCACGGGTTATCCTTTGCAGCATGCACTGATAAGCTCTTTGGTGAAACATGTGGTGAACCATCATCTCTATGGAGGAAGGCGCACCTATAAACAAGTCATGCGGCACCCGTATTTCAGTCTGTTATCCGCTTCCGAAACACCCGTAGTCATCAGTCAGGCAACCCCTTCCACGCTCAATGCCCATCTGCTGAACGTGGTTCGTGCCGTAGCCCTCGACGATTCCCACTCGCAGTTCGAGCAGGAAGCCATCTTCAGGATGTACACCTTACTGAACCGTCTGCAGAACATCCTCACTGCCGACCAGCTTGAAATCGACCTCGTGACCTACCAGAAAATGCTGAATCAGCTCATCGCCAGTACGTCGATACCTTTCCATGGAGAACCGGCAAGAGGTATTCAGCTCATGGGCGTACTCGAAACCAGGAACCTCGACTTCGATCATGTGCTCATCCTCTCGTGTCAGGAAGGGAACATGCCCAAGGGCGTGAACGATTCCAGCTTCATCCCCTACTCCATCCGCAAGGCCTACGGACTCACCACCATTGACCATAAGGTGGCGGTATATGCGTATTATTTCCACCGACTCATCCAGCGGGCAAAGGATGTAACCATCCTCTATAACAACTCCACAGAAGACGGTCATATGGGCGAGATGAGCAGGTTCATGCTCCAGCTCATGGTGGAGAGTAACCTGAACATCGAAAGGAAAACGCTGCAGACCGGTCAGGAACAGACTCCCCTGAATCCCGACCCCATCGAAAAGGCGCCAGCGGTCGTCACCAAGCTCCGCGCCATCGCCCAGAAAGGCTTCTACCCCACCTACATCAACCGCTATCTACGTTGTCAGCTGCAGTTCTATTACAACCATATTGAAGGCATCCGCGAGCCCGACGAGATGGACGAAGAGAAGATAGACAACCGTACCTTTGGTAATATCTTCCACAAAGCATCCGAGTATCTCTACACGAAGATGCGGCGCAGCGATCTGATGGTTTTGCCTGAAGACATTGAGTTCATGCAGAAGAACCCGCAGGAGATAGAGATGGCTGTTGACAAAGCTTTCAAGGAAGAGGTGTTTGATAAACGACAAATGCCCACCGGTGCACAGAATGATTTGAACGGACTCCAGCTCATCAACCGTGAGGTGGTGATACATTACCTGAAACGACTGCTCCGGATAGACAAACAATTAGCGCCTTTCCAGGTAATAGGACTCGAAGAAAAGGTGGATGGCATCATGGACATCGACACATCAGTCGGAAAGATCACCGTCAGGATGGGCGGCATCATCGACCGTCTGGACATGGTATGGGACCAGGAAGCGGGAACCCATAGAATACGTGTGGTTGATTACAAGACCGGCAGCAGGGCGCTCACATCGAAGATCAATACGGTGGAGGAAATCTTTGAGCAGCCCATCGTTCCGCAGAAACATGCCAACTACTATCTGCAAACCATGTTGTACTCCCTTTTTGTACAACACGACTCGAAACACAACAAGAATCATCTGCCTGTAGCACCCGCATTACTGTTCATACAACACTCCGGGGCCGACGACTATGATCCGATTCTGCCTATGGGGAAAGAGAAGATGAAGGATATCAGCAGGTATGAGGAACCGTTCAGCAATGGTATCCGGGAGGTGCTCACAGAGATCTTCGAGCCGTCAGTACCCTTCAAGCCTACTGCCGACCGCGCCATCTGCGCCACCTGTCCCTACCGTCAGTTCTGCGGTTTGTAACTACCGCATGGATTCCTCCACGAAGCACAGCGGAAGGAGGTCGCGTATCGTATCAATCACATACACCCCTTTCGTACCGTACAGGTAGATCTTCATGGGCTTACCGTACCGCTGTTCAATCTCAAGGATTACCTGACGACAGGAGCCACAGGGTGAAACAGGATCTTCGGTAAAGCCGTTGTCATTACGGGCAGCAATAGCGATGGCTTCTATCGACAGTTCAGGATGCTGCGCCTGTGCCGCAAAGATAGCCGTACGTTCTGCACAGAGCGTTACGGGGAAGGCCGCATTCTCCTGGTTGGCTCCAATAATTTCAGAACCATCTTCCAATCGTATGGCCGCCCCCACCCTGAAGTGTGAATAGGGCGAATAGCTGTTATCAGTAGCCTGCATGGCTTTCCGCACCAGCTGCTGTTCCGCCTCGTTCAGTTCCTCCAACTGACAGAACTGGATGTTTTGTTCTAATTTTATCGTTTTCATATTTCAGGTCGTAGTAAATTTTTAATTTTCAATTTTCAATTCCTCATAGCACCCCGCATCCGGCTCCTCATCCCTCCTTCGTCCGTCACGGTCTGTGGGCAGTGCAGTTGCTTTGTCGGCACTGCCTATTGCCGTAGATTTCTCAGACAAGTGGAAGTCGTAGCGTTGCTTATCGATATCCACCAGCATGAACAGCTTCTCACCGCTGATGGCTGCCGTATCCTTCACCTCCTCCCACAGGATATGGGTGAAATGCGTAGAGTCGTCCACCTCAGGCGTTCTCAGGATGGAATGGGCGAACGTATAGTTAAAGGTGGTAGAGTCGTTCTGTGCCCCCATGATCACATCCTCGGCATAGCCCGTGATGATCGAGTTCATGCAGTTCAGCTGTTCCAGCGGGTGCTCCGCATCAGCAGCTAACAGCAAGGCCGGTCCTCTGTTGCTATCAAAGGGATAGAACTGTGCCAGCGTACAGTGGTTCAATGTGCAGTCACCGCCCAGGATATCCAGACAAGCCCCGAGGGTATTCGTCAGCTGACAGTTCTCCAGCGTCACCTTCGCATTCACGGCACTCAGTCCTGCCCCCTGACAGTTATGCACCGTCACGTTCCGCATGGTCAGCTTCTGTCGGTCAACCGCTGCAGAGTCGCATACAATCCCGTTGAACGCACCATGCACATCCGTATATTCCAGTACATTATCATACGAGCTCTCGTAGAAATGTATTCCTTGCCACTGTCCGCTCACCATGTCATACGGCAGGTAGTCGAACATCCTGTCCATCCTGTCGCCCCGCAGCACCACATTCGCCTCGGCCGTACCCTCCGTCATCAGTTGTCCGTACACCTCCAGTCCGCTGTTCCCATGGAAATAAACGGTCTTCCCTGCCGGTATGCGTAACGTAGCCCCCTCCTCCACGCGCATCATCCCGTAGATGATGGTAGGTTTCGAGCCCTCAAGCACCAGCTCATCCTTCACCGTCACGTCACTCAGGATATCCGCATCCCATGTGTACGCATTCAGATTCACCTTCTGCACCGCCCCGCTTTCCAGGGTGAACACCAGGTTATCTTCGAGAATCTGCGGATCAGGATATCCGTTCTCTGGCGATGTCAGTTCCACGAACACCCGGATACTATCCTTGTTACGAATCTCAAGGTTATGCGTCTGATAGCCCGCCGACTGTCCTAAGTAAACACCATCCACATTCACCCTATAGCCCGTCTGGTTACCGTTTGCCAGTCGCACATCCACACACCTGATGCCTTCACCCGAACGGTTAAACACCCAGAACGTACGCGTGCTTGATGGGATCTTCGAGAACACTGTGTCCATCTTCACCGTATCGGTGGAGAATGTGAGGAGATACGACGGGGATGTCGTAAACGAGTCATCGTCAGTACATGCCACACAGAGCACGACTGTCAAGAGGAATTGGATCAGATATCTACATTTCATTATACCAATAACGCTGTTTCCCCCTCGTTTATTGTACCATGCCCAGTGTTTAGAGGTTTTTACACTCCTCAATCCACAGCGTACTCATCGCATCCGAAGGCATACGCCAGTCGCCTCTTGGTGACAGACTCACGCTACCCACCTTCGGTCCGTCGGGCAGGCACGAGCGTTTGAACTGCTGTGAGAAGAACCTTCTGATGAACGTGGTGAGCCATTTCTTGATGGTCTCATCATCGTATTTCCCTTCGAACGCATGCTGAGCCAGCAGGAAGATCTTCCTCGGTGAGAATCCGAAGCGCAGGAAGTAATACAGGAAGAAGTCGTGCAGTTCGTACGGGCCCACCAGATCCTCAGTCTTTTGCTTGATATTCCCCTTCTCGTCAGCCGGTGTCAGCTCGGGCGAGATCGGTGTATCCAGCACATCGAGTAGCACCTCTGCCCCCTTCTTGTCATCTCCTTCCATCTCCTCAGCCACGTAGCGCACCAGGTATTGGATAAGCGTCTTGGGCACACTCGCATTCACGCCGTACATCGACATATGGTCACCGTTGTAGGTAGCCCATCCTAAGGCCAGCTCACTCAGGTCGCCTGTGCCCACCACGAAGCCACCAATCTGGTTTGTCAAGTCCATCAGGATCTGCGTACGCTCCCTTGCCTGCGCATTCTCGTAGGTCACATCATGCACCTTCGGGTCATGCCCGATATCCTCAAAGTGCTGCATCACCGACTTAGCGATATTAATTTCCTTGATGGTCACCCCTAAGCTCTCCATCAGGGCGATGGCATTATGATAGGTGCGGTCGGTTGTACCGAATCCCGGCATGGTCACGCCGATGATTCCCTTGCGCGATAGTCCGAGCTTATCGAACGTCTTCACGCACACCAGCAGCGCCAGCGTACTGTCCAGTCCGCCACTGATACCAATCACCACGTTCTTACTGTTCGTATGCAGCATACGCTTCGCCAGTCCGCTCACCTGAATATTCAGTACCTCATCACAGCTCGCCTTCATATCCTTACTCTTCGGGATGAACGGATGAGGATCAATCTCGCGCAGCATGACAAAGTCGCGCGGTGTAATGGAGTGTGCATCCAGTATCGAAGCCACATTACCCCGTTGCGCATTCACATACGTACTGTTCGTCCTCCGCTCCGTGCGCAGTCGCTCAATATCTATTTGTGAGATAATCAGTTGCGGCTTCATACTAAAGCGTTCTGCCGAGGCAATCAGCTTACCGTTTTCGTATATCAGCGCATTACCACCATACACCACATCCTGTGTACTCTCGCCGAAGCCACTGCTACTGTAGATATAGCCTGTAATGGTACGGGCACTCTGCTGTGCCAGCACCGATTTCAGGTAAGCGTGCTTACCAATCAGCTCATCACTGGCAGAGAGGTTGAAAATCAGGTCGGCACCCGCCAAGGCCAGTCGGTTACTGGGAGGCGCAGGAGCCCACACATCCTCACAGATCTCGATACCCAAGATAGCACCGTCGCAAGTACGAATCAGCTGCGGTTCCCTTGTCACCGTAATTCTCGTACCCGCAAAGCGTATCTCCGTAGGATGCAGATCCTGCGACGAAGCGAACCACCGTTTCTCGTAGAACTCACTGTAGTTCGGCAGGTAAGTCTTGGGAATCAGCGCCAGCAGGTCACCTTTCTGAATCACCGCTGCGCAGTTCAGCAGCAGGTCGCCCACGATAACGGGCAGACCCACAATCGTTATCACATCCAGTTTCCTGGTAAAGTCCAGCAGCATCATCACTGCCGTCTCCGTCTGTTCCAGTAATGCGCGCTGACGGAACAGGTCCTGACAAGTATAGCCTGTGATACACAACTCTGGGAATACGATAACCTCCACGCCTTTACCCTCAGCCTGAGCAATCATGCTCTCAATCTGCTGGGTGTTAAAGATACAGTCGGCCACCTTCACTTGAGGGATAGCCGCAGCCACTGTGATAAATCCGTTTTGCATGCTCTTTCGTATCGTTAGTTTAACCTATGATACCGCAAAGATAAAGCAAATAATTGAAAACACCAAATAATCCCCTGAAAAACGCGGTTTTACTCCGATTGATACTGTGGGATGAGACCTTCAAACAATTAGTGACCTGTTTGGCGAAGACGTAAGCGTTGTTCATTTGTGATGGAGGGTTGATCATATTGTCTGAACATCTCGTCCGTCCATTCATCAACAAGTACGTCGGGCAAAAGGAGGGAGCGATAGCGAGTCAGTAGTTCGTTGACGGTCGGCATGAGCGAACGGAGTCCTTGGAGGTCCTGGTGTACTACTGAGCCACAGATGTTGTAGAACGTTTCAATCAACTTCTTGGCTGTTGACGATTCACTGTTGTGACTTCTGGCATAGATATCGCCAGTTGGTGAACCCCAAACAAAATGAAAACTCATGGTCCTATGGTCGAAGAATGACGGCATCACAGGAATAGGCATATTGGGATTTCTGACGATATAAGTATCAACCAAGTCAGAATAGACCTTCGGATCCATGTGCACGGCGGTATAGACAGCCAGCAGATGAAGTCGTTGGATAGAGTCGTAGGCAGCCACATCCACTTTCATCTTAAATGGTCGCACCACGCTTTTCCCGAGTGTGGGATAGTTGGGATGCACATCGTTACACTTCAGCAGAACCAGAGCTGTGTCCTTTACGTCATAGGTAAGTGCAATAGGACCATCGTTAGGAGACATGACTATGAAAAGATTATCATGTTTGGGGCAAGTATTCTGCATCTTCCACTGCTGCTCGTAGTAGTCATTTCTGATATGATCCCTTTCCTTTTGCTCCTCCTCGGTGGTTGCTTCGCCGGAGAATATCGGTTGATGACCCCCTGTCAGCCATTCCTTCGCTTCTAGATTACCTTCGTAGCGGAAGGTCTCGATTGTGTTTTTGATATACTCCACTCCCCGACGGTATTTCAACATGGAGCTGGCTTCCAAACGGTCAGTCTGTTTACCTTTGTTCGTCTGTGCCGTGGCCATACTTGTTATGAGTACCAGCACGACAACGATTATACTTTTCTTCATAGGTCGATTCGTTTTAGTGACATATTGTTAGTGGTTTCTCTCCTATAACCATATGTTCTGTTCTTTCATCAAGACGTTGTACTTTTTCTTTTGGTAGTCAAGCGTCTGGGTTTTAAAGCCAACATACGAAATGCGGACCTTATCCTTTTTGTTCCTGAACTTCAAGGTGAATTTACCGTTGTTGTCGGTAATAGTAGCTTCTATGATGCGACCGTTCTCGTCTATCTCACAGACGGTTGCAGCTATGAGCGGACCCTTTTCGTCTCTCACCACACCGCTGATCGTATAGCTTGTTCCCAATGGTTCATTCGGTGCTTCTTTGATTGTAGATTTCGGCTTGGAAAGACTCTCTTTAAGGGGATCTTCCTTTCTTTGTTTGCTTTTGGTTGTGATCTCAATCACACCATTTTCACCTTGCAGGCCATAGACGGCCGTTGCCGCAGCATCCTTTAATACCGTCTTCGTCTTGATGTCATCAGGGTTGATGTCCGAAAGTTTACCATGGTAGCGAACACCATCCACAATGATCATCGGGTCATCATTGTTACGACGCTTCGGAGGAATTCTGAAGACAACTCTTGGGAAATGCTTACTGATGGAATCCTGCACTTCTTCACTCATCTCGCCACTGATGGTCAGTTCGTCAATCTGCAGGTTATAGAACCACTCCGGCAGTACCACTTCGTCAGTAAATTCCAGTCGTAGTTTTTTGACATGTGGCAAATCCTTAAGGAAGTCAGGCACTCTTCTCACACGCAATTGAATGCCATCAGAAAATTGCTGGTTATCTTTTGCCACGAGACTTTTCAAGATAACATCATCGCTTTCCATCTGTCGTACCACCCACCCAATCTTGGGTGTGAGGGCACGCGTCTCTTTATCCACCTCAGTACCGATAAAACCAGCAATAAGTTGTAATGGCGTTTCAAGTTTAAGACTACCGTCAGCAATATCGATGATTTGGTATTTGAAGTCCACATACACCCGTTCCGAAGGCATCGACTCCGTATGTGCCACCTTATCGAGTGTCACTCCGTTCTCGTTAGGGAAGAACTTGAGTATCCATCCATCTAATTGGGTAGGTTCACGGAAGTCGCAACCGCCACCAATCAGTTTGTTAGGATCATTCTTCTTCACCATGTTCTTCCAGAATTTCTGGTTAGGCTTCCCATTGGATGCCCTCACAAACTCCCTCAGGATGGGCTTCAAACTATTGATCCATTCTGTCATGTCATACTGCTCCAGCTGTTGCGTCTTATCCAACACCCTCTGCCAGTCTTTTGGTGTTCCTGTAAGGGTGATGTTCGGAATGCCGCAGGCTATATAAACAACTATATAATCGAAATAGTTCTTCATGGTTTCCATCAGCGTGATCTGCGAGGTGATGCGCTCGGTTACGCCAGTGGTGGAGAAATCGGCGGTGATGGTCTTGGCAATGTCGCCCTTGGTGTTCTCGTGGATTCTTGCTGTGAAGTCAGACAGGATCTGTTCCCAGTCTGTTTCCTCCGTGAGCAAATCCTTGTCAGTCTGTACTGCCAGATCCATTTTCCCATCATGACTCACAATCATGTCACGCATCTCCTCCGCATGGGCATCCACATAACGGGCGAATCCCTGACTGATCAGCACCCATATCATGTCGGGTGAGAGCACGAGCGGACGGTGTTCGGCATAAGCTCGCACTACCGTTTTGAAGAACACATCCTTCCCTGTGAAGGTATAGAAAAACTCGTCATCAGAAAAGCTTCGGGCAATGATGGCGTGCGTATCACCAGGCACGCCTTCATCACGGAGGATGCCATAAAGCGCATAAGCACCACTCTTCAGAGATTCCTCCATGGGATAATCATCTTCTATCGGCTTCAGGTCCTCGTCAACCACAAAGGTGATGCTACCCTTCGACTTTTGGAGGATGCCGTTGCTATTCTGTGCCGTGGCCATACAGACAACGAGCGCCAGTGTAAAAATGGTAATACTTCTCTTCATAGATTAATTGGGTTCATTTATAGATGTTAGTATTTAGAGTAATCAGTATAATTCCGTACTCAACGTACCATCGAAGCTGATGGGGTCGCTGTTCAGTGAGCGTACGCGAATGATGGCCTTACCTGTGTCGTAGAGTTCCATCACATAGTGGTATTTGTCCTCACGCGTTCTCACGTCGATATCTATCTGCGTGTATTTCTTCGACTTGGGGATGCTTGTCTTATAACTCAGCACCGGTTCCTCGAAGTTCAGACCAATCGAGGGTGAAATCGTTGATGATACACGAGCCTGCCCTAAATAAGGCAGATAGCTGTGCAGCGTATCGCCTCGCAATTCCAGATAGAAGTCGGGCGTCACCGTTCTCGACCCATACCGCATGGTGTTCATCGTATTGATGTCGATACGCCAATGTCTCTCGGCAATGGCAACTGCCACACTCCCCTTGCCTTTCTCGGTCCGATACGTATGACAATAACATATAAACATATTGTCACTCTCCGTTCGATTGGCTTCGAACTCCACCTCTTCTTTGTCATTGAGCATCACGACATAATCAATGGTGTCTGTGCCGTTCTTATGGAACTCGTACATATGACTCTCTATGGCGTTCCTACTCAGATCATTGATGACAGAGCAGATGGAATCAACCTCCTTATCTTTCATTGTTTCGATTCCGCAAATAGTATGTTCGAGTTTCGAATTCTTTTCACGGTAGTACGTCTCATAGACAAGCTTCATACCCTTTTGTTGAAGGTAATCCTCCAACTGTTCCAAGCGCGGGTTTACTCCCGACACTTCTGTATCGTTTTCACGTTGACTCTGACCGAACGCCGTCGTTGCCCATGCCAGCAGGAATATGAATATATAACGCTTAACCATAAATCTTTAATCTTTTCTATACGTTGCTTTCCCGTTGATCCAACTTTTCATCTTCTGAAAGCCCTTGGGAATAAAGAGCACGCCCTTCGTGGTGAGCGAGAGGATGTGAAGACCGTCATCATCTTGGTAGCAGCGCAAGTTGTATTTGATACTCTCAGCATCGGCGTATGGGTGAAGATTGCTCTCCACGATGTCGCCATTCTCGGTATGAAAGACTCCTTTATCCACAGAACCACTGCGACTAATGCGCAGGATGATGGGGAGATACGTAATTTTGTAAGGTTGTTCCGGATGACGGTCCACATAATCGTAAGCTTGTGAGTGGAGTTGCAAGTAGGCCCCAGCCATATACTGAGCAGGGATGAAGTAGTGTGTGCCTGTGGTCACCCCAGGTTTGGGATCATCAGGAAGTCTGCCCCCATACAAAGGTAAGCCGTCTGAATGCGTTGAATCAACGTATTCCTTGTTATGCTGCCAATAGACGGGATAGGATTTTGCACCCTCCAGTTTCATCAACTGTTCTAGAACGGGCTGGATATGGGCTTCAAAGGCAGCGATATCGAAAGGTTTTTGATCCGTCTCAGTTATACTGCGCGGCACCTCGCGGAAATGATTATAGTGCCCGAAAACCCCATCGTATCTGAAATTGAAGGCCTCACTGGCTTCCCAATAATGCACATAATTACCGGAACGATGAGAATCAATTTCGCTGTCGTTATCGCTGAAGGCAACGTTATAACTGATGGTATCGGCACCGTTCTGGTGATACTCGTACATATAACTCTCTGTTGCGTCCTTTCTCAGAGTAGCGAAGGCGGTACGTATCGTGTTAATGGCTTTCTCTAACTGGGATGGCGACATAGCGATGGTATCGAGCTGGGCATGCCAGTCACATCTGATATAACTGTTGTCGAAATCGTTTTTCTGGGTGAACTGTAAACCATGAGGCTGCTGGCGTAAGAATAACTCCAACTCCCTCAGCCGCGGATTCGTATTCTGTCCGAATGCCGTTGCTGCCAACGCTAGCAGGAATATGAATATATATCGCTTATCCATAATTAGTTATTCATTTTTTCTTCGATAGCTTGTTGAAGTCGCTTACCACGTGATCGGATGTTCTGTACATGCTCCGCCATGGCCACTAACGGATCTTGATCAAAGGAGAATTCAGCTTCAGTTGTAGGTTCTGTTGCGGCCATATCCCTACCCTCTCCTTCCGTTGTAGGAATCAGTTCAACCAGTTTCGTGACGCTCCTACGCTGCTTCTTATTCGACTTCCGAACCGGTTGTGCATCTGCCTTTGCTACGGCTTGCTTCGGTTCCTCCACAACAAGTTGCGGTGCTTCAACAGGCTCAGTAACTTCAGAGGTCTGTTCCGTCTGCTGGGGAGTCTGCTCCTCCATCTGCTGCGCCACCACAGGTTGCTGGGTTGACTGCTCCTGTGTGAAGTGGAAGACCAAGAACAAGGCGATGCAGGCAGCGGCAGCTACGGCAGCATAGAGCCACAGGGGTTTATGCTTGGCGGGCGACGGCTCTTCCTCCAGACGCTGCAGCAGACGATTGTTCAGGTCATCAGACACAGGTTGCAGTTGCTGCTCCCGTCTGTTAACCGCTTCGCGCAGGTTCTTATCGTTATTGAGTTCGTTCATCATTCAAAGAGATTTAATCATTCGATAGAGTTTCTTACGGATACGACTCAACTGGGAGCCGACGGTAGAAGTAATGGAGCCCGTGACAAAGGCAATGTCGGCAAGACTCATATTGTCGTAGTAGAACATGCTCACGATGGCCTGCTCGTGCGATGGCAGCTTTTCCAATGCCTGTTCCAACTGTTGTATCGTCTGTTCGTCCTGAGGCTCTTCATCGGGCGCTGCCAGACTGTTACTCAGCTCGGGGTCATCCATCGATACGATGACAGGACTCTTCCCTCTGATGAAGTTCAGCGACTCATGGTAAGCAATGCGATTGAGCCATGTGGCCAGTGTGGCCTGTTGCGGATTATAACCCTCTATGCCACGCAGCGCTTTGACGAACACATCCTGATACACCTCTTCGGCATCCTCACGCAGCGGTACAATACGCTGCACCATGCGAAACACCATCGGACCATAGGTTGCGAGCAACTTCTGGCATGCTGCCGACTTTCGCTGTCGCAGTTCACTGATCAGAATGGTTGTCTCTTTTTCCATGTAAATGCCTTCTATCTATATGTACACACAAGATAGAAAATTATTGCAATTATTCTGAACTTTTTATCGAATTTCTTAAAACACCGGCCGAGAGAGCGGGAATGGATAACACCACATCGTTCCCGTCAATCGTAGCATTGGACTTCTTCAGCGCAACGGCATTTTTGTTTTCCATACTATTAGCTACAGTCAGTGAACCCGGGGCATAATACTCGTATTCAGCCCCCGACACACCCTTCCAATCGCCTTTGATGCGCAAGGTGGCCGATTGCTCCGTGGGGTTCACCACCTTCACGATCACATCGGCACCATTCTCCGACATCGTGGTACTCACACTGATATTACCCGTTTCTCCGCTGTATGCCAGTCGGTACTTCGAGAAATGATCATACCACAGCTCCGTTACCTGACAGTTCGGCGCCTTGAACAAATCCTTATAGTCGAAATTGATGAACGCATTATTCCAGTCAGGTGCATCCGTACGACGGATAAACAAGGCCGCAGCACCCATCGCCACTACATCCCGCTGTTCACACATATTGAGGAATCCACCTGCGAACAATCCCGTACGCCAGTCGATACTGTTCAGGTTCCACTCCGAGATAAACAGTTTGATGTTCGGATTCGGACCGTTGGCAATCATCTCCGCATAGCGGTCGTACTGCTGTCCTAAGCGCACAGGACCAGTGGCATAACCACCCTGTTGCTCATAGTGGTGCAGACTCAGATAATCAAAATAGTTACCGCTGCGTTGGATGAACTGCTCATCCTCGCGGAAACCGCCACAAGCGATGATCTTGATCGACGGATCAATCTTCCGCATCGCCGTACTGAAGTCACGCACGCACTTCTCATAGCGGTCGATACCCATCTCCCACATCTCATTGTCTATCTCCCAATACTTCACGTTATACGGTTCCGGATGACCGTTTGCCGCCCGCTTCGCGCCCCATTCATCCGTGGCAGGAGCATTACAATAGCGCACCCAGTTCACCGCATCCTGAAGAATCTGATCATACTCCTCAGCAGGACGCTCGAACTTCACGCTTACCACGATAATCGGTTCCGAATTCACCTCACGACAGAAGCGTATGAACTCATCCGTACCGAAGCAGTTCTGGTCGTAGTCCATCCACATCCAGTGTGCCCAACGCTCACGGTTCTCCTGCGGACCGATACCCCACTTCCAGTCGTATTGTGCCACATATCCTCCACCCGGCCAACGCATACAGGTGGGATGCAGCTCTTTCACGGCCTTCAGGATGTCAGGACGGAATCCGCCCAGATTCTTACCCGTCTGTGTGGTCATGGTTGCCATATCCACCTGCACCGTTCCGTTCTTCACCATAATGACGAAGTCGCAGTCGCAACTAAACCTGGTGATCCTCTTGGCGTTCTCTACGCCTAGTTTTTCAAGGGAACTGGGTATCGGGACGGTCTCCACGCAGATTCTGCAATGACCGTCGGTACCTTCAATCATCTGGGGAACGAGCGTGAAGTCATATTTCTTCCACTCCTTGCTCACCTTAAATGACTGGCGAGCGATAATATTGCCTTTCGTACTGCGCAGTCCGACAATCAGCTCTCCTTTGCCTTTTGCATAGATGGAGCCTACAAGGTTATCGCCATCAATGTCCAGCGGACCTTGGAAGATGCCTGCCTCAGTCTTTCCTGCGGTAATCTCCTGCGAATAGCGCATGTTGATGGCATCATCCTTGATCAGACGATACTTACCATCCCCAAAGGCAGTCCACTGCTGAGCGACAGCTGGAATCTGCACATCGCCCGGTGTACCCTCAAACAGAACCTTACCATCAGCAGTAGTCAGCTTGATGTTACGATAGGTAGCCTCGGTGTAGTTCACCCAGAAGGTAATGAAGTTACGGTCGGCTATCTCTAAGCCCTCATGACTCAGCACCTCCTTATCGTCCCAATACACAGTTGCCTTACTCCCTCTGCTCACAATGCGCAGTTTATGCCACCTCTGTTCCTCATTCACCTGCTCTTTCGTAGCTGGAGCCGAAGCCAGTGGCACCAGCGTATTCATGCGACGTCCTGGTCGTCCGCCAAAGCCCTGCGATTCACGTACCTCCATCTGACAGATTGAGAAATCGGCTGTGGAGTTTTGCTGTTGCAGTGCAGCTCGTGCAGCAGCCTCGTTGGCCGCATCGATCTGCGACTGTGTCTGTGCGGGCGTAAACGTTCTACTCTCATAGTACGGATCATGAATGCGGATATAATAAGGCGATCCATCAGTCTTATTACGGAAGGCGAAACGAATGTCCATCAGTCCCCCACTCCAGCTGCGCCTTGCCAGCTTATATGCTCGCCAGTTCACCTCCATCGTCAGGTCAAAATCACAGGTATTGATACTGTCAATCTTCAGCGGCTGTTCATAACGTGTAGGCGAATGAAGCACCAAGTCATCATCCATAAACCAGCCGTCGAAGTAACCGTCACGTGGATGAATACCCGGATACTGCTCAGGTTCGAACGACCGTTCCTGTATCAGTTCCTGCCACACGCCGTTGTTGGCACTGAAATAGATGTGTTCGAATAGTTGTCCGTACAGCATCTCATCAATAATCCCAGCAGGTTTCTTACTATCCACCGTAATCACATACTCACTGGGGCTCTGTGCCAGTACCACAGTTCCCATCCCCAGCATCATCAAGCACGCAATACTCTTCACAAACGCCATCTTATTTACTCCAGCAGTCATAAGTAATTGTTTTTAGATTTATGTTTACAAAGATACGAATAAGCGAGAGAAATACCAAAGAAAAGTATGTATTTCTTTGGTTTTCCGAGCGAAAGAAAACATATAATTACCATATAATTATCCATTAATTGCTGCGCGTAGTCATTATATGACTAATTATATGACTAATTACATGGTAATTACATGTAAACAAAACCCTGGAAATTACCGGTATTGAAAACATATAATTACCATGAATTATCCATTAAATTTTGTCCTTTTGTTCTTTGGTCTAAAAAATATATGTTCTTATGTTATTATGTCTAAAACGTTCTTCTGTCTTTATTTGTTGATTATGTCTTTCAGCAGCGTATTAAAGTCGATGACATCATCGGGCTTCGGCGAGTACCCCAGTACTACCACCACCAGTTGTTGCGATGGGAAGATAAAGATATCCTGACCGTCGTGGCCGTCGCAATAGTACATATCCTTCGGTACATCAGGGAACTTCCCGTTCCCGTTCAGCCAGAACAGCGAGCCATAGTGATTACCACTATCCGTTGCCGGCGTACGCGTATAGTCCACCCACCCCTCCGGCAGGATCCTGTTGTCACCCACGCAGCCGTCATTCAGGTACATCTGTCCGAACCGAGCGAAATCCCTTGCCGTGGCATAGAGGTACGACGACCCGATAGGCGTGCCGCTCATGTCCTGTTCAAACACCGGATTAACGATGCCTAACGGCGCAAAGAGACGTGTGTGCATATAGCTCAGGAACGCCTCGTCTGATGGGAACATCCTGCGCAGATAGCGCACCACGATATTCGTACTCCCGCTGGCATATTTCCAGTGTGTACCCGGCTCAAACTCAAGCGGTTTCGATAGTGCGAACAACCCCATGTCCCGTTCGCAGTGCAACATGATGTTGATGTCCGACCGCGCCCCATAGTCCTCGTTCCACTCCAGTCCGCTCTGCATCTGCATCAGGTCGTGCAAGGTAATCGCCCTGCGCCCGTCGCCCTGCCACTCAGGAATATCCATCGGCGCATGAATGTCCAGCAGACTGTCTTTCACCATGATACCGATCAGCGCATTCACAAAGCTCTTCGCCATGCTCCAGCTCAGCAGCTTCGTGTCCCTGCCAATACCCTTGTCATAACACTCAGCTACCACCCCACCCTTGTGCAGCACCAAGAAGGCAAAGGGATGACCATGATAGGCACGCTCTTCGACGAAGGCCTTGGCGATAGGTGCCAGACGAGCCGCCATTGCCGAATCGCCCGCAGGCAGCTCTGCCTTGATGGTAAAATCCTGCTCCGCCAATGCTTTGTTCAGCACATCAAACGGGTACTGCTGTTTCCTCAGCTCATCTACGCTGGCGCCACGCAGCAATGTCACGCCGTAGCCCTCGCGGAACACCGCCACTGATTTACCCCAAAGAAACCTACTGGTAACCGTCTTGTTCTTATAGTCAACCGTGTTCTTTGCATAGCGAATGAACGAAAAGTTCAGGTCAATCGCCTCCACGTCCTTCGCCTCTCGTCCCGATACGAACACCGCCGAAGCCAGATTCTTCGCAGCATAGCCCGTAATGATAGGCAGCAGTCGGTTCAAATAGATACACCCGCCAATAATGGCAAGAACGATTACAATGGCTACATAGCGTAATACCTTTTTCATGGATAATCAGTTTGTTTATTCGTTCGGCAACAGCTTGGCGTTGAAGTTTACCGGCTTGCCTTCGGAGTCGTAGGAGAATTGGTTCATGGTGTACTGCGGATTGTTTTCAATGAACTGTTTGTAGTCGTCAAAGCTTGTGAAGGCCTCCTTACTGCGATTGCCGTCGTTGTCGATGGCATAGACCTTTCCCTCATCGGCGATTTTCGTTACGGCCTCGAAGTGGCTGCGATCCGTTTGCGCCTGCATGGCTGAATCGACAATCTCGGTTGAATCAACGGACTCTACATCCTTCATCTCGGGCGCGTTGGCCCTCTGCTGGCACCTCATGATGCTTCCAAGTAACATGAGTAACGTACCACCAATCAATAGCGCTTGCACATATGGCTTCTTCATAATCTTGTTGGTAATAAGTGGATTTATAGTTTATCGTGTGCAAATATAGGAAAAGATTTCGATATTGTAAAGGAATACACGATTATTTTCAAAAAAAGAAACATATGTCGTTGAGGTGGAGGCCTATAATGAAATGGGTAAAACAAAGTGGACCCCCGTAATAGAGGATGAGATTGCTCATCCTCTATTCTTTATTCTGAAAGAAATTATCATAATTATCATAATTATTCCAGAAATAATATTTTTACTTTTTTATCTCACACAGAAATCACAGAACCAACGGTCGCTGCCTACGGGGAAAAGCAAATCACAGAAATTTTCCGTTATTGGCTTCGCCTTCCTCCTCCTCGCTCGACAGAGTTTATACAAGTATAAATCTGTTCTCGCTCGTTCGTCGGTTCCGTTTTATTTCCGTTTCTTCCGTTATAAAACAATTTTGTTTAATTTGAAACTAATTTGATCAATTTCCACGCGCAGCGTGCTCTATTGCTTTGATCGCCTACGGCGATGTGGTTATGGATCGCCTGCGGCGAGAAATTAAACATAATCTTATTCAAAATTTTACAGAATTTCTTTTCCGTTTTTCCGTTTCTTTTCCGTTTCTTCCGTTATAAAAAATAAACCACTAAAACTATTTAAGTACGTCTTTGTAGGTATCTTCAGCGAGTTCCTTCAGCAGACTTTTGTAACGCTTGGTCTCGGTCCATTCGCTCTTGCCCGTTTGATCTTTCACTTCAATCACAAGTACACGTTTGTTGCCTTTATAGAGTTCCAAAGTGCCCGACATCTTCATTCCTCCGGCACCAAAGCCAATGGTAAGAGCCAAGGCTGTGCTGCCGAAATGTAATTCCGTTGGCTTGATGACCAGACGGTATTCACCTCCAGTCTCGCTTGCCTTCATTCCTTTCTTATTTTTACTATTCCAACTCTTTATGAAAGTCTTAAGACCTTCCTTCTGATCTTCGGGCCAGTCGCGTTGCCAATCGGCTTCGCGTCCTGCAACATACTGCTTGTAGGGGGTTCCCTCTACATTAGTCTTTGAAAAATCGCACTCTACGCTGAAGGTTGCATTTGCATCTCTCAGCACGTTCACATCACCCGAAATCACCTTGCTGTCAGCAAAGGCGTTTGCAGTAGCCATCATAAAGGCTATCACACTGATAATCAACTTTCCCATATTTATTTAATCTATAACTGTTAGGTTTTATTTGTAATGTAACTGCAAAAGTAATAAGAAGATTTGAAAAATCAAAATGCGAGGCGGAAATATTTTTGAAACGACAATGAAGATTGAGTAATAATTCGCACACAGATCTCACGGATCCCACAGATGCATATCAGCTCATTTCCCTCAGTTCCATGATGTCAAGCATGTGGAACATCACATTATCTATCTCTGCATGCCAGCTCTGATGGAAATGACCATAGTACCAATAGCACAAAGGATGGTTCTTTGAATATAGGTAAGCATACAGGTCGTCCATCACCTTTCGCTCCCTCTTCACATCATCCATCAAGTTCTCATCATTCATAGCCCAATATTCCAAGCCAAAATGTGAGGTCAGTTCGCAGAAAGATGGAGACGTATGCGTGATTACAGTATCAACAGCATAAGCTTTGTCTATGGCATCAAGTTTCGTCTCATTGTATATTGGTTGTTCATTAAGCCAATACATATTCGGCATCAATGTATCATCAGAATTAGGCAAGTGATAGTACCTGGACATCATACGTTGTTTCCTGTCAACAGATGTTGCGCCACCAACACACAATATCGTATGTCCACAAGCTTTAATGATGGAATAATCCTGCAGTGTCATCCAACGCTGATGCTTGATCGGCTGGATATTAAAATATGCAGGATTATCATGATTACCTCTAATGAATACGATCCAGTTATTGGCTTTCGATAGTCTATCACGACAACGCTTGTATATATTCTCGTAGTAACCCGGCTTTTCAAAGCCGAATCCACAATCCCCTGCAACAATAATCAATGTGTCAGACATCTCGTACTGCACGCAGCACTTGAAGACGAGTTGGGTGAAATCTCCATGAATATCACCACTCACCACTATACCCTTTGCTTTGGGGAATTCTTTTAGATTGAACATGACCTAAAAAGCGTGTAAACAATAGAACGTGACAGGAACCTGTTGTACTATGCAAAGATACAACTTTTTTTCGACTTTTCCAAGAAATATATCGATGATTATTTCTATTGCAAAAATATGATGACAGATAGCTGCCCCTTGTCTCGTTTTGACAAGTTTTTGTTCATTTAATAGGTGACAGGAACCTCTTCCCTTGGCACCCTGTTGGCTTCGCCGAAGATACTTTCGTTAACTACGTTTTCCTCTGTCACGACTCGGCCAAACATGCAAGCATGATGGCTCTCGCTGCTCCATCGGTTCGGAAAAACAAAATAAAACAAGATTTTCTTTGGTTTTTCCCTCACTTATTCGTACTTTGACTTCGCCGAAGATACTTTCGCTCGGAAAAACAAATAAAAACAAGATTTTCTTTGGTTTTTCCCTCACTTATTCGTATCTTTGCACTGTCAGAACGAAAGTTTTGACTACGCCGCTGAGTGCGGGGAGCAAGGCTTGATCGATACTGCTCCATTTAAAAGTCACCTTAGGGTGACTTTTATTTTTCATATCTTTGAACTTGAAGCATTAACTTCGTTGTTTCGTCAAGAAAATGTGCATTTACTGCATGTACTCATTGAGATATAGTATTTCTGGAATAATTATGATAATTATAATAATTTCTTTCTAAATCTATATCTCACACAGAATCTACTTTTTTTAATCTCACACAGAAAGCACAGAAAGCACAGAAATTTTTTCCGTTTATTTTCCGTTTTATTCCGTTTCTTCCGTTATAGAATTATTTTGTTTAATTTGAACAAGATTTGTACAATTTCCACGCGCAGCGTGCTTTATTCCTTTGATCGCCTACGGCGAGAAATTCTTCAAAATTAAATTCAAAATTCTACAAATTTTTTCTGTGAGATCTGTGAGATCTGTGTGCCAATTTTCCTCGCGCCAATCACTTTGAGAATCAAATATCTGTGATTTCCGTGCTTTGGCTTTGCCTTCCTCCTCCTCGCTCGACAAAGACTATACAAGTATAACTTTGTTCTCGCTCGTTCGTCGGTTCTGTGTGACTAAAAAACATTATCTGTGAGAGATAAAATATTCTCTGTGAGAACTCTGCGCTCTCTGCGCCTCTGCGTGAGAATCATATTCAGTCCTCACTCATTTCCGAGTAATCCACAGTTTCTCTGCTCACCTCCACCAACTGTCCGTCCTTCCATTGATACCTCACAATTTCCACTTCCTCATCCAGTCGGAAGGCGCTGACGACCTCTTTCTTGGACTCATCCACATACGGATCATACAATGGCGGCTGATCATCCAAATGCAAGAAGCGGCCCACATATTCATCCCAGATAAAGATATCGTAAGTATAGTTACCGAACCCATTCATCGGTCCCGTACCAATCTGCAGGTCAGGAATCCCGTCGAAATTGAAATCCTGCTCCATAATCTCCCCGAACGCTCCCCTACTCCAATCCGCCGTATCCAGCGGCAAGGTCTCGCTCTGCAGCGTATCAGTATGGTTGTTGGCATCCGTCACGTAGGTGATCACCCTGTCGTATATCACCGACCCGTCGTCATCCCTCGTCGTCACTTCCGTCCTAATCTTCAAGTCACTACGCTTTGGCCCATCGCCATCGCCTACCCTTGCCCCCAGCATTCCCCATGCCGAGCAGGCAAGAACCATAGAAACCAATACTTTCTTCATCGTTACGTTTATTTATTTTCGACCATGCTGCAAATATACAAACTATATTTGAATCCGCAATGAAGATATCGATGATTATTTCTATTCAATCAAAACTTATCGAAGAACCCTTTACGACTTTTTTCCCAAATATAACCTCTCCTCTCATCTTTTGGTAGACTACGGCAAATCTTCCTTTCTTCCTTAGTTAGACTCCAGTATTCATCAACGGTCCATTCAGGTTTCAACCAGTTTATGATAAGGAGGTAGAGGGCATAGGCCCCCATGATAATAAAGAACCACCATCCGAAGAACAGCACGCCTCCAACGATGATAATTGCCCATTTAGCCAGTTCATTCATCTCCCCCTCCCTTCTTAAATCTTCTTTTGATCAAAGAACAAGAAGTATATGATAGCTAATAAGAAGAAAGTAGGAAGAGCCCACCAGGGCATAATACATGCCCCGATGATAATTATAAATATGCACAAAATCAAAAGTCCTGCCGTCATATGCTACATAGTTTGATCTGCTGCAAAGATATAAATTTGTTTTGAATCCGCAATGAAGATTACCTGATTTTTTGTCAGGCACTGACACTTGTCATTGAGCGATTATATCGTATGCTTGAGGATTGTCAAACACTTCCAATTCAGAGCCTCCTTTTAATTGAAGGATTAATTTAGTTATTCTCCCAACAGTTTTAAAGGCAACGACTTTTCCAATATCTCCTGTTGGCTTCCATTTTATCCAATTACCTATATATGCTTTTCTTCTACGTTTAGGAGTAGAACTGACGTCTACTCTCTTTGTTTGGGCTATATTTCTTATTGTTGGTGACTCTTTCTTTTCAATTTTAATTTTCTTGTAAAAGTATTTGTTGTCATATACTGATACTATTGAGCCTTCTTTAGACCGAACAACAATCTTTTTTTGACCATCTTTGTCAAGTATCAGATCAACTACCTTCCCTATGTGTTGAGAAGGGAACAACTGTAATGTGTCTCCAAGTTTAACAGAGAACTGAGAGTAGAAATCATCGATTTCATCTACGTTATTATCTATTTTAATAGATCCAACAGCTTTTTGCTCAGGCTTTAAAAATGTTCCATCGTATCCAAACCATGAACCATTTACTTTTAGTTTACATTCTTCAAATATTGGACGATCTTCAATATCCTCTATTTGAGTAATATAATCAATAGCGTTGTCAATTACACTATATAGTTTAGACCCTGGTAAAGCAACTATTTTTGTAGAGCCTTTCATCCAGATACCTTCCTTATACTGCATATCTTTTATTGTAAAGCATTCATCTTTGAGGTTAAAGCGATATAGTTTTTTGCCAATATATTTTAACTTACCCTCTGTAGAAAAAACCATTTCGCCAAATTTGTTCAGTATAATGCATGATAACAATGTGTTCTTTACTGTAAAATCGTTTTCGTTCAATACGATATTTATTTCTGGTACACGCACATGAGGTCCTTTGACATTATCTTCTACATTGAGATTACCTTGCGTATGATTGGCTATATTTATAGTACTTCTTTCAATGGATACATTATCCTTTATTACGTCTTCCGTTGGATTGCTATCCTTCTGCTTATAGTATTCCTCTTTTATCCACTTCCTTTTTGTGTCCTGCCAGTGATTTACTGACAAGGCATTAACAATCTCTGTATAGGACATGCCAAAAGTCAAGTTGAAGTCTTCCAAAAACTGCAAAACTTCATAAACTGTCTTTTTACCACTATTTCTTTCTTTTAGGAGTTGCAAACTACTGTCAATCTGAGGAATATCTGCAAACTTTTTAACACCTAAATTTATGAGTACTTTTGCAGCACGTATAGGAAGTTCTATTTTACTAACAGGTGTTTCAAGTAATGCAGCAAGTTCTGAATCAATTTCCTCATTTTCAGAAACCAAACTAATGATAGTTTCTCTAGGTAGGCGTGCTTTTAAGTTGGCGATATCATCTTTCAAAAGATTAAGTTGAGCATTCATTTGAACACTCCCAGCTTTCATCTCTTCAATACTCTTACGCTGCTCTATTAGTAGTTCACTAGCTTGCTTAATAGCTTTTACAACAATTTGCCGTATTCGTTCTTGAGTAAGATGATATTTATGTGCTATTTCACTACGTGTATCCCCACTCAGCGTGTCATAAAGAATATGATAGTTTCGTTCATCTAAATGCCCTTCAATACATGATAATGCTGAAAGGCAGAACCGCTTAATATCATAGCTTGGGGATAAGAAATCAGTATTATCAACATCTTCCTCTTCATCATATTCATTAACATCATCGTGTTCTTCTGATTTTTGAAACAAATCAGTCAAAGTTTCATCATTTTCGTAAATTATCTCAATATCTTCGACACCAATAAACCTTCTCAATACTCCTAGATCCCAATAATCCACAAAACCAGAAAGGACTGCTGATGTCTCGTTCAAAAAGTCCAAGAGCCACTCTCCTTTACATTCTTTAATCAGCAGGGTCAACAGCCTTGTATCTCCGATAACATGTTTATCGCCAACTGGCGCACAAAGGATGCTGTCAGATGTAGGAAACTGATATCCCTTGAGCGATTTTGTATCTAAGAATTTAAAATCGCGCCATATAGAGTCAGAGTCTAATTCGCTATCAATGTATACAGTCTTGATTACTTCTCCATCATACAGCATGCAGATATCGCCTTCCTTTATAGGATAGCGATAATCAGCCAGGTTTTCGCTAGCTTTGTAGATGTAATAAACAACCATAGATTAGAATAGTTTATTCTCTGTAAATCCTCGTTCTACGATATCCACAACCGGCATACGAGTCTTGAACTCGGGGTCAATATTATGGCACTGCGTCTTTATGATACCACGCCTATGAATTGCTGGCTCCAGACAATACATGCGGAACTCATCTTCATTAACGTCTTCAATCCGATGCCAATGAGGGAATAAAAGCTTCATATATCCTGTTGCAATTCGTTTGATAGCGTTGCTATCACGAACATCAGCTTTCTCTTCGAATCTCACCAACTGGTCGAATAGAAGCCCATAGATATTTTGTGTTCGCATAGAATGAAGAATCTCAGAGAAGTATTCGACATTGATGGTCCAACCTTTGAAAATCATACTTTTATCGACACGAGGCAGCAGCCAGCCTTCAATAAAGCAATGGAATCTGTCTAACAATGCAGACTCTCGGAAGTTCTTTGGCAGATTGTCGAAATACATCTGAGAAATCGGAACGTTGTGAGCTGATAGTGGAATATTGCCCATCAACATCAATCCACATTCTGAAGTGAACTCATTATTGTCAATAGTAGTCTTTCCACTTTCCAAATATGATTTCAAGGCAGCTTGTATCTCTGAAGGCTCTTGAAACACAATGGTTTGAATCTCATCGAACACAGTGAAATCATGGTTCTTAATAATACCATTCTGTTGCTTGGTTTTGTCAAAGAACAATTTGGCACGCGTTACCTTTCCACCGCTAACCAGCCAACCATACTTTGACAAGTTACCGAACACGTAGCTTTTACCAGTTCCTTTAGGGGCTAATTCTATTACGTTTAGTCTTGGTTCAATGAATATCAGTAGTCGGGTTAGGAACTCCAGCTTCTGAGTCAATGAAGCGAACCCGTCAGGATCATACTCCATCGCAGAAAGCAGAACGTCTATCCACTCCTGCGTTGTAAAGTAATGACGGGCATCTGCTAAATAGCCAACGTCCACAGAACTATATGGTTTAAAAGCTTTGTAATCAACCATCTGAATATGACTTGTCTTTTCATTACTATCCGGTAGTAGACACAGCTTGATGATACCCCAGCGTTCTCCATCTACAAAATCACCTGAGTTTTTCGAATAGACATATTCGGGAATAATACCTTCGCGCAACTTTATGCCGTAATCTGGTATTGCAAACTGACGTTCGTTCTTCACGATATCTATATACACCATGAAGCGAGCTAGCAATGTAACCTCTTCACCATTTTGTAATCGATCTTTTACAATTCCTTGTTGCGAAGGAATAACCTTGTCGAGGAATTGAGTCAGTGCTAATTTGTCAATTTCTCCCGTTTGAACATTTAAATAACGCTTTAGCAAAAAGTCCTTCACAAAAGCAGGAAGATTGCGCCCTGCAAAAAGACTACCTGTTGATGCAGGGTCTTTGTAGATAGACATGGCAGAAAAGTGCTGCCTGATTTTATTGCATATTTCTTCTTTCATAAATCAATTCTATTTAAAAACCAAACAAATCATCTTCTTGAACACCTGTGCTAACCTTTATCCGCATCGTTCGTTCTACGTTTCCAATTATCAATGAAATATCTTGGCAATTGACATCCAGAATCATGTCTTCGGTTTCATAAATATCCTCAGAGAGATGATGTAACTGATATACTCTACCATTATAATTAATGTGAGGAACGTCTGTTGAGGGAAGGTTTTTGATTTCAATCTGAGCTCTGGGATTAGAACCGCTTATTTCGTAGGTAAGCAGTTGGGCTGACCAATTAGTCGGAGCAGGGGCACTGCTGATTATAAAGATTGGAACCAGCACTTCTTCTGGCGTACATCCCCCATGCGCACCTTGATTAGTTGGTACCTTTGAACATAACGACTCATGCTTTAATGCACAAAGTGTTTTGCCATCCTCCAAACGGAAGTAGCTGTTGTCTGCATCATCTTTCGCATTTTTCCTAATAGCAATACGACCATGATGATCACTCTCAACTCCAGCAAGGTTCTTACCACTGACTAGTTGCGATAGGTATGTCAGACCGTGGTCAGATATAATGGCTATTTTCTTTCCGATATATAGTTGCAGTATATTTTCTATGCTCTTTCTTACCAATTCTATCTCCTTGATGACCGTAAAGGGGCTGATATTGTCGGTGCGGTGTGCTTGTGCATCCAAATCTCCGAACTTCTCCAGTGTCTGTCCTTCAGGTAAAAGACGTTGTAATTCAACTTTATTAATATCAGTCTTTGTTGGCAGTTTGGCTCTGGCAATCTTAACTTCGTTTAGGTAGATTTGCTGTTCTTTGTGCTCAGCTACAATTTGTTTTACCAGCGGAATCCAGTCAATGCCAAGACCGTCAATCCAGTAGAAAACTTCAATATCACCACGATTCTTTAGCAACGTATATACCGTGCTAAAGTTGTTATACCAAAGGTCGAATTTCGATTCTGTTTCGTTCAGATGTTGTATTTGTTGGCTGATTTCCTCATTGTAACGATTAGACAACTTTGCGCGCTTATACTTCTCAATATAGTCATTCACCCAGTCTGGCACACCTGCACTAATACCGATGCCTTCCGATGCATAGCAATACAAATCAGGATAGAAACTCTCCAGCTCGTCAGCCCGTATTTTTCCGTTGCCCAACCATTGCAATGCAATTTCTTTCTCCTTACGAGTGATGCCTGTAAAGTAGCACAAGGCGCTGGTGTATCCCATCTTTTCAGGAAGCGCTTGAAGAATCTTTGCCACCATGCTCTCTGCTGCTTCAGTCAGCAATACATTCTGTCCAGCTGCAAATTTCAGACAATAGCGGCGAATGTCCATCTCAGATGTGATTTCTGAAATATCCGTAGCCATTGTCTCTATCAGCTCATTTGTGCCATAGTTGATCGTGGCTTTCAGTACTCGGCATAAATATCCCTGACCATTTACCTTGTTGTCATAATAGCGGGCTAATAGCCATCTGTCAAAGATGCTGGGATGACTAAACCACAAACGTATAAAATCTTTGTGGCTTTCAATATCATCGATGCTAAAATGTTGTTTAACAAACTTAGGAAACGAGAATCCTGTACTAACATCGATCTCTTCTGCCAACTGCTCCCAGTTTTTTCCATCGCTCATCAGTGGTTGTAAACCTCCGAAATTTAGGCCTAGTCCATGAGCCAGAAACTCGTAGGCATTACTACAGGTTTCATAGCTGAAGGCATTGTCAGGCTGGGCATATACAGCATTGGCATAGATGGAGCGAGACTTGCATATTATTTGAGGAGATACTTGCTGTTTGTTGTCTTTCCAAATATTCAACCATTCGCGAATATCGTTCACGATGGTGTAGTTGGCATCCAGTCCTTTTACTCCGAAGTCATTCTGATTGGTAAGAATTAGCTTATAAGTTAGGTCTTTCTCTTTTGAAATCAGTCGCCAGATATTAATTTGAGTATCCTCTTTAAAGGTCTCCATCTTGCCTTCTAGACCTACTAATGGGATATAAACACGCTGATGACATTCCACGCCCTCGCTGCTTGCCTGTATGGCCTTAATGGTCTTCAGCAATGCATCAAACGATTTCTTCTCACCATTGTCATAGAAACGAGCAAGTTCCGAAAAAGGGGCTATCACACAATCGTGCGGACTTTTCTTTTTGATATGGTCCTGTATTCTCTCTGCCAGTTCCACATGTGTAATCATCAGGTCGGGGTAGCTTGAGTCTATCCACCTATCAACGCTTTCAACGTGTGCCCCACGCTCACTTTGCAGATAATCTACAAAGTCATAGCAGTCACGGAAATTGTCGAACAGCACAAAACGTATGGGGTAGCGATCAAGTGTAGATGCACCCACGCCTTTCGCTTGTTTGTCCTCTTCCACATGTTGCTTCAGGGCTTCAAAATCTTTGAACGGTTCCTTATACATATTTCAATAGGATGTCTATCACGTTACTGTCTTCGGCATTAATCATATTCTCAATAGCTTGGCGCAAGTCATCGCTATTTTTCACTCTGTTGATGGCTTTGTTGCGTTTCTTCTTCAGATCATCTGGACTAATCACTGGGACTGGTTGAGTGGAAGATACTCCAGGAACCATAGTTGACGGTATAGGTATGCCAGGTGTAAACGTTGGAGTCACAGGCTGAATAGTTGTCATTCGCCAGTCTTTCAGTTTGTCTTTTACTTCTTCTTCCGTCCACATGCCGACTTCACTTTCCAGATGCTCATGGAGATACTTGATGGCTGCTTCTACTTCATCATCCTTTACATTTACGATTTCAATGTCTTTTATGTAGGTTACAAATCCTTTTTCGAAATTGTTTTCTTGAGGTAGTAACAAATTACCAAAGTCTGTTTTCAGCATATTGTAACCATTGATGGTCGCCTCAAGTAACTGCGAATCTTTCATACTTTCAGGATCAGTCACGACCTTCATCAAATTGTCGATAAGCTCCTTCATCTTGCCAGTACAGTCCTTAGTATATTTCAGTGACCACAACGGATAGCCTTTATCCTTTGAATACACATGAAGCACTGCCCATCGTGCATCTTTCAAACTGCTGATATCTGAGTAGCCCTTCAACTTGTTGAGTCCGAACATTTTGATAAGAGCCTTGCTGACGCGCCCGGCTTCCTTACTTTCAAATATGAAGTTTAGTTTGTTACTATTCTTACCGCTCTCCCATGCTTTGAACAACTCTACCACGTCATCCACCAAATGCTGGGCTGAACGTTGTTTGCCGTTTGTGTCAAAGATGACATTGATGTATTTTCGCATTGCAAAAGCCACCATTGCCATAGGAGCATAACTCTGGAATAGTCCGAAGGGAGGCTCTGTTAGTCCTATCAGTTTCTCGCCCAAATTAAAACTTTGGTTTTTACTGGTATGGCGAGCACTTAACCACTCGTCCACATAGTCGCACACTAACTTTAGTGGATGCTTAGACGAAACGGTGTCTTTCCATTGTAGATTGTCATCTACACTATCTTGCAACAAGAACTCTACATGACGTGCAGGACCGCTACAACGATCCAATATATCCTGTTTCGTGTTATAATTGAGAACTGCATCTACCGTGGCTTTTACGGATGCTTTCTTCCAATAGGTCGTACTACTCTTGGTTCTAATGGATTCCAATGACTCTGGTCCGGAAGTGAAAATGTTTGGGGCAATAGCTGAATTGATTGTACTTGTCATCTTGCTACCTACAATGGTCATACTCTCGCCATTAAGGTAGAAAGTCACATTATTACCTCGCATTTTATTCACCCATTGTTGTATCATCTCAGATGCCTGCTTGGTGTAGGTTTGATGTTGCTGTGGCAGGTTATGGCTCTGGGCTACTTGAGCATTGGCTTGATAATCTATAAAACGTTCGTATTCTTTATCACCCATGGCAGTCTCTATAACAACAAATGCGATTGAATGATAACGTTCATCTGCGCTATTCCTTTCTGCGATGTCTTTTAGTTGAATCAACTCCTGAGTATCACGCCCAACCATAATGGCCATAAAGGTTTCGTAAGGCTGAGCCATTCGTTTTGCGTTCTCAATGCGATTCATCAGTGTATATTCATTACCCTGAATACTGAAGAACTGGAAGCAGAATGGACGAGCCACTTGTGAGAAGTTCCTTCCAAAAAATGATTCTGCCGTCGTTCCAAACTTAATGACTTGGTCTGTATAGAGGAAACTGGAGGCTTTCAATTGCTCTCTTACTTTTTGAATCTCGTCGCCTGGCAGTGCAGTAAAAAGAATGGAAAAGTTACCGTTTGGCTGACGTTGAATGATGCTCTTGTCGTTGAAGAATTCTAGTATTTCTTCTAATTGACCTTCAATCTCTGTACCCATGAACAAGTTCTCAATGTTCTCTGTACTTGGAGTCACGGTATCGCTATTGGCAATGTTGTTCAATGCATTCAGCAATAGTATGGCCTTGAACACTCTCATATAGTTCTCTCCTTGACTTTCTACATAAAGATGATGACTGTTGAAACGTTCTGTTACTGCACCGAACTTCGCTGCATCGCTCTCAAAATACTCCTGTACATAGTCCCAAAGATAGTCTGCTGTAATTGTTCTGTCTTGGTTATAGGCTTCTTCGTCATCCAAAAAGTTCCTTACAGAATCGCTTGCGATAAACTCAAATACACTTCGACTGCTGGAACCTGCCTCGCGAGCATAATATGTAGCAAGGTTGGCTGTGCAGGGGTGTAGAGGGAATAGATTCTTGATGTTCTCTTTAGTCTGTTGTATGTCAGCACTTGTAGTGCTTAACATATCAAGTAACTCTGGATGAATACCAAAGAATCGTTCCTGTCTCATTGCGTAAAGAATGCGATTTACTATCTTGAACTTTTTAGACATAATCTTGAATGCAGAGACCGGTTCCATGTTATAAATAACATAGTGGTAACGACCCTTGGTTTTTTCTCTCTCTTCTTCCTTTAGCGTGTTTAGTGCTGACGGGTGCGAGATAAATAGAAAATAGGAATCGTTCTCAGCATTCATCATAGCCTCAGATATTTCCTGTAGCTGCACTAACAAACGTGTACCAATGGAAGAAGTCATAACTTCGGTAAATTCATCCCATATAATCAATAGACCATTGTAGTCAGATTTTTCGCGAAGTGCATCTTGTACTTCAAATATCCATTGTTTTAGATTATTGCTCTGCAAGCGAATATCATATCCTCCTCTTCGAAGTGCCTGACGAACATAATCCAAAACGTCAGTGTCAGCAGCAGTCAACCTCTGTTTAAGTTTTTGAATATCAGGAGCAATACTTTGTAATTGAGCATTCTGTTCTATTAGGTTTTCCCAGAATGCCGGTTGACTCTCTATGTGTTGCACATACATATCAAAGTCCGTCTGCACGGTGATATCTATTCCTGATGCAATTAAGGTGCGTTTGATTTCCCGTTGTAGTTGTAATGACAAATCCTCTTCGTGAGCGATACTTTGCTGGCCATACATGTTCACAGGGAACAAACGTTTGTTCTGGCGGAGTTGCAAAAGCGACTCTCGAAGAAGATCGTATTTTGATTTACGATATTCATCTTCCACATATTCGCGGATATCATCTACGGGGTCGCATAGTAAATGCTGAATCACTGCTCCAGCGTGAGATTTTCCTGTTCCGTAAGTTCCTGCTATCCATATCGACTTGTGCGTATCGGCATCGTTGTTTCGCACAGCACGAATAGTCTTGGTCAAGATGTCATTGAACTGATCATTGGCTATAAAAGATTTCCATTCACCTTGACTTTCTTCCTTGATATTATATGCTGGGCGCATATTGCGCAGCGTAACTATTTTACTATACGACATAGCTATTGAATTTGTATTATGTTTCTTTTCTTTATGTTCTCGATTCTATAAAATGCTGAATAATGGCATTTTTTAATTCATTTCTTGTCTCTGGGTTTAGAAATAGTTCCCATAGATCATCATCAAGGCTGGCATACTCAACATTCTCACGTAGGAACTTTGCTGAGGGAGTCGTTTGGGCTTTCTTGCCTTTGATGTAATAGAAGTCTTCACTTCCAAGATAGTAGAAGGGATATACTGACGATGTTATATCATCATTACTATAATGACTAAAAAGTTCATTATAGGTCGCAATAAGAGACTCGGAATATAGTATTCGATTAGCTATAATGCTCCCATTCTCAATACACTGAATAACAGCAAGCATCATAATAGGCTTGGCAATATTAATTTGCCCATGTGCTCTTGCTACATTCATTGAGAGTAGCAAGTTCTTATAATACGATATTTTAAGTCCCTGTCTCATTTCTATAATACAAGTTGCTTCAGTACGTCAATAGGATTTAGGTCTTCCCTCAACGTAATACTGTCTAGACCCATATTCAATTCGGCTATTAAGACTCGATTTGAAGCTGAGTTAAGTTGTCTGAGTAGTTTTTCAAAAACACTCTTTCCAATGCCAAAC
The DNA here is from genome assembly GCA_900314935.1 of uncultured Prevotella sp. Classification (GTDB taxonomy): domain Bacteria; phylum Bacteroidota; class Bacteroidia; order Bacteroidales; family Bacteroidaceae; genus Prevotella. The sequence continues at coordinate 74,695 of OMXE01000004.1, forward strand.
TCACAGAATGGGCCAGTCTGGCAGTCTTCTCTATAAAAATCTGACACTCGAAGAGACCTTATTGTCTTTTCTGATGCATACTTGTAAAGAGAATAAGCCAAGGCCACCTCAGACAATTCATTATGCGGCATGCGAACAAACGATTTGCTGTCTTCCGAGAATCCTTGCTGAAGTATATCACCTATAGGAGAATAGTTGAATATCTGCATGAAACCTCCAATGGCATATGTTATAGTGTTCTTTGTGCCGTCAAATTCAGAGAGGGCCAATTCGTCTAATAATTGTTTGTTAAATGTCTGACCTGGTTTAATAGTATTCATAAACCACCCTGTCAAGGTTGAGCCGTAAGCGAAATTTGTCCAGATAAGTTCCCAAACCAAGTCATGCTCGTCTTCATAATACTCTTTAATAAATTTACCGAACTCTGTCATTTCCTTTTTAGCATTGATAATGTCAGCGTCAGACAACCAGGCCTTAAAACTCTGCTCTTGTTTATTTCCGAGCGAATTACTCATCCAAAATCCATCTGGATCTGCTAAAAATTCTTGGAGCCACTCTTCGTGAATTCCAAATGTTCCGATGCGGGAGATACCTCCTCCCTTTTTATTAGTTTCCGTATTCATAATTAAAGAATTTGCTACAATACATCCATTGTCATGGAATTGCAGGCATTTATGACAATGAATACATTTATGCTTATCAATAACTATTTCTGGATAGACAGACAGTGCTCCTGTAGGGCACTCAACCTCACATCCTTCGCAGTTGATACAATAAGCACTTTTATAAATTACTCGTTTAAGAAGCTGTACGACTAGAGGATCTGATACCTCATGCAACGTAAACTGATAATCAGTGTTTGATTTATATACGATTTCATAGCGATAGGTAGTATTGTTAAATCTCAATTCTCCTGTTGCTTTGTTTTTCTCGCGAACAATCGTATAATTACAAAGAACAGGCAACCAAGTCACAATATTCTTCTTGGCATTGCTCACATTTGCTACAAAAGTCGGGAACTGTTTAGGAAATAGGACTCTTGTCAAAGATCCTAAATTATTGCCACTTGCACGAAGTTTCCACTTATGTTCTTTGATATACTCGTCCAGGTTTGGTATATGTCGCTGTTTTGACCAATTAACTAATCTTGAAAGGAATGGTTCTAGTTCTTTTTTGAACTTGGTATTGACAATCATGTCATCCCACGGAGATGAGAACGGACAGATTAAGCAACCAACCCTTGGCTTCCCAAGACGATATGCCTCATTGATGGGAAGATTCCATTCGAAAAGATAAAGGAATATCTCTGTTGTATTCCAATGAAGTATAGGTCTTGCATTAATGACGGTATCATGTTTAACCCCACGACCAATCCTTTCGTAGTTGCTTCTCATTACGCTTTCTTCCGAGCGAACACCCTCAAAGGCTAATGATTTAGCTTGCTTATTCGTTCCGTCAATTTTCAAAGAACGGTATAGTGGAGCCGTCTTCATAATTGCGCAACACCATCTATGTTTATCACTGGGTGTTCCAATCTTATCCCAATAATTCAACACACTTTCATGATTGCGAGCCATAGAAAATTTTAAGTCTGGAAACAACTTATGATAATGCTCTTGTATCTGCTCATATAGTTGTAACGAAGGTGGCAATTCATATCCTGTATCGCTATATATGACTTCAAATTCTGTACTTGGGATTGCACGAGTACAGAGGTCAAGAACAACCTGAGAGTCTTTACCACCAGAGAATGAAGCAAGGAAACGGTCTATCTTTGTAGTATGGAAAACCTTCTTTCCTTGTTCCTCAGCAAGATTCAGTGGCATAATCTCAAAACTGTCACAATCTTCCTTTACGATGGCCATTTTCTGCTTAGTTTTTTTCTCCAAGCGTTTGGCCAAAGCCTCATAATCCATCTGATTAGCAGCTACTCGTTCCACACTCTTCTTGGCCTTAGCATATTGACTAAAAGTCTCACGTATAAATTCAATGGCCTCGCTCTCAAGTAGAAACATGAAGTCGTGATTTTTTGTCAGCATCTTCTTTACATCCACTGACTTCAGTTTCATTTTCTCCCTTCCAGGTTGGAACACAATCGTTGCAGCGTCATAGATATTGGCACCTTTAGCTTCAAACATCAGTTCACCCTGATACCAATACTGCTTATTGACAGCCCACAAAAGAGGCTCTACTGAGTGGGGATATTCCCATCCCAGTTCATTTAGTTTGAGTAAGTCAAGCTCTTCGAAGAACACAGGACGAGGTGACACGCCAAGCGTGCCCTCAACAATACGAGAGTGTAATAGCACTCCACCCGTCTCTTTGTCCCAAGTTATCTTATACATTATGATTGTCTGTTGTTAATAAATAAGTTGCATAGAGAAACGCATACTTATCATTTGCATATCTTTAATTTCACTCATATTCGCAACGGCTTGACCTTCGGTCAATCCGCAATACAACTGCAAATATACAACTTTTTCGGCAAATATGGAATTGTATGGAAGATTATTTTCAACAACAAACAAAAAAACTGCGCCTACCCTTCTCTGTGGACGGAAACCCATTCGGATTGTTAGAATTTGGATAAGATTTTGTTGGATGTCTCGCCATAGGCAATTGAAGTAGGGATGCCCGCAAGCGGACAGAAATTGAACAGAATCTGACCAAAATCATACATAATTGAAGACAGAGTTGATGGATTCTTGTCGTTTTTAGTTAAAGATGTTTAAATTCAGGGCAAAAAAATGAGGGTGGTTACGCCCCATGGGGCGTAACCACCTATTTGGATGTTATTGTGTACTTTTGCAGGCAAATGAAGATTAAATCGTTATATGATCTGCAGCGGGGTCTTTATGAGACCTTCCATGCCTTTCTTGTCGAGCATAATTGGAGCCGGCAAGAAAGGTATATAGACCGTATGAGGTATGAGAAACGGAAGAATCTTCGACTAACCATAGATTTGCTGCGTCTTATGATAAGCACCATCCTTGTCATTAAAATAAAGGGAACAAAGGAAGATTTCGACGATTTGATGCACAGACTTTATTTGTTGTTCCTCGCGTTCTTTGAAAAAAGGAACGATAAGGTTCGGAAGATGCTCGACGATGCGGCGGAAAAGGAACAAGAGGAATGAGAGGTTTGAAAGGATGAAAGACACTAATTATTCAATATTAATATTATGAAAAAAGAAACCAAGAAAAAAGGTTTGAAAAAGAGTGAACTTAAATCACTTGACGAGTTGAAAACACTGATTAGCGAGCGTGTGCAGACGCGCTTCAACAGTATCACAGGAAAGTATGAATGCCGGTGGCTGGAAAGGATGGAGGATGACCAGCCGACGGAGGTGCCGGGGGCAACGGAGTTCACCAGGGAGTGGCACGACATGACCGACCGCGAGGAGAATACGCTCTGGCGACTGGTGTGCCCGAAGGGGGAACGGCGCCTGGGCGATATGCTGAGCGTGCTCTACTCGGATGCTTCGCCGCGCATCAACCCGATAAGGGATTACTTTGTTAACGCACTGGATTACTTGGGCTCCGACGAGGATGCCATTGAGGAACTGGCCTCGCATGTGCATGTCACGCTACCGCGCACGGCGGATGATGAGGGTCCGGGGGAGGCTGACTACCTGCGACGGTGCGAAAAGGAGCAGAAGCGGTTTGCCGAACACTTCAAACGATGGCTGGTGGGTATGGTGGCGTCGGTGTGGAACGACGAGGTGGTGAACAACGTGGTGCTGGTGCTCATCGGCGATCAGGGTACCTACAAGAGTACGTTCTTCGCCAAACTGCTGCCGCCCGAGCTGCGACAGTATTTCATGGTGAAGACGGATAATACGGTGCTGAACAAGGACGACCGTCTGCAGCTGGCGAAGAACATGCTGATCTGTTTGGAGGAGATCGATGCGCTGTCGGTCAAGGAGCTGAACCAGCTGAAGGCGATGATCACGATGCCGGTGATCAAGGACCGTCCGGCCTACGCGCGTAACTACGTGAACCTGCCGCGCATCGCATCGCTGTGTGCCACGGGTAACAACGAGTGTTTCCTGAACGACCCGACGGGCTCGCGCCGCTGGCTGCCGTTCCTCATCGACAGCATCGACGACCCGCGCACGTACGACATCAACTACCAGAGGCTCTACTCGCAGGCGTTCTACCTGTCGTGCAACAATACTTATCGGTATTGGTTCACGCAGGAGGAGATCAAGGAGCAGAATGAACATAACAAAAGGTTCGAAACGGAGTGCATCGAGGAACAGCTCATCATGAAGTACTACGCGCAACCAACGTCCTCGGATACAGGGGTTTATCTCACCTCCACCGAAATACTCGAGAAGATTAACGGGGGGATAAAAAAACCACTGTCAAATCAGAGAATTGGGAGGGTGATGAAGAAGTTAGACTTCCCATTGAGAAGAATACGTGGTGTGAACAAGTATTTCGTTAAGGAACTTCAATACGCTGATATTCAAGAAATTAAATCGCGTGAGGTGCTTATGGAAGACAGCAGGGTATTCTAATAAAGTGAGGGGGATGAGGGGGTTGAGGGTGTTATTTTCTAAACTTTATATATTTTCGGGCGCGCGAGCCTATTTTTATAGTTTTCTATAATGTTATAAAAACAACCCCCTCAACCCCCTCATCCCCCTCACATTGTCCTTCCAATATCGTGATTACATTCGATTGCTTCTTTGATTATAAAACTAAAAAACCGCAAAATAATTGGAAGTTTGTGGAATTATGGTTATCTTTGCAGCAGAAAGGTGCAAATATAAAGGAGAAAGAATATGGCAACAATAATACTACAGGTTCCCGATGATAGCCTTGTTTCAAAAGTGAAGCAGGCCTGTAAAATGCTGATGGGTGTATCTTCTGTGAAGGTGCAAAAAGAGGCAAAGCCGAAAGAGCTTGATATTACCAAGACTGCCGGCTACCGTCAGGCAATGGATGACGTGAAGAATGGACGCGTCACAACTTATGATTCATTGGATGACTTTTATAAGGAAATGGGACTGTAAACTATGGAATACACTGTAAAAATCTCAAACCAATTCAAAAAAGATTTCCGACGTTGTATCAAGCGCGGGCTGAACATGAAACTTATTACACTGAACTGACACTGCTCTTTCTCCAGACTGGAACGCATTCAGATCTATTTTAACGAACAATGTTATCAGCCTTATAACACCCAGAAATCAGCCTTATAACACCCACTTATCAGCCTTCTTTCACACAGTTATCAGGCTTATATGTTTATTCTCACGCAGAAACGACGAACGAGTGAGAACAAAGTTATACTTGTATGGACTTTGTCGAGCTAGGAGGAGGAAGACGAAGTCAAATCGCAGAGGGCGCAGAGTTCACGCAGAGAATTATTATTTCCCACAGAAAGCACAGAAAGCACAGAAATCTGAATCTCAAAGTGATTGGCGCAAAGAAAAACATGCCGCATGGCCTTTCTGTGATTTCTGTGATTTCTGCGGGAAATAAAAAAAATAGTCAGTTCAGTGAGAGATAAAGATAATTCTCAAAGTGATTGGCACGAGGATGTTTTTTATAACGGAAGAAACGGAAATTATCGGAAAATAAACGGAAAAAATTTCTGTGCTTTCTGTGATTTCTGTGTGAGATAAGAAACATCGCCGCAGGCGATAAAAGGAATAGAGCACGCTGCGCGTGGAAATTGAGCAAATTTGATTCAAATTAAACAATATAATTTTATGACGGAATAAACGGAAATTTTCGGAAAAGAAACGGAAAAGAAATCTGTGCGATCTGTGGGATCTGTGTGAGATAAAAAGTAAGAGTATTATTTCTGGGATAATTATGGTAATTATGATAATTTCTTTCAGAGATAAACGAACACGGATAGCTCGGATTTAGCGGATCATTCTAAGGGCACACAAAATGAGTAGTTTTCGGGTTCAGAGCAAAAAAGTAATGCGAAATTTTGGTGATTCGAAAATAATTCTTACCTTTGCACCACCAGAACCCGCCAAGCCTCTCAACGATGCTCAAATGTGCGGGTCGTTTTATTATTTTAATACTATGAGAATATGATTCCGTTTACAAAACCGTACTTAAATGCCCATGACCTGGTCAGGCTATTGCAATCACGTGGTTTAACCGTTAATGACACTGCAAAGGCAGAGAGTTATATTGAGTATATTGGCTATTACCGCTTGTCTGCCTATATGTACCCATTATTACAAATCCCGAAAGAACTACATCAATATAAACCCAACACATATTTTAGTCAAGTGATGATGCTCTATCGTTTTGACAAAAAGTTGCGTTTGCTTGCCTTCAATGAAATTGAAAAGATAGAGGTCGCAGTTAGAAGTGCCATAGTAAATACAGGTTGTGAGATGACAAACGACCCATTCTGGATGACAGACAGCAGAAACTTTATTGATAGTAGAAAGTTCCAGCACACAATGGATTTGATTGATAATGAACTGCGTCGTTCGAGGGAAGATTTCATCGTACATTTCAAACAAACCTATTCCGACCCCTACCCTCCTGCATGGATTCTTGCAGAAGTCTTACCATTTGGTGTCATCACAAACATTTATAGCAATATCAAAGTTCCACGAATCAAGAAACGCATTTCTCAAAAATTCGGATTGCAGGTAGCACCGTTTGAGTCATGGCTTACCATCGTAGCATTGACTCGTAATTCATGCTGTCATCACGCTCGTGTATGGAACAAGCAGAATACTATTCGACCAATGATGCCTCATCATATTAATTACAGTTGGATTTTATTAGAAAATGATCCACTAAGAATATACTTTGATCTTTGCATCATCAAGTACTTTCTGAATATCATTTCACCTAACAACGATATGAAAGACAAGATACAAACTTTGCTCTCCGCTTTCCCATCCATTGACATCAGCGCAATGGGATTTCCTTGCGGTTGGGAGGCAGAACCGTTGTGGAATATACCTATTGTTTAACAAATGTGACAGATCCTAAGACCTGTCACACTTTCCCCTCGCCCCTTGGAGAGAGGCCGCTTCGCTATGCGAAGAACTGTCCGCTCGGCTCTGCCGCTTCGCTATGCGAAGAACTGTCCGCTCGGCTCTGCCGCTTCGCTTGCGAAGAACTGTCAACTGTCAATTGTCAACTGTCAATTATTCAAAACGGTCTTCTGACCGTTTTGAATATAAATGCCTTTGGCTGCGGGCTTTCCATTGAGCTTCCTACCATCAAGGGTGTACCACTCTTTGCTTTGAACTTGTGACTTATCACTTGAAACTTGATGAAGGTCTGTGGCGATTCCTGAGGGTTTCTTATAAGTAAAGTAGCCAGGGTTGCTAGAACCACCGTCGATGTGGGCGTAGGCCTTGTCTACATGGTTCGAATCATAGGTTGTGCCCTTGCCACCCACAAGATTGGTGCAGACTGCGAACATGTTATTGGAGTTTGTCACTGCTGCTGTACTCCAACCATCACCCACATAAATAGTTCGCAGACTGTTGCAGCCATAGAACATATTCACCATCGTGGATACCTTGGCCGTGTTGAAACTGCTCAAGTCAAGACTCGTCAATTTTTTGCAGTTATAAAACATCCAACCCATATCGGTCACCTCACTAGTGTTCAGATAACTAATGCCCTCGATGGATTCAAGGTTCTTCATGTTATAGAACCAATCGTAGGTGGTCGTAGGGCGGGCGTTGGCAAACGAGGCGTCAAAGACCACTTTAGACACATCTTCATATATGCCGTCATCATCCCAATCGGTATCGGTGGAACCAGTGTTCAGGTCATATATCACACCCGTTTGTGTACTGCGGTTAATGTCGTAATAGAACGACAGTGTAGTATTTTCAGGTGTATAGCAGGCATAGGCTTCCTGGGCATTAGCGCTAATGGCGCTTATCAGGGTTATCAATAGGATAACCAGTCGGTGAATAATGGATGTTGGTTTCATAAGCGGATAGTTTTGAGATTGGAGGTACCCCTACCCCCTCCATAGGAGGGAAACTGGGGATCTGGTGCAAAGATAGTTTTTTTCTTTGAACTTTGAGCATTGAACATTGAACTATATGATTAGTTTTATGTAATTTTAAGACCCCCAAAGAAACTCACACAGATCTTTACCATCTCACAGAAATGTTTGTTCTCACGCAGAGACGCAGAGAACTTTTTTTGTCCCGCAGAAATGGCGGAAATCACGGAAATCTGATTCTCAAAGTGATTGGCGCGAGGATTTTTATAACGGAAGAAACGGAAAATATCGGAAAATAAACGGAAAAAATCTGTGGGAACTGTGGGATCTGTGTGAGATAAAAAGTAAGAATATATTTCTGGGATAATTATGGTAATTATGATAATTTCTTTCAGAGATAAAACGAACACGGATGACTCGGATCATGCGGATAATAAAAGAAAATTTCCGTGTGAGTTTTCTAGCTCAGCCTAATCATCATCTGGAGGGAATAGTGATTCCGAAGCAAGCAAAGGTTCATACTTATGAACCGAATGGGTTACGGATACAATAGGCTCATCTAAGGCAGCAGATATCTTGCAAATGGTAGCCAATGTAAGATTGTGAGTTCCGGATAGCCAACGGCTCACTTCCGTCTCTGTCTTACCAAGACGTTTGGCAAGATCCTTTTGTGACATTCCCTTTGATTCGAGAATCTCATAAATACGATTAGCGATGGACACAGACAAATCCATCTGTAGTTTCATCTCAGGTGAGATTGTGCTGCGAATCTCATCCATAATTCTGTTAGTCTTCATTTGTACCTCCTTTTTTAATCTTCTTTAATCGAGAATGACAATTCCCCCAGTAGTTCTGTTCCCTTTACAACTATCACCTCTTCATTTTCTCTTCGTTTCAGTTCTATATCTATCTTTTGAAGTGTTTTCACTTGCCTATTTAGGTTCTCGTCCTGTTGATATGTTGCTGTTGTTTTCAAACCACCATTACCGAGAATCAATATTTTAGCTTGAATGTTTATTAAATATAGTCTAAGTGAAGTCGTTTCAAGATGTGAAGGCAAAGCCATGACCCTATCGCGCTTTGTTCCCTCATACCGAAAATGGCGATCTTCAGCCCCATCCCTTTTAATAATGTCAAGTCTGTAAACCAGTTGTTTAACATCATTAGGATATGTGTCTTTGTTTGTGAGCAGGAACTTCTCAAATTCCGAATACTCTTCACCTTCAAAATGTGGTGAGTAAAGACTTACTTTTTCACCATCTTCTAATAACTCTATCAAAAGATTTCTTTCCATAATCAGATTATTCTGTGCAAAAATAAACATAAAAGTTGATTCTGCCAAATAAAATGGAAAGAAAAACACAAGTTTTTACTATAACGGAAGAAACGGAAATTATCGGAAAATAAACGGAAAAGGCTATGTATTCCGTATCAAATAGTATTTCTGGGATAATTATGGTAATTATGATAATTTCTTTCAGAGATAAAACGAACACTGATCACACGAATCTTACGGATACATACATGAAAGAGGATGATTGCTCATCCTCTTTCTAAGTTCCCCTCCTCTTGGGAGGGGCTAGGGGTAGGCTCTTATTTCACAATGCTCTTCTTCCCGTTTTGAATATACACGCCCTTGGCTGCGGGCATTCCGTTCAACTTCCTACCATCAATGGTGTACCACTCTTTGCTTTGAACTTGTGACTTATCACTTGTTACTTGATGAAGGCCGGTGGTCACGCCCATGTCGTCGTCGAAGAGGATGGTGATGGCGCGGGCGCTGGCTGTGCCGCTCTCCTGGTTGGGCTGCGCCCAGAAGTGGGCACGGAAGTTTTTCAGGACGCGAGGCAGCGTAGCTGTTTCGTTGACGTATCCTATCTTGTTACCGCTACTTACGAAGAGGATCTCTTCCTTGTTGTCCTCGTCGATGATGAACGGCATGTACTGCCCCACGAAGGTCACCTTGCCGTCATAGGTGGTGACATCGGTTGTGGTGGTGCTCGTGATGGTAACGCCCTTGAACACGGGATTACTGATGTCTTCGCCACTTGTCCACTTCACGATATACGGCTTACCGGCCTCGATGCTGGTGGCAGTCTTGAACTTCAGCGTGAGCACACCATCAGCGCTCAGGTTCGTGCCAGTCTCTGAATCGTCCATTTCCTTGACGGTGGCGCCTTCGAGCGGTGTGCCCGTGAAGCTTTCCAGTGAGAACGGCAGACATAGCGTGTTCCATTCATTGTTCTTGGTCAGGGTGCGCCCTGCGAGGGTGACGCTGGCAGTCTTGCGCCCATTGTATGTATTGAGCGTCTCGCTGTTGTCACTGTCGTCGGTAAGACTGATTTCCAATGCGCGGTAGCGGGCGAAGAAGTTGATATTCGCATTAACGGTGAATTTTTCGCCGGCTTTATACAAAGTCTCATACGCGGTGGGCAGTATTCCATCATGGTAAACGGGGCTGGCAGACCATCCAGCGAAGTCGTAGCCCTCGGGGATACTGGAGCACACGGGTAAGATGAAGGGCTTGCCTTTACCCACATTTGCCATTACGCCGACACCTTCATAGCTGGTGCCATTGCTGCTGGTGGCTATCGTGATGGTGTAATAGTCTCCGCTACCCTCGTAGCCACAGATGCACGTGCCATTGCCGTCGCTGTTGAAGTGATCTACCTTTTCCGACACCGTGCAGTGACGGCAATGCGTGTTGTGGGTACCATCTTCGTTAATGGTAAAAGTGAGTCCCGAAGGATGCGTGCAGGGTGATATCTCGGCGTACGAGCGATACCAGCAGGCGTTCTTGCGTTCGTCGGCATCATAGATGCGCTCTACACTGCCATTGTTGCCTGCTCCCACCATCATATCGGCGCTGACAGACAATGAGCCATAGTTGTCTTTTCCATTGCCTGGACCGATGGCTCTGTTACCGGTACCTCCCTGGTTTCCAGCTTTGGCAATGATTGTACCACCAGTGATGGTCACATCGGCAGCACTAGCATCATAACCGCCGCCGATGCCTGCAGCCTTTTCGCCGCCCGTGGCTGTCACTGTTCCGCCGCTGATGGTTACCTTGCCACCACTGCAGTAGCAGCCTCCGCCAATGCCTGCAGCCTTTTCGCCGCCAGTGGCTTCCACCGTTCCGCCGCTGATGGTCACTTTGCCACCCCAGCCATGGCTGCCGCCGCCGATGCCGGCACCTTTTTCGCCGCCAGTGGTTATCACCGTACCGCCTGTGATGGTCACCTCGCCACCAAAGCCATAGGTGCCTCCGCCGATGCCGGCGGCGTACTCACTGCCATGGGCTATCACTGTGCCACCATGTATATTCACCACGCCGCCACCGGCTTCATAACCGCCGCCGATGCCGGCACCTTTATCGCCGCCTGTGGCTTCCACTCTGCCACCATAGATCGTGAACGTACCGCCAGTTAATTTGCCGCCGTATTCATAATAGTCGCTGCTATGACTACCGCCGATTCCGGCAGAATTGTCGCCTATGGCTGTGAGCGATCCACCATAAACAGTCACGTTGTGGCCGAAACTTGGAATACCATCTCCTGCTCCTATACCGGTAGATTTACCGTGGGCTATCACCGTGCCATCATACATAATAAAATCACCTCCCTCTACTCTTCCAATTGCGTAGTTTTGGCCACCGCCGATGCCTGCGGAATATTTACCGCTTGTAGCCTTCACATAACCGCCATAGATGGTGATTTTACTACATAGTTTTTTAGTAGATTGATTATATCTTGCGCAAGCGCCGATGCCTGCGCCAAGTTCCCCGCCAGTGGCCTCAATGTGTCCGCCATAGATGACCAGTTCGCCCACTGTTTTATCTATATCTTTCTCCACGTCGCGCGCACTGCCGATTCCGGCAGCATATTTATATTTGTTGGTGACCATTAGTCGGCCCATGTTTTCGCCATACGACTGACAATGGATATAGAGCTTGTTGTCGCCCTCGAGTTTCAGTCCGCCGGTGAGGGTGAGCGTGGCATTATCGCAGAGGATGAGATGCACGTCATTGCCCTGCACAACGATGGTTTCGCGTTTCACGTTTCCACTTACCACATAGAACTCGGGAACGCTGGTGCTGTAACCGCCCATCCCGAACCATTCGTTAGGGGAGCTGGCTGGAGCATTTGTCACTAACTTGTACTGTCCCTCGCTGGTGGGCTCGGCGTCATAGGCAATGGATGTTGTAAGGGTCTTCTCAGTGTTAACCACCTTCTTGTCCGTGTCATCCCATGACCGTTCAATGTAGGTCTGCGCCCAGGTGCCCTGCACCATCAAGCACAGTAAAGAGGAGATAAAAAACAGTTTCTTTTTCATCTTTTATTGTTTTAGTTTTTTGATTCTTGAGTATGGAAGCGTAAACTGAGTACTTAGACGTCAGCATCGCTGTTGCCCAGACCATCATCGTTCAGGATGAAACCATCGGTGCTGGAGATTGACTTGACACCCGGACTGCCAGCCAACAAATGACTGTGATGCTGCAGCTGCACAACTTTAATTGCGGGCTTTCTGTAGATTCTATTCATTTTCATAATTTGTTTTTGCTATTATTTTGCTATTATTCTGTGTGGTCTGACTTAAATCAATACTTGAGTATCTTTCTGTCATAGATAGAACTTTCGGGTGCAAAGATAGTTTTTTTCTTTGAACTTTGAGCATTGAACATGGAACTTTATGATTAGTTTTATGTAATTTTAAGACCCCTAAAGAAACTCACACAGATCTTTAGCATCTCACAGAAATGTTTGTTCTCACGCAGAGACGCAGAGAACGCAGAGTTCACACAGAGAATTATAATATCTCACACAGAACCGACTACTTTTTAATCTCACACAGAAAGCACGGAAATCACAGAAATAATTAATCTACTTGGAAATAAATGTGAATAATGTGAATAATTCTGCCCACAATTTTTTTATAACGGAAGAAACGGAAAAATATCGGAATAACGGAAAAGAGTTTTTGTATAATTTTGAATTTAATTCTGTATAATTTCTCGCCGAAGGTGATCAATAACCACATCGCCGCAGGCGATAAAAGTAAGAATATATTTCTGGAGTAATTATGATAATTATGATAATTTCTTTCCAATTCAGCACTTTTATTATAATATATGCGAAATTTTTATTATCTTTGTCGCCAGAAGATATCATCTGCAAAGAACAACTACTAAACCGATACGCGTATGAAAACGAAACCTTTATTCCTTAGAGCGGTTATCCTGCTGATAACCCTGATGAGCGCCATGGGCGCTAACGCTGCCGAGGCGTATGCCTGCTATACCTCGTCGAACAAAACACTGACGTTCTACTACGACAACCAGCGCAGCTCCTGCACGGGCAAAACCTACGACCTGAATACGGGCGATCGTCTTCCAAATTGGTATTATGACGGCATATATGAAGATGTGACCAATGTGGACTTTGACGCATCGTTTGCTGGTGCTCGTCTGATGACCACCAGCTATTGGTTTTACGATATGAAAAATCTTCAATTTATTGCCAACATCAATAACCTGAACACCAGTGAGGTGGTCTATATGAATGGTATGTTCGAGGGGTGCAGCAGTCTTACGTTTATTAACTTGGGCAACTTCGACACGTCCAATGTGACCAATATGGGTAATATGTTCCAGGGGTGCACCGGATTAACGAGTCTTTCCTTGCACAGCTTCATCACGTCCAAGGTGACTAATATGTTCTGCATGTTCGCTGGCTGCTCAAATCTGAAGACCATCTATGTGGGCTTAGGATGGAACACGTCAGCTTTAACTGATGCAGGCTCTATCGATATATTCAGCCAATGCACCAGGCTGGTGGGCGAGCAGGGAACGAGGTATAATTCTAGCAACAGCGATAGAAAATATGTCCACATTGATGGAATAGGTGGCCCTGGCTATTTGACAGCAGCATACTTACTCTATGCCTGCTATACGTCGGAAAATAATACGCTGACGTTCTACTATGATAAAAAGTACAACTCCCGCATGAGCTACAATAGCCAATGCTACTACGTCAACAATGGCAAGAAAAAGCCAGCATGGGAAACAGATTACACCAATACCGAAGTGAAAAAGGTGGTCTTTGACTCCTCGTTCGCTAGTATCCGTCCAACAACTACTTTCCATTGGTTTTACGGTATGGATGAACTGGAATCCATCACGAACCTCAAATATCTGAATACGAGCAAAGTGACCAGCATGGGGTGGATGTTTTTTGGCTGTGTGAAATTGACGAGCCTTGACTTGACCAGTTTCGACACGTCCATGGTGACTGATATGAGTTACATGTTCATGAGTTGTAGTGATTTGATAAGCCTTGACTTGAGCAGTTTCGATACGGCAAAAGTAACCGATTTGGCTCAAATGTTCTTTGGATGCTCAAATCTGAAGACCATCTATGCAAGCAGCAAATTGAAAGTCGATGTAGCAATGAGCACCCCTGACATGTTCTCTCATTGCGAAAACCTGGTGGGAGGCATGGGTACGACCTATAATCCCCATTACGTTGGCTATGTATACGCCCGCATCGACGGCGGCCCCAGCCGACCAGGGTACTTCACACGTCCTCCTTATAGCATCACCACAGACCTTCATCAAGTGATAAGTGATCAGTCACAAGTGATAAGCAATGAGTGGTACACGATTGATGGACAGAAGATGAATGGGAAACCTGACAAGAAGGGCGTGTATATTCAAAACGGGAAGAAGACCGTTGTACATTAAACATTAAACATTAAATATTAAACATTAAACATTAACTTCGTTGACTTTTGTCAACGCCGGTTTTATTTCGGTGGTACGGTGGCGCGGGGCCCCTCCCCTACGGTTCCCCCAGCGCCTCCACGATTGCTCTGACCTGCGGCGGTGAGTAGGTGCGGGTGCAGGTGGTTTTGCCCAGCAGGGCCAGTTTCTCGTTCAGGTGTGGATAGTAGTCGATCCACTCCTTCAGTTTCTTCCAGGCCGTCTTGGGCTGTACGTCGGGACAGTAGAGCTGAGCCAGCTCCATGCGTCCGTATGTGCGTATCTTGAATGTATTTTCCATGATACAAAGATACACATTTTCTGCCACATAACCAAACGATTACAGCACAATAATTCCCTGTAACTCTACTTTTAGACATAAGAACAATTTAGACATAATAACATAAGAACAGATATTTATTTTAGACCAAAGAACTAATTATTTTTTGACAGAAGAACAAAAGGACATATTGAATAAATGCAGTAATTACACATTTTCTTGACGAATCAATGAAGTTAATGCTTGAAGTTCAAAGAAAAATAGTACCTTTGCAATCAGAATGAGACTATGTATGATGGAAGAACGCATGTTTACATTAGATATTTTTGAGGACAATGTTGATTCTCCGTGGTTGCTTGAGGAATCTTTATGGAGAGGCATTACCGTTGAACTAAAGGAACTTCACAATCTGAAAGGAGCCGGCTTCATAAAGAAACTGAAGGAGATCGTCTACTATGGTGAGTTCCATCTGGTGGAAGGTGAAACGGGTATTTACAGCACAGGAGGCGAACAAGGTCCAGACTATGAAAACCTGTTGAATGCTGCCCGTAAAGCAGTAGAACATGGATATCGGGTGTTTATCCTGCCTAATCCCAAGGATACACGTACACCAGATTTTATCTTTGAGCAGAAAGGGAATTGTAAGGTATATGACCTCAAAACCATATCAGGTAAAGCATCTGTCAGCAACAGACTGTTTGAGTCAATCGGTCAGAGCAACAGGGTTCTGCTTAATATGACTGTTGATTATAATGTGCGATTGCTCGCATCAGATATAAAAAGCTATTTTGAAACAAATCAGGAGGCATTAGAAGTGTTGATATTCAAAGGAAAGAAAGCCATTTCTATTAATCGTGATTTAACACTTAGTCCACAATTCCACAAGTTAATTCGTAGGAGATACGAAAAATAAAAGTCACCCTAGGGTGACTTTTAAATGGAGTAGTGTCGATCAAGGCTTGCTCCCCGCACTCAGCGGCGTAGTCAAAACTTTCGTTCTGACAGTGCAAAGATAAACATTCCTTCTGAATAATCCAAGTATTTTTGAGTTTTTTTCAATGGAATAGATAACAATTCCACTTTTAGACAAAAGAACGGTTTAGACCAAAGAACAAAAGAACAAAAATTAATGGATAATTCATGGTAATTATATGTCTTCAATGCCAGCTAATTCCAGTGTTTTTGTTCACATGTAATTACCATGTAATTAAACATATAATTAATCATATAATGACTACGCGCAGCAATTCATGGAAAATTAATGGATAATTCGTGGTAATTATATGTTTTCAATACTCCCTTTATTTCCATGTTGTTCCGAAGAGGGTGACATAACTCCTTTTTCTCTTACCCGATGTAGTACCTTTGCAGTATGAAAAGAAGAGCACCACCAATCCCGGAAGATCTCACACAGAGAGATATTTAATGTCACACAGAAATCACGGAAATCACAGAAATTTGATTCTCAAAGTGATTGGCGCAAAGACCTGGCGTAAGCCGAAAAGAAATATAAGCCGCCCCTTTGATGGGGCGAGCTTACCTTAATGAACGAGCGACGAGGAGGAGCGGTTAAGCCTTCCCATATAGGGGAAGGTTTGGTTAGGGTGGATGGGTAATTTGTTATTATGTCTAACTAATTATTATGTCAAAAAAATGAAAGAAAAGAGAAACATCTGGGGCATGGTGCTCCAAGCAACGATCGGAATTCTCAGTGCTATTGCTGCAGCCCTCGGACTGCAATCATGCGGATTTGGCGTGTAAGTAAGCTATGAGAACCATAACATTGATTGTCATCCACTGCTCGGCCACCCCGGAGGGGAAGAGGCTCACATTCGCGGAATGTCGGCGCGACCACATAGCGCATCGCCGGTTCAAGGACATCGGCTACCATTACTATATCGACCGCGAAGGAGTGATCTGGCCGGGGAGACCTGAGCAGGAGGTTGGCGCTCACTGCAAGAACCACAACAAGCACTCCATCGGCGTGTGCTACGAGGGCGGACTCGACCGACAAGGGCGTCCCAAAGACACACGTACGCAGGCACAGAAACGTGCCATGGAGGTGCTGCTTGAAGATCTGAAGGAACGCTACCCCAAAGCGCTGGTCGTGGGGCATCGTGATCTCAATCCTGGGAAGGAGTGCCCGTGTTTTGACGTTGGAGCCCACCTCGGCCCTCCCAAAGGGAGGGAATAGTCGGAGGTTCGGGGGCGCGGGGGCGCGAGGTATGCTTCAAGTTGTGGAGACTCGAAGGTAATCAACTCCCCTCCCATCGAAGGGGAGGGGTGAGCGCAGCGAGGGGTGGGGATTGTAACTTCAACACCCCGCCCCCCTTGCCAGGGACCCCGCCCCTTAGAGGGGTGGGGAGCCGAAACCCATCGGGTTTGTAGATTGGGGAGCGGTGGCAGGAATTCAGTAGTATTCTCGTACCCACGCGCCCACGCGCCACCGCTCCACCGAAACAACGGCGTTCACGCCGTATAATGTTTAATCTTTAATGTTTAATCTTTAATTTATTAATCGTGAGTAAAATTCTGTACAAGTTGGTGAAAAACAACAACAGTAAGAGTGCCGCCTATGGCAAATGGTATGCCCGTGCGGTGAGTAAGGAAACCCTGACGTTAGGCGAGCACATCACAGGTGTGTGCATGCGATTCCTGCCCGCCCGCAGCGAGGGTAACGACTCCATCTCGCTCCGCAAGTCAGCACAGTTCAAGTCAACCGCCGAGATGGCGAACGTTGAACAGCTGAATGCCGCTGCCAGCAACAACGCGCAAGGCGGTGAGTAAAGCCCACCCCTAGCCCCTCCCAAGAGGAGGGGGACTGAAATAGAGGATGAGTTTTCTCATCCTCTATTCTTGTATATCTCACACAGAAATCATTGTCCTCACGCAGAGGCGCAGAGAGCGCAGAGTTCACGCAGAGAATATTTAATCTCACAAAGATAATGCTTTTTTGGTTCTGCGGGAAATAATAAAGTAGTCGGTTCTATGTGAAATAGTAATTCTGTGTAAAATAATTCTCTGCGGGGACTCTGCGCTCTCTGCGTCTCGGCGTGAGGAAAATAAAAAACCCTCCTTGCGGAGGGATGTGGTTTATTTGATTGTTACTTGTGTGGCACCATAGCCGTACTCCTGGAAGGAGGCGTCTTGGTAGGTGTAGGATTTGTAACGATAATTCAGTTCGTGGATGATGGCGCGACGAAGCACTCCTTCGCCCTTTCCGTGGATGAACACGATCTTCTTACCTTTATGGTCCTTGTGCTCGGCCAGCGTACGGTGGACGATGTCGAGCTGATAACTGAGGATGTCGGAGGCGCTCATGCCTGAGGTGGTTTCCAGGATTTCGTGAGCATGGAGGTCAACCACTACGGGCTCGTCACCTTTGGTATGCTTCGACAAGAAAGGATGTTGCGACTTACCGTTGTCGTAACGACGTACATACGAGTTGTCCACGCGCGTCTTATCGGCAGGTTCCTTGTGGTACATCTCCTTCTTCAGTTCATCGGCATTGATCATCAGCGGACGGTTCACCTTGTCGTTCTCCACCACGGTATAGAGTAAGGCTTTCTGCTCAAAGAAATCGTTCTCCTGGAAGGTGTGCAACTTGTAGAACTTTACACCATCAATGCGCATCTTCA
Organism: uncultured Prevotella sp.; assembly: GCA_900314935.1. Taxonomy (GTDB): domain Bacteria; phylum Bacteroidota; class Bacteroidia; order Bacteroidales; family Bacteroidaceae; genus Prevotella. The sequence continues at coordinate 93,332 of OMXE01000004.1, forward strand.
CCTGTACAGGCTCTTTAAGCATGAACGACTTATCACGCTTGTAGGCAATGAATTGTACAGATACTTGCGAGAGATCGTTTAAGTCTTCTTTCCCGAACTCCTCGATGAACTCCTTGGTGTTCGGCTCCACCTCGCCCATGGCACGGAGTGTCCAGGAATTTCCTTCGGCCACCAGATACGAATAGTAGATGTAATAGTTACTGTCGTTCACGATGTAGGTCTCGAACCGCGTACTGGTAATGGCATGGATATCGATGGGGACGAAGGCCAGATAGACCGACAGCTTATCACCACCTTTGCGCTCCTCGATGACCGGACGGAGCACGGGTGTCTCCACTTTCTGCGAGGGACGTTCAGGGGCAGACGGTGTGGGTGCGGAAGCGGTGCCCCCTACCCTTTTCTGTGCCACCTTCTCGAGGTTGTAATCATCGGTATCGATCACCACCACGTCGTTGATGCGTGTAGGAATCTGGAACCCATCCTCATCCTCCACCAACACAATATCTTTACCTTGGAAGCCGGCCACGATGCCGCCTCCACTTTCACTGAGAAATCTTACTTTGTCGCCTTTTTTCATTTGATATAAAGTTTCACTTTGTTCAACTTGTTTAGAGGTGAGAAGTGAGAGGTGAGAAGTGAGAGATTACCTCTCCTACTTGTACTCTAAATCTTGTTATGATTATTGTATCCTTTTATGTTGCTACGCTCTCAAGTACTATTCTCTTACCTCTAATATTCTCACCTCTCACCTCTAAATTAGGGTATTAGCAAACTACTATCGCCATAACTGAGGAAGCGGAAGTGATGCGAGAGGGCGTAGTCGTAAATCGTGTGCCAGTCGCCTTTGACAAAGGCGCTGACCAGGAGCAGGAGGGTGCTCTGTGGCTGGTGGAAGTTCGTGACCAGCATCTTCACGATCTTGTATTCATAGCCCGGGGCAATGATGATCTGCGTACTGCCATGAAGAGCAGCCTTGTCATGACGGTCGAGCCATGACAGGATGTTCTGCAGGGCTTTCAGGGGTTCGATGGGCAGCTGTTCCTGCTGATAGGGCTCCCACTGCTCCACATGCAGCTCGTCTTCGTTGGCATCGGGGTGCTGCTCGAGCTTCACTCCCACATAGTACAGACTCTCCAGGGTGCGCACACTGGTGGTGCCCACGGCGATGGCCTGCGCCTGATGACGGATGAGCTTCTCGATGGTGTGCCGCTTCACACAGTAATACTCCGTGTGCATGCTGTGCCCTTCTATCTCCTCACTCTTCACCGGCTTGAACGTTCCCGCTCCCACATGCAGGGTGAGCTCCTCACGGTCGATACCCCGCTCATCAACAGCCTTGAGCACATCGTCGGTGAAGTGCAGACCGGCGGTTGGGGCTGCCACACTACCCTTGATCTTACTATAGACGGTCTGGTAGGTGGTCTTATCACTCTCCTGCGTCTCGCGGTTCAGATACGGCGGAATGGGCAGCTCGCCGGCAGCATCGATGATCTCGGCAAACGACGTTGCAGGCGTTGCTGACGGGGCGGTGTAGCGCCATTCGAACACTACCCGATGACCCGTTCCCTGCTCGCCCATGCGCGTGGCAGTGATCTCCACCTCCTTGTCGTGTATCATCACATTCCTGACCAGCGCTCCCTCTTTCCATTTCTTCAGGTTTCCCACCAGACAGATCCATTCACACCGCGTGGTGGTCTGGAACATCTGCTCGTAGTCGGCCGGCACATAAGGCTCCAACAGGAACACCTCGATGAGGGCACCCGTGGCTTTGCGGAAATGCATGCGTGCCTGGATCACCTTGGTGTTGTTGAACACCATGAGGGCTCCCTCAGGCAAGTATGATGGTAGGTTGTAGAAGATGTCCTCCTGCACCTTTCCCTGTTGATAAATGAGTAGCTTACTGTGATCGCGCTGCGCGATGGGAAACTTGGCGATGCGCTCATCGGGCAGCGGATAGTTATAGTCGCTGATGCGTATATGTTTTGTATCTATCATAACAGTCAAATAAACAATGCACGGATCATGGCATAGAGCACGGTCATCACCATGACACAGACAACGGTGTCTATATCATTCAGGGCGTAGCCTGTACTGGAATAATGCGACGATACGTAATGGAACTGCGGCGAGATCTTCAGGTAGATCTTCAGATATACCACATAGGCAATGAATCCCATGAGACAGCCGAAGAGCAGACCGCAGAGGATGTCTGACGGATAGTGCATGCCTAAATACAGACGGGTGTAGCAGTTCAGGGCCGACCAGAGGCTCATGGCCACGATGAACAACCTGTTGCGGATGAGCAGGGCCATGAACATGACCAACGCACTGGTGTTGGCCGCATGGGCGGAGAAGAAGCTGTAGTTACCGGCTGATACGCCGCTCACCACATCGATGGCATACTTGATGACGGGATCGTCGCAGGGCCGCGGACGGGCCACAAGGGGTTTCACCACCAGGTTGGTGATTCCTGCCGTGATGAGTACGCAGGCAGCCGCACAACCCACGGTGAGCAGTACCTGTGCCATGGTCTCGTTGTTCTTGAGCACCACATAGAACAAGGTGATGTAAAGGGGAATCCACGTAACACCCGCCGTCAGTGTGCTCATCACACCATCGGTGAACAACGAGTTACTGCCGTTCAGCCAGAACAGTAACGCCTGGTCTATCCCTGTCAATACACTCATTCTATCAGATCTTTTCTATCTGTGTAGCCGGAATCCATCCCTCACGACCGTCGGCCAGATGGATTTCCTTCCAGTCGCGCATGGTATCATCAATAATGTCCACGCGTGTTCCCTCATGAATCACACCTTGATCGGCACTGTTCGCCACGGGTGTCTTCTTGATGGTGACCGACGGGGCGGTGACGATGGCGCCATTGCGTTTCATCAGCATCTGTTTCTGCTGGAAGGCAAAGAGGTTGCTCAGCAGGAAGATGATGAGGAAGAGGACACCACCATAGAAACCGATCTTGCGCAGGGTGAGATGACTGGCGAAGAGGTACACCAGGGCGAGGATGAGCGTGAGGATGATGCTGGCAATGGCCAGATGGGCCCAACCGTCGATGGTCATGAGGTTCACCAAGGAACGGTACCAGGTGAAGAAGAACATCTCGCTCTCGGGTGTGATCTTATCAATGGTCTTCGACCGTGCCATCTGCAGGTTGAAGCGGATATCGTCGTCGGCGGGGTTCAGCAAGAGCGCACGCTCGTAGCTCAGCACGGCACGGGTGATGTTCTCGGTGCGGTAATACGCATTACCCAAGTTATAATAGATCTCTGCACTCTCGCCTGCCTTCAGCAGCTCTTCATAGTCCTTGATGGCCTGCTGGTAGTTACCCTTACTGTATTCAGCATCGGCATCCTGCTTGGTGACGGCCTGGATGGTCGTCGGGAACAGGAACAGCAGGGTGAGCAGCACCAGCGTGCCACGTGTCCTGGTATTCTTTTTCTTCATCACCTCTTCAATCTTTTCAATGGCTGTAGCAGCCGACTCGTAGGTCTTGTTCATGTTTCCTGCGGCATCGCCCGGTGCATAGCGTTCGAACTCACACTCGTCGAGTGCCTCGATGAACGTGTTGACGGTCTGCTCATCCACATGATGCTCAGCCAGCTTATCAGCGATATTGTCGTGCGACAGCTCTGAGACGGGGATATTCAGCTTATCGCCCATGTAGCCCCAGAGTGCGCGCAGTACCTCGTCGTAGAACTCTCCCTGCTTACCAGCCACCATGAGCTTGTGCGCAGCACGGAGTCGTTTGTTAGCCACCTTATTGGCTTTCTTACCGCGCATCTTCACGATATCGGCATTCTCGATGGCACGACGGCGGAAGATGATCATCAGGGCAATGAAGGCAGCGAGCAGCAAAGCCAGTACAATCCAGTAGGAAGCGCTGCCGAAGAACAGCGAGGCAGCATCCTTGCGCACCACCTTACCGGTCTTGATGGCATGGATATCCTGGTTCTTCTCGTCGGTGAAATCAACAGCTGTTCCACCATTACCGTCGCCCTTCTCCACCTCCAGCTCGAACGCCTGTGTCTTGATGGTCTTGTAGGCATTGGCCGCCACATCATAATAGGTGAACTCCACCGGAGGAATGGTGTACTTACCCTGGTTGCGCGGTACGGCGAGGAAGTCGTAAATCATGTTTCCCTCTACCCCATTGGCCGTGAGCTTGGTCTTGTCGGTTACCTTCGGATCGTATTTGTCGAAGTCCTTGGGGAAGTTCACTACCGGCTGTTTGATGAGTTTCAGGTTACCGACACCGCCCACCACGACACGCACGGTGATAGGATCGTTGGCCTTCACCTCGGTTTTGTTGAGCTGACCCGAGATATTGAACTTACCCACACCGCCTGAGAAGTTATCCGGACGCTTGGGTAACGGATCGACATGGATCTTCAATCCCGGGGCCTTGATGCTGCGCTTCACCTCTACATAACCGCTGCCGCCATTGAGGAAGGCCTCGAAGGGATCGACATTCCGGTTCTGCTGGATGACCGTTCCGTTGAAGGTGATGCTCGGAATCTCCAGATCACCGGTCATCTGCGGATACATCACATACTGACTCCAGGTGACACAGCGGTAGTTACGACCGTTGACGCTCTCGATGTGGAACGATTTCTGCTGCGGCATCTTCACCTCCTGCGAGTGGAAGCCCGTCAGGTCAGGCATCTTTCCCTCGAGCTGCGTCAGATCGACCAGCGTATAGACCTTATACGTAAGCAGGATGGGCTCCTGCTCGTGCACACGCTGCTTATTGGCACTCACCTTGATGAAGAGGTCGCTACCGGAGATAGGTGTTCCTGCCGCCCGCATCTGAGGACGGTCATCGTAGTCGTCGTGCATCTTCGGTGCATTACCCGTACCCGCGGCCTTGCCAGATACGGTTACCTTGAGCGGGTTCGAGGTGATGGTCTTGCCATTGGCATGCACACGCGCCGCAGGAATGGTAAAGGAACCGTTCTTGTTGGCACAGAGGATATAGGTATAGGTGATGGATGATGAACTGCTGGTATGACCGTTCACCATCTGGAAGTTCGACTGTTCGGAGGTATAGGGACCCGTGATGATTTCCAGCGCCTCGGGAATCTCACCGATGCGGAAATCACTGGCATTGGATGTGTTCACCGTATAGGTGAGACGGAAATTCTCACCGTTCTGCACCTGCGAGGGTGCATTGGCTGTCAGCGTCTGCGCACTGACCGCCCAGGTGATCATCATTAAAGATACAACAAGTAAATATCTCTTCATAAGCGAATCTCCTTACCAATTCTTTTGTAACTGTTTCTTTCGGGGCTGCTGCAGGGCTTTCTTCAGTCGCTGCTGCGTGGCCTTCTCGTTCTGTACGGCAGCATCCAGCAGGCGTTCGGCATTGTCCTTACTCATCTGTTCCTTAGGCTGCTCCTCTTTCTGCTGGTCCTTCTTGTCCTTCTTCTGCTGCTGACCCTTATCATCTTCCTTCTCTTCGTTCTTCTTGTCCTGCTGGTTCTTATCCTGCTGCGGATTGTTCTTGTTCAGCTGTTTGCAGAGGGCCAGGTTATAACGCGTCTCATCGTCGGAGGGATTGAGGCGGAGCGACTGCTCGTAGGCCCTGACGGCCTCGCCGTACATCTTATGACTCTGGCACATGACACCGATGTTGTGCCACGACTTCGACTGGCGCAGCTTGTTTTTTTCGAGCTTGGTGGCGTTCTCGTACTGCACAATGGCAGCGGAGTCTTTCTGCTGCATCATCAAGGCACAGCCCAGGTTATAGACCGCCTGCGGGTTGTCGGCCTTCTTGGCAATGGCCTTGCGGTAGAGCACCTCTGCCTGCGCATACTGCTTCTGGCGATACAGGCGGTTGCCCTCGCGGATGAGCTGTCGGTCGTTCTGTGCAGAAACGGCGGCGCAGACAGCCAGCATGATGACCAATATATAGTGTCTCATTTCTTTTTGAATATACTTATGCGCTTCGTGAGCGGGTTCTTGCTTTCGAAGATGCAGACCTCGATGATGAGCAGCAGTAATGCCAGGATACCGAAGGCCTGGAACTGCTCGTCGTACTCGCTGTAGATGGTACTGGAGATCTGTCCCGTCTGGAGCTTGATGAGTTCGTTGTTCAGTTTCGTTTGTGCCACATTGGTGTTGTCAACATGGATATAGGCGCCACCACCGGCTTCGGCCACCTGCTGGCACATCTGTTCGTTCAGGGCCGACATCACCTCGTTGCCCGTATTGTCAACCATATAACCGCCCTCGCCGTCGGGAATGGGTGAACCCTTGGCGGAACCGATACCGAGGACAAACACGCGCATGCCCTTCTTCCTGGCTGCCTTGGCCATCTCGATGGCTCCACCCTCATGGTCCTCACCGTCGGTAATCACGATGATGGCCCTACCGATCTTCTCCTGCTGGGTGAACGCATTCATGGCCAGGCGGATGGCCTCTGCGATGTTCGTTCCCTGTGTGGCAATCAAATGCGGATCGATGCTCTGGAGGAACATCTTGGCCGAGACATAGTCGCTGGTAATAGGCAGCTGGATGAACGCATCACCGGCAAAGACAATCAGTCCTACCTTATCATTGGTGAAGTTCTCCACCATGTTCTCGATGAGCATCTTACTCTTGTCGAGACGGGAGGGAACCACATCTTCGGCCTTCATCGAGTTACTGATGTCGAGGGCAATCATGGTCTCGATGCCGTTGCGTTTCTCATGACTGATCTTCGTTCCCATCTGCGGGCGCGCCAGCATGATGATGAGTAAGGCCAAGGCGGTCATGAGCAGCCAGAACTTCACACCAGGACGGTATTTCGACACGTCGGGCATGAGCTGTTTCAGCAGGGCGAGGTCGCCGAACCGCTTGAGTTTTCCCTTACGCTGATGCATCAGCACGAGTCTGACCAGTGCCAAGATCGGTATCAGCACCAGCAGGTAGAGGAATATGGGGTTTTCAAATCTGAACATAATGTACGCTTTTACCAGTTATGGAATACGACGGAACCAGGTGATGCGGAGGAGAATCTCGAGCAGCAGGCCCAGCACCGCAGCGATGGCGAACGGCTGATAGGCCTCGTAGTGCTTGGAGAACTTCTTCACCTCCATCTTGGTCTTCTCCAGTTTGTCGATGTCCTGATAGATCTTCTTCAGCTCCGCCGTGTTGGTGGCGCGGTAGAACTGTCCGTCGGCGGTGTTGGCAATCTCCTTCAAGGTGTTCACATCCACATCCACGCGGACATTCACATACTGTATGGTACCTCCCACCTGCATGGGATACGGAGCCACCTCCTTGGAACCCACGGCAATGGTATAGACACGGATGCCCATGCTCTTGGCAATCTGCGCAGCCGTGAGGGGGGAAATATCACCCATGTTATTACTACCGTCGGTGAGCAGGATCACCACCTTACTCTTGGTCTTACTGTCCTTCAGACGGGAAACCGCGTTGGCCAGTCCCATACCAATGGCGGTACCGTCTTCAATGAGTCCTCGCTCGGCAATGTCTGTACGCACATCCTTCAGCAGGGTGAGCAGCGACATGTGATCGGTGGTCATGGGGCACTGGGTGAAGGCTTCACCGGCAAAGATGCTCAGACCGATATTATCGTCGGGGCGACCGGAGATGAACTCTGCCGCAACGGATTTTGCTGCTTCGATACGGTTCGGCTTCAGGTCTTGTGCCAGCATACTGGTTGACACGTCCATGGCCAACATGATGTCGATACCTTCTGATGTGCGCTTGCCCCAGCTGTCGTGTGTCTGCGGACGGGCCAGTACCAGCACTACCAGCACAAAGGTGATCATGCGCAGTAATGCAGGCAGCCATACCAGTCGCTGGCGCAGACTCTTCGGTGCATAGCGATAAGCGAATGTGTCGCTCATCTGCATCGTGGGCTCGCTCTTCTTGCGGTATAGCAGATACCAGATGATATACGGTATCAGCAACAGCAGCAGTAACAGGTATTCTTTGTTAACGAATTCCATATCTCATACTATATCAGCAGGTATAACCTATAGAAAACATAGCCTAACAGGACAACCATTGCGATGATCAGGACAGACACCGCTATCTTCAGCACCGTTCTTGAACGCATGCTGCGCTTGTCCTTCTCGGTGAGCTGCGGCTCGATGCGCTCGGTGGTGGGCTGGTTCTCCTGCTTGGTGGTATTGATGAACTCGATGGCATTCACCAGGTTTGCATCATTCTCGTTGATGAGCGACTTATACTTCGCGAACTTCACCAGGTCGGCGGTGGTGAACAGGTCGCGCAGCTCGTCAATCATCTTCTTGTCCTCTACCTCCTGCAGACGAGCGATGATCTCGCCCGACGTCATCTCCATGGCGTTGAAGCCGAAGCGCTCCTCCATGTATTTACGCAGGGTGTCGGTAAGACGGGTGTAGTATTCCTTCTGGTTCTCGGAAGCCACCATCCTGTCGGCCTTGATCTTCTCGATCTCGTCCATGGCACGCTGGTGCGGGAGCACCTTCTTGATGATGCGTACGCGGGCGATGATGGGTTTGTTCCCCTTCAGACAGATACACAGGTAGAAGGTGAGAACGGTGAGGAAGAGTAAGAGCAGACTGAGCCAGAACACATCACGCCACTCGCTCCAGAGGAAGGGATTGTTCTGCACATCCTTCGGCGGATAGAAATTCTCAGGATGGAGGGTGTCAACAGGTACTGTTAATACCTTCAGTGCCAAATTCTTACTCTGGTATTGCTTACCATCTACTTTAACAGGTAATGGGGGTAAGTAATAGAGCTGTTCGTCGAAAGAAGTGAGGGTGTAGGTCCTGCTCACGCAGATCATCCCGTTGTCTAACTGTGCCGTGTCGGCCTCCGACATATCCAGCACCTCCACACCGGGGGTGATATACTGCGACTGCTTGAACTGAGGCAGGATCAACGACTGTCCTTTCTTGTACGACACCTGCAGCTTGAGTTGCGCCTGTTCGCCAATGAGGATCTGGATAGGGTCGATAGACGACTCCACCTGTACCTGCGCAAACGACGATACAGCGGTCATCACAGCTCCACAGAACACGAGGAGCCTTACAAATAATTGGTCTATATGTCTTGTTCCCAGTTTCATTGTTTCATTGTAAATAGCATGAACCGTGACGGCTATCCGCGCATCTTGAACAGGAGCAGCAGCTGCTTGACGAAATCTTCGTCGGTTGCCATGCTCACATGGTCCACGTTACTCTTGTTGAATGTGTTGATGAGTGCCTGCTGACGACTCAGCCAGTATTGTGTATGGGCTCGACGGAGCTTCTTACTGCTCGTGTCGATGATCATCTCATGACCTGTTTCCGCATCGCGCACCTTCATCAGTCCTACATCGGGTAAGGTCTTGGCACGCTGATCATATACCTGTATGGCCACCACATCGTGCTTTCGGTTGCAGATGGTGAGTGCCTGCTCGAAATCATCACGGGTGTAGAAGTCGCTCAACAGGAAGGCCGTACAGCGGCGCTTCATGATACCTGTGAGGAACTCAACACCCTTCTTGACATCGGTCTTCCTGCTCTCGGGCTGGAAGTCGAGCATCTCGCGGATGATATAGAGAATGTGCTTACGACCTTTCTTCGGCGGGATGTACTTCTCGATCTTGTCGGAGAAGAAGACCACACCGATCTTGTCGTTGTTCTGGATGGCACTGAACGCCAAGGTAGCCGCAATCTCCGTCACCATCTCCTTCTTCATCTGGTGCTGCGTACCGAACTCCAAGGATCCGCTGACGTCGATGAGCAACATCACGGTAAGCTCGCGCTCTTCCTCGAACACCTTGACATAAGGACGGTGGAAGCGTGCGGTTACGTTCCAGTCGATATCGCGCACATCATCACCATACTGATACTCACGCACTTCGCTGAACGCCATTCCCCTACCCTTGAAGGCAGAATGGTACTGTCCGGCGAAGATGTTGTTACTCAGTCGGCGTGTCTTGATCTCGATCTTGCGAACCTTCTTCAGTATCTCAGACGTTTCCATCAGTTAAATCCTTCTTCTCGTTCTGACAGGTGATCAGGGTACTTCAACCTTATTGATGATCTTGCTGACGATCTCCTCGCTGGTCACGTTGGTGGCCTCTGCCTCGTACGACAGACCGATGCGGTGACGAAGTACGTCGTGTGCAACGGCACGGACATCCTCTGGTACGACATAGCCGCGACGCTTGATGAAGGCGTAAGCACGGGCTGCCTTGGCCAGGTTGATGGAGGCACGGGGAGAGCCGCCGAAGGTGATGAGCTCCTTGAGCTCGCCCAACTGATAACGGTCGGGATAACGGGTGGCAAAGACGATATCGGCAATATACTGTTCGATCTTCTCGTCGATATATACCTGCTGAACCACCTGACGGGCGTTGATGATCTCCTGAGCGGTTGTCACGGGCTTCACCTCGGGCAGTCCGCCAAGGATATTCTCACGGATAATCATCTTCTCTTCCTCAATGGTAGGATAGTCGATGACCACCTTCAGCATGAATCGGTCGACCTGTGCTTCGGGCAGCGGATAGGTACCTTCCTGCTCGATGGGGTTCTGGGTAGCCATGACCAGGAACGGGTTGGGTAACTGGAAGGTATCGCTACCAATGGTTACCTGATGCTCCTGCATAGCCTCGAGCAAGGCACTCTGCACCTTCGCCGGGGCACGGTTAATCTCGTCTGCCAGTACGAAGTTGGCGAACACCGGTCCTTTCTTCACCTGGAACTTCTCTTCCTTCTGCGAGTAGATCATCGTACCGATGACGTCGGCAGGAAGGAGGTCGGGCGTGAACTGGATACGACTGTAGCCTGCATCAATCAACTGGGCCAGCGTCTTGATGGCTAACGTCTTGGCAAGTCCTGGAACACCTTCAAGCAGAATGTGTCCATCGCTAAGCAGACCGATGAGGAGGGAGTCGATGAGGTGTTTCTGACCGACGATGACCTGATCCATACCATGAATCAGATTCGTTACAAATGCACTTTGCTGTTCAATCCGGATGTTCAATTCGCGGATATCAATTGCTTCTGCCATATTCCTTTATCTATTTATTTTGTGTCTCTTTTTATAAATCCAGCGCAAAAGTAATACATTCGGTAATGATAGTCGAAAATTAGTGACTAAATAATATTAAAAAAGTTTCTTAAAACTTACTTTTAAGAAACTTTATATGATTTGTGGAATGAATTGTGGAGTGTGGAGTGTGGAATGTGGAGTGAGAATAGTACTGAGATACTGTTATCATATACAGAACCACTTGTACTTGAAGCATATCTCACTCCACATTCCACACTCCACACTCCACAAAACTGCCCTCTCATGAGGGCAGAAAATCACTTCCTTTTCTTTACCTGTAGCTTGGGGATTTTCAGCTTCATCCCTTCTGTTACTTCCGATATACCGTTATAGGCCTGGATGTAGCACTCCATGCCGTCGCCCAGGTAGAATTTGGAAATCTTCTTCATGTTCTGTCCAGGCTTCACCGTAATGGTTTCCTGCGTGCCCACGATGGTATAGGCACCGTTGCTCACCATCGCCTTGGCGTTGTTCACCGTCTGTGAATTGTCGCCCTTGGGTAATGGAGCGGCAGGTGCTGCAGGAGCGGCTTTATCAGCTGATTGCTGCGCTGCCTGCTTGGCGGCCATGGCAGCATCGAGTTTAGCGGTGTTCTCGCTGGCTTTCTTCAGCTTAGCCACACGGATCGACTCGTTTCTTGCTTCATGAGCACGGGTGATGGAATCGACTCTTGCCTTGATCTTGGCGTCGCGGGCTCTTTCCATCGAGTCTTCTGCATAGATCGAATCGATCATGGTGCTGTCAACAAACTCTCCTTGGATCATCTCTGTCTTTTCAACAGGAATGAATTTCATAGGTGCGAATCGCTTACCGACATAGTAACCGCCCGCAAATCCAATAGCTGTGCAGATGATCAGCGCTGCCAGCCATTTCCAAACGTTTGATTTTTCTTCTTCCATAATGGTATCTTCAGTTGTTTCGTTATTGTTGTTTTCTTCAGTTTCAGTGTTTTCGGGGTCTAAGAGAGGGGTGATGGGGGGTTCATCATTGATGGGTTGTTCGATGATGGGTTGTTCAACGATGGGCTGTTCAACGATGGGCTCAATGGGCTTAATAGGCTTAATAGGCTTGATAGGCTCAATGGGCGTTTCGATGATAGGTTCTTCGGGGGCCGGTTCTTCGTTTATGGGCTCAGTGAGCCCATATACGGCAGGCTCTTCGGCAACAGGTTCTTCAATGATGGGCTCTTCATCAGCGGGCTCTTCGGGGATGTCACTGAAATCCACACCGTCGTTGAGAACAACGGTTTCGAACTGCGAGAAGGGGCGGTTCACAAGTTCACGCATGGCAGCATCGGGTGTGAAGGTAATCTTGTTTCTGCCTTCAATCACAAAGCGGTCGCCCGTCTGCACATTCACGCTCTCACGGTCCTTGGTGTCGATCACCTTGAACGTACCCAAGCCACTGATCTTCAGCAGCTTCTCGTCCTTCAGTACCTCATTGATAAGATCCACCAATTCGTTGACGAACTGGACGTTCTTCTTTCGCGACAGACCGTTCTTCTGGGCGAGCAGATTGACCAAGTCTTGTTTTGTCTTAACCATTCTCTTCCCCTCCGTTCTTTAGTTTTTCCTTGATGGAAGGAATCGGTTTAAAGCCAAGTACCAGTTTGGGAGGAACAAGCATGCGCTTATGCGTGGATGGATTGATGATGATGCGCTCCATCCGCTTCTTGACCTCAAAGGTACCAAAACCGGGAATCATGAAAGGTTCACCCGACTGAAACTCCTCGTTCATGACTTCAATCAGGGATTTCACCATTCGTTGCGCTTCAGCGTTGGTGCATTCCAGGCGTTGAGACAGTTCTTTGATGAAATTCTTGTTCGTCATCTCTTATTTGTATTTACCGATGCATAGAGATCAAACTCTTCTGCACCTGTGATTGTAGTATCGTAAAACGTACCGATGCGGAGCGTGCGTTCGGCAGCTGGTATGAGCACCTCAGGATCCACCTCGGGTGAAGAGAACTCCGTGCGCCCGATATAGTAATCGCCTTCCTTCCGGTCGATGATCACGCGCATGGTGGTTCCCACCTTGGCAGCCTGGATCTCGGCACTGATCTCCTGCTGCAATGCCATCAGCTTACTGAGTCGTTCCTGCTTCACTTCCTCAGGAACATCATCTGTATAGTGCTCAGCGCTATAAGTGCCTTCTTCTTCTGAATAGGCAAAGGCGCCCATGCACTCGAAACGTGCCCAGCGCACGAATTCCATGAGTTCGTTAAAATCCTCTTCGGTCTCGCCGGGGAAGCCCACCATGAGTGTGGTTCTGAGATGGATACCAGGTACACGCTCGCGGATGAGCTGAATGAGACGGATGGTTTCGTCCTTGGTAACCTGTCGTTTCATGGAGTCGAGCATATGGTCGGAGATGTGCTGCAAGGCAATGTCGAGATACTTGCACACATTGTCTTTCTCCCTGATCACATCCAGCAGTTCCACAGGGAAGCGGGTTGGATAGGCGTAATGCAGCCGGATCCATTTCACACCGGGTATGTCGGCCATGGCGGAGATCAGTTCCGCAATGTGATGCTTGCCGTCGATATCAAGTCCGTAGAAGGTAAGTTCCTGGGCAATGACCTGGAATTCCTTCACGCCCTTGGCCACCAGTTCGCGCACTTCCTGCAGGATCTCTTCCTGCGGACGACTCACATGCTTACCTGTAATAATAGGAATGGCGCAATAGGCACAATGGCGATCGCACCCCTCACTGATCTTCAGGTAGGCATAGTGGTGCGGCGTGGTGAGATGGCGCTGGTAGGTATTATCAGCCACCCGCTCATGACAGAGGTCGGCTATGAGTTCCCTGTAGTTGAACTTCCCATAGAGCTTATCCACTTCGGGCAGTTCCTGTTGCAGTTCCTTGGGATAGCGCTGCGACAGGCAACCCATCACGAACAGTTTTCTGAGCTTTCCTTCCTTCTTCCGTTGAATCATCTCCAGAATGGTGTTGATGCTCTCTTCCTTGGCATCAGCTATGAACCCACAGGTGTTCACGACAACGATCTCCCCGCGGGGATTCCGACTGTCGTGCACACAATGGTAGCCGTTCTCTTCGAACAGCTTCATGAGAATCTCGCTGTCAACAAGATTCTTGGAACAACCCATTGTGATGATATCAACCTGATTCTTAATCATTGAATAAGGAATTCACGAACTGTTTCTTATTGAACAACTGAAGATCTTCCATGCCTTCACCCAAGCCGATGTATTTGACGGGCACCTTCAGCTGATCGGAGATACCGATAACCACACCACCTTTGGCCGTTCCGTCAAGCTTGGTGATAGCCAATGAGGTGATCTGGGTAACGGCCGAGAACTGCTTGGCCTGTTCAAAGGCGTTCTGTCCGGTACTGCCATCGAGCACGAGCATCACCTCGTCGGGTGCTTCGGGCAGCACTTTCTTCATCACGTCCTTGATCTTTTTCAGCTCGTTCATCAAGCCCACCTTGTTATGCAGACGACCGGCTGTATCAATCAGTACCACATCAGCATCATTGGCTTTGGCCGAACTCAGTGTGTCAAAGGCCACACTGGCGGGATCGGCACCCATCTGCTGCTTGACAACAGGTACGCCCACACGCTCTCCCCAGATGCACAACTGCTCAACGGCAGCGGCGCGGAAGGTATCGGCGGCACCCAGATAGACCTTCTTACCCGCCTTCTTGAACTGATAGGCCAGCTTGCCGATGGTGGTTGTCTTACCCACTCCATTCACACCTACTACAAGAATCACGTAGGGCTTATGGTCGGAGGGAAGGTCCCAGTTATCATTATCGTCCGAGTGGTTCTCTGACAACAGACTGGCGATTTCATCACGCAGAATACCGTTGAGTTCCGAGGTGGATACATACTTATCGCGAGCCACACGATCCTCAATGCGGTGGATGATCTTCAATGTTGTATCAACACCCACATCACTGGTAATCAAGATCTCTTCCAGGTCGTCCAAGACATCATCATCCACCTTGGATTTACCTGCCACAGCTCGGGTAAGCTTCGAGAATACGCTTTGCTTGGTTTTTTCCAGTCCCTTGTCTAGCGTTTCCTTTTTCTCCTTATTGAATAATCCAAATAATCCCATATTGCAATATTTGACGGCAAAGTTAATAATTATTTCCCAAACAACCATCGGATGCGAAGGAAAAAACAAAAAAAAGAGCCGCAACGTCGTTGCAGCTCTTTCATATATGGATTCTATCAATTAGTTCTTGAAGAAATCTTTCACGTCCTCATTGGGAACCATCTGCTCATTGAAGATGTAAGCACCAGTCTTGGGGCTCTTCACCATCTTGATAACCTTAGTATATGCGCGACCGTCCTTCGAACCTTCGTGGAGGGTTGCCACTGTTTTCTTTGCCATAGTCTATCTTATTATTTGATTTCCTTATGAACAGTCATTCTCTTCAGAATGGGATTATACTTCTTCATCTCCAGTCTCTCCGGAGTGTTCTTACGGTTCTTGGTCGTGACATAACGACTTGTTCCAGGAAGACCACTGCTCTTCATCTCAGTGCACTCCAGGATAACCTGTACTCTATTACCTTTAGCTTTCTTTGATGCCATTTTTTATCCTCCTTAAATCACTTTAATGTCCTTCCAGTCAACATAGCCTTTGCTAACAGCCTGCTTCAGGGCTGCATCAAGACCTACTTTATTAATAATACGCAAACCGGCAGCACTAATCTTAAGTCTGATCCAGCACTGCTCCTCTACATAGTAGAACTTCTTGCTGAACAGGTTTACGTCAAAGCTGCGCTTTGTGCGGTGCTTCGAGTGGGAAACATTGTTGCCGATCATGGCTTTCTTCCCTGTAATCTGACAAATCTTCGACATTGCTATCTACGTTTTTTACGATCGTTTTTTGATACTTATTCCAAACAGGGTGCAAAATTACGAACTTTTTATGAAATCACAAAACATTTCTTTAAATAATCTTAGTTATTAAGGTTTTTTTTCGTTTATCTTCGGCAAAAATGATTTTTTTTGGAAGTATCGTGTAGTTTTTCGTATCTTTGCAGCGTCTAATGGGCAAAAAATCAAATCATTGAAAAGAACAGAAGACAATGACAACATTAGAAAAAAAGTTTGCGCAAACCGTAACGGAACACAAGAGCACCATCTATACCGTGTGCTACATGTTCTCGCAAGATGCCGACGAGGTGAACGATCTGTTCCAGGAGGTACTAGTGAATCTGTGGAAAGGATTCGAGAGCTTCGAGCATCGCAGTGACATCAGGACGTGGATCTACCGTGTCGCCCTCAACACCTGTATCACCATAGACAGGAAGAAGCGACGCATGGCTACCGCCCGTCTGACCATGGACATCAACCTCTTTGAAGACCGCGACGAGGACACGCGTCAGGTGGACATGCTCCACAAGCGTATCGCCAAGTTGCAACCCTTCGACCGGGCGATTGTTCTACTCTGGCTCGAGAATCTCTCGTATGAGGAAATCGGACAGATTGTCGGAATCACTACTAAGAACGTCAGTGTGCGTCTGTTCAGAATCAGAGAGCAGTTAAAAAACATGTCTAACGATTAAAAAATTACCCATTATGAACAACGGAATTGAATTAGAGAATATGCGCGAGCAGATGAATACCTTGAAGAAGAAGCTGGACAAGCAGGAGATCATCAACGACAACCTGATCCGTCAGTCGCTCAAGCGCAACACAAACAGTATCAACCGCCGCTACACCGTGTGCAGCATCGTCAGTCTGCTGTTAATCCCCTATGGCTACTGGGCTTTCGTGAAACTCAACGGCTCTTCATTAGGCGTATGGATCTCGTTAAGCATCTTGATGCTGGTGGTGTTCGGATACACGCTTTATACCGGTAGGTTTATCCGTAACAAGAACATGTATAACAGGAACCTGGTTGATGCTTCACAGAAAGTGGCTAAGGCCAAGAAGCTGGATAAGGACTGGCTGATGTTCGGTATTCCGGCAGGTATTCTGTGGTTCGGCTATTTCATCTTCGACACCTACATGAAGAATCCCGATAACAACTTCTTGTTCTTTGCCATTACGATGTGTGTATGTGCCATCTTGGGCGGTTTCATCGGACTGAAGATTCATGACCGGAACCAGGAGAACTATCAGGAGATCATCGACCAGATTGAAGACGTTACCTCTTCTGAATGACATTTCCAGATCCTCAAGTTAATGTGTATATACAAAAACAGGGAACCATTACGGCTCCCTGTTTTATTTTGCGGAAGATGAGGGATTCAAACCCCCGATACCCGGAAAGGGTATACCGGATTTCGAGTCCAGCGCATTCGGTCACTCTGCCAATCTTCCGATTAAGTGAGCGCCAATGAGTTTACTCAATTGGCTTTTCTTTTGTCGGTGCAAAAGTAACACAATTTTCCGTCACCACCAAATAATTCGCACAAAAGTTTGTGCGCTTCTCGCCCCTGAAGGGGCTATATGTTCGAGGAAGGAGGAAGGACGAAGGAGGAAGGAGATATGATATCAAGAACAAGTACTTTGATATATGAATACATTATCTTTGTACTATTCTCCTTCCTCCTTCGTCCTTCCTCCTTCCTCGAACTGCCCTCATTGAGGGCATGGTCGGTCTCTTACAAAATCTTCGACAGTTTCGACCTGAGTTCGTCTGCCAACGACTTACGAATGGCCAGTTTGATGGAGCAGGTATTGTCGAACTGCTGTTCCACGATACGCGGATTCATATCCTTCACTATACGCATCACCTGGTTCATCATCGGGTAAGAGAAATGATACTCCACGATCTCCTCCACCTGTCGGGTGATGATCTCTGCATGATCAATGGCATCAGCTGCTGCTGCCTTATATGCCACAATCAGTCCGCTGGTACCCAGGTTCACACCCCCGTAATAACGCACCACGACAATCAGGATATCCGTAAGCTCATTCGAGTTGATCTGTCCTAAGATGGGCTTTCCTGCCGTGCTACTGGGTTCACCATCGTCGTTAGCCCGGAACTCCAACCTATCGGCCCCAAGCATGTAGGCATAGCACACATGACGGGCATCAAAATATTTCTTCCTGTACTCAGTGATGATTTCCTTGACCTGGGAAACATCGGTTACAGGATGTGCAAAAGCGAGGAACTTACTACGCTTTTCGGTGTAGTAGCCCTCGCTGATGGTTTTGATGGTTTTGAATTCGTCCATTAGATGGTAGACTGGGCTTAATGGGCTTAATAGGCTTGATGGGCCTGATAGTTTCCCCTATGAGAGCTTGTGGATCACCAGGCCGGAACGGAGCTTCGGCTCAAACCATGTGGCCTTCGGCGGCATGATCTTACCGCTGTCGGCAATATCCATGATCTGCTGCATGCTGACTGGATAAAGGGCAAGGGCGGTACGCATCTCACCACTGTCAACGCGGCGCTTCAGCTCACCCAGTCCGCGGAGTCCGCCCACGAAGTCGATACGGTTGCTGGAACGGAGGTCCTTGATATCCAGAATCTCATCGAGGATAAGACGACTGGAGATATCCACGTCGAGCACGCCGATGGGATCGTCATTATTGTAGGTTCCTTCTTTGGCCACCAGACTGTACCACTCACCGTCGAGATACAAGGAGAACTCATGCAGCTTGGCGGGTTTGTAGATCTCACTACCCTTCTTCTCCACGATAAAATTCTTTTTCAGGGCCTCGATGAATTCGGCAGAACTCATTCCGTTCAGGTCCTTGATCACGCGGTTATAGTCGAGAATGGTGAGCTGACTGGCCTGGAAGCATACAGCCATGAAGAAGTTATACTCTTCATCACCCTTATGATTCGGATTCTGCTTCTGCTTCTCAGCACCTACGAGGGCGGCGGCAGCAGAGCGGTGATGACCGTCGGCAATGTACAGAGAAGGCATCTTGGCGAATTCATCGGTGATGGTGTCAATATCCTGCTGGTCGGAAATCACCCAGAACTGATGACGGAAGCCATCAACAGGAGCAATGAAATCATACTCTGGTTCTGTGGCTGCATAGCGCATGATCAGACTGTTGAGTACGCTGTTGTCGGGATAGGCAAAGAACACCGGCTCGATATTCGCATTGTTGATGCGCACATGCTTCATACGGTCTTCCTCCTTGTCGCGACGAGTCAGCTCGTGCTTCTTGATGTTTCCTTTCTGGTAATCATCAGTATGGGCACACACCACGAGTCCGTACTGTGTCTTCCCATTCATGGTCTGTGCATATATATAATAATGTTCGCACTCGTCTTGAACCAGCCAACCTTTGTCCTGGAACTTCTTGAAGTTCTCGGCAGCCTTCTCGTATACTTTAGGATCATACTCAGATGTGCCTACAGGGAAATCAATCTCGGGTTTGATAATGTGGTAGAGACTCATCTCATTGTCGCCAGCCTCTGCCCTCGCCTCTTCGCTGTCAAGAACGTCGTAAGGACGACTTTCCACTTTCTCCACCAACTCTTTCGGTGGACGGATACCTTTAAACGGTTTAATGATTGCCATAATATAATAATGTATTAAAAACTGGCTGCAAAAATACGCAAAAAATACGAAATCTCAAAATGTTATGAAAGACATTTCCATTTTTGTTTGGTTAGTTCGGGAAAACACACTATTTTTGCAACAGATAACTAACAATTAACAATATGAATAAGTATTTTACCATATTATTCAGCGTGTTCCTAATGACTGGCATTCAGGTTAAAGGACAAGATTTTGAGTCGGCTACCAATGCCGTCAAAAACATGGGTGTCGGCTGGAACATGGGTAATACCCTTGATGCCAACAACGGCTCGATACAAGGTCTGGATTCCGAGACCTATTGGGGACAGCCCGTCACAAGACCGGAACTGATGAAGATGATGAAGGATGCAGGGTTCGGAGCTATCCGTGTACCTGTTACCTGGTTTAACCACATGGACAGCAGCAATAAGGTGGATGAGGCATGGATGCGACGTGTACACGAAGTTGTTGACTATGTCATCGACCAAGGACTGTATTGTATCCTCAATGTTCATCATGACACAGGAAACGGCGACAGTCATTGGCTGCACGCCAGTATGTCGGTGTATAACAGTCAGAAAGACCGCTACGAATCACTCTGGAAACAGATTGCTGAGGAGTTTAAGGATTACAGTGAGAAACTACTCTTTGAGAGCTATAACGAGATGCTCGACAAGTATAACTCATGGTGCTTTGCCACCTTCAACACGCAGTCGCGTTATATCGCCAGTGATGCTACTGATGCCTACGAGGCCATCAACAGCTTTGCGCAGAGCTTTGTGAATGTGGTACGTGCCACAGGTGGGAACAATGCCAAACGTAACCTGATTGTCAACACCTATGGTGCCTGCAATGGCTATGGTACTTGGAACAATCACCTGAAAGACCCGCTGAAGGAGATGAAGTACCCTGATGACACCACCGCTGGACACATTGCATTCCAGGTGCATGCCTACCCCTCGATTGTCAACACGAACAACGGTCAGATTACAAACCGTTCCATGAACGAGATCAAGAGCGAGATTGACGATATGGTGAGCGCCCTTAAGACTCACCTGGTGGCCAAAGGCGGGCCTGTAATCATCGGCGAATGGGGCACCAGTAATGTGGATAATGCCGAAACCGACTACGATGCACGCCGTGAGCTGATGTTCCAGTTCTGTAACTATTTTGTACAGAAGTGCAAGGAAAACGATATGGCCACATTCTACTGGATGGGACTATCAGATGGTATAGCACGTTCCTTCCCTGCATTCACGCAACCCGATCTGGCCTTGACTATTCTTCAGACCTATCACGGAAGTAGTTTCAATCCCGTTTTGCCTGATGCCGCCAATTACGGTATTGCATGTACTGTTGAGTTTACCAAACAGTGGGGAGAGTTATATCTCTATAATGGTAAGAGTTTCACCTCATCCGATTACAAGAACATCATTCTCGAACTTGAGAATGCTCCTGCTGCTGATTTATTACAGTGGAAAGTATATAGCTCAAAATATCCCAATGGCTATACCAGTAATGTTACTTCAGCCGTCAATACATTGACCTTTGCTGCCAGTATGGGTGAGATACAGAAGATTACCTTGCAGTGCAAGCAAAACAATGGTACTGTGAGAGTAAACAGCGTGAAGCTTACGAGAAAGAGTGATGGCAAGGAGATCATCAGTAATCCAAGCGTAGCATGGAACTGTACCATCAGTGATCTCGATGTTTATTCTACAGGCATCAACCGTGTTACTACGGATCCTGTTAAGAACAGTGGTTACATCTACGACCTGACTGGCCGTCGTCTCCTGCAACGACCTCAGAAAGGTATCTATATCCAGAATGGAAAGAAGTACATCATCAAATAACAAAGAAGAGCCTGACACATCACATGTCAGGCTCTTATTTATCAATACTATACGATATATTACTTGTTCACCTGGAATTTCGTATCTCCATCCTTGAAGAAGGCATTGATCTGCTTGGCGGCAGCAATACCAGCATTGATGTTTGCCTCTGCGGTCTGAGCACCCATCTTCTTCGGGGTTGAGAAGTAACGACCTTCGAACTTTGCGAACTCATCGTTTGCATCGGGCATGATGTCGGTGACGAACTTCAGGTCCTCACGCTCACCCATCAGCTTAATCAGCTCAGGCTCGTTGATCACTTCCTTGCGAGCAGTGTTCACCAGGATACCACCCTTCTTCATCTTACCTACGAGAGCGTAGTTGATGCTCTGCTTGGTCTCGGGAGTAGCAGGGATATGGAGTGAAACTACATCACAGGTCTCGAAGAGTGCGTCCTGATTTGCCACAGCGTGTACGCCAGCCTTCTCAATGACCTCTGCAGGACAGTAGGCGTCGAAAGCATAAACATCCATACCAAAGCCCTTGGCGATGCGTGCCACGTTACGACCTACATTACCGAATGCCAGGATACCCAACTTCTTACCGAGCAGCTCAGAACCGCTCTTACCGTTGTAGAAACCACGTACAGCCATCACCAGCAGACCGAATACCAACTCGGCCACGGCATTGGCGTTCTGACCGGGAGTGTTCTCGGCTACTACGTTATGTGCGGTAGCAGCGGCCAGGTCGATGTTATCGTAACCAGCACCGGCACGTACAACAATCTTCAACTGCTTGGCAGCATCCAGCACCTCTGCATCTACCTTATCCGAACGGATAATCATGGCGTCAGCATCCTTCACTGCATCCAACAGCTGAGCCTTCTCAGTATATTTCTCGAGCAGCACCAGCTCATTGCCTGCTGCCTCTACTTCCTTGCGAATGCCCTCAACAGCGGCACTTGCAAATGGTTTCTCTGTTGCAACTAATACTTTCATTTTCTTTGAACTTTGAACATTGAACATTGAACTTTATGATTACTCATAGCTTTGAAAATGAGATTTGAACCCTGAACTCATGAAGCATATCATAAAGTTCAAAGTTCAAACCTCAATGTTCAAAGTTAGTGTTTTGCCTCGAACTCCTTCATGCAAGCCACGAGTGCGTTGCAGCCCTCGATGGTCTGAGCGTTGTAGCAAGATGCACGGAAACCACCTACTGAACGGTGACCCTTCACACCAACCATACCCTGTGATACAGCGAAGTCGAGGAAGTCCTTCTCGAGTTCCTTGTACTCAGGAGCCATTACGAAGCAGAGGTTCATCAGTGAACGGTCCTCTTCCTTGGCTGTACCCACGAACATCTTGTTGCGGTCGATCTCGCCATAGACGATCTCAGCACGCTGGTGAGCCAGCTTATCCATAGCCTCTACACCACCCTGCTTCTTGATCCAACGCAGGTTCTCAAGAGCAGAATAGATAGGAACAACTGGAGGAGTATTGAACATTGAACCCTTATCAACATGTGTACGATAGTCGAGCATGGTAGGAATCTCACGGGGAGCCTTGCCCAGTGCATCGTCCTTCACAATCACGATGGTAACACCAGCCATGGCCAGGTTCTTCTGGGCACCAGCATAGATGGCATCATACTTAGCCACGTCGATAGGACGACTGAAGATATCTGATGACATATCAGCAATCAGGCGAACGGGAACATCCAGATCCTTGCGGATTTCAGTACCGTAGATCGTGTTGTTGGTAGTGATGTGCAGATAGTCAGCATCAGCAGGTACCGACCAGTCCTTCGGAATGAAAGTATAGTTGGCGTCAGCTGAAGAAGCCACCTCTACTACCTCACCAAACAACTTAGCTTCCTTCATGGCTTTCTTTGCCCAAACACCGGTGTTCAGGTAAGCAGCCTTCTTGATCAGGAAGTTGTAAGGAATCATACAGAACTCGAGTGATGCACCACCACCGAGGAAGATCACGGAGTAACCCTCAGGGATGCTAAGCAGCTCTTTAACGAGAGCCACAGCCTCGTCAACAACGGGCTGGAAATCTTTTGCACGGTGGCTGATCTCCATCAGAGAGAGACCAGAGCCATTGAAATCAAGACACTGTTTTGCCGTATTTTCAATCACTTCGCGGGGAAGCATTGAGGGACCAGCATTAAAGTTGTACTTCTTCATTTGATTGCTTCTAATTTGATTGCTTGTTTATATGATTTATTATTTGGCCGCGAAATTACACATTTTGTATGAAATAGCCAAATTATTTGACTTAAATTACATAAAATCTTTGTTTGGCATTACAAATTGTCAAGTTGACATATCAAAAGGCGATACTTGTTGCTATTTGACGGATTCAACTATTGTTTTGATGCCTTTAATCTTCTCTCCTCTCGTTAATGCTAACACTGTGTTCAGTTTCTCACGAACGATGGCCACATACGAATACCGTTCCTTGACATCGATCTTACCGATATCATCTACAGTAATGCCGCCTTTCTTGCAGAGGAAGCCCACAATGTCGCCTTTAGAGATCTTATCCTTCTTCCCTTTCCCGATATAAAGGGTTGTCATTCTGGGCTGTGCTGGTGCAGGAAGCTGTTGCGGCAAGGGATAGTCGGCCTGCTCTTCTTCCACGTACGAAGGAATGCTCTCACCAGGACCAAGCACAAAGAAGGTTCGTCCTTCCTTATCCCAACGGGCGGTTCGTCCTACGCGATGCACATAGGCGTCTTCTGTCTCGGGCAGATGATAATGGATGATATTCTCTATGTCGGGGATATCTAGACCGCGCGAAGCCAGGTCGGTACATACAAGTACGTTGGCCGATCCGTTACTGAACTTATACAACGCATCTTCGCGCATCTTCTGGTCGAGTCCGCCATGGAACATACTGATGGCGAAACCCTGTTGGCGCAGATAGTCGGCTGCCCGTTCCACGCTCTCCCTGTAGTTCAGGAACACCACACTGCTCTTCTCTCCGATATGTCTGAGCAGCTTACTCACTGTTTCGAGCTTATCCTTATCCGGACTCTTTACCTTATATATATTTACGCGCGATGAAATCTGACCGGTTTCATCGATGTAATTGATACGTTTCGTCTTTCCGAGATTCACGAATTGCGGTATCTCTTCAGCATCGGTTGCCGACAGCAGGATATGACGAATATCCTGAGGGAGCTTCGATATCACCTCACTCATCTCATCACGGAAACCCATGGCGAGACATTTGTCGAATTCATCGATGACCAGCCATTGCACATCGTTCACGGGAAAGTTCTCCTTGGTGAGATGATCATTCAATCGACCAGGGGTGGCGAAAACAATCTGCGGCTTCACCTCACGGATTCGTCTGTGCTCATCCATCGTGGGACGTCCACCATAGAGCGCCATGGTACGCAAGCCGCTACCCAGGTCCTTCAAGACACCAGCCGACTGCAGTGCGAGCTCTCTGCCAGGTACGAGGACAATGGCTTGAACGCCATCCTGCGCAGGATCGATGCGCTCCACCAGCGGGAGCAGATACGCCAATGTCTTACCGCTACCAGTCGGAGAAAGGACCACGATATCCCGATCAGTATGCAGCACCGCATCAGAAGTGTCGAGCTGCATCTGACTCAACGATTCCACACCAAGTCTTCCAAGAACCTTATCCATACGATTAACCCTCTTCCTCCACCATAGGCACATGCTCGTTCAGGAAGTCGTAGAACATCTGCATAGCCTTTTTGGTGGCATGCTCCAAGTTCTTGTCACGACCGTCATCCTCTTCGAGCTTAAATGTAACGATTTCATCGGGTGTTCCGCAGGCCAGCCAAATCGTTCCCACGGGAATATCCTTCGTTCCTCCGCCAGGTCCGGCATATCCTGTTGCCGATACGGCAAAGTCAACATCCAGTATATGACAGGCGCCTTTCACCATCTGACGGGCCACTTCCTCGCATACCGCCGTCTGTTCCTCAATAACCTGATGATCAACGTTCAGTAGTTTTTCCTTGATTTCATCAGCATACGACACGATGCTACCCTTGAAATAGTTGGAGGCTCCGGGTGTGGAGATGATGGCCTCGGCAATACGACCGCCAGTACAACTCTCAGCAGTACCCACGCTCTTTCCTTTCTCGTAGAGCAACCTACTGATTTCACGACTGAGGATTCTGTTTTCTAATTCCATATTCTTTCTATTAGTGAGTAATGGTAAATTGATTCTTACTTGAACGTAACCTTACTGAATGCAGGTTTATCGATAGAACAGAAGTCTTTGTCAGCATACTTAAAAAACGCCGTGATACCAATCATAGCGGCATTGTCGGTTGTATAGCTGAACTTCGGGATGTATATCTTCCATCCGTAGCGTTTGGCATGATCGTGAAAAGCATTGCGAAGACCGTTGTTCGCTGAAACGCCACCTGCCACAGCCACATGTTTGATACCGGTCTGTTTCACAGCCAGCTTCAGTTTCTTCATCAGGATATCAACGATGGTGAACTCCAGACTGGCAGCCAGGTCTTCCTTATGGTGCTCCACGAAGTCGGGATCCTCCTTGATCCAATCTCGCAGGTTATACAGGAAACTGGTCTTCAAACCGCTGAAGCTATAGTCCAAACCAGGGATATGCGGTTCAGAGAACTTATAGGCATGCGGATTCCCCTGTCGTGCCAGTTTATCGATGATCGGACCGCCGGGATAGCCTAATCCCATCACCTTCGAGCACTTGTCGATAGCCTCGCCCGCCGCATCATCGATGGTCTGTCCCAGCACCTCCATGTCGTTATAGGCATTCACCTTCACGATCTGCGAGTTACCGCCGCTTACCAACAGACAGAGGAATGGCAATGGCGGAGCCGTCTGGTCATCCTCATGTTCCTTGATGAAATGCGCCAATACATGACCTTGCAGGTGGTTCACGTCGATCATGGGAATGTCCAGACTGCGAGCCAATCCTTTGGCAAAGCTCACACCAACCAGTAATGAGCCCATCAAACCCGGTCCGCGGGTAAAGGCAATAGCCGTAAGCATCTCTTTGGTGATCCCTGCCCGTTTGATGGCCTGATCAACCACAGGCACCACATTCTGCTGATGGGCGCGTGACGCCAGTTCCGGTACCACACCACCATAGGCTTCATGCACCGCCTGCGATGCTGTCACATTACTCAACAGCACGTCGTTCTTGAGTACTGCAGCCGATGTATCATCACAGCTGCTCTCAATGGCCAATATGTATATATCCTTATTTTCCAATTTTCAATTCTTCAATTCTTCAATTCTTAATTAGTACGTCAGTACTTCCACTCCGTTTTCGGTCATCAGGAACGTATGTTCCCATTGAGCACTCGGTTTCTCGTCCTCGCTGATTACCTCCCATCCATACGGGTCGTCAGCATCGATGAACACACGCCATGTACCCATGTTTACCATCGGCTCGATGGTAAACACCATACCCGGAACGAGCAGCATACCCGTACCCTTCTTACCGTAATGCACGATATCCGGCTCTTCATGGAACTTGTTTCCTACACCATGACCGCAGAGGTCGCGCACAATACCGTAGTGGTATTTCTTCGCATGTTTCTCAATGGCATGACCGATATCGCCTACAAAGCAATAAGGCTTCGCGGCCTCGGCACCTATCTCCAGGCACTCCTTGGCCACCCGCACCAGCTGTTCCTTCTCTGGGGTAGTCTTACCAATGATGAACATCCTGGAGGCATCAGCATAGTATCCGTCCAGACAGGTGGTGCAATCCACGTTGATGATATCCCCCTCTTCGAGTATATCACTAGCTTTGGGAATACCATGGCACACCACCTCGTTGATACTCGTGCAGACACTCTTGGGGAATCCCTCGTAGTTCAGCGGAGCAGGCGTGGCGCCATGCGCTATGGTATAGTTATGTACGATTTCATCGATTTCCAGCGTACTCATTCCTTCATGGATCTTCGCAGCCACCTCGTCCAAAACGCCCGTATTCACCACACCAGCCTTTCGTATTCCTTCAATCTGCTCAGCCGTCTTGATCAGATCCCTTGTAGGAACCAGTTTTCCTTTTCCTTCCCAGTACATCACCTGCTTGTCAAGCTCAGTAAGCGGCTGACCAGGAATCATATGCCATCTTCTCTTTTTCATACGTTCATATTATATTATACTGTCGATTCATTTCAGATAGTTATAAATCTCGCCCGTCCAGTCGCTGCCGTTTTCAGGACAAAAGGTATGGATACCCATCTCAGCAGCCATGGCTACGTTCCTCGGACCGTCATCTACGAACAAGGTCTCTTCGGGTTTGATGCCCTCTTTCTCCAGCACATAGCTGAAGAAATACTCCGAAGGCTTCAATGTCTTCACCCGATAGCTCATATATGTTACATCGAAATAATGATGAATGGAATGACCCATTCCATCGAATTCCTCACTCTCTGCCCAGTCCATCATGAACGGATTCGTATTCGACAGCAGGATGAGTCGGTAGCCCTCTTTCCGCAGCTGTTTCAACGCTTCAAGGTTCCTCATGGGGAGGTCGGCCCTGTAGCCCAGCCAGCAATGCTTGCATTCAGCGAAGGACACCTCACGACCCACCATTTCACCGAGCGCCAGACGGAATTCCTCTGCCGTAATCTTCCCCTCTTCCAAGTCGCCAAAGATACCCGTCTGCGTATAGGGATCCAGCTGTTTCTCAGCATCCTTCACGCCCAGTTCCTTGAACCGCTTCACCCCGTCCGGATGAGAGAGTGTCATGATCACGCCACCTAAGTCGAACAAGATATTCTTTATCATGATTCTTCAAACAGATTCAATTTATTCTTACGTGCCTCCTCAATGGGCAGCAGCTCTTCCTGCTCCTTCCTGTAGTCGTCACGCAGCTGTTCATACTTCTCGTTGAGCTCTTTCTCCAGTTTCTGCTCCTCCTTACTGTTCATGAACCGTGCAGCGATGAGCGCGTTCTGCGACGCATCCTTCAGCCACACCACCGGTCCGCCATACACCGGAGCAATCTTCAGGGCCACATGCAGCTGACTTGTTGTGGCGCCCCCTATCATGATAGGAATCTGCAGTCCGGCCTTGGTCAGCTCATTAGCCACGTTTACCATTTCCTCCAGACTCGGAGTAATCAGTCCGCTGAGTCCGATGAGATCGACCTTTTCCTCCTTTGCCTTCTTCACAATCTGGTCGGCCGGAACCATCACACCCATGTCAATCACCTCATAGTTATTACAAGCCATGACCACGGCCACGATGTTCTTACCGATATCATGCACATCACCCTTTACGGTAGCCAGGAGTATCTTACCCGCCTTGTGCGCCTCTCCCCCCTTGTTCTCTGCCTCGATGGCAGGCTGAAGTACCGAAACCGCCCGTTTCATCGTCCTTGCGGTCTTCACCACCTGTGGCAGGAACATCTTTCCGGCACCGAACAGCTCACCTACGGTGTTCATACCCTTCATCAGCGGACCCTCGATGATATCCACCGGATGCACATACACTTGTAACGCTTCCGTGAGATCTTCCTCCAGATAGTCAGGAATACCTTTGATCAACGCATGCGAAAGTCGGTCCTCAATAGATAACAAACGCCACGATTCCTTTTCAGTAGGTTGCTTCAGTCCGTTCCCCTCGGCAGGTGCGTTACTTTTTTTTTCCTCCGCCTCGGCCATCAACCGGTTTGCCAGCTCCACCAGATCATCCGAAGCACCCTGTCGTCTGTTCAACACGACATCCTCCATCAGTTGAAGCTGTTCTTGAGGAATATCGCTGTAAAGTACTTTCGTTGCGGGATTTACAATAGCGAAGTCCATCCCCTGCTGGATATTATGATAGAGGAATACCGCATGCAGGGCCTCACGGATATAGTTGTTTCCACGGAAGGAGAAGCTCAGGTTACTCACACCGCCGCTTACATGCGCACCAGGAAGGTTCTTACGTATCCATGCAGTCGCCTTGATGAAATCGGCTGCATAGCTGTCATGCTCCTCCATACCTGTAGCAATGGCCAGTACGTTGGGGTCGATGATGATGTCCAAGGGGTTCATGCCCACCTTCTCGGTAAGGATCCTGTATGCCCGTTCAGCGATCTCTATGCGCCGTTCGTAGCTCGTGGCCTGTCCCTTTTCATCAAAGCACATCACCACCACGGCAGCCCCATAGCGCATCACATCCTTGGCATGCTGGATGAACACCTCCTCCCCTTCCTTCAAGGAGATACTGTTCACTATACACTTACCCTGCACGCACTGCAGTCCTGCGGTAATCACCTCCCACTTACTGGAGTCGATCATCACAGGCACCTTGGCGATATCCGGCTCTGCGGCGATCATATTCAGGAAGTTCACCATCTCGGTCTTGGCATCCAGCAGACCGTCATCCATGTTGATGTCTATCACAAGGGCGCCATCCTCCACCTGTTTCCGGGCGATGGACATGGCCTCCTCGTATTTCTTCTCCTTGATGAGTCGCAGGAATTTCCTGCTGCCCGCCACATTACACCGTTCACCCACATTGATGAACGTATTCACGGCGAGCTTTTCCAGTCCTGAGAGCCACAGCTCATTGGGACGTTCCACAGGAACATGCGGTTTCTTTCCTACCGCCAGTTCAGCATATCTCCTGATGAAACCGTCGTCTGTTCCGCAGCACCCACCAACGATGTTCACCAGTCCTTCGTCGATGAATTCGCCTATTTGCGGTGCCATCGACTCCGCTGTCTCATCGTACAAGCCCATCGAGTTCGGCAGTCCGGCATTAGGATAAGCACTGATATAATAAGGCGCTATCCTTGCCAGCTCCTTGAGATACGTCTTCATCTGTCGGGCACCGAACGAACAGTTCAGTCCTACGGAGAATATGGGATAGGAAGAGATGCTGGCCAGGAACGCCTCTAAGGTCTGACCGCTCAGGGTTCGTCCTGCCAGGTCGCTCACGGTGGCCGAAAGCATGATGGGCAGCTGATGCTGATGCTTCTCCATCATCTGGATAGTAGCATCGATGGCTACCTTCGCATTCAGCGTATCAAAGATGGTCTCGATAAGAATCGCGTCAACACCGCCCTCCATCATGGCTTCCACCTGTTCGCAATAGGCGGCGAACAATGTCTCGTAGGTCAGCTCGCGGGCTGCCGGATTACTCACGTCGGCGCTCATCGAGCAGGTCTTGGTGGTAGGACCGATACTGCCGCATACAAAGCGTGGCTTGTCGGACGTAGAGAAAGCATCGGCCACCTTCCGGGCAATGCGTGCTCCCTCATACGCCATCTCACGGGCAAACGGCTCCATATGGTAGTCGGTCTCGCTGATGCGCTGACTGCTGAACGTGTTCGTGGTAATCATGTCGGCACCGGCCATCAGGTATTTCCTGTGGATATCTTCGATGACGTCAGGACGAGTCAGGTTCAGGATATCGTTGTTTCCCTTCATCTGGAAAGGAGGAAGAGAAGAAACCGACTGGCGCAGGTCGTCTCTCCAGAAATCATCTTCCTGAAGACCGTATGTCTGAATCATGGTACCCATGGCACCATCGAGAATCAGAATCCGTTCCTTGATACAATCTTGTATAGACTTCATGTCATTTCACATTCACCGATTTCATCGCGCGGTCCATCTCACGTCTGTCCTCCTTCTCTTTCATCGTGGCGCGCTTATCGTATTGTTTCTTACCACGGCAGAGGGCTATATCCACCTTCGCCCTACCCTTGTCGTCGATAAACACCAATGTGGGCACAATGGTATAGCCGGGTTGCTTGGTGGCGTTCTCCAGATGTCTTATCTCGCGCTTGGTCAGCAGCAGCTTCCTGTCGCGCTTACTCTCGTGGTTATTATAGGAGCCGTAGAAATACGGACTGATATTCATGCCTTTTACCCACATCTCGTCGTTGATGATATGACAATAGGTATCCACAAGGGAAGCCTTTCCCATGCGAATACTCTTGATCTCAGTGCCTGTAAGGACGATGCCGGCGGTGTAGGTCTCCACGAAGAAGTATTCAAACGAAGCCTTCTTGTTCTTGATACTTACCGGACTTTTCTTCCTGAGCAATTCTTCTTCCTTGTTCATGTCATCCTATTCTATTCTTCCGAACCGTTCAATATGGTCGTCCACATAATGGGCAACCTCAGCGGTCCATTCTTCCTCGTTCTCGACGAACTCATCATCGTAATCATCAAACGCAGGGAACTGCTCGAAGAGCGCCATGAACTCATCGTCGGTGCAGTCCTTCTCTATCTCCTCGTGCGTCTTACCATACAGTCCGCTAACGTTATACACCAGCTTCGAGAGATCCTTCAAGCCCCACTGTTTGATCATCTTGGCAAAGGGATTCCTGAAGAAGAACGGTCCGTAGCCGTTGTGTATCAGCTGTACGAACCCACCGTCCATCACCTCATCGCGCAGGATGCAGTAGGCCAGCAAGGTAATCTGGTCGGCATTCAACTCGGCCATGGTCTCTGCATTCAGCTCTCCGCCGATGGAAGCATAGATGGCATCGGTGAACACCTTGATAAAGGCATCCATCCCCTCTTCTGCCGCTTGTTGCAGTAATGCGTCCTGGATTACGATCTCTTTCATTATTATAGCTTTTGTAATGCCTGCTTGATATCGTCCAGAATATCTTCCACATCCTCAATACCCACCGAAAGACGAATCAGGTCGGGTGCCACACCAGCCTCTCGCAACTGTTCGTCGCTGAGCTGACGGTGTGTATGACTGGCGGGATGGAGCACGCAGGTGCGGGCATCTGCCACATGGGTAACGATATTGATCATCTCCAGTGAGTCCATCCATTTGATGGCTCTCTCACGGTCGCCCTTCAATCCGAAGGCAATCACGCCACACGATCCGTTGGGAAGATATTTCTGTCCAAGCTCGTAATACTTGTCGTCTTTCAGTCCGCAGTAATGCACCCACGCCACTTCAGGACAGTCGTGCAGGAACTCTGCCACCTTCTGCGCGTTCTTGCAGTGCTGTGCCATACGCAGGTGCAAGGTCTGCAAGCCCATGTTCAGCAGGAACGAGTTCTGCGGAGCGGGAATGGAACCTAAGTCGCGCATCAGCTGGGCCACCAGTTTGGTGGTATAGCCCATCTTACCGAAGGCTTTGACGTATGTCAGACCGTGGTATGAATCATCTGGTGTGCACAGTCCGGGGAACTTCTCGACATGTGCCAGCCAGTCGAAGTTACCGCTGTCAATAACGGCACCGCCCACCTGTGTGGCCAGTCCGTCCATATATTTCGTGGTGGAATGCGTAACGATATCAGCACCCCACTCAAACGGACGACAGTTTACGGGTGTGGCAAAGGTATTGTCAATCACTAAGGGTACACCGTTGCGATGGGCAACACGGGCGAACTTCTCGATGTCGAGCACGGCACAGCCAGGATTGGAGATGGTCTCTCCGAACAACAGCTTCGTGTTCGGCTTAAAGGCAGCCTGAATCTCCTCCTCGGTCGATTCGGGTGAAATGAATGTACACTCAATACCCAATTTCTTCAAGGTAACACCGAAGAGGTTGAAGGTACCGCCATAGATCTCGTTCGACGTAACGATATGGTCGCCAGCCTCGCAGATATTGAATACCGCATAGAAGTTCGCGGCCTGTCCGCTACTGGTCAGCACGCAGCCCACGCCCCCTTCCAAAGCCGCGATCTTGGCTGCCACGGCATCGTTGGTGGGGTTCTGTAGACGGGTATAGAAATACCCTTCTTTCTTCAGATCGAACAACTGCGCCATCTCATCGGAGTCGTCATACTTAAATGTCGTACTCTGAATAATCGGCAGTTCAATCGGCTCACCATTCTTCGCCTTGTATCCAGCCTGCACACACAGCGAGGCCATCCTAAGTTTCTTGTCCATATTTCCAAACTTTGAAATTTTCGGCAAAGGTACGAAAAATCTGAGTAAGTGAGAAACAATCAAATAGATTTGTTTGTTCGAGCGTGAAGATTTTATCTAATAAGTGAGAGAAATACCAAAGAAAAGCATGTTTTTCTTTCCTCCGCAATCTCTAATTTTCTACAAGCCTAGTTAGACCAACTTATCAGCCTTCTAACACCCAGTTATCAGCCTTATAACCTATCGTAATCAACCTAGTTGAAGCGCGTTTTAAGGCTTGTAAGTTTTCGAAGGTAAACAGACGTTGTAAAGGCGTGAAGGATTTGAATAAAAGAATGCTCCGCCAATATACCTAATTGACTTATGATCAATAGGTTGTTGGCGGAGCAATATGTGTGGATTAGTGGGGGATTGTTTAATACTCAGCCCACGACTTAATGCCGATTTCATCGAGCTTCACGGTGCAGAAGGCTTGGATGAAGGCGCTGGCCAAACGACTGTTGGTGATGAGCGGCACGTTCAGGTCGATGGCCGCACGACGGATCTTATAGCCATTGGTGAGCTCATGGGTGGTGAGATCCTTGGGGATGTTCACCACCATGTCGATCTTGTGCTGATGCAGCAGATCCAAAGCCTGCGGCTGCTGGTCGGCATCCGACGGCCAGTGCACCAACGTGTTGGCCACACCGTTATCGGAGAGGTACTTGGATGTACCGCCTGTGGCGTAAAGACTGTAGCCATGATCCACCAACAGACGGGCTGCATCGAGCATCTCAGCCTTCTGCTTAGCGCCACCTGTGGAAAGCAGGATGTTCTTCTTGGGAATGCGATGACCCACTGCCAGCATACTCTTCAGCAAGGCCGTACTGGTATTGTCGCCCAAGCAACCTACCTCACCAGTTGATGACATATCCACACCCAGTACAGGATCCGCCTTCTGGAGTCGGTTGAACGAGAACTGACTCGCCTTGATTCCCACGTAGTCGAGGTCGAACAAGTTCTTGTTCGGCTTCTCAACAGGCAGTCCGAGCATTACTCGAGTGGCAATGTCTATCATATTGATCTTTAACACCTTACTAACAAACGGGAACGATCTACTTGCACGCAGGTTACACTCGATGACCATGATGTCATTATCACGCGCCATGAACTGGATATTGAACGGTCCGCTGATATGCAGCTCCTTAGCAATCTGACGGGTGATGCGCTTGATTCGGCGCACCGTCTCGACATATAGTTTCTGCGGCGGGAACTGAATGGTGGCATCGCCTGAATGAACACCAGCAAACTCGATATGCTCGGAGATGGCATAGACAATGATCTCACCATCGCGAGCCACCGCATCCATCTCAATCTCCTTCGCATTCTCAATGAACCGACTCACCACCACGGGATGGTCCTCACTGACATTCGCAGCCAGTTTCAGGAACCGCTCCAGCTCCTCGCTGTTGGAGCACACGTTCATGGCAGCACCCGAGAGCACATACGACGGGCGAACCAATACGGGGAAGCCCACCTCCTTGATGAACTCATTGATATCATCCATGCTGGTGAGCGCCCGCCAAGCCGGCTGGTTGATGCCGTTTCTGGTGAGCATGGAAGAGAACTTGGCACGGTCTTCAGCATGGTCGATATCGTTGGCCGACGTACCTAAGATAGGCACTTTCTGCTCATCGAGCCACATAGCCAGGTTATTCGGAATCTGTCCGCCCGTGCTGACAATCACGCCATGCGGTGTTTCCAGTTCGATGATATCCATGACACGCTCGAACGTGAGCTCATCGAAATACAGACGGTCGCACATATCATAGTCGGTTGACACCGTCTCAGGATTATAGTTGATCATCACCGAGCGGTAGCCCTGCTCACGGATGGTGTTCAGTGCCTGTACGCCACACCAGTCGAACTCCACCGACGAACCGATGCGGTAGGCACCCGATCCGAGTACGATGACGCTCTGGTGGTCCTGTTCGTAGGCAATGTCATGCGGATGCGCACCAATATGTGCGGTTTCATCGGAATCTCCCTGTAATGAGAGACCCTGGTAAGTGAGATAAAGGTAGTTGGTATGTGCCGGATACTCTGCGGCTAGCGTATCAATCTGTTTCACCACCGGTTCAATGCCGAGCTGTTTCCTGCGCTGACGGATAATCAGCGCCGCCTTGTGCATGTTCTTCACCTCGTCTTCAAGTCCGGAGGCACGTGCAATCTGGAAATCGGTGAAACCGTAGATTTTCGCCTTCAGCAAGAGCTCGGGAGTAAGCTTGTCGCCCAACTTCCCATGCAGTTCCTGATCAATGTCCACAATATGCTGGAGTTTCTGCAGGAACCACTTGTCGATCTTGGTGAGCTCGTGAATCTGGTCGATGGTATATCCCTTGTGCATCGCCTTGGAGATGATGAAGATACGCTTGTCGGTAGGCTCCCGCAAGGCACTGTCGATATCCTTGATGTCCAGCTCTTTGTTAGCCACGAAGCCATGCATACCCTGTCCGATCATGCGCAGACCCTTCTGGATGGCCTCCTCGAAGGTACGACCGATGGCCATCACCTCTCCTACCGACTTCATGCTACTGCCCAACTCCTTATCCACGCCATGGAACTTGGAGAGATCCCAACGCGGAATCTTACAAACCACATAGTCGAGAGCCGGCTCAAAGAATGCAGAGGTGGTCTTGGTGACCGAGTTGTTCAGCTCGAACAAACCATAGCCCATACCTAACTTAGCAGCCACGAAGGCCAAGGGATAGCCCGTAGCCTTGGAAGCCAAGGCAGAAGAACGCGACAAGCGCGCATTCACCTCGATGACACGATAGTCCTCGCTGGCGGGATCAAAGGCATACTGTACGTTACACTCGCCTACGATGCCGATATGACGGACAATCTTGATGGCCAGGGCACGCAGCTTATGATACTCCTTGTTGGTGAGTGTCTGCGAAGGAGCGATGACGATTGACTCGCCCGTATGGATGCCCAGCGGGTCGAAGTTCTCCATGTTACACACCGTGATACAGTTATCGAACCGGTCGCGCACCACCTCATACTCAATCTCCTTCCAGCCCTTCAAACTCTTCTCCACCAGTACCTGCGGTGAGAACGAGAAAGCCTTCTCGGCCAGTTTGTTTAGTTCCTCCTCATTGTCGCAGAACCC
This sequence comes from uncultured Prevotella sp., assembly GCA_900314935.1. GTDB lineage: Bacteria > Bacteroidota > Bacteroidia > Bacteroidales > Bacteroidaceae > Prevotella. The sequence continues at coordinate 129,666 of OMXE01000004.1, forward strand.
ACTACCCAGTCCGCCAAGCGCATAAGCAGCGCGGATAATCACCGGATAGCCCAGTTCGGCTGCCGCCTTACGAGCCTGTTCGATATTCTCGCAAGCCGTGCTCCTGATGGTCTTCACATCAATCTCATTCAGACGCTCCACGAACAGCTCACGGTCCTCGGTATCCATGATGGCCTTGACCGGTGTTCCCAGTACCCGCACACCATATTTCTTCAGTACGCCACTCTGGTCGAGCGCCACACCGCAGTTCAGGGCCGTCTGACCGCCGAAGGCCAGGAGGATACCATCGGGACGTTCCTTCTGTATTACCCGCTCCACGAAATACGGCTGTACAGGGAGGAAATAGATCTGATCGGCAACACCCTCTGATGTCTGCACCGTTGCGATATTCGGATTGATGAGTACGGTTTGGATACCCTCTTCGCGCAGGGCTTTCAGGGCTTGTGAGCCAGAATAGTCGAATTCACCGGCTTCACCTATCTTCAATGCTCCAGAACCCAGGAGCAACACTTTCTTGATACTGTTGTCTTTCATCCCTATCTATTCAAATAATCCACGAACTTGTCAAAGATAAACTCTGTATCCACAGGACCCGAGCAGGCCTCTGGATGGAACTGTGAAGAGAACCAGGGATTCGTCTGATGACGGATGCCCTCGTTACTGCCGTCGTTCATATTCACGAACAGCTCAGACCAGTCGGAACCAAGTGTGTTTGCATCCACGGCATAGCCATGGTTCTGACTGGTGACGAAGCAACGCTGCGTACCCACCTGTCGTACCGGCTGGTTATGCGAACGATGTCCATACTTGAGCTTGTAGATACTGGCTCCACTGGCCTTGGCCAACAGCTGGTTTCCCATGCAGATGCCGCAGATGGGCTTACGACTGCTGGACATCTGGCGGCGCAGGATGGCCACAGCCTCCTCGCACATATCAGGATCGCCAGGACCGTTCGACAGGAAGAGTCCGTCGAAGTCGAGTGCGGTATAGTCGTAGTTCCACGGCACGCGTATCACCTCCACGTCGCGGTTGATGAGACAACGGATGATGTTGTGCTTCACGCCACAGTCGACGAGCACCACCTTCTTGCCGGCGCCCTCATTGTAGCGTACCACCTCCTTGCAGCTCACCTGATCCACGAAGTTCACGCCAGCGTAGTCGGCATGAGGAATATTGTCGGGATCATCGTCGAAAAGAATCTTCCCCATCATCACACCATGCTCGCGCAACACCTTGGTGAGCTCACGCGTATCAATACCTGTAATGCCGGGCACCTTCTCACGCTTCAGCCAGTCGGCCAGACTCTCGCAAGCATTCCAATGACAATACTCGCTACTGTAGTCGGAAACAATAATGGCCGAAGCATAGATGCGGTCGCTCTCCATGAAAGTGGCAATACCGTTGGGTTCCATGGTGAACGGCGGCACACCGTAGTTGCCCACCAAGGGATAAGTAAGCGTCATGAGCTGACCCGCATACGAGGGGTCGGTAAGACTCTCCGGATAGCCCATCATGGCCGTGTTGAACACCACCTCACCGGCTACCGGCTGCTCATAGCCGAAACTGGAGCCGTGAAATGTCGTTCCATCTTCCAGTAATAATGTTACTCTTTTCATGTATCCTTTATCTTTTTACCTTTTCATCAACATTCTTCTCTACTCTACCGTAACCGATTTCGCCAGGTTTCTGGGCTGGTCAACATTCTTTCCTTTACAAACGGCGATATGATAAGCCAGCAGCTGTAAAGGAATGGTGGCAATGAGCGGCTCCAGACAATCGAGCGTATCGGGAATCTCCAACACCTCATCGGCAATCTTGCTCACGGTATCGTCGCCACCGCTTACCAAGGCGATGACCTTTCCCTGTCGTGCCTTGATCTCCTGGATATTGCTCAGCACCTTCTCGTACATGGCGTTATGGGTGGCAATCACCACCACGGGCATATCGGAATCGATCAGGGCTATCGGACCGTGTTTCATCTCTGCGGCGGGGTAACCCTCGGCATGGATATAACTGATCTCCTTTAGCTTCAATGCACCTTCCATAGCCACGGGGTAGCTGAATCCTCGTCCTAAGTACAGGAAGTTATGCGCATAGGTGAACGTCCTGCTCAAATCGGCAATCCTGTCGTTCAGCTTCAGCACCTCCTGCATCTTCTTCGGGATATCATTGAGCTCCCTGACGATGGCCTTGTATGTTTCATCATCAACCGTTCCCATCTCCTTACCCAAAGCCAGGGCAAGCATGGTGAGTACGGTTACCTGACCGGTGAACGCTTTGGTGGAAGCCACACCGATCTCAGGTCCTACGTGGATATACGATCCTGTATGGGTGGCGCGGGGAATGCTGGAGCCGATGGCGTTACAGATTCCATAGATGAACGCGCCGTTCTTCTTGGCCAGCTCAACGGCAGCCAGGGTATCGGCAGTCTCACCACTCTGGGAGATGGCAATCACCACATCGCCGCTGCCCACCACCGGATTCCTGTAACGGAACTCCGATGCATATTCCACCTCAACGGGGATGCGACAGAGGTTCTCGATGATCTGCTTACCGATGAGACCAGCGTGCCAGGATGTACCGCAAGCCACGATGATGATGCGCTTGGCATTCAGCAGCTCTTCCTGATGGTCGATGACGGCACTGAGTGTTACGTGGGTAGCTTCCACATTGATTCGTCCACGCATACAGTTGGTGAGACACTCCGGCTGTTCGAAGATCTCCTTGAGCATGAAATGCGGATAGCCGCCCTTCTCGATCTGACCCAGGTTGATATCAACGGTCTTGATCTCCGGGGAAAGCTTGGTGTTGTAGATATTGACCACCTTGAGCTCCTCACCGCGCTTGATCACGGCAATGTTCCCGTCCTCGAGATATACCATACGGTCGGTGTATTCGATAATAGGACTGGCGTCTGAACCAATGAAGAACTCATCGTCTCCGATGCCTACCACCAGCGGACTCTGCTTTCGGGCCGCGATGATGGTATCGGGATTACGCTTGTCGAGAATGGCAATGGCATAGGCACCGATCACCTCATGCAGCACCAGTTGGACGGCTGTGAGCAAATCGAGGTTCTTCTTCACCTGTACGTATTCCACGAACTGCACCAGCACCTCCGTATCGGTATCACTTCTGAACGACACACCTTTCTCCTTCAGCTTCCGCTTCAGGTCGGCATAGTTCTCAATGATACCATTATGGATGATGGCCAGGTTCTTGGACTCAGAAAAATGAGGATGGGCATTCACGGAGGAAGGTTCTCCGTGCGTTGCCCATCTCGTATGTGCTATACCGATTGTTCCGGTATAATCTTTATCACTACAAAATTCTTCGAGGTTGCTGACCTTTCCTTTGGTCTTATACACATTCAAGGCGCCTTGTGCGTTGATCATGGCGACTCCCGCACTGTCGTAGCCTCTGTATTCCAACCTCTTCAATCCTTTAATCAAAATGGGATAAGCCTCACGCTTCCCAATGTATCCTACTATTCCGCACATATTGTTTTGATGTTTGTGTTTATTTGTGTTTGTGATTCTTCTGTGCTTGTTACTTAACTAATGAAATGACGACTGCTGCTATTGAGGAAACCATTCCCAAGGCTGAAACCCATATCGAGGCATTGCTGATAGCCTGGCGGTTGATCTTGGTCTTGTTCGGCTCGATATAGAGGATGTCGTTCTGTTGCAGATAATAGTAAGGAGAGTTAAGGATGTTCGCATTACTGATGTCCAGGCGATGGATGCTCTTCTGTCCGGTGTTGTCTTCACGGATCAGGAGGATATTGTCGCGACGTCCCGTCATGGTGAGGTCACCGCCACTGGCAAGTGCCTCGATGATGTTCATCTTCTCTGTGCTTACCGGAACGATGCGGGAACCGGTCTCACCGATCAGCGTGATATGATAGCTGGAGAGTCGTACGGTGACAATCGGCGTTTCGGTCCTGGCCATGTACTGCTTGATCCTGTCGAGGATTAACGATTCGCATTCGCGGGTGGTAAGACCTTCCACATGCAGCATACCGATCATCGGGAAGTTGATGTTACCGTCGTTATCTACAAGATAGCCGTACATCTGTGTGTTCACGTTGTTCGACATGTTATGCTGGTAATTGATGTTGAACGGCTTCGAAGCCTCGGGGTCGGTCGTACTCACGTTGATCATCAACATATCTTTCGGGAAGATACGAGCGTCATAAAGTCCTTTTGATGGTGTCAGGTCTAGTTCATCAACACCCTGGAAATAAACGATGTCTTTAGTGCTTCCACAACTTGCCAGAAGCAATGTGACGGTTAGTGCAACCATCGGGAGGAAAAACTTTCTCATGTATTTCATGTCATTTAGTTAAAAAATCTGTTGCAAAAATACGCTTATTTTCCGAAACCTGCAAATATTTTGCAGATATTATATAGAAAATCCCGATGATTCGACTCATCGGGACCTTTCTGTTAAAAGCCAAAATAGTTCTTGGCGTTGTTATAACTGATGTCTTCCACCATGCGATACAGACTCTCCTTGTCGTCGGGCAACAACCCTTTCTCGACATCGTTGCCCAAGAGGTTACAGAGCAGACGACGGAAGTATTCATGACGGGGATAGCTTACGAACGAACGACTGTCGGTGAGCATTCCCACGAACCGACTGAGCAGTCCTAATACGGAAAGTGCGTTCATCTGCTTCGTCATTCCATCGAGCTGATCGTTGAACCACCATCCGCTACCGAACTGGATCTTACCAGGACATGAACCATCCTGGAAGTTACCCAGCATCGTGGCTATCATCTCATTGGCACAGGGGTTCAGGGTATAGAGAATGGTCTTGGTGAGTTTTCCCTCCTGATTCAGTTCATCGAGGAAATGACTCATAGCCTTTGCTGTATTGAATTCGCCGATGGAATCGAAGCCTGTGTCGGCACCGATGCGGTTGAACATATAGGTGTTATTGTCGCGGATAGCACCGTAATGATACTGCTGTGCCCATCCTGATGCATGGTCCATCTCACCGCAGAGGCGGAGGAAGCAATGCTTGTATTGGCGGATTTCCAAGGCTGACAGGATTTGACCGCGCATGGCTTTCTCGAAGATGGTCTCTATCTGACTGTCGGTATAGGGATCGTCATAGAACTCCTCCAATCCGTGGTCGCTCAACCTGCTACCATTCGCGTGGAAGTAGTCGTGCCGTTTCTGCAAGGCATCGACCATGTCGTTGAAATGGGTGATATTCACACCTGCCACCTCGCCCAGCTTCTCGATGTAGCTGGCATAGTCGGACTTCTCAATGTTCATTGCCCTATCGGGACGCCAAGCCGGAAGCATCTTCACCTCGAAGCCACTTTCGCGGGTCTGCTTGTGATAACGCAGATCATCGATGGGATCATCGGTGGTACACACGGTGTCCACATGGTAAAGGCGCATCAGTCCTCTTGCTGTGAACGCTGGTTGCTGGAGCTTCTCGTTACACTCGTCGAAGATTTCGCGGGCTGTTTTCGGACTTAACAGTTTGGTAATACCGAAGGCGGTCTTCAGTTCCAGATGTGTCCAGTGATACAACGGATTGCGGAACGTATAAGGAACGGTCTCCGCCCATTTCTCGAACTTCTCCCAGTCGGAGGTATCTTTCCCTGTGATATAACGCTCATCCACTCCGTTGGTACGCATGGCGCGCCATTTATAATGGTCGCCGCCTAACCACAGCTCGGTGATACTCTTGAACTGATGGTCGTTAGCCACCATTTCCGGATTCAGATGACAATGGTAATCAATGATGGGCATCTTGGCCGCATGGTTGTGATAGAGATCCTGCGCCGTTTGGGTTTCAAGCAGGAAGTCTTCATCCATAAACTGTTTCATCTTCTATAGAATTTAAGTAATTGTTAAACGGCCACAAAGTTACGGATAAACGAGCACAAAAACAAATAAAACTTGTTTTTTAATTTGTTTTGTCGAGCGAAAGTAACTTCGACAAGGTCAAAGTTACGGATAAACGAGCAAAATGCAAAATGAAATCCTAAAATTCTTTGCTTTGTGTTTGAACGTTTTCTAAAAGAAGTAATTACTGGATACGATCCTTCTGCTTGCCACCAGCACCTTTACCCTTATACTTATCGGTTGCCACATTGAACTTATAGACCAATGAAAGCTCATAATAAGGATGGTTATCGTTCTTTGTATAAAGATTACGATAGCTGTAAACGGTAACAGGTTGTGCACGAACAGCTGTAAGATCAGTTGCCTTCATTCGGCACTCCAACTTATTTTTGAAGAACGACTTGTATAACGAGAGGTCGACAGTGACACAAGGACGATGCAGATGGTAGGTAGAATAGTCGCCCGTTGTCATGGCCATCAGATCACAGCCAACACGCCAGCCGTGAGGCAGGTCAACAAGGTTATTCCACATGAACTGCGCCAACGGGTGATTCATCTTGATGATGCTACCATCAGCAATCTGTGTCTCGTAATCCTGTCCTAACACCACTGCTCCCCATGTAGGATGCCAGATCTTGAAAAGGGTTGGCGAAGCGAAGGCCTGCAATGAATAACGATTGAATGAAGGCAGGTTATCAGGATGCAACAGCGTGATCATCGGTTGATCGTCTGAGTAACTGATATTACGGATCTGTATATCATCTTTCACCCTACTGACATTCGCCATGGCATAGAGCCATTTCCATGAAGCGCTCAGTGTGAGGTTCTGGGTATAGGTCGGTTTCAAATAGGGATTGCCACCCTGATAGCTATAGGAGTTGATATAGATAATGTCGTTCGTCAGATTACCAAATGCAGGTCGGGCAATGTCCATTCCGTAATTGGCACTCAGATACACCTTCCCTACTGGCATGGAAAGACCCACAGAGGGGAAGAGGTCGTTGTAGTTGCGCGACATCTTATGCTGTCCCCACTCGTAGAAGTCGCTGTTCACACTCTCGTAGCGCAGACCGACCTGAGCGCTGAGTCGTTGGAACAATACACGACTGTACTGTGTAAAGAGTGCGAAGATGTTCTCATCGACTTTTGACTCACCATCAGAAGTGACAGGATTGGTGTTCTGCTCGTTACGACGGGTGGCATCGTACTCCGTTCCGAAACAGATGCTTCCACCCCACAACGGATGCTCAAAGGTAAGCTTACCGGCATACAAACGACTATCTGAATGGGTGAAGGTATTGACCTGCTGCAAGAAGGGTGACTGTCCCACCATTGTGAGCATCTCGTCGGTGTGGTTCCATGTCTTGGAATCATTCCAAACACCATCAAGATTTGCATCGATCTGCCATTGCTTGATCTTACCACTATAATACATATTGGCAAAGTGGGCATATGAAAGCATCGGCTTGTCAATATGACTCATTGAGCGCTGGAACAGATCACCGTTAAGGTAGAAATCGGATGGCAGGTTGATGTTGAATTTCATGTAGGGTGCGCGGTTGAAACTGTATCGGGCACCAACAGACTGGTTGTCGTTAATCTGGTAATTTACCTGCAGACGTGTACCGAAATCACGGGTCTTGTATTTCTGATTCATCTTATCAATGACTTGTTCGGTACGCTGGTTGTTGTTATAGAACTCGATGGTTTCATATGCGCCCATCTCGATGTTTTGTGCAGAACCCGTCAGCATGGCTGATACATCAAGACCTCCCTGACGATAGTTGATATCTGCTTGGTTCGATATGCCCGGACCATTATTACTGAATCCCTTCAACTCATCTCGAAAGCCCCAGCCCTCCCCTTGCGGGCGCTTGGTCTTGATACGTACCACCGCCTTGGTGGATGCAGCATAACGGGAACCGGGATTCGTGATAATCTCAACATTCAAGATCTGGTCGGATGGTATCTGATCCAGTTCTTTATTGTCATAGAGCTTACGACCGTTCACATAGACCTCGGCCGCACCTCGTCCGAAAATTTCCACACCGTCGTCGGCACTCTTTACAGTAGGCAGTCGCTTGAGCAGATCCTTTGACGATCCGACCTTCTCTAACTCACTACCCGATATAATGACCTTCATGCCATTAGCATTGGTCCTAATCTTTGGCAAAGAACTTTTTACGACAACTTCATCCAACTGTTGCATCTGGTTGTACCACATTGTAGTATCTGTTGAGATACTGTCATTCGATTGCGCATGAACTGTCATGGCCATCAATCCTGCAGTCATCATGACTGACCATCTTACATAACTCTTTTTCATATCATTTGTTTTTATTGTCTTGTACGACATGGTAACGGTTTATTGTTTACACTATTAGTAGCAGAAATCATGTAAAAATTACAGAAGTATGAAGAATTTTTGGTAACTTTGCCATCAGATTGGATAAAAAACAGATAGAGATGAGCGTACAAACGATTCTTCCTTCGGCAAAGAAACTGATGCTTCTACTGGCATTGGCAGTTACACAACTCCAGGCACAGGACCTGCCGCATTACAAACGGGTTATCAAGGAAATCAGTTCCGCTAAGTACCAAGGGCGGGGTTATGCCAAAGGCTGTGCCAACAAGACTGGTAAGTATCTGCAGAAGGAATACACGAAAGCAGGTGTTGATGAGGTAATCTTGCAACCCTTCACCATCAACATCAACACCTTCTGCGGAAAGATGGAGATGTGGGCTGATGGCAAAAAGCTGAAGGCTGGTGTGGATTTCTCCATGAGGGAGTACTCACCAGGTGTTCGCGGTCAGTTCCCGGTCTATCATGTGGACACCTTGAACTTCGATGCGGATAAGATGTATGCCGACCTGAAGAAACCGGAATATGCCAATGCTTTGGTGTGCTGCGATTTCTGGTTCTCGTACCATCACCGCGAGGCTTTCTCTCCGCTTCAAAAAAATGGTGAATGCAACAATGCAGGACTCCTACAAACATGGACGTCACCCATCAAGTTCTACAAAGCATATGGTGAGCGCGTGGTGGAAAAGCCCATTATCTGGGTAACACCTGAAGCCATCAAAGGTGTTAAGCATGTACGCATGAATGTGGATAACCAGTTCCTGAAAGATTATGAACTGTTCAACGTGATTGCCAAGGTGGAGGGTATCAGGCACGACAGCTGCTATGTCTTCACGGCGCATTACGACCACCTGGGCAACTTGGGTAAAAAGATTTTCTATGCAGGTGCCAACGATAATGCCTCCGGCACAGCAGCTCTCGTCACATTAGCCGCTTATTATGCCAAGCATAAGCCTCCGTATGACATGTATTTCCTTGCTTTCTCTGGCGAGGATGCGAACCTCAGAGGCTCAGAGTTCTTTGCTGAGCACCCCATCGTTCCGCTTGAGCAGATACGCTATCTGTTCAATATTGATATGATTGGTGACGACAATCCTATACAGTATTGCGAGGTAAGTGATGAGGGCATGCGAGGCTATCGGCTCTTTGAGCAGATCAATAACGAAAAGCACTACTTCAAGTCATTGAACAAAGGTGAACTGGCTGCCAACAGCGACCACTACCCTTTTGCCAAGCGTCACGTGCCCTGCATCTTCTTAGAGAACCAGGAAGGTAGTGCCTTCCCGTATTATCACACCATCTACGACAACTGGCAGCATGCTGTCTTTGATAGTTACGAGCCCGTATTCCGTCTGGTAACCGACTTCATCAACAGGTATTGATTATTCTTTTTCTATCTGGTCGATAATATCCTGAGCGGCATTCACGGCTTTACGATGGTAAAGATAACCGATGATTCCTCCAACAATACCTGCCACGATGATTGGAACCAGCATTTTCCAATGATTGGTACCTTCTGGCACACCTTTCCATGCGAAGTCGTAACAAGCCCAGACGATCCATGGAATGATCAAGATCGTTGAAAAACACCACGTCCACTGGTTATACTGTTTCTTGAAACGGGCCATTACTCGGGCCACCGTCGAGAAATCGTCTTTCATGAAGTTGAGGCTGTCCACCGGCTTGTGAATATAATAAGTAGCTACGGCGCTGATCAACAACAACAGAACAGTAACAATACTGAAAAGTGTACTCCATGAGTGAGTAATAAGATTCAGCGGCATCAGAAGCAAGCAAGCAACCAAACATATGAACCCCATGCGTTTCGTGCTACTGATGTCCTTATTCCTGATCATCATTGTTTCACGCAACAAACGGTCGTTGACGATTTCCTGTTTATCAAGTTGTTCCTTGAGGATGGCAAACTGATTGCGCATCTCTTCGAAATTCATTGTATCCATTTTTCTGTTTGTTTAAGTTCAAAGATAAAAGTTAAAGTTCATGGCTTTTTCAGCATTTCTTTAATCCTGAAAAGCTTAACGCCAACATGTTGAGCAGAGATACCCATGACGGCACCAATCTCGTCGTAGCTCATCCCCTCCAGCCACATCATTACCAAGGCTCTGTCGACCAAGCCGAGTCTTCCGATGCGTTGATGGAGTTGACGGACCTGAGTGGCATTGGCACTGTCGTCCTCGAAGAAGTTCACATCCATCGTCAAAGGCACCTTGGGTACCTGACGTTTCTTCTTTCGCTCTTGCAGAAGACATGTGTTCAGGGCCACTCGATAGATCCACGTGCTGATCTTACTTTCTTCGCGAAAACTATCGATGCCTTTCCACATGTTGATCAGCGTCTCCTGAAAGAGATCGTTCACCTCTTCTTCGTCCTTGGAGAACATATAACACACCGTGTATATGGTGCTCTTATGCTCTCTTACCAACTGGGTAAAAAATAGACTGTCGTCTTCTCTCTTCATCATTCTACGTTATTGTTTTTACCTTTAGATACAGTTAGTCACCAAAAAATTACAGGAAATTGCATTTATTTGAAAAAATCTTTGTTTTTCTTCATTTTCTCAGAAAACGTAACACTGCTTCGTTGAAAGACTGAGGATTCTTGTTCGCAATGAAGTGATTGCCTTGGAGAATGCACAGTTCAGCGCCAGGGATGGATTGGGCAATCAGACGGGTGTGCTGGTCTTTGATCATATCGTTATCACCTGCTATTACTAAGGTCTGTTTTTGAATCCGTGAGAGTTCTTCCGGATTCACATTAGGGTCATTGACCATCAGTCCCAGCATCTCGGCATTCTTCTTTGCCTTAGGACTCTTCCTGGCGAAGAACTTGGCAATCCGATAGCCGATCTCGATGGGAATCTGTATCTTCCTCTTCACACCAGAAGCATCCAGATTGGCCCCATTGAGAATCAGTTTATCAACACGTTCAGGATGTGCCAACGCAAAGACCATAGCAATGTTCCCTCCATCGGAGAATCCGAGAAGATGAGCTTTCTCTATGTTATGCTGATCCATAAAAGCCAGCAGATCTTCTGCAAACTGTCGAATGGTGAAAGGAGCCTCGCCGCGGGGTGTTTGTCCATGACCTCGCGTATCCAATGCAATGACATGGAAATTCTCTGAGAAAGAATCTATCTGCCGAGTAAAATAGGCACAGTCTTCCCCGTTGCCATGAAGCAGTATCAAGGGGAAGCCTGTGCCCTGTTCGATATAGAAATGGTTGATATCCATGATCATCTCAATGTATGATGATGCAAAGATACACACATTTCTTCTATTTAGCAAGTTTTAGGGGTCAATCTTCAAACTCTTTCAGTTCTTCAAGTCCTTGTTCTATCTCCTGCAGTCCCTGGGCATGACGGCGTCGCATCCACTTGGCAAGGAAGAAGCCCAGACCGAAGGTAAGCACCGTAAGTCCTAATGGCAATAAGAGTCTTGTACCCAGCACATAACCTGCTTCTTTGTTGAAACCGAGTTCCAAGATGTAGAATGCAGCCATAGCCAGACATACACCTGCAATCCCCCAAATGGTCTCATGGTGGCAGACCTTCTTGTATTTGAGCACCAAACGACTGAGTTCACTGCACTTTTTGTCTTCCAAGTTGAATTTTGACAAGAGGGAGATCTTCCAAATCTGAGGTATCATTCCAAGCACCATCACGGCTTCAACAATCGCGAACGAGATGAAACGGATGGGTGTATTCATATATACGAATGGGAATACAACACAGATGATCAAGATACATACCACAAGGTTGTAGATATTCTGCCCTACTATGCGGTCATAGGCTGACTTCGTCTTATGCGAAACCATTTCCTTTACCATGCGCATATTCACTATTTCTGTTTCTGCCAAACGCTTATCAAGAGCGTTCCATTTGGTCTTCAAATCGTCAAGTTCCATAATCCTAAACTATTAACTGTTAGACATCCTTTTTAATTTCTCTTTGATACGGTTGAGTTTAACGGCAACATTCGCCTTAGAGATACCGAGGATATCGGCCATTTCCTGATAACTACGCTCTTCGAGCCAGAGGAGAATCAACGCGCGTTCCAGTTTCCCCAGCTGGTTGATGAGTTTGTAGAGTTCCTTGAGATGACCTGTTGTTTCTTCATCTGCCACCAGACTACTTGCCACTTGAGCCGTCATGGGAACGGTCTGTGGACGAACATTGGAACGACGAAGAAACGTGATACAGGTGTTCATGGCGATGCGGTACACCCATGTAGTGAGTTTGCTATCCCCCCGATAGCGCGGGAAGCTCTTCCATAGGTTCAGCACCGTTTCTTGGAACAGGTCGTTCAGATCGTCTTGATCATTGGCATACATGTAGCACACCTTGTAGATCGTACGCTTCTGAGCCTCGACCATTTCCAGGAATTCTTTCTCTAATTCTTTTGTTTCCATTGTTTAACTCTTTCCGTTTGACCTATTAGTCGCACGAAAAGTGAAATGATTACAGTTGGATATATCTTTTTTTGCAAAGATACATGTTTTTTCTTATCTTTGTGCAATGTTTGAGGTTATTCTGTCGTATATATAAACAGAAGACAATAAAAATGATGAAGGAACCAGACATACACCTGATTCAGGAACTGCGGAAACAAAGTTCCAAGGCACAGCAGATGACGCTCGAGCGTTTCGGGAATGCGGTCTTTGCACAAGTTGCACGACTGATACCCGGACTCGAAAACGCAGAAGAGGTGTATCAGGATGTGTTCATCAAGGTCTTCAAGAATATCAAGATGTATGATGAGACGAAATCGTCTCTGAAAACATGGATCTCACGCATTGCCTATAACGAATCCATCAGTTTTCTCAGACACAAGAGTCTGCCGGTGATCTACTACGAGGACCGCGAAGGAGAAGTAGATAAACTGTCGGATACAGAGGTGGAAGAAACATTCGGGCATCCGAATCCTGAAACAGTACAACTGATCAGAGCCGCCCTGAGGCATTTGCCACCTGATGAACGGGCTATCATCACCATGTTCTACTATGAGGAGATGAGTCTGAAGGATATTGCTTACGTCACCGAGTCGATACCAACCACGGTAGCCTCGAAACTAAGCAGAACGAGAAAGAAACTATACAAAATCATTAAAATGTTACAATCATGACAGAGGACAAACTGAATTCATTACGACAGCAGGACACGAATCTTCGTGATGCTATCAGACTGGACGAGAAGGAACGTCCTCAGATGCCAGCTGACCTCAATGCCAGGGTAATGCAGAAGGTGGAACAGAAGTCACACGCCACTCGCACCCGTAAGCTCTGGCCATGGATTGCAGCAGCATGCGCAGCCGGTGTAATCGCCATATTCCTCACGCCACCAAAGGACACAACAGAGGTGAACAAGGGAACAACAGTCGCAGTCAACGTGGAACAGTCGAAAGAGTCAATGGATAGCGAAGCTCAGGAGAGCGAAACACAAATGAGCGAAACTCAGATGAGTGAAATACAATTGAGCGAATCTCAGACAGCATCGCCCCAGAAGGTGATCAAGCAGAAAGGGAATCTTGCTCCTGGCAAGTCGGCTAAGCAGCAGTACAAACCGGTAACCACAGACAACCTGTTAGCCCAGGAAATCACTCCTGCCGAGCAACCCACAACAGAGAAGGTCTCCACCGAGGAACCTACGGTAACCCTCACCGAGAGCGACATTCCCATTACCCGTCCAGAGAACTACAAGCACACCCCAGAGGAACTGGCCCTTTTAAGGAAACAAGCCGATGAAGCCTACCTCAAATGGGTGGAACTCGAACTCGAGATCTCAAAGAACAATCTACAACAAACAGCTCAACAATAAAAAACAACTACGTTATGAAAAGGATATTCATCATGCTGCTCATCACATGCAGCGCAATAGTAACATATGCCCAACAGGACAACAAGTCATTGGCACAACCAACCCATGTCATCGAACTGCTCAATGGCATTATCAGTGACTTCGGACAAACTTCCGACCAGATCTATTCGGTACAGAAGAACCCGAATACCAACCAACTGGAATCAAGTATCAGGATCGTCAAGTTTCTGGCTGATACCGAAAAACTGTTTGAAGGTGAGGACAAACAGATCATCGAAACCAACCGTATTGGCGATTGCTTTATCAAGGATGAACCCGTATCCTATCAGATGCAGCACTTCTCACCAGGCAACAAAGAGATGTTCGGCATCAATGTGAAGAACATCAACGGAGGACCGCACAATCACTATATGGTGCGTACATCCACACAACAGGAGATGTGGCTCATGTGTGTCAAGAATACCGAGAACCCGCAACTGCGTGATGCATACGCCATCGTATGGGAAAAAGCAGAAGATCTCAAGGTAAAGGGTACTGTCTTTATGATCACTTCAATACGCCCCGACATCTACACCCAAAACTATGAGGGCAACACAGAAATGTCAACTGTGACAAATGTGATTAATCCGAATGCAGCAATTGATCCGCTTTTAAAGATGTCACGCCAAGACGATGAGGCAAAAGAGTGGATGAAGAGCTTGTCACCAGAACAGCTGTTTAGTGTCATGCAAATGAGCACTACCATGAGGGCAGACATCATGAAAGCAGCACCGATCTATCAAACGCTGAGCAAGCTCATCAAAGACGGACCCGCCTTCAAGGCCCGACTGGGTATCTACGCTGACAAATATGCTCCGCAGATTATCGAGCTGAACAAGGGAATAGATGAATTCTATCAGGAATTCCTCAAGAAGTTCAAAGATCTCCAGCCTCCCACAGAAGTGATGAATCAAGTCAACACTCATACTTACAAGGAAATGTTGCAATACCTCACGGAGCAGAACAAACTGTTCAACGAGATCTATAGGGTACGTGGCTCACTGCCCAAGAAAGCACAAAAAGCGCAGAAGCATGTCAACGAACTCACTGAGAAATACATGAAGGAGTTGAACAAGCTCGTAATGGAAAGGAATTAGAGATTTGTTATCTCTCTCGTTATTATAATCAGTGCGTGCCGGAAGAAGATCTTCCAGCACGCTTTTCTTTAGAACTCTACCCGATATGCAATATTGGGGAAGGTCAACGATGTGAACTGATCGACAAGTTCGTGGGTGCGCAGATCGAAGGTCTGACCTTGGAAGGTGCGCATCTGCAGGTATTCCAAGATGAAGTGGTGAGAGGTGTGTTTCTTGTTAATGGTATATTTCACAGTGAACGCATATCCCACATTCATGCCCTTCTGAGCGTTATAGGGGTCAGGACCGTCGTCATCAGGTACCGACTTATCAGGCAGCTGCATGATATCCTCGTAGGTGGTACCTTCGGCCATCGGCGTATAACGGTCGCCACCCATCAACGTGAGTCGTCCGTTAAAACCGAACACGTTCTTCTTGGCTTTTCCCAACATCCATTCCTTGCCACCTACAACATTGGCAATGAAGGCACGGTCGTGGCGCGAGTGATGCCACTGACCTTGGGCATCGCGGTATTCAGACTTAAACAACGTTCCTGTCAGCATACCATAATAGCCGTCCTTCAAATAACGCTCCAAGGTAACATCAATTCCGTAGTTTCGTCCTGCTCCCTCGTTCACCAAGGCATGGTCCTGGAAGAACGAGCGCTGATTGATGATGGAATAGGCTGTTCCCTGCTCTACCGGAACGTCAAAGAGCCACTGCCAATAGGGCTCAATCTTCAGCATGGCGTTCTCGCCTAAGCGCTGGGCAAAGGATGCAGAGATATGATGTGAGCGGGTCAAACCCAGATCCTCGTTGGGGGCCACCCCCTGCCCCTCCATAGGGAGGGTTGAATGGGTACCATTACCATAACCTTTTACGAAGTAGGTGTCAGTAGATTCCTTACGACTGTTCATGGCGTAGGCAATAGAGATGGTGCTCGAAGGGGTTGTCTTGTACTGCACACTGATGCGAGGCTCCACGAGCCACTGGTTATTGAGGTTGAACCACATCACATTAACACCGGCCACCGTGGAGAGACGACGGCTCAGTGCTAACTTATGACTGCTGTAGAATCGTGTGAGACCCGTATTACCATCCGACTCATAGACGCAATACAGCGGACTGCCTACCGCGGTGACGTTGTCGAGCCACGTGTGGAAGTCGAGGTGCTGGTGCTCAATTCCATTCTGCATGGTGTAGCGCGACGAGATCTTTTGCTGATGCTGCGTACTGACAATGAGATTCCACTGGGCATTTCGTCCTAACATATGGGGAATCACCGTGCGTTGTTCATCATAGTCGCTGACACCCAGCTTTCTATAGGTACCTGTGCAGGCTACACTGGTGCGCAGTGTTCCTGTAGTACCAAGACGATAGGTATGGGTGATTCCCATGGCTCCGTTGCGCTGGCGCGACCATGAGTCGTTCATGTCCCACAATGTCTTCCACTCTGATGGATCAGGTGAGTCAGCTTCGTAGTTGTCGATGAGTCCTGTGAACCAAACGGCAAAGGTACCAGCCTTACGGGTGGGCATGTTCAGTTTCATACTCAGGTCCTGATAGTCGAGCGTCTCGTTCTCCATATTGATGGCGTGCAGCTTCTTGGCAATCTCGAGGAAGCTGTAGCGATAGTTCACCAGATACGATGCCTTACTGTTCTTTCCTAACGGACCCTCGGAAGCGAAATCTACTCCGAGCGTACCTACCTGAACGGCATGCTCATGCTTCGTGTTGTTCCCTACGCGCATCTTCATATCAAAGGCACCGGAAAGGGCATTACCGAACTCGGCAGGCATGGCGCCTGTGAGGAAGTCGCTGTTGGCTAAGACGGTACCATTCAGAGATGTGAAGATACCACCACCTGCACCAGTGATGTCGGCAAAGTGATTAGGATTGGTTACCTCGATGCCCTCTACACGCCACTGTAACATCTCGGGCGAATTACCATGGATACTGATACCATTGGTAACACCACCAGATGCCACACCGGCAAACATGGAGGCGGTACGGGCAGGATCTGCCATACCGCCTGCATAACGGGTTGCCTCTTCCACACTGAACATGCGGGCACCCACCTGGGCCATCTCGTTAAGGGGGAGCTGTTTGTTCACACGGGGCTTGACGACTACCTCTCCCAACTCTGATACACTCTCGCGCATACGGAGATTCAATACCAATTCCTTACCTGATGAGAGCAGCTGTTCTTTCAGCAGTAATGACTCATAGCCCACATAGGTGGCTCTTACGGAATGGCGTCCCACAGGAACATTCTCAATCACAAAATTACCGTCGATATCCGACACGGTTCCCATCGTGATTCCGTTCTCAACTTGAATGGTTACACCAACCATTGGCTCTCCGGAAGCCACATCACACACTTGTCCGCGAATAGTTTGGTTTTGTGCTTGTAACGTGACACTCATCATTGCAACAGCCATAAAGACTGTTATCCTAAAAAACATTCTTTTCATCTTAAAAACTAACATAACTACATTCCCTTAGACGAAGCAAGTTGTGTTTTTGTTGCAAACAAATACTTTTTTTTCTGTTTTCTTTTCTTTTACATCTTTTTTTTCTTATCTTTGCGAATAATTTGGCGAATGATTTTGCGAATAATTTGGCGAAGAATATGCAACGAAGAGTATTGCTCATATACACAGGCGGAACCATTGGCATGGGAAGAAATGCCAAGACGGGTGCCCTTGAACCACTAGATTTCCAACAGCTGTCATCACAACTGCCGGAGTTCGAGTGGATGCAGACCGATATTGATGTTTATCAGTTCTCGTCGCCGATCGACTCGTCGGATATGACTCCGAAGCTTTGGGCGCAACTGGTTAAGATCATAGCCGACCGCTATGAGCAGTACGATGGCTTTGTGATTCTGCATGGTACTGATACTATGGCGTTCACCGCCTCGGCCTTGTCGTTCATGCTGGAGAACCTGACCAAACCTGTCATCCTTACAGGATCGCAGCTTCCTATCGGACAGCTGCGAACGGATGGCAAGGAGAATCTGATTACAAGCATTGAGATTGCCGCTGCGCATCACAGCGACGGAACACCGATTGTACCCGAGGTGTGTATCTATTTCAGCGGTAAGCTGTTAAGAGGGAATCGTTCAACAAAAATCAATGCCGACGGATTCAATGCTTTCGACTCGTTCAACTACCCACATTTAGGCGATGCTGGAGTGAATATCGTGTATCATGAGGAGTATATCATGCAGCCTGATTATACCCGTCCGATGATTCCTCACTACATCACTGACCCCAACGTGGTGGTGTTCACCCTGTTCCCAGGCATACAAGACAATATCGTTCGCCATGTGCTGGATGCCCCTGAACTGCGGAGCATCGTGATGCGTACCTATGGAAGCGGAAATGCGCCCCAACGTCCTTGGCTCATGCAGATGCTCAAAGACGCTGCCGACCGTGGTGTGAACATCGTCAATATCAGTCAGTGTGCCGCCGGTACGGTGGAGATGGCTCGTTATGATGCTGGATTCCAACTGAAAAACGCTGGTGTGATCAGTGGTTATGACAGTACGGTGGAGAGTGCCGTTACCAAACTGATGCACCTGCAAGGGCACTACTCCGACTATCAGACAGTGCGCAAATTCATGAACATCAGTATGCGTGGAGAGATCACCTTAGCACGCAATAATTAAAGTATACTCTACGAATTAGACGAATTAGACGAATTAATCAATTAAATAAGTAATATTCTTAAATTAGAAAGAATTAATAATTAGTCCAATTCGTCAAATTCGTAGAGAAAATAAACAGTATTATAAATCACTAAACAAAACGTTATGAAAGAATTAAAAGGAACCAAGACAGAGAAGAATCTCCAAGAAGCATTCGCAGGAGAGTCGATGGCCCGCAACAAGTACACGTACTTTGCCTCAAAGGCCAAGAAAGACGGCTATGTACAGATTGCCGCTATCTTTGAAGAAACAGCGGCCAACGAGAAGGAGCATGCCAAGATGTGGTATAAACTGCTGAACGGCGGTAAGGTGAGCGACACGGTGAAGAATCTTGAAGATGCCGCCAGTGGTGAGAACTTTGAGTGGACCGATATGTATGCCCGTATGGCTCAGGAGGCTCGCGAGGAGGGCTTCGACGAGATCGCCGAGAAATTCGAGGGTGTGGCCGCTATCGAAAAGGAGCATGAAGAGCGTTACCGCAAGCTCTTGAAGAACATCAATGACAAGAAAGTGTTCTCTAAGGATGGTGATGTGATCTGGCAATGCGCTAACTGCGGTCATATCGTGATTGGCAAACAGGCTCCCGAGGTTTGTCCTGTATGCGATCATCCGCAGAGCTACTTCCAGGTTAAAGCAGAGAATTACTAATTATTCCCACGCTGGGAACTTTTTATTCCCAACGTGGGAATAAACTGTTCCCAACATGGGAACAAAATCAAACACTCTATACTATAATGCGGGTTTTATGGTAGTTCTCCCGGAACTCACTGGGGGAACAACCTTTTTTCTTCTTGAAGATGCGGTTGAAGTTACTGAGGTTGTTAAAACCGCATTCGAAGCTGATTTCTGAGATGGACCTACTGGTATCCACCAGTTTGCGCGTGGCATAGCCCAAGCGGATATCGATGATATAGTCGCTTAGGTTTCTTCCCGTGTGTAGTTTGAAGAACCTGCTGAACGCGCTGGCGCTCATGCCTGCAATCTCTGCCAGCTGCGCCAGTCGGAGCTCATCCATATAGTTCTCGTTGATGAAGTTCTTCACCTTTAAGATTCGACGGGAGTCATCTTCAACTGCTATCTTTGCAAAACTTGATGAAGCCAAGGTTCGGGCACCCTCGCAACGTGATAGCTCATAGAGGATGGTCATGAACTGCATGACGGCATAGAATCCGTCTTTGATACTGCTGAGCGTATCGAGTTCCTTGTACACACCCATGATAGCACTTAAAGGGAAACAGAGTCCTTTGCGTGCCTCGTTCATCATTTTGCGTACTGAAAAAAACGGGTTCCTGCCAAAGAGGGAATCTTCGCTCATGCCGAAGTCGAACTGGATGGTAATCTCACGGATATCCTCACTGGTACAGGTGTTCTGCTCCCATACGTGCTCCAGCTGCGGACTCGTAATAAGCACCAGGTCGTAATCGCCTATCACCTCACTGCTGTCGCCGACAATCCGTCGCACACCGGCAGCATGCTCCACAAAATTCAGTTCGAAGACCTCATGGTTATGAATAGGATACGTGAACTCCTTTTTCCGACGGTCAGCAATGTAAAGCACATCCTTGCCCATCAGTGGCGTGATTTCATGTATCACCCTTCTCTCTTCCATCAGATCTTCAGTTCCTTCAAAATCTCTGAAATTCTTTGGAGTGTAGTTAAGCGAGTGGGAACAAGCGGAAGACGAAGCACATTCTCGATGAAGCCCATCTGATGGAGCATAGCTTTCACACCAGCTGGATTACCATCAACAAACAGCAGACTGAACAAGTCGGTAAAACGATGATGGATCTTCAGGGCACCTTCGAACTCACCTTTCTTCTCCAGACGGATCATCTTCGAGAACTCGCGAGGCAAAGCATTGCCGATTACCGAGATTACACCCACTGCTCCACAAGCTACCATCGGGTATGTGAGGGCATCATCACCACTGATAACATCAAAGCCACGCGGTGCGTTCTTCAGGATCTCGTCCACCTGTTCCAGACTGCCACTGGCTTCCTTGATAGCTACGATGTTCTCACAGTCGCGAGCCAGGCGCACCGTAGTCTCAGCCTTCAAGTTAACGCCTGTACGTCCAGGCACATTGTAAAGAACAACAGGGAGTTTCGTTGCATTGGCAATGGCCTTGAAATGCTGATACAAACCTTCCTGCGACGGCTTATTGTAATAAGGGCAAACGCTGAGGATTCCGTCCACATCATGGTAATCGCCTGTCTGGAGCTCTTCCACGACGGCCGCGGTGTTGTTGCCGCCACATCCCACAAGGATAGGCATCTTTCCACCAACCTTTTGAACCACCATGTCCTTGATACGCTTCTTCTCATCCGCAGTCAGTGTGGGCGTCTCTCCTGTGGTTGCAAGAATGCAAAAGAAATCCGCGCCGTTATCAACCTGATAATCCAAGAGTCTGTTCAGGGCCATGTAATCCACAGCTCCGTCTTGGGTGAATGGGGTGACAAGTGCGATACCAAGTCCCTTAAAAACATTATGTGCCATAAATCAAAAATTTCGCTGCAAAAGTACAACATTTACGTCACATAACAAAATAAATGCGCACTTTTTATGTCGTATTGTTCGGTTTATGATCTTCTCAGTGCAAGATTGTAATTATAGTATCTCTGATTACCAGTAATGTCTTCAATGACTCTGATGAACGGGGGGAACTTCACCGACTCCTGATCGGCCACGCCCTTTGTCTCGAGTATCATCAAATGATCAACGGGCTCGTAATACGTGTCAAGTTCGAAATACTGACCTTTCCAGATAAAGCTCTTCCTGTGTTTACGGATGCTCTGACGGTAGGGATCAGCCTGCTGAAGCAACGACTCATAGAGACTGTTGCTCACCTGTCGCTCCGTTTCCAGTACTTTGTTGTTCTCTGTGCGTTTCTTGGTAGTATGTACATTCACGAAACTACCCTGCCATCCCCTGCGGCGCAGACGGATTTCGCAGCCTGGTTCAGCCACCAGATAGGTCTGAACAATATCACTTTCAGTACAGTCTGGAATCTCTCCTATCAACTCGACAATATATTTCCTTTCTTCTATAATCGGCTGTGGAAGACCGAGCACATGAGAGATTTCCAGGATTACACGATTAAGCTTCTTGTTGAAGTCCTCGTGGTTGTTGATGACGCGCAGATGGGGATGACCGGTCCAAGCCTTGATCACCTTCTTGTCCAGTTCCCGAGCCATCCGCAGTCCTTCCTCGTTCATCTGTTCGTAGCGTACGGCATTGGTGGCTGTGGTATAGAACTGTTCAGCGCCGTCGGCAGCAGACACGAGATGAAGCACGGCATCATAACGCTGGCGCAGCTCCTGTGTGCTCGTTCCTACCGCTGCCGTAATCTCCTCCCACATCTCAGGCTGCATATAGGCCGAGATATCCATCGCGCCACGGTCGCATACCACGATGGTCGGCTCATGACACTCTGCAGCCATACGCATGAACCTGTCCTCGAAGCCCAACTGCAACTCAAGCGTTGCCTTCTCACCTTCGTAGAACAGTCCTTTGTTATCGGTCAGGTAGTTCATTCCCGCCTGACTGAAAATAGTGGGTATCTCAGGTATGGTGAACACCTTGAATCCCAGACTGGTAAAATGTTCTATGATGCGTACCATGGCCGTTGTCTTTCCGGCACACGGACCACCTGTCAACACGATCTTCTTGATCTCGCTCATCGTTGTTCTAACCTCATTATCTTTTTGTTACACATTCGGTTTGGCCACATGCATCCTATAGCCATAGGCACCAACCACCAGGAAGCAGATCAGCGGGAAGATAAACGACACATTGGTCGCAGGCATCCCGAATACCGTTCCCTGATCAATCACAGCTGCCTGCAGCGGCGGTAATACGGAGCCACCTAAGATAGCCATAATCAGTCCTGCAGCGCCGAACTTCGCATCATCACCCATTCCATCAAGTGCAATACCATAGATGGTGGGGAACATCAGTGACATGCAACCACTAACAGCTACCAGACAATACACACCATAGCGGTTCTGGAACAGGATAACGCCCAAGGTAAATATCATGGCGAGAACGGCAAAGTATGTCAACAGCTTCGCAGGCTTCACGTACTTCATCAGATAAGTGGCAATGAAACGGGAGCAGATGAAGAAAAGCATCGCAAAGATATTAAAGCGTTGTGATAACACCTCTGCACTCTGTTCATCCAGTCCTTCGGCCATAAAGACACGCGTACCATATTGAATAATAAATGTCCAGCACATGATCTGTGCGCCTACATAAAAGAACTGTGCAATAACGCCTTCACGATAGTATTTCAAAGAGAAGATGCGTTTGATGGTGGGCAGGAAATGTATCTCCTTACTCTGATCGCCGTTCTTTGGCATCTTCGTAAACAGAATAATCAGGAACATCACCGTGATGACCAATCCGATGAACAAGTAGGGAGCAATCAGTACCGAGAGATCACTGTTCTTCAGCGCCTCAAACTCAGTATCACCCAGTAAGGCACGCTCATCACTGCTCATCGGGTTGAGCTTTGCCTGTATGAAGTTCATGGCTACGAACATTCCGATGATGGAGCCACAAGGATTGAAGCACTGGGCCAGGTTCAGTCGACGGGTTGCTGTTTCCTCATTACCCATCGTCAGGATATACGGATTACAGCTTGTCTCCAGGAACGACAGACCGCAGGTCATGATGAAATAAGCCACCAGGAAGCAGCCATACACACCTATTCCCTTGGCGGGGAAAAACAGCAGGGCACCGATGGCGTACAACGCCAGTCCCATCAACACACCTGCCTTATAGGAATACTTCCTAATAAAGATAGCCGCAGGAAAAGCCATGGCGAAGTAACCGCCATAGAAAGCCACTTGTACGAGCGTACCTTCTGATACGTTCATACGGAAGATTTTCGAGAACGCCTTCACCATCGGATTGGTGATATCATTGGCGAACCCCCACAAGGCAAAGCAGAATGTCACTAGAATAAAAGGAATCAGGTAGCTCACCCCATCCTTTGAAATCAACGAGTTTTTCTTCATTTATGGATTATGTTTATTCTTCTCCTGAGAATTGTTTGATACGTTGTTCTTCAGCCAGTTTACAGATCAGTAGTTTCCCGTCTTCTTGCGCCACGATGTATCCATCGAGTCCTTGCACCACCACCCGCTGCTGGTGCTGTGCATGGATGATACAGTTATGGGTATCAAAAAGGTTTATGTTTTCGCCTATCACGCTATTACCATATAGGTCGCGTTTTGTTTGCGTCATGAGTGCGCCCCAAGTACCAAGGTCGCTCCATCCGAAGTCAGCCGGACATATAAAGATCTCTTCGGCCCGTTCCATAATGGCATAGTCAACTGAGATATTCTCGCATTGCGGAAATCTCCGGTCTATCTCTTCCTGCTCCTGAGGAGTGCCGTAGATAGGCAGGAGGTTCTCGAACACCTTGTTGATGGCAGGACTATACATACGGAAGGCGTTGACGATGGTGCTTACGCTCCAGATGAAGATGCCGGCATTCCAGAAATAACTCTTGTTACGGATGTATTGAAGAGCGGTGGCGTGATCGGGTTTCTCACGGAAGCTGTCCACACGGAAGATCTCCTTGTTCCTCGGACTGCTTGTGGTCAGGTCGGCCTGAATATATCCGTAACCCGTTTCAGGACGTGTTGGCTTCATACCTAAGGTAAGAATCGCATCCGTCTCACTGGTAAACTTCATACACTGCTTCACCACACGTTGGAACTCAGCTGTGTTTACCACGATATGGTCACTGGGAGTAACCACCACATTGGCTTTGGGGTTCTTGGCCTTGATGCGCCAGCTCACATAGCAGATGCATGGAGCAGTATTGCGGCGACAAGGCTCCAGCAGGATATTCTCCTGCGGTACTTCGGGGAGTTGCTCATGTACGATATCCGCATATTTCTTGTTTGTGACCACCCACACATTGTTGGGGTCACAGATACCTGCAAACCGATCGAACGTGAGTTGTAACAAGGTACGACCAACACCCAGCACGTCGATGAACTGCTTGGGACGGTCGGCTGTACTCATTGGCCAGAAGCGGCTCCCCACTCCGCCTGCCATGATCACGAGATGATTATTTACATGAGCCATAAATCGTTGATATTTGATATAAGTGCATTAACTACACTATTTGGGTACAAAATTACACATTATTATCGAAACCACAAGTTTGTTCGTGAGTTAAGGAAGGTTAAATTCCTTCTCCCCCATGCAAGATTTCAGGTAGTCGTCGATTATATGGGTAAAGAACAAACAAAACAGTACACATAATGAAAACAAAAAAACTATTTCCTTTCATGACCGGCATACTGATGCTGGCAACAATGACTATTTCGTGTTCTAAGGTAGAAGATGGTGACATTGACTTTACAGCTTCTGACCTAAGTGGTTTAACTTTCTCTGGCTTAAGAAATGGTGAAGGTGGTTCTGGTGAAGGTGGTCAAGGCGGCAACACGCAGGCTGGTATAGTGACGGCAGGCGAATGGAGCGATCTGAATAACTGGTCGTTCTGGTCAGGACAGATGCTGGCAGGTGAATATGCTGAAAAGAGTGACTACTGGAACTTCTACACCAACAACCGCATCGCCATCAGGGTAACCGACAAAAATGGAAAGGTTGTGGCAGGTGCCCCAGTTAAACTGTCTCGGAAGACAGACAATGGCGAGAGTACGTTGTGGGAGACGGTTACAGATAACCACGGACGGGCTGAATGCTGGGTGGGACTCTATCAGAAAGAGACTGCCTCTCCCCAAAATATGAGTGTGAGTATAGACGGACAAGTCATGAAACAAGCACCTATCATCTGTACCTGGGACTCGTTGCAGCAACAACAGCCTATCAACAACTATGTCATCACCCCAAAGACAACAGTCAAGCCATCTGCAGACATCGCCTTTGTGGTAGATGCTACAGGTTCGATGGGTGACGAGATAGAGTTCTTAAAGAACGATTTGATGGATATCATTGGCAAGGCATCAGCAATACGCCCTGACATAACAATGCGCACTGCTGCCCTCTTCTACCGCGATGAAGGGGATGAATATGTCACACGACATGCTGACTTCACAGAAAAACTGTCATCAACTGCAGAGTTCGTCAACAATCAGAGAGCAGATGGCGGTGGTGACTATCCCGAAGCCGTACACACGGCACTGGAGAAGATGTTACAAAACCTATCGTGGAACGCTAAGGCACGCACCCGACTGGCTTTCCTCATCCTGGATGCACCGGCACACTATGAACAGGGAATTATCAGTTCACTACAGCAGTCTGTCAAGACCTGTGCCAAGATGGGTATCCGACTGATCCCCGTGGCTGCCAGCGGTGTTGACAAGAATACAGAGTTCATGCTGCGATTCTTCGCCATCACAACCGGAGGTACCTATGTATTCATCACTGACGATAGCGGAGTGGGCTACAGTCATATAAAGGCCAGTGTGGGCAACTACAAGGTTGAGCAGCTCAACAACCTCATCATCCGCATAATTGATTATTATACGGAGTAATATTACCTTGGGGCAAGATCCGTTTCTGATACCTATGGTTTTACGTTCCAATATCATAGGTATTGGCGCCTGAAACCATAGGTATTGGAGTCTAAAACCATAGGTATTGCGATGCAAAACCTAACAATCCCAAAATTGAACTCACAAAACTGGCGCAACATACACCAACATACATGTATGTTGGTGTACCCTTAGTGTATGTTGATTTTTATAAAAATCCCTTTATTTATCGTGCTTTTCAACATTTTTCGTGTATGTTCGCGCGTTTTCACTCTTTAATTTTTCAACTATTTCTACATCTTATACTTATTATATTTGGGAGTTTTATGAGAAAAAGTTATCTTTGCACAGCAAATAACAAACTATTACCCATAATGTTATGAGAAAGAGCATTTTAATGATTTCCGCGTTGATGATGCTTATGGCTTGCGGGGGCAAGAAGGCACAGGTGGAAAATACCGACGCTGCCGTTGTTGTTGACCCAGACGATAAAGAGGAGGAATCCAACATGATGGAAGATATGCGAAGCTATCTTGACGAACCGCAGGAAGAAGTGCAAGAGCTGACTTTCGCCAATATGGCTGGAATCTACGATGACGAAAAACAGGAGAGCCGATTCTGTCTGAATGAGGACGGCACGGCCACATGGGGCATGATAGGTAGCCTAAACTATACGGAGTACACCTATACCATCAATGGCAACACCATCTGTCTGAAACCCAAGGGTGTAGAATCTGAGGATGACTGCTATGATTATGACGAGGACACCCGTACACTAAAAAATGAGCAGGGTGCTGTCTATTTTCGTCAAATTGTTGAATAAACAAGAAAAACTTGTGGGGTATAAAAATAAGAGGATGAGCCGATGGCCCATCCTCTTGATTTTTACCTAAAAGTGAGATGATTACTTTGAGTAGAGAGCCACGATGGTCTCGTACTTCTCCTGCTTACCAGAAGTCTGCTTGGGCTCACCCACTTTCTTACCATACTCGTAAGCCTGCTCAAGAGTCAGCTTGCCATCTTCGAAGTCCTTACCAACACCCTTGTCGAAGCTTGCGTAGCGAGCCTTCTTCATAGCGGGCAGCTCAGAGTTCTCGAGGATGTCAGCAGCGTTCATCAGAGCGCGTGCCATAGCATCCATACCGCTGATGTGAGCGATGAAGAGGTCCTCGAGGTCAGTGCTGTTACGACGGATCTTAGCATCGAAGTTGGTACCGCCATTGCCCAGACCACCATTGCGGATGATCTCGAGCATAGCCTGTGTCAGCTCGTAGTTGTCGATGGGGAACTGGTCGGTATCCCAACCGTTCTGAGCATCACCGCGGTTAGCGTCGATAGAACCGAGCATACCAGCGTCAACAGCGCAAGCCAGCTCGTGCTCGAAGGTATGACCAGCGAGTGTAGCGTGGTTCACCTCGATGTTCACCTTGAAGTCCTTGTCCAGGTTGTGGGCCTTCAGGAAACCGATAACGGTCTCTGTATCCACATCATACTGGTGCTTGCTGGGCTCCATGGGCTTCGGCTCGATGAGGAATGTACCCTTGAATCCCTTAGCGCGAGCATAGTCGCGAGCCATGGTCAGCATAGTTGCCATGTGCTCCTTCTCACGCTTCTGGTCGGTGTTCAGCAGACTCATGTAGCCTTCACGTCCACCCCAGAATACATAGTTGGTACCACCCAGCTTGATGGTAGCGTCAATAGCGTTCTTGATCTGAACGATAGCGCGAGCTACTACGTCGAAGTCGGGGTTGGTAGAAGCACCATTAGCATAGCGCTTGTTACCGAATACGTTTGCGGTACCCCAGAGCAGCTTGATGTTGGGGAACTGCTTCATCTTCTCCTGAGCGTAGTCAGTGATAGCCTTCATGCGAGCCTCATACTCCTCAACGGTGTCACCCTCTTCTACGAGGTCAACATCGTGGAAGCAGAAGTACTCGATACCCAGTTTATCCATGATCTCGAAGCCAGCATCCATCTTATCCTTAGCGCGCTGAACAGCGTCACCTGCCTTGTCCCACTCATAAGAACGGGTCTGACCACCGAACTGGTCTGCAGAAGCGCCACCCAGTGTGTGCCACCAAGCCATTGCGAACTTCAGCCAATCCTTCATCTTCTTTCCCATCACGACCTTCTCAGGCTCGTAGTAGTGGAAAGCCATTACATTCTTACTGTCCTTTCCTTCGAAAGGAATCTTACCGGTAAACGGAAAATACTCTTTTGCCATAAGTTTAAATGATTAAATTGAATAATGAATTTATTATTTCTAAGTGATTACTTGTTTATTTCTTAGATCTTTGCCAACTGCTCTTTCCAAGCCGTGTAGGCAGCGAGATACTGAGAGCGCTTGCTATCATCCGGTTCGATAACAGCCAGTTTCTTCAAGGTGGCGAAGGCCTCGTCATGGTCTTTGTAGATACCACAACCCATACCAGCACCCTTAGCAGCACCCACACTACCGTCAGTCTCGTACAACTCGATCGTAGCACCGCTCACACCTGCCAGCGTATTGCGGAAGATCTCGCTGAGGAACATATTGGCCTTTCCTGCATGGATCTTGCGGATGTCCATACCCATCTGCTGCATGATCTCCATACCGTAGCAGAAACTGAATACGATACCCTCCTGAGCAGCTCTCATGAGATGAGCCTTGGAGTGTTTGTTGAAGTTCACGCCATGGATAGAGCATCCCACCTCACGGTTCTCAAGAACACGCTCAGCACCATTGCCGAACGGGATGATAGACACGCCCTCGCTACCGATGGGGATATTAGCCATCATGTCGTTCATCTCAGCATAGGAGATTCCCTCTGGAGCTACGTTACGACGGATCCAGGCATTGAGGATACCCGTACCATTGATGCAGAGCAGCACACCCAGACGATCGAGATCGGTGGTGTAGTTCACATGTGCGAAGGTATTCACACGACTCTTCTTGTCGTAGTTAGCCTCGCCCAGCACACCATATACCACACCTGACGTACCAGCGGTAGAAGCAATCTCACCCGGATTGAACACGTTCAGTGACAAAGCGTTGTTCGGCTGGTCGCCACCACGGTAAGAGATCGGTGTACCCTCTTGCAGACCCAGCTCTTCGGCAGCCTGCTTGCTGACCGTACTCTGAATACTGAAGGTAGGAACGATATCAGCAACCAGTTTCTCGTCGAATCCATAGTAGTCGAACAGGAACTTAGCAGGAGCCTTCTCCTTGAAGTCCCACATCATACCCTCAGACAGTCCGCTGATGGTGGTATTCACTGTTCCACTTAACTTCATGGCAAGGTAATCGCCAGGCAACATGATCTTGTCGATCTTTGCAAACAGTTCAGGCTCATTCTCCTTCACCCAAGCCAGCTTAGCGGCAGTGAAGTTACCCGGTGAGTTCAGCAGATGACCCAGACACTTGTCGGCACCCAGTTCGTTGAAAGCCTTCTCGCCATAGGGGACAGCACGTGAGTCACACCAGATAATACTCGGGCGGAGCACCTTCTGAGCCTTGTCAACGCATACCAAGCCGTGCATCTGGTAAGAAATACCGATGGCCTTGATCTCCTCGGCCTTGGCACCTGCTTCCGCCTTGATCTTCTGGAAAGCAAGCTTAGCGTTTGTCCACCACATCTCCGGATCCTGTTCTGCCCAACCTGCTTTCACAGCCATGATGGGAGCTTCTGTCTCAGGAAAGAAAGCAGTTGCTGCACATACACCTGTATCTGCATCAACCAATGATGCCTTGACAGACGAGCTGCCGACATCAAAACCTAATAAATACCTTTTTGCCATAAATAGTTTATATAACCTTTTTAATATAATACGTTCCAATATCATTTTCCCCCATCAAAATCATCAAAAACAATCTGAGGGGTTGTTTCCAGTCTTACTTCAGGTTGTCGTTGAAATAATTCACGATCTGCCTGAACAGATGGTTCCTTGTATTTCCACCATAAATACTATGATTACGGTTGGTATACACGTTCATCTTGAAATCCTTATCGGCCTGTATCAGCGCCTCGGTATATTCAAACGTGTTCTGCGGATGAACATTATCGTCAGCCAGTCCGTGACAGATCAGTAATGCACCATGCAGATTCGGAGCCCAGTTGATGGGATTCACATCATAGCCTTGTGCATTCTCCTGCGGGGTACGCATAAAGCGTTCCGTATAGATCGTATCATAGAAACGCCAGTCGGTGGGTGGTGCCACGGCAACGCCAGCCTTGAACACTCCCCTGCCCTCGCTCATACTCATCAGCGTGCAGAAGCCACCATAGCTCCATCCCCAAATACCGATGTTTTCTTTATCGACATAAGAAAGCAAGCCCAGATAAAGAGCGGTTTCAACTTGATCCTTTGCCTCCTTTTCGCCCAATCGCAGATAGGTGCATTTCTCGAAGTCGGCCCCACGGCCACCAGTACCTCTACCATCCACGCATACTACAATATAGCCCAGTTCCGTCAGATAGTTGTCGAACATCGCCCCACTGCCCATGGAGCCGATGGTCCAGCTGTTCTTCACCTGCTGACTACCCGGTCCGCTATACTGCCACATAATGACGGGATATTTCTTGGAGGCATTGAAGTTCACCGGTTTGATCATGACACCATTCAGTTTCACCCCCTCAGAAGTGGTGAACGTGAAGAACTCCTTCTTGGGCAGCTGTAAAGAAGAGAGACGTTCCTTCAAACGACCGTTATCCATCAGTGTTGACAAGGTCTTGCCCTCTGCTGAGCATGTAGTATATATATAAGGTGTCTCTGCATCACTGAACTGATTCACGAAATAACGGAATCCATTACTGAACATCGCATGGTTCCATCCCTTACGTGAACTCAGCTTCTGCGTCTTACCGTTCTTCAATGCCACATAGATCTCACGGTTCAAGGCATCTTCGCCTGCAGCCTGATAGTAGGTGTTCCCTGTTTTCTCATCATAACCATACACCTCGCTCACTTCACCCTTCACATCCGTTACCTTCCTGAGGAACTGACCGTTCTTGTTGTACAGATACAACTGCATGGAGCCATCACGGTCGCTGGGTAGCAGGATGTTGTTCGAAGTGAACAGGATATTCTCCATGGCCTCCTCCTTCACATACTTATCCACCTTCTCCTGAATCAGCAACTTGGCCACTGTACTACGGGGATTCACGGCATAGATGTTCAGCTCGTCCTGATGACGGTTCATGGTATAGACAATCATCCTTTCAGCATCGTCAGTTGCCTTGAGACGAGGAATATACCCATCCTTATCTAAAGGCACCTGTAAGGTACGAGTCTGGCGACTCTGGATATCAAAGCTATGCACGCTAACGGTTGAGTTCACCTCACCAGCCTTGGGATACTTATAAACATAGAAGCCAGGATAGGTGGCATTGTCATGTATCTCGGGACGCATACCTTTGTACATCTGCAGACTATACTGCGGGACCTTACTCTCATCGAAGCGCACCCAGCAAAGCATGGTACCATCGGCATTGAACGCAAGCGCGCTGTTGAAACCGAACTCCTCCTCATACACCCAGTCGGGAATACCGTTGATGATCTCGTTCTTTACTCCATCCTTGGTTACCTGACTCTCTGCATTGTCATACAAAAGTTTTACGAGGAAGATGTTATTGTCGCGGACGAACGCCACCTGCTGACCGTCGTTGCTCCACACGGGAACCTGCTGAGGACCGTAGTCGGAGAGTTTCTCCAAGAGTCGGGTTTCAATATTGTAAATGTAATATACTGCGGTAAACGAATGACGGTAGATTCGCTTTGTCTGTGTCTGAATCAGCATCTTCTTTCCATCAGGACTCAGGATATAATCATCATAGTTGTCTAACTGTATTTTCTTGGTGTTTGCCAAATCGAAGAGCACACCAGTCTGCTTACCCGTCTTGTAAGCATAGCTTACCACCTGCTTTCCGTCTTCACTGATCTGTGCATAGTTCTCCCCATCAGGTAAGGGTGTTACCGTACGCAAAGCACTGGCCGAGTACATACCCCGGTTGATGTCTTTGATATCTATATTTTGTGCCTTTGTGGTAACAGAGAGCAGCAGGATCATGATGATCCAGAGGTTTCTTTTCATGAATGTATTGTCCATTTTAAAGATGAGTCATATGCTTGGAGAAGGCCAATTTTTGATATAACCCTCCAAGTATGCAAAGGTAATCATTTTTCTTGGAACCCACAAATGATTATCACTTTTTCACATTTTGTTTGGTTTTTCGCTCGGTTTGCACTACCTTTGTACCAAATTATTGAGACATGGAAAACTACTTGTCAAGTACACAAAACCCCAGGATTAAGAAACTGCTGGCGCTTCAGCAGAAATCTGCCCTAAGACGGGAGACGGGATTGTTCGTCGTTGAAGGAAGACGGGAAATCCGTCAATGCATCGATGCAGGCTACGAGATTGACACACTATACGTTCGAGCCAGAGAGTCGGAGGCGACGGCTCCCGAAGACATGTCGGCTGAAAACATCTTTTTCGTATCGCCGCATGTATATGAACGCATCGCCTACAGGGAAAGTACCGAAGGTGTCATCGCCGTGGTTCGTACAAGAAACATAACCCTGGATGAGCTGTCATTCAAAGACAATCCCTTGCTGATTGTATTGGAACGGGTGGAGAAACCGGGGAACCTGGGGGCTATCATGCGTAGTGCCGATGCGGCTGGAGCAGATGCTGTGATTGTATGTGACCCCTTAACCGACTTGCACAACCCTAATCTGATCCGTGCTTCGTTGGGCGCAGTGTTCAGCGTTTCCTGCGTGGCTTGCACCTCGGAAGAGTGTATTCGCTATCTGAAAGAGAATCATATCAGGATTCTGACAGCACAGTTACAAGACTCCCATCTATATTACGATACAGACATGACTTGTCCGACGGCCATCGTGATGGGAACAGAATCAACAGGACTGACGACTTCCTGGAGGGAAGCAGCAGATGCACATATCAGAATACCGATGAACGGGAAACTGGATTCGCTGAATGTATCTGTTTCAGCAGCAGTACTCCTATACGAGGCTGTTAGACAACGACTTACTTCAACTGGGTGTAGTCGGTCATTTTAAGCAGCGCCTCCACGGTAATGCCGGGATTGTTCTTCATAAAGCGGTCAACAACCTGTACGTAACGGGTATTGTAGAAACGGTGCCCCACACAATGATTGGTCACCCACATCACCTTACCCATGTGAAGGTCACGGTCAACCTGACTGCGGAGTTCGAAATCGGACAACGGATACAGACTCAGCAAATAGAAACTGACACAGTCTGGTACAATATGATCGCGATCCATCGTTACCCGCGTCTGTTCCGGATAATACTTGGCATACAAGGGATAATCGGCACCCAGGTATTTGTCCAACGAGATACCCACGCTCTCATCGCCTACGATGATACTCTGTCCCAAAGCACCGACCTGAGTATAGAAGCGTGGAATAGGAATACCAGGAACATCATGCCTGAGACGGGTAATGGCGTCGTTGAGCTTTTTGTTCACATCGTCGATGTTCGCATATTGAGCCTCCGCATCGCTGAGGATGGTCTGCAACGTCGAGTCTTGGTAGAAGGCGAGGAATTTCTTGTTGATGTCTGGAGAATCAATCGGTCCCAGCATGAGTACATTCTCGATCAATGCACGGGTTTCCATGGGGTAATTGGTCTCCATCTGCTGAAGGGCAGCAAAATCGGCTGTGGTGAGATACATACTCTGCAAACGGTCATAACGCTGAATCTCGATGCGCTGCTGAAGCACATCTTCATCATTCGGCTTGAGTTTCCACTCGCAGGCCGAACACAGAAAAAGCATCATGATCAGGAAGCTATATTTCCTCACTATAGTCAAAAAAGTTAAAATTCTGGTGCAAAAGTACTAAAAAACATTTTATAATGCAAATTTTTTACTAAAATATTTTAATTAATATTTCAAAAACACTAATTTTGTATGATTAGAAAGATGAATAAAATACTGATTGCCATCGGATCCAACCATGAGGCAGAAAGACGAATGGATGAGGTGAGAGTCCTACTACAGGGTTTTTTCAGTGATATTGTGTTCTCTCCATCGATGCAGACTAAGGATATCAATATGGAGGGGCCCGACTATATCAACATGGTGGCCGTATTCCACACCAGTCTTAGCTACCAACAGGTAAACTCGTTGCTCAAGAAACTGCAAACCATGTGCGGGAACAGCGAGGAAGCACGCAGTCGTCATGAAGTAGCCATGGATCTTGATATCCTGGCATTCAACGACCGCCTCTATCATCTAAACGACTGGCAAAGACCGTATATCAAACAGCTTGTTAACACGATACTGGCAGATTTCGACAATACATAAGAACACTTACACCTCAATAAAAGTAATAAGATGAAGATGATAAGAGCATTATTGGTCATGTTGGTATGCTGGTCGGCACCTACATGGGCACAAGAAGTTAGTGGACATAAACCTGCGTTCGACGACTTTTTCATCGACGGCACACTCCGTATCGACTATACATTCTCGGGTGATGTGAACCATCAGGAGATTTCCTTAGACAAACTCAATAGTATTCCTCGCTGGTATGGGAAAAGATATCGTTTGGACGAGGTTCCTGTTGAAGGGAACGGACAGATCTGGGTAGCTGATCATCATACGCACCAGATTATCTACCGGAACTCCTTCTCCACCCTCTTCCAGGAATGGCTGAGCTATGAGGAGGCCCAAACGGTCAGGCGCTCGTTTGAAAACATCTTCCTTGTTCCAATGCCGAAGGACACCGTAGATGTAACGGTTGCATTGATGAACAATCGAAGAGAGATCATGACATCGTTTACTCATACCGTTGTTCCTGCAGATATCCTGATCAGGAAGACTGGTAACCATATGGTTACCCCGTATGAAACCCTCCAGCAAGCTACTGATACGAATCGTTGCATCCATATTGCCTTCGTGGCCGAAGGATATCAGGAAGAAGAGATGCCTGTGTTTCTCAAAGATGCTCAGGTGGCCATCGATGCGCTGTTTGCTCATGAGCCATTCAAAAGCATGCGTGACCGCTTCAATATCATCGCTGTCAAATCTCCTTCCAAGGAAAGTGGAACGAGTGAGCCATCTAAAGGAATCTGGAAAGAAACAGCCCTCCACTCACACTTCGACACTTTCTATAGTAACAGATATCTAACAACACTGAACATCAAAGATTTACACAACGTCTTAGCAGGTACTCCTTACGAGCATATCATCGTATTGGTAAATACAAATATGTATGGTGGCGGTGGTATCCTGAACTCCTATAATCTGTCTATGACACACCATCCGCAATACCGTCCTGTGGTGGTTCATGAGTTCGGTCATAGCTTCGGCGGACTGGGTGACGAGTATGCGTATGAGCAAGAACAGATTCCTATGTATCCGCACGACGTGGAACCGTGGGAGCCCAACCTCACCACACTTACTGATTTTCACGGGAAGTGGGAAGACATGATAGAGAAAGGTACGCCAAGACCCACGCCTTCTACTCCCGAGAACAAGGGAAAGGTGGGATTGTACGAAGGTGCAGGATACAGTCTTAAAGGTGTGTATCGAGGTATGCAGGACTGTCGTATGAGGACCAACGAGAATCCTGAGTTTTGTCCTGTCTGCAACCGTGCTTTGCAGAATCTCATCAAATTCTATACAGATGAAGAATAACCGTCAGTACAAAGGATTATTGAGATGGTTCATGGCAACCTTGTTATTGCTGCCGGTTTTTGCCCTTCCTGTTGCAGCCCAGAAAAACAAGTCGCCTGATACAGAAAAGCTTGGTAAGGCACTGGATTATTTCACCAGCGGAATGTATCATGAGTCGTTACTCCTGTTCACGGCACTTGACAAGGAGTATACGCTGAATGCAAGGTTTCATGCTTTTATGGGACTCTGCTACTATTACGAATGGGATTATCAACATGCATGTACTTATCTCGATGAGGCCATTCCTAAGATAGAATCGCTGGCGCCACATGAGCGGAGCATCTACTATTTCGCCAATGCTGAGAGTCATTTCAATCTCGAACAATATGCCGAGGCCATTCCCTTTTATGAACAGCACATCATGGTTTGCTATCCCAATGAGAAAGCCGACTCTTTCTATCGCATCGGCTTCTGTTACATGTTCCATGAGGAATGGGCAAATGCATGTGAGAACTTCGAGTCGGCCCTCTCCTACTACACCCAGCATCCTGAAGTAAAAAGCGCACGGTCGCGAATCGCACAGCTAAAGACCATGATTGAAGGATGTCGTGAAAAGCTTCAAGAACCACAAGATTCCTTACATATATAAATAAAGGTGAAGATTTGGTGGATTCAGAAATTCTTTATACCTTTGCACCATTGTTTCCTAAAGGACAATATGGTTATTTGCAAACAGATAAAAAAGATAAAGACAAATGGAATTAGCAAGCAAGTATGATCCACGGGAGGTGGAATCAAAATGGTACCAGTATTGGATTGACAACAAACTGTTCAGTTCGAAACCGGATGGTAGAGAACCTTATACAATTGTCATACCACCGCCAAACGTAACTGGTGTACTCCACATGGGTCACATGCTTAACAATACCATTCAGGATATTCTCGTAAGACGAGCCCGAATGGAGGGCAAGAACGCATGCTGGGTTCCAGGAACCGACCATGCCAGTATTGCAACAGAAGCCAAGGTAGTGAAGAAACTGGCTGAACAGGGAATCAAGAAACACGACCTGACACGCGATGAGTTCCTGAAACACGCATGGGACTGGACACATGAGCATGGTGGAATCATCCTGAAGCAGTTGCGCCGTCTGGGTGCATCATGCGATTGGGACAGAACAGCCTTCACCATGGATGAGACACGTTCTAAGAGTGTCATCAAGGTGTTTGTGGATCTTTATAACAAAGGACTTATCTACCGCGGTATGCGTATGGTAAACTGGGATCCCAAAGCACTGACAGCTCTCTCCACTGAGGAGGTGGTATACAAAGAGGAACAGAGTCATTTGTTCCATTTGAAATATTACGTAGATGGACTAGAAAAACTAGATAATCTAGAAAAACTAGAAGAGCAAGGCAACATCATCCACAAAGATGAGAAAGGCTACTATGCCGTTGTGGCCACCACTCGTCCTGAAACCATCATGGGTGATACCGCTATGTGTATCAACCCGAAGGATCCCAAGAACCAGTGGCTGAAAGGTCGGAAGGTGATTGTTCCTTTAGTGAACCGTGTTATTCCAGTGATAGAAGACCGCTACGTGGATATCGAGTTCGGTACGGGCTGTCTGAAGGTTACTCCGGCACACGACACCAACGACTATATGCTGGGCAAGACACACAACCTCGAGACCATTGATATCTTCAATGCCGACGGAACGATCTCTGAGCAGAGTCCGATCTATGTGGGCATGGACCGTTTCGACTGTCGCAAGCAGATCACCAAAGATCTGAAAGAGGCTGGCTTGATGGAGAAGGTAGAGGATTATGTGAACAAGGTAGGTTACTCTGAGCGTAACCCTGATACAGCTATCGAGCCCCGTCTCTCACTCCAGTGGTTCCTCAAGATGAAGCACTTCGCAGATATCGCCCTGCCACCGGTGCTGAACGGGGAGATGAAGTTCTATCCGCAGAAATATGTGAACACCTACAAGAACTGGTTGGAGAATATTCAAGACTGGTGTATCTCTCGTCAGTTGTGGTGGGGACACCGTATTCCGGCATATTATTATGGTGAACCTGCTGATGACGCTTCGGACGAGAAGTTCGTGGTTGCCGAGACAGCAGAGGAAGCACTCGAACTGGCTCGTAAGGAAAGTGGCAACGCCAACCTCACGCTGGCAGACTTAAGACAGGATGAGGATGCACTCGATACATGGTTCTCTTCTTGGCTCTGGCCGGTAAGCCTCTTCGACGGAATCAACAACCCTGGTAATGAAGAGATCAACTACTACTACCCCACTTCTGATTTGGTGACAGCTCCGGATATTATCTTCTTCTGGGTGGCACGTATGATCATGGCTGGTGAGGAGTATATGGGTACCTTCCCCTTCAAGAACGTCTATTTCACAGGTATTGTTCGCGATAAGCTCGGACGGAAGATGTCTAAGAGTCTTGGAAACTCCCCCGACCCCATTGAACTGATTGAGAAGTTCGGCGCCGACGGTGTTCGTATGGGTATGATGCTCTCTGCACCTGCAGGTAATGATATCCTCTTTGATGAGAGTCTGTGTGAACAAGGTCGTAACTTCAACAACAAGATCTGGAATGCTTTCCGACTGGTGAAGGGCTGGAAGGTGGAGGATAATACTAGTAATACTAGTTGTACTAGTAGTTCTAGTTCTAGCAATGCTATTGCCGTTGCATGGTTCGAAGCCAAGATGAAGCAAGTAAATGCTGAGATTGATGACTTGTTCTCGAAGTATCGTATCTCAGAGGCATTGATGGCTGTGTACAAACTCTTCTGGGATGAGTTCTCAAGCTGGTATCTGGAGATGATTAAGCCTGCCTACATCAACGGCGAGGCTCAGCCAATCGACCGTCAGACATACGAGGCTACGCTTAACTTCTTCAACAACCTGCTGAAGATGCTGCATCCGTTCATGCCGTTCATCACGGAAGAGCTCTGGCAACATCTTTACGACCGTAAGGAAGGTGAGAGCATCATGCGCGACTGTCTGAAGATGGAGCGTCTTACAAGCGAAGAAGAGAAACTGATCAATGATATTGAACAGGTGAAGCAGATTGTGTCTGGTGTTCGTATGGTACGTAGTCAGAAGAATATCGCACCGAAGGAAAAGCTGGAACTGCTCACCGTCAATGCGAACCGCTATGAGACCTACAACGATGTAATAGCCAAAATGGGTAACTTGAAGGGTATTACTGTGGTGAAAGAGAAAGCTGCTGACGCCAGTGCTTTCATGGTAGGAACTGATGAGTATGCTGTTCCATTGGGTGATATGATCGACGTGGCTGCAGAAATCGAAAAGGCAGAAGCACAGCTCAAGCACCTCGAGGGTTTCCTCATGGGTGTGAAGAAGAAGCTCTCCAACGAGAAGTTCGTGGCAAACGCTCCTGAAGCCGTTGTGGCCATGGAACGTAAAAAGGAACACGATGCTGAGGAGAAGATTGCTGCTTTGAAAGACAGCATCGCTGAACTCCAGAAGAAACAATCATAGTATAGATATGAAGAAAGCAGTCCTCCTATTCCTCATCGCCTTCTCCATGGTTGCTTGTCATAAGCATCATGATGAACCAGAACCTGTCAAGGATTCTGAATTCACCATACTGATGTACATGCCGTGGTCGAAATCAGGTAGCAATGACAATATCTATTCATGCTTCCTGAAGAACATCAGCGGTATGAAAACAGCTATCGAATATGAGAGAGGACTGGGAAATAGGAGGTTTCTTGTATTGATTGCAACGAATGAAAGTCGCGCATATCTAATTGATATCAAATACAAGAACGGAGCATGTGTAAATGATACCATCAAGACCTATACAGGCTTGACAGGCGGCAACTACACCTCTGTTTCCGGACTGACTTCTTTCTTCAACGATGTCAAGGCTGAAGCCCCTGCAAGTTCATATGCCCTTATCATCGGCAGTCATGCATGCGGATGGATTCCTGCTGGTCAGAGAGTTGGTGCCAAACGCTATGTCTCTCTGGCACGAGGTACTAAAGCCGAAGAAGAGAACTTGCCATTGATCGAGACCCGCTGGTTTGGCAATCCCTCATCAGAAACATATCAGACGAATATCAGTACGCTGGCAGCTGCCATCAGGAACTCCTTCCAGCACACAGAGTATATCCTGTTTGACGACTGCTACATGTCAAACATCGAGGTGGCTTATGAGCTGAAGGATGTTTCCGACTATCTCATCGCCTCCACTTGTGAGGTGATGCTGGCAGGAATGCCATATGCTACGATCGGTTCTTCGTTGATGAAGAAAGACTATAACGGTATAGCCGAGGGATTCTACAATTTCTATAAGGATTATGTGAACGACCAAGGAGTACCTCGTAACTATGGAACGATTGGTGTTACTAAACTCAGCGAGGTTGGGGAAACGGTTAACCTCATGAAACAGATCAACAACCAGTTCTCCTTTGATGGTAATATCGATGAAATACAAAGACTTGACGGCTATACACCAACTATTTTCTTCGACATGGGCGACTATGTGAAGACGTTGTGTAAGGACGCCACCTTATACGCAGCATTTGAGAGCCAGATGAAAAAGATGGTTCCCTATAAGCGTTGTACGGATGAGTTCTTCTCTCAACCATCTCTGTGGGAGAAGTATACTATACCCATCGACGCTTTCTCGGGAATCACCATCTCTGACCCGTCAATGAACAGTAGCGCCACTAACCACCTGAAGACAACAGGTTGGTGGGAAGCTACGCACTAAGTATATTTCGCTTTACCGAAGTTTTGAGTTGTCAAGTTGCTTAGGACAAAAATCCGTAAACGGACAACGGTCGCAAAGAGGTAAACGACTCTGGCAGACATATCTCCCATGAAGCAATAGCCAGTGATGGGCATCGGCACGGTCTTCCTCAGGAATATGCCTACACAACTCCTTCTCTACCTTCTCTGGCGTATCCGCATCTTTAGATACCAATCCCAATCGATGACTGACACGATACACATGGGTGTCAACAGCTATGGCGCTTTTTCCATAACCTACAGCTTGGATCACGTTGGCGGTCTTGCGTCCTACACCAGGTAACTTGATCAAATCATTCATCTCTGTGGGTACTTCCCCATTGAAGACTTCCATAATCATACGTGACATCTCTGAAAGATGACGCGATTTGGAATTAGGATAGCT
Source organism: uncultured Prevotella sp. (assembly GCA_900314935.1). Taxonomy (GTDB): domain Bacteria; phylum Bacteroidota; class Bacteroidia; order Bacteroidales; family Bacteroidaceae; genus Prevotella. Next base: position 170,890 of record OMXE01000004.1, read on the forward strand.
CACACTCTTCACGTACTCCAGGATCTCTTCCGGTTCAGCCAATGCCATACTCTTTGCGTCAGGGTAACGACTGAAAAGAGCTGGCGTTACTTGATTGACACGTTTGTCTGTACACTGAGCACTCAACAAGGTAGCAACCAGCAGCTGGAATACGCTGCCGAACTCCAGTTCCGTACTCACATGAGGCATGCGTTCCCGGAAATACTTCAGTAGATAGTCGTATCGCTCTTGACGTTTCATAGGTTATATATCTAAAAAGAACTATGTCAAAATGCAACACTGAATGAGTCTATATCAGAAAGACTCCGGATGCGTTTTGACACAGTTCTCAGAATGAATCAGAAGAAACAATTATTTCTTCTCTGTTTTCTTCTCTGCTGTTGCAGCAGCAGCCTTGCTCTTATATGCCTTGTTCAAGCCATTGATCACATCGGCTGTGATATCGTAAACCTTGTCGGCATACAGAATATTGTCACCAGCCTTGGAGAGGATGATTGAATATTTCTTTTTGGCATTATAGCTGGCAAGGAAATGCTGAATGCTGTCGCGCAGGGCTTCATTGAACTTGTCAGTCTCTGTCTGGAACTCATTTCCCAGACGCTGCTGGAGAGCCTGAAGATCAGCCTGCTGCTTCTGCAGACCAGCGTTCACTGCCTCTGCCTGCTGCTGGGTGTACTTGTTGTTCTGGATATCCTGCTGGAACTTCACGGCTGCAGCCTGCAGACTCTGTCCCTTCTGGTTGATCGTGTTCTGGATGTTCTGGCTCTTCTTCTCAAGGATCTTTGTATACTCCTTGCAGAACTGATACTGTGACATGATAGAGTCAACCTCCACATAGGCAATCTTCATCTCTGTAGCTGCACTATCTGACGACTGAGACTTCTCATCCATCTTGGGAGCCTGGTTGTTACAAGAGGCCAGCACACATGCTGCGGCAATGGCCATAAAAGCAATTTTTCTCATTGTTATTACTGTTTTGATTATATTTCCATTAATAAGCCTTACCGCTTTCACGTGCTTCCTTATCCTGATCCAACACACAATGAATGCCACGGTCTTTCATGGCCTGACTGTCGTGGATATGCATGGACGTAAACTCCCCGTCTTTCCTGACAAAGAGTTTGATGCACAATAATGCTAAACTGATAGCAATTATTAACACGGTTATGACTAGAATTTCTGCCATTTTTAGTATCTTTGCAAATGGATTGCAACATAAAATCGGTTGCAAAGATACGAATAATTGTGTGAATACAAAAGTATTAAAACTATAAAAGAACAAAAATATGGAAAAAAGTAACTTAAAACCTACTTGCGTCTTCGAACAATTCGCAAAGATTAACCAAATTCCTCGACCCAGCAAGCGCGAGGAAAAGATGATCAGCTATCTGAAAGCGTTTGGTGAGAGCCATGGATTAGAGACCGTTATAGACGAAACAGGTAATGTCATCATCCGTAAACCTGCCACACCTGGTTATGAGAATCGTGAGACCGTCATCCTGCAGAGTCATATGGATATGGTGTGTGAGAAGCTGGTGGATATTGACTTCGATTTCGATAAAGATGCCATTCAGACCTACGTTGATGGTGAATGGCTGAAGGCTAAAGGTACCACATTGGGTGCTGACGATGGTATCGGTTGTGCCATAGAACTGGCCATACTTGATTCCAATGAGATTGAGCACGGACCATTGGAGTGTGTCTTCACCCGTGATGAAGAGACAGGACTTACAGGAGCTGAAGGAATGAAGTCGGGATTCATGACGGGTAATATGCTGATCAATCTCGACTCAGAGGATGAAGGTCAGATATTCGTTTCTTGTGCCGGCGGACGAAACACTACTGCAACATTCCATTTCCAGAAAGAAGAAGCCCCGGCCGGTCTGTTCTTCCTCAAAGCTTCCTTAAAGGGTCTTATTGGCGGTCATTCCGGTGACGACATCAATAAGAAACGCGCAAACGCCATCAAGGTACTCGCCCGCTTCCTCTACCAGACGCAGGAAAGATATGGATTGCGACTTGCCAGCTTCAACGGCGGTAAGCTTCACAACGCCATTCCTCGTGACGGTGTCATCGTATTCGGTGTAGCCAATGATGCAAAGGAACAGGTACGTGCCGACTGGAATGTGTTTGCTGCCCAGATTGAAGAGGAATACCACGTTACAGAGAAAACCATGCAGTTCAATATGGAGAGCACAGAAGCTGAGAACGTCCTGCCGTTGACAACCAGTACGAAACTGATCCAGGCTCTTCAGGCTGTTGATAATGGTGTCTTCGCCATGTGTCAGGATGAGGAACTGGCATGGTTGGTTGAGACCTCCAACAACGTAGCCAGCGTGGAAACGACAGATGGCGAAGTACGTATCGTCGCCAGTCAGCGCAGTAACGTGATGAGTGCCCTTGACAACCAGGCTGCCACCATCAAGGCGGTGTTCCAACTCGCCGGTGCCAAGGTGGTACAAGGTGACGGTTATCCTGCATGGAAGATGAATCCCAACAGTGCACTCACAGCCCTGACCGTTGAGACCTACAAGAAACTGTTCGGCAAAGATCCGCAGGTACTGGGTATTCATGCAGGACTTGAATGCGGTCTTTTCTCTGAAAAGTACCCCCATCTCGACATGGTCAGCTTCGGTCCTACCCTTCGCGGTGTGCATTCGCCCGATGAGCGTTTGTTGATTCCAACGGTTCAGATGGTATGGGACCACCTGCTGGAAATCCTCAAGAACATCCCTGTCAAGTAACCGGTTATGAAGAAAACACTTCTCATCATCCTATCTGTCATGTTGTTCGCCTCCTGTGGCGAGCAACACAAGGCAGAGGGTATAGTCAAACAGTTCCTGAACGAGAACCTGGTGAATAGTGAATACAAGGCTCAATACGGGAAGCTGGGTCATACGCAGAAGATTGATGACCTGAAGTTACGCAGTATGCGCCAAGCAACACAGCAATCCGACAAGCTGTTCAAGAAGTCAGTTCAATACGGTACTTACCAAGAACTGTCACAGTTGCTATTCATCCGAACAACCATTATTCAGGACAAAGACACGTTCATCAGAACCATCTATCTCCATCCGGAGCTCCATGATGATGGTGTCTTGGCTATCAAGGAGAACTAAAAAAATGCTCCTGTTGGCGTATCACTACGCTGACAGGAGCTTGTTAACCTTAAAAACCTACCTATCGATAATTCGAATAGGTTTCTTTACCTTATATATATAACGTACCTATAATAATCTACTGCTATGCCAACATCCTTTCAACATACTTTCTTACTTCCTTGCGGGCCGATCCCAAGCGATGCTCAACACTCTTATAGTTGAGGTTTAACGTCTTGGAGATGGTCGAAACCGGAAGATCGTCGATGAAATTCATGCGATATACCTGGCGTTGGTTATCTGTAAGACGGGCTATACCCCGCTCCAGTATCTCGGTAATCTCTGTCACACTAAACACAGATGCCACATCGATATCATCATCATTGATTGACGATTGCAGGTAATGCTCATATTCGTCAAAGATTCTATGCCGGCGCCAATGATCAAAGATCAGATTGCGGGCAACCGTATAGACCAGACAAGGCAGTGTGATGACAGAAATCATTTTGTCACTATTCAACAGACGAAGAAAGACATTCTGAACGATGTCCTCAGCATCGTCAGCATTCTTAACCTGCTTATGGACGAATCCTAACAATTCGTCAAAATGAGCAGTGTAATAGTCCGCTATAATTTGTCTTTTCCCTTGTTGTTCTTCCATGATCATCTTACTGCCTTTGGAAGGCATTGCAAAGATAATGAAAAAATTGTTTCGTGTCATCATTTCTCATGATAAAAAATGTAAAAGAAACAATTAATCGCTATTTTGGTAACATATCAAATAATTCTTCCTTACTTTGGCACGGATTTTGTAAGTTACTGTGTAAATAATCAAATTAATAATAATACATTTATGACGCAAAAAGGAAACATCGGGGTTACCACTGAGAACATTTTCCCCGTGATCAAAAAGTTCTTATATTCAGATCATGAGATCTTTCTTCGTGAAATGGTGTCGAACGCCGTTGATGCAACACAGAAGTTGAAGACATTAGCCGACCGTGGTGACTTCAAAGGCGAGTTGGGTGATTTAACCGTACAGGTAAAACTGGACAGTGAAAAAGGTACACTCACCATCAGCGACAGGGGTATTGGTATGACAGAAGAAGAGATCGACAAGTACATCAACCAGATTGCCTTCTCTGGCGTAAACGACTTCCTCGACAAGTACAAAGACAATGCCAACGCCATTATCGGTCATTTCGGCTTAGGTTTCTATTCTTCGTTTATGGTATCCAAGAAGGTGGAGATTGTCACCAAGAGTTATCAGGAAGGAGCCAAAGCGGTGAAATGGAGCTGCGACGGCAGTCCGGAGTTTACCATTGAGGATGCTGAGAAAGATGACCGCGGTAGTGATATCATCCTCTATATTGATGATGACTGCAAGGAATTCCTTGAAAAGAACCAGATTGAACAGCTGTTGAACAAGTATTGTAAGTTTCTGCCTGTACCCATTGCCTTCGGTAAGAAGACCGAATGGAAAGACGGTAAGCAGGTGGAGACGGAAGAGGATCATATCATCAACAGTGTAGAGCCTCTCTGGACAAAGGCACCAAGTACGCTGAAAGAAGATGACTATAAGAGCTTCTACCGTACCCTCTACCCCATGCAGATGGACGAGCCGCTGTTCTGGATTCACCTGAATGTTGACTATCCTTTCAACCTCACAGGTATTCTCTACTTCCCTCGTATCAAGAACAATATCGACATCCAGCGCAATAAGATACAGCTGTATTGCAATCAGGTGTTCGTTACCGACCAGGTAGAAGGAATCGTTCCTGAGTTCCTCACCTTGCTTCATGGTGTGATCGACTCTCCCGACATTCCGTTGAATGTGAGCAGAAGCTACCTGCAGAGCGACCGTGACGTGAAGAAGATCAGTACTTACATTACCAAGAAAGTGGCCGACCGCCTGAATGGTATCTTCAAGGAGAACAGAAAGGAGTATGAGGAGAAATGGGACGACCTGAAGATCTTCATCAACTACGGTATGTTGTCTCAGGAAGACTTCTATGAACGGGCCAAAGATTTCTGTCTGCTGAAAGACGTGGAAGGTAAGTATTTCACACTTGACGAGTACAAGACACTCATCAAGGATGAGCAGACCGACAAAGACGGGAACTTGATTTACCTCTATGCCAACAACCTGGAAGAGCAATACTCATATATTGAGGCTGCAAAAGCCAAAGGATACAGCGTACTGCTCATGGACGGACAGTTGGATACACCGTCTGTTTCCATGTTCGAACAGAAGCTGGAAAAGAGTCGTTTCGTACGTGTTGATGCAGACATTATCGACCGTCTGATCGTGAAGGAAGATACACAGAAGGATGAACTGGCGGAAGATAAGCGTGACAATTTGTCAGAAGTGTTCCGTTCGCAGATGCCGAAACTCGATAAGGCTGAGTTCATGGTCGAGGTACAGGCGTTAGGAGAGAATGCACAGCCTGTGGTTATCACCCAGAGTGAGTACATGCGCCGAATGAAAGACATGAGCAGATACCAGCAAGGGATGGGCTTCTACGCACAGATGCCCGACAGCTTCAACCTCGTACTGAACAGTGATCACCCATTGATTAAGAAGGTGCTGGATGACGAGACTGCGGCTGTGAGTGAACAGCTGAAACCTGTTGAGAGTGAGATCCGCGGTCAGCAGGCTCGTGTTGACGTACTCCGCCAAGAGCAGAACAAGAAGAAATACGACGAGATTACGCAGGAAGAGAAAGACGACCTGCAGGCCAGTGAGAAAGCACTGAATGAGCAGAAGGACAAGAAAAAGGCTATTATTGCCGACTATGCCAAGGACAATGCCATCGTGCATCAGCTTATCGACCTTGCACTTCTGCAGAACGGTATGCTGAAAGGTGCTGCGCTTGATGCCTTCCTCAAACGAAGCGTTGATCTGATCAAATAGTTAGAATAACGACAAAGACTGGTCGACGACCGGTTTCTTCTCCTCCGCCTCCTGTACCTCATCGCTGAACATCAGCATGAGTTGCTGCGAGTCGGAGGATTTTTCGTTGATACGGTAAACACCACGCACACCTGTGCTTTCCACCATCGAATCTTTGTTCTTTGAGTTACGCTGGAGAAACAGTCGTACATAGCGGTGTACATCTTCAAGACTGACGGTCTCGAAGAAGGTGTTGGAGGAATTATACACATGATAGACGATCTTCTGAATACTCAGTCCGTCTGTTCCTGCTTCCGCCAGTACTTTCAGAATCTTTTGGTCGTAACTTCCCACAAGGTTTGATAGATGATTAAAAAAGGGCCGGTATGCTCAAGCATCCAGCCCTTCCCTTATTTCTTACAATCGATTAAGCCAAAACAATCTTGCCTTCAGCATCCTTAATCTTTCCCTCTTTGAGCAACCAGCCAGCACCCAGGATTACTTCCTCGTTACTGATCTTTGCCTTCTTAGCGATCTCTGCAACAGAGAGAGCCTTACCAGCTGCAGCAAGTGCATTGTAAACATCACCAGCCTTGAAACCTGCATTCTCTGCATTGATAACCAGAGCAGCCTTAGCTGCCTTAGTAGCGACTGTCTTCTTCACTGTTTCCTTCTTAGGAGCGGCTGCCTTCTTTGTTGTAGCAGCTGCCTTTGTTGCTTTCTTTTCTGCCATTTTAGTAAATAATTAATTTGATTGATACCTTAAATTCAATCCTTTTTGTTTTTGTTCGATGCAAAGGTAGTGAATTCTCTTGGTCTGGCAATCGCTTAATGACTGAATTTCAACAAATTATGCATTTTCTTGATGTATATCAACTTTTAGTTGCAGTTCATCCAGCTGTTTCTGATCAAGTTCGCCTGGAGCATCCAGCATCACGTCCCGTCCGCTGTTGTTCTTGGGGAAGGCAATACAGTCGCGAATACTATCCAGTCCTGCCATGATGCTCACAAAGCGGTCAAGACCGAAAGCCAGTCCTGCATGAGGTGGAGCACCATACTTGAACGCATTGATCAGGAAGCCGAACTGAGCCATGGCTCTCTCCGGTGTGAAGCCGAGGATATCGAACATCTTCGCCTGCAGTTTACCGTCGTGGATACGCAAGGATCCACCACCCACTTCAATACCATTGCACACAAAGTCGTAGGCCTTGGCACGCACTTGTTCGGGATGTTCGTCCAACAAAGGAATATCATCGGGATTAGGCATGGTGAACGGATGATGTGTAGCCATCAGTCGCTGCTCCTCATCGCTCCACTCGAACAGCGGGAAATCGATGATCCACAAGCACTCGAACTTGTTTTTGTCACGCAGTCCTAAGCGCTCTCCCATCTCCAGACGGAGCGTACACAACTGCACACGGGTCTTATTAGGCTGATCACCGCACATAATCAGTACGAGATCACCATCCTTGGCATCCATCTTCTCTTTCAGAACAGCCAGGTCCTCAGGTGTATAGAACTTATCAACGCTCGACTTCACCGTGCCGTCTTCGTTATACTTCACATAGACGAGTCCTTTAGCACCCACCTGAGGACGTTTCACAAAGTCGGTCAGCTGATCCAGCTGCTTCCTGGTGTAGTTAGCACATCCGGGAACACAGATACCACCGATATATGCCGCATTATCAAAGACAGGGAAGGTACCCTTCTTCAGCACATCCATCAGTTCCACGAACTCCATGCCGAAACGCAGGTCGGGCTTGTCGCTACCGAAGCGGCGCATTGCCTCATGCCAGGTCATCTGCTGCAGCTTAGCGGGAAGCTCCACTCCCCTCACCTCTCTGAACATATGACGGATCATCTCTTCAAACAGATCAATCACATCATCCTGCTCCACGAACGACATCTCGCAGTCGATCTGTGTGAACTCCGGCTGACGGTCGGCACGCAAGTCCTCATCACGGAAACACTTTGCAATCTGGAAATAGCGGTCGAAACCACTCACCATCAGCAGCTGTTTCAAGGTCTGCGGACTCTGAGGAAGGGCGTAGAACTGACCCGGATTCATGCGGGAAGGCACCACGAAGTCGCGTGCTCCCTCTGGTGTACTTCCAATCAGGATGGGCGTCTCCACCTCGATGAAGTCGTGTGAATCCAAGAAGTTACGAATCAGGATTGTCATCTTGTGTCGCAGTTCCAGATTCTGGCGCACCGGTTTGCGGCGCAGATCAAGATAGCGGTATTTCATCCGGAGGTCATCACCGCCGTCTGTGTTATCTTCAATGGTGAAGGGAGGCGTGATGCTCTCACTCAGGACAGTCAGCTCCTTGGCATTGATCTCGATATCGCCTGTCGGCATTTTCGGGTTCTTACTCGATCTTTCACTCACCGTTCCTTTTACTTGTACACAATACTCACGTCCCAGTTTATTGGCCTGAGCGCACAGATCAGCATCAACCGACTCGTTGAAGACTACCTGTGTGATACCGTAGCGGTCGCGAATATCAACGAACGTCATACCGCCCATTTTCCTGGTACGCTGTACCCAACCGGCCAGCGTCACATCCTTTCCGGCGTCTTGGAGACGAAGTTCTCCACATGTGTTACTTCTATACATCTTATTGTAGATTTTCAATTTTCATGCAAAGTTACATGTTTTTTTTCAAACACAAGTCAGTAAGCGCAGTTTTTTCGCTTAAAAGCGCCGCAAATGTTAATAAATAATAATGTATGACCGTTATATAAATATATATTACTACTTTTGTCCTCGTATTCCGTCTAACGGTTAGAGAGTATTAATGAACAAGAAGAATAACTAAAAAGATAGAAGACAATGAAAAAGTATTTGTTGATAACCCTGATGCTGGTATGTGCATTCACTTATGCCAATGCCCAGAAGCAAGCAGACATCAAGTTTGACAAGACCACTATGGACTTAGGGAAATTCCCCGAGAGCAACCCTGTACAGAAGTGTACGTTCACATTTACCAATACAGGTAATGCCCCGCTGATCATCAATCAGGCTATTGCCAGCTGTGGTTGCACGGTTCCTGAATACACCAAGGAGCCTGTAGCACCTGGTAAGACCGGTACGATCAATGTTACTTACAACGGTAAGGGCAAGTTCCCAGGCTTTTTCAAGAAAACCATCACCATTCGTACGAACGGTAAGACAGAGATGACTCGCCTTTATATAAGTGGTGAGATGGAAGAAGGAAAATAAATAAAGAAATGGCGGTCCGAACTGACCGCCATTCTTTTTGTCTTTTATTTCCCGAATGTATAATTGAATCCAAGGGATGCATATTCCTTGAACTGCCAGTATCCATGATGACCGTCGCGTGTTGTATGGTCATCGAATCGCGGATAGATGAAGATGTTACTGGAGATGTATTTGTTGAACTTAAAGCTAATCGTGTTCTCCCACTCCAACTCGGCTCTATGATAGGAAGAGAATCCGTACAGACGGGTCTTCCAGATGATGTTCTCGCTGAACTTCCATTCGAGATCGGCAGTAAACATCGAACCGAAATCGTTCAGACAATGCTTACCCATATCAATACCGTTCTTCTTGGAAAGAGCCAGTCGGTCCACATATTTTAAATTATAGGCGAAGGGTGACAGCTGGATATTACCCGTCAGGTGCTTATCGAACCACTCCACGGTATAGTTCATACCGACAGAGATGTTCAAGGTCAAGGGCGACATGAAGTCGCTGTAGGTAAAGAAATCGTTGTTCTTATATCCTCGCATGAACTGCGTATAAGCCAGCACGTTCAAGGTATAGTACCACTTTTTGGTAGCCTGCAGACCGAATTTGCTGGTTAAGCGGAGCAGGTCCTCTGATGCTTTCAGGTTATGGATAGAGTCGGCACGGGAGGTTTGGAAGCCCAGTTTGGCCTCCAGCTTGTTATCCCACTTGATCTTCTGCTGGTTGTCATAGTTCGCTTCGATCGTAGCACTACCCACCATGGCGTAGTTACTCTCGCCTCCTTTATACCAGTTACTGGAGATATAGTTCTGCAGGAACTGCAGATAGTAATCACCTTTATAATTCCAGAAGTTGGGCTTTTCCACCACCACCTCAACGGGTGTTACTTCTTCCTCCTGGGGAAGCGGTGTTACCTTATTGACAAAGGCCACCTCGTGCTTGATGGGCTCCACGATTTCCTCTTTTACCTCACCTGCATGACGGAGCTGATTCTCACTATCGACAATCATATCCGGATGATTCAAGTAGGCATTCATCAATGTGGAATTAATCTCTTGGTTTCCAGCATCCTGCGATGATTGATTCAACGACAGGTTGTTACTCGCTACCGAATGGAAAAAGGTAGAGGGCGTGAACAACAGATACTGGTTGTAGGCAGACAGGCGTTGCGCTCCGGCAGTAACCACCGCCATACTCAACAAAGCTGACAGATAGAACTTCATCATATTATACCATTTATTATTTAATATGTTTATACTTTCTCGAAATACTGTTTTCTTACTTCATGCAAAGGTATGAAAAAAAAACGATAACCTATCAGAAAGTGGGAAAAAGATTGAAAGTACACTTTTTTGTTCCAAAAGAAAGTCGTTTTTTTTGCCGTTTGATGGAAAAATCGTAACTTTGCACCTTTGAGATTTAATTACGATTATGGATAAGAATACGATAACAGGATTTATCCTGATTGCAGCAGTGATCATCGGCTATAGCTGGTGGCAGCAGCCCTCTGCCGAGGAGGTGGAGGCTATGCGCAAGCAGGACTCGATTAATTTGGTTGCTCAGAAAGAAGCAGAAAAGAAACAGCAGTTGGCGGCTCAGGCCGAACAGGACAGAAAGCAGAAGGCTATCGAGGCGGCCCAGCAGGATACCACCGCTTTGTTCTATCAGGCTCTCTCGGGTACAGCCAGTAAGGTGGTACTGAAGAACGAGAAGGTGGAGATCACACTGAATACTCAGGGTGGTACCATCGAGAAGGCTGTGGTTAAAGACTTCAAGGACTGCAACGGCAACAAGGATGTAACCCTCTTCGACAAGGACGGACAGCAACTGAAGTTCATGATGGCGGGTAAGAATACCAACATCATCACCTCTGATCTGTTCTTCACCCCGTCGAACGTAACCGACAGTACGGTTACGATGACTGCCGTGGCAGGAGCCGGTCAGCAGTTGGTCATGAACTACACGTTGGGAAAGGACTACATGCTTCACATGAGTCTGCAGGCAGAGGGAATGGCCGGTCTGTTCGCCCCGAACTACAGTCAGATGGACATCGAATGGAACCAGCAGTGCCGTCAGCAGGAGAAGGGTTTCACGTTCGAGAACCAGCGTTCTGCCCTCACCTATCATTTCGTGGATGGTGGAACCGACTATCTGAACGAGACCAAGGAGTATAAGGATAAGGAGATTAAGAAGGCTATCGACTGGGTGGCATTCAAGAACCAGTATTTCTCTGCGGTGATGATCGCCAAGGACGGATATGCTGAGAATGCGCTCATGACCAGTCTGCCCCAGAAGAAGGAAACACGTATCCTCAAGGAATATGAGGCCAAGCTGAAGACTGCCTTCGACCCGACAGGTAAGAAGCCTTCTGAGTTTGAGTTCTATATCGGTCCGAACGACTTCCGTCTGCTGCAGCGTGTGGAGAAGCAGAGCACTTTCGGTAAGAATCTCCAGCTGGAACGACTCGTCTATCTGGGATGGCCGCTCATCCGTATCATCAACCGCTGGTTTACACTGTATGTGTTCGACTGGCTTACCAAGCTCGGACTGAACATGGGTATCGTGCTCATCCTCATCACCATGCTGCTGAAGTTCATCACCTTCCCGCTGGTGAAGAAGAGTTATATGAGTTCTGCCAAGATGCGTGTGCTGAAGCCGAAACTCGACGAGGCCACGAAGCAGTACGACAAGCCTGAGGATCAGATGATGAAACAGCAGGCCATGATGCAGATGTACTCGAAATATGGAGTGAGTCCGCTCAGTGGCTGTCTGCCCATGCTCATCCAGATGCCTATCTGGATTGCCATGTTCAACTACGTACCGAACGCTATCCAGCTGCGTGGCGAGAGTTTCCTCTGGATGAAAGACCTGAGTACGTTCGACCCCATCCTGCAGTGGGCGAAGGATATCTGGCTGATTGGTGATCACTTGTCGCTGACGTGTATCCTGTTCAGTGGGGCCAACCTTTTGTATTCTATTATGACCATGCGCCAGCAGAAGGACCAGATGGTGGGTCAGCAGGCGGAACAGATGAAGGCCATGCAATGGATGATGTTCCTCATGCCTGTGATGTTCTTCTTCTGGTTCAACGACTATTCATCCGGTTTGAACTTCTATTACTTCATTTCACTCTTCTTCAGTGCTGCTATCATGTGGCTGCTCCGCAAGACGACAAATGACAAGAAGTTGCTGGCTATCCTTGAAGCCAAATACAAGGAGAACCAGAACAACCCGAAGAAAGCAAGCGGTATGGCCGCCCGTCTGGAAGCCATGCAGAAGCAGGTTGAGGAGATGCAGAAACAGAGAATGAATCAGCAAAAGAGATAAACACACGACACATGAAGAAGATTGGATTTGATAACGAGAAGTATCTGAAGATACAGTCAGAGAACATCAAGAAACGCATCGCCCAGTTTGATGGTAAGCTGTACATGGAACTGGGTGGAAAACTGTTTGACGACCACCACGCATCACGCGTTCTGCCAGGGTTCAAGCCCGACAGTAAGCTGCGAATGCTGGCACAGTTGCGCGACAGTATCGAGATCCTGATCGTTATCAGTGCGGAAGACATCGAGAAGAATAAGGTTCGTGCCGATCTTGGCATCACCTACGATGAGGATGTGCTGCGACTGCGGGAGGAGTTCATGAAGCGCGACTTCATGGTGGGCTCTGTGGTCATCACCCACTACAACGGTCAGCATGCCGCCGATCAGTTCCGCCACCGTCTGGAACGTATGGGTATCAAATCCTATATCCATTACCCCATCGACGGCTATCCTCATAATGTGGAACTGATTGCCAGCGACGATGGTTTTGGTAAGAACGATTATGTGGAAACCACCCGTGAGCTGGTTATCGTGACTGCCCCGGGACCGGGAAGCGGTAAGATGGCTACCTGTCTGTCTCAGCTCTACAACGAGAACAAACGGGGCATCCGTGCCGGATATGCCAAGTTCGAGACCTTCCCTGTTTGGAACCTGCCCTTGAAGCATCCGGTGAACATCGCCTATGAGGCTGCTACGGCTGATCTCAACGATGTGAACATGATCGACCCGTTCCATCTGGAGGCTTATGGTAAGACGGCTATTAACTATAACCGCGACATCGAGATCTTCCCTGTATTGAATGCGCTCTTCGAAGGCATCTATGGGGAGAATCCGTATAAATCACCGACCGACATGGGCGTGAACATGATTGGTTTCTGCATCAGCGACGATGACGTATGCTGTCAGGCCAGTCGTGAAGAGATCATCCGTCGCTACTATACAGCCACGAACAAGCTGGCCGACGGCGCGGATAATGAAAACGAGATCAAGAAGATCCGTCTGCTCTTCAACCAGGCAAAGATCTCTACAGCCACCCGCAAGGTGACTGTTGCTGCCTACGAGAAGAAGATCGAAAGCGGACATACTGCTGCTGCCATTGAACTGGAAGATGGCACCATCATCACTGCCAAGTCGAGTCCGCTGCTCGGTTGCAGTGCGGCTCTCCTGCTGAATGCCACCAAGTTCCTGGCAGGTATCGACCATGAGATGAAGCTGATTCCGCAGAGTCTGATTGAGCCTGTACAGAAAACGAAGACCGAATACCTGGGTGCCAAGAACCCGCGTCTGCACACTGATGAGGTACTGGTGGCCCTGTCGGTGCTCTCGCAGCATGATGAGAACTGCCGCCGTGCGCTGGAACAGCTGCCGAGGTTACGCGACTGTCAGGTACACAGTACGGTGATGCTCAGCGAGGTTGACCGGAAGATCTTCAAGAAGCTCGGCTGCGGTCTGACCTGCGATCCCGTGAGAAAAATATAAACTATCTATTATAACCTTATGAACAAGCTCTTAACCAGTATGACCGTCGTCGTGCTTTGTCTCGTCGTCGGTAACGTAAAAGCTCAAGAAAACGTGAAGATTGGAAAACAGCGCATCACCGCCAGTAACGGTAAGATGGCCATGACACCTGAGGCTCTTTGGGCCATGGGACGAATCGGCAGTTATGCTGCGTCGCCCGATGGCAAGAAGATTGTCTATCAGGTGGGATATTATAGTGTCAAGGAGAACAAGAGTCATCAGGTGCTCTACGTGATGGATGCCAACGGCTCAGGACAGCAAATACTCACAAACAGTAATAAAAACGAGACCGATCCCGCCTGGCTCGATAACAACCGTATCGCCTTCCTCTCTGGAGGTGAGATCTGGATGATGAACAGCAACGGCTCCAACCGTCAGCAACTCAGTAAGACCGACGGTAATGTGGAGGGTTATAAGTTCTCACCCGACGGTAAGAAGGTGATCCTGCTGAAGAGCATTCCTTTCAACGAGGTTATCAAGGAGAACCCGAAAGATTTGCCCAAGGCTACCGGAAGACTGGTAACCGATCTGATGTACCGGCATTGGGATCATTATGTGGAAAGCATCCAGCACCCGTTCGTCTACTCCGTAGGCGATGGCTTTGTCATCACAGATAATGGAATAGACATCCTCGAAGGAGAACCCTTTGAGTGCCCGATGGAGCCGTTTGGTGGTATAGAGCAGCTCGACTGGAGTAAGGATTCGCAGAGCATTGCCTATACTTGCAGGAAGAAGACGGGATTGCTCTACTCCATTTCTACCGATTCTGATATCTACCTATATAATATAGGTACGCGAAAGACCATCAATCTCTGTAAGCCGGCCGACTATGTTGAACCAAAGGTTGACCCCTCAAAGACCTTGCGCCATCAGGCTGTGAATGCACCTGAGAACCTGAAGAACAATCCGGGCTACGACCAGAACCCGCAGTTCTCGCCCGACGGTAAGTATATCGCTTGGCAGAGTATGGCTCACGACGGCTATGAAGCCGACCGCAACCGACTGTGTATCTATACGCTGGCAACGGGTGAGAAAAGATATGTAACAGAGGCGTTCGATTCTGACGTGGACGCCTTCTGCTGGTCGGACGACAAGGATGCCTTGATCTATTTCACCGGTGTATGGCACGGAACATACAACCTCTATGCCATCAACTGGAAAGGTGAGTTGAAACAACTTACCAACGAATGGGCCGACTGGGGTTCCCTGCAGCCGATGAACAATGGTAAGCAACTGCTCATGGAACGGCACAGTCATTTGGCTCCTGCCGACCTTTATGTCGTCACACCGAACTTCAAGAAACCGGAAAAGACGGTTGCAACGCAGATTACAGCTGAGAACCTGCATATCCTGGATCAGCTGCTTATGCCTACTGAACGACAGGTGTGGGTGCCTACCACCGATGGGAAGCAGATGTTGGTGTGGATTGTCCTGCCGCCGAACTTCGACGAGACCAAGAAATACCCCACCCTGCTGTTCTGCGAAGGCGGACCGCAAAGTCCGGTGTCTCAGTTCTGGAGCTACCGCTGGAACTTCATGATCATGGCCTCGCAAGGATATGTTGTCGTGGCGCCCAACCGTCGCGGTCTCCCGGGTTTCGGCAGCGAATGGTGCGAGGAGATCAGTGGCGACTGGACCGGTCAGTGCATGAACGACTATCTTTCAGCCATCGACTATGCTTGCGATCATCTTCCTTATGTAGATAAAGACCATCTGGGTGCCGTGGGTGCTTCCTTTGGTGGCTTCTCCGTGTATTACCTCGCCGGTCATCACAACAAGCGCTTCAAGTGCTTCATCGCCCATGACGGAGCATTCAACCTCGAGGCGATGTACACCGAGACCGAAGAGAACTGGTTCAGTAACTGGGAGTATGATGATGCATACTGGAATAAAGATCGCACGGCTGATGCAGACAAGACCTATAAGAACTCACCTCATCTTTATGTTGACAAATGGGACACCCCTATTCTCTGCATCCATGGCGAGAAAGACTACCGTATCAATGCCACACAAGGAATGTCTGCTTTCAATGCAGCACGCATGAAAGGTATTGAAGCCCAGCTACTGATCTTCCCTGATGAGAACCACTGGGTACTGAAACCGCAAAACGGTATTCTCTGGCAGCGCACCTACTTTGAATGGCTGGATCGCTGGCTGAAGGATTAAAGATTACAGATTATAGATTAAAAACATATATTATGTCACAAGCAATTCAAAAGACTTTGCGCGACAGCGCCGCCATGCGCTGGACCGCCCTTTTATTACTGGCACTTGCCATGTTCTGTTCATATATCTTTATGGACATCCTCTCCCCGATCAAGGACCTGATGCAGGAAACCCGCGGCTGGGACTCATTGGCCTTCGGCACCATGCAGGGCTCTGAGGTATTCCTCAATGTCTTCGTTTTCTTCCTCATCTTCGCAGGTATCATCCTCGACAAGATGGGAGTACGTTTCACAGCAGTCCTCTCTGGTGCAGTCATGCTCATCGGTGCCATCATCAAATGGTATGCCGTGAGCGAGTCGTTCATCGGTAGCGGGTTGGAGACTTGGTTTACCAATAACCTCAACTACATCCCTGTATTCGACGAGTTAGGGGTTTCACCGTTCTATAATGGTATGCCTGCCTCTGCGAAGTTCGCCGCCTGTGGTTTCATGATCTTCGGCTGTGGTTGTGAGATGGCTGGAATCACGGTTTCAAGAGGTATTGTGAAGTGGTTCAAGGGTCGTGAGATGGCGTTGGCTATGGGTTCAGAGATGGCATTGGCCCGCTTGGGTGTTGCCACCTGTATGATCTTCTCACCCTTCTTCGCTAAGTTGGGAGGCAATATCAGCGTGACTCGCTCAGTGGCTTTCGGCGTGGTATTGATGTGTATCGCCCTGATCATGACCATTGTCTATTTCTTCATGGACAAGAAGTTGGATGCTCAGACTGGCGAGGCTGAGGAGAAAGATGATCCGTTCAAGGTTAGCGATATTGGTAAGATCCTTACCGACAGCGGTTTCTGGCTTGTCGCTTTACTATGTGTACTGTATTATTCGGCCATCTTCCCCTTCCAGAAGTATGCTGTGAACATGTTGCAGTGCAACCTTACGCTGACCGAACCTGAGGCAGGTTCCTTCTGGACAAGTTCAACGGTGACCATCGTACAGTACATCATCATGCTTGTTGTTGCTGCAGCAGGTTTCGCCAGCAACTTCCAGAAAGTGAAGAGTCGCAAATACGGTCTGCTTGGCCTGTCCATCATCGCCCTTATCACCTATTGCTATATGGGTTACATGCGCCAGTCGGCTGAGTCTATCTTTGCCGTATTCCCCCTGCTGGCCGTACTGATCACACCTATTCTCGGAAGCTATGTCGACCATAAGGGTAAGGCAGCCTCCATGCTGGTATTGGGTTCATTACTGCTCATTGCCTGTCACCTCACCTTTGCCTTCATCCTTCCGGCCTTCAAGGGCAACGCTATCGGCGGTATCGTCATTGCCTACATCACCATCCTGGTGCTCGGTTCTTCGTTCTCGCTTGTGCCCGCTTCGTTGTGGCCCAGCGTTCCCAAGCTGGTGGATGCAAAGGTCATCGGTTCAGCCTACGCACTGATCTTCTGGATTCAGAACATCGGTTTGTGGCTTTTCCCCTTGCTCATCGGTAAGGTTCTTACAAGTACCAACCCCGGTGTAGAAGATCCCACCAAGCTCGACTACACCTGGCCGCTGGTTATGCTGGCCTGCTTAGGCATTGCCGCCCTCATCCTCGGCTTAGTGCTGAAGGTGGTTGACAAGAAGAAGGGTATCGGACTGGAGGAGCCGAATATCAAGTAAGTTAGAGAATTACTAATATCCCACCAACCCACCATTAGTGCCCCAACAACAATAACAAAGGGGATGCTGATGGTGGGTTGATTTTTGCCTCATAAATATTGTTTCTTAGGCACAAGGTTTACCCTATTTCTAGAACCTATGGTTTTGAGGTGCAAAACCATAGGTTTTGGAGGCTGAAACCATAGGTTTTGGAGTCTAATATCATAGGTATTGGAAATAGGGTGAAGTAATCCACTTGTATTACTCCGCCATTACATTGTAATTACATGAAAACCAGAAGAATAGTGGCGGAGAAATTGTGTGGGTTATGTATTGGGAAGAATTCGACTTCCTACAAGCCTTATAACGCCCTTCAACTAGGCTGGTTACGATAGGTTATAAGGCTGATAAGTGGGTGTTAGAAGGCTGATAACTGGGTGTTAGAAGGCTGATTGGGAACTTCAATTAGGCTTGTGGGTGTTGTTGAGAACACAAATGGTAATCTACTCATATTTCTCCGCCAACAACCTACTGGCTATAAGTTGATTAGTCGTATTGGCGGAGCATTCATTTTCTGCTAATCGGTTCTTGTAATTCGTCTAATTTGTCTAATTAGTAGAGAAAAAAAAGAAGTTCGCCCAACAGGCGAACTTCTTATAGTATAGATCGTAATGTTGTTTACTTGAACAGGCTCAGCGCCATCTGACGAAGAGCGCGACGCCATGTCAGGAACTCATGGGCTGTACCCTCAGAAACATGTCCTTCAGCATTGAAGCCGGCAGCCTTCAGTGCATCGACAGCAGACTTGATGCGGTCGGGACCTTCCTTAGAACCGCAGCTCAGGAAGATGTACTTCACCTGCTTCTTGTCGGTAATCTCCTCAGGAGTGTAAACACCACCACTGAGCAGTCCGTAGTAGTTGAACATCTCGGGACGGCGCAGTGTAATGGTATGTGTCTCCATACCACCCATTGACAGACCGGCCATTGCACGGCTCTCCTTCTTGGCGATAGTGCGGAAGTTTGCATCTACATATGGAACGAGCTCGTCGCAGAGCACCTTCTCGAAATCCTGAGCGGTAAAGCCACCAAGACCACCGAACTGGATGTTATTGGTCATACCATAAGTGCAGACAACGATGAAGGGTTTGATCTTACCCTCAGCAATCAGGTTATCCATGATGAGGTTTGCATGACCCTGAGTCATCCAAGCAGTCTCGTCCTCACCCCAGCCATGCTGCAGATAGAGCACGGGATACTTAGTCTTTGCATCCTTGTCGTAGGTAGGCGGTGTGTAAACGAAGGCACGACGGCACTGGTTGGTGCTCTCACTCCAGAAGAGGATCTGCTGAACCTTTCCGTGAGGAACGTTCTTCATTGCGTAGAAGTCCTTATCCTTGGCAGGAATCTCAATACCGCTCTCCCAACGGGTAGAACCATAGTAGTTACCTGTACCCGGGTCGTTGAATGTACCACCGTCAACGGTGATATGATAGTAGTGGAAACCTTCGTCCATCGGTCCGGCTGTGGTACCAACCCATGAACCATCGTAAGTCTTCTTCAACTGAGTTCCACCCTGTCCTCCAAGACCGAGACCTACAGTCACAGCCTGTGCTTCGGGAGCCTCAATACGGAAGCGGGCGTAGCCCTGAGAGTTCACCTGCGGATACTGCTGACCCGGCTGGTTCAGCTCAGAAGGAACGAAGTCTTCTTTGATTCCAGGCTGCTCGGGGAAGGCACGACCTGCATCAAACGGAGCACGCTGCTGACCGAAGCCACCAGGACCTCCACCAGGACCACCCTGACCACGACGGCGCTGTCCCTGCTGACCAGGACCACCCTGTCCTTGCGGACGCTGTCCACCCTGACCAAAGCCCTGTCCGGGAGCACCCTGACCGAAGCCCTGACCAAAGCCCTGTCCCTGCGGACGCGGACGACGAGGAGGACGAGCAGGAATCTCCCACTTCGGAGCCTTCATATCACGGATATACTCATAAGCCAGCTTAGGCTGATAGTTCTCGTCCCAAGGCAGCGGATAGTTACGAGCACCGAGCCAAGAGTCGCGGTCGCCAAGGTTCCAGAAAGTCACACAGTCGATGACATCCTTATGCTTGCGGAAGATCTTGAAGCAACGAGCATACTGGTCAGCCAGATGCTGCTTCACAGAGTCGGTGACGTTTGCACCCTCACGACTGAACTGCAGACCACCACCCATCTCCTCGTTGACACGGATGTCGAACTCAGTGATATGGATGTGCTTCACGATAGTCTTGAACAATGTGATGGCAGAGTCGAGACGAGCCTCAGAGGGATAATAGATGTTATAGTGGGCCTGCATACCGATACCGTCGATAGGAATACCCTTAGCCTTCATCTTCTTCACCATGTTGTAGATACGATCACGCTTGTGCGGATCAACGGTGCTATAGTCGTTGTAGAACAACAGTGCCTTGGGGTCAGCCTCGTGAGCATACTGGAAAGCCTTCTCGATGAACTCATCACCGCAAAGACGGTACATAGCGCTCTGGCGATAAGGATCGGTAGCGTTAGGATCGTCGCTCATTGCCTCGTTCACCACGTCCCAGCAGTACACCACATCCTTGTAACGAGTAACGATAGCCTGGATATGGTTCTTCATACGAGCATAGAACTGCTCCTTGGTTGTACCCTCGGCAGTCATCCAACGACCGATCTGAGAGTGCCACATCAGCGTATGACCACGCAACTTGATACCGTTAGCACGAGCGAAATCAGCGATGCGGTCCGCGTTCTCCCAGTTGAACTCACCCTCACGTGGTTCTGTGGGTTCCGGTTTCATGTCGTTCTCAGCTGTAATGCTGTTGAACTCCTTCTTGATCAAAGCGATCTGCTCGGGGTTAGTAACATTGCGCTGATTAACGGCAACACCAATCATGAAATAGTCCTTATAGACGTCTTTCAATCCTTTTGCCGCACTCTGCGCCCAACAACTTGTTGCGCCCATGAAAAGCATCATGGCGCAAGCGGTAGTTTTCAGAATGTCTTTTTTCATACTTAATTAATCAATAATAGTTGATATGGTTTGTTTAAAATGTTCGGAAGTTTTCATTCGCAAAGATACAAAAAAAAAGATTGCCGACATAGAATATGCCGGCAATTCTTATTCTTAAGAAACAAGACGGAAACTAATTGATACAAATGAATGTATTATTTTAGTACTCCAACCACTTCACGTAGGCGAAATCCTGACGGTGTGGAAGCTTGTCGTTCTTCGGGAACATACGTACGGCGGCCTTATAAGAACCGGCATGAGCGGTCTGCAGGTCGCACTCGAAGGTGTAGAGATTACCTTCCACCTTCACCACCTTGAACGGACGGATAGCTCCGATGGAGTCCTCCCCATCCTTGTTGGTCTTCACAGTCACCAGTTCCAGTCCGATGGCATCGTTCAAGCCCTGCTCGTCGATAACGAAACGGAGTGTATAAGGAAGGCCACTGACAGGACCCTCAACAGGAATATTGCTCTCCTTGCTCACTACGTTGATGGCATCCCAACGTTCAGCAACGGTCTCTTTCCACTGAGCAATCTCCTTGGCCAGACGGTTGTCGTCGGCAGAGAGTTCAGCAAAGCGCTTAGCCTCCTTGAAATAGAACTTGTCATAGTAATCATCCAGCTGACGCTTCATGGTATAGTGCGGAGCGATGGTGGCAATAGAGTTCTTGATGACATTGATCCAGCCCTCGCTATACCCCTTCTCGTTCTTGGCATAGTAGAGCGGAACAATATCGTTCTCGAGCAATCCATAGATGGTGGCAGCATCGAGACGGTCCTGATACTCCTGGTTCTGGTATGTACGCTTCTCGGTCAGAGCCCATCCGGCACCCTCACGATAGCCCTCAAGCCACCAACCGTCGAGTACGGAGAGGTTGACAACACCGTTCATCTCGGCCTTCTCGCCAGATGTACCTGAAGCCTCCAGCGGACGAGTCGGAGTATTCATCCAGATATCCACGCCAGATACCAGACGACGCGCCAAGCGGAAGTCGTAGTCCTCGAGGAAGATGATCTTACCTAAGAACTCGGGACGCTGACTGATCTCGTAGATTTTCTTGATCAGTCCCTGACCGGCTCCATCTGCGGGATGAGCCTTTCCGGCGAAGAGGAACTGTACAGGACGTTTGGGATCGTTGACGATCTTTGACAGACGATCCAGATCGGTGAACAGCAGATGAGCACGCTTATAGGTAGCGAAGCGACGGCAGAAGCCGATCATCAAGGCGTTGGGGTTGATCTTCTCCAACAAAGAGAGCACACGTGAAGGATCGCCCTGATTCTTCAGCCAGTTCTCACGGAACTTCGTACGGATATAATCGGTGAGCTTGTTCTTCAGTGCCATACGGGTGGCCCAGATCTCCTCATCGTCCACGTTATAGATAGCATGCCAGATCTGCTCATTACTCTGGTCGTTCATGTGGTTCTTGTCGAAGTACTTAGCGTACAGGTGACGCCACTCGGAAGCTGCCCATGAAGGGAAGTGCACACCATTGGTGACGTAGCCTACATGGTTCTCCTCGGGGAAATAGCCCTTCCAGATGGGAGCGAACATCTTCTGACTCACCCATCCGTGCAGCTTACTCACACCGTTCACCTCCTGACAGGTGTTGATGGCGAAGGTTGACATGGAGAATTTCTCAGAGTGATCGCCGGGGTTGGTACGTCCCATACCGATGAACTCATCCCATGTGATTCCCAACAAGGCGGGATAGCCGCTCATGTACTTGCCAAACAGACTCTCGTCGAAGTAGTCGTGTCCAGCAGGAACAGGAGTATGACAAGTGTAAAGACCGCTTGCACGTACCAGCTCAATGGCCTGGTTGAATGTCAGACCATCCTGGATGTAGTCGCACAGACGCTGCAGGTTACAAAGGGCAGCATGTCCCTCGTTACAGTGGTAGATATCTTTCTTGATACCCAGCTTCTTCAGTGTGAGCATACCGCCAATACCCAAGAGAATCTCCTGCTTCAGACGGTTCTCCCAGTCACCACCATAGAGTGCGTGGGTAATCGACTTGTCGAACTCGGAGTTCATGTCATTATCCGTATCCAGCAGATACAGGGAGATACGACCCACGTTGACACGCCATACATAAGCATGTACCTGGTAGTTCATATAGGGAACATCCACCACCATCGGGTTACCGTCGGCATCCAGCTGACGCTCGATGGGCAGTGAGTTGAAGTTCTGCGCCTCGTAGTTGGCAATCTGCTGACCGTCCATGCTCAGACTCTGTGTGAAATAGCCATAGCGATAGAGGAAACCAACAGCACACATATCCACATTACTGTCGGAAGCCTCCTTCAGGTAGTCGCCTGCCAGCATACCCAGACCGCCTGAATAAATCTTCAGTACCTGGTTGATACCGTACTCCATACAGAAGTAGGCCACCGACGGACGCTTGCTGTCGGGCTTCACATTCATATAGTCCTTGAAGAGCTTGCATACGCTCTTCACATTCTTCATGATCTTCTTGTCCTTGACAATCTCTTCCTTGCGGTGATAGCTCAGACGCTCGAGCAGGAGAACAGGATTATGGTTCACCTCTTCGTACAGGTCCTCATCAAGACTACGCCACAGTTCACGTGCCTCGTAGTTCCATGCCCACCACATGTTATGTGCCAGTTCGTCAAGACACTTCAACTCTTCAGGAAGACTCGACTTCACGGCAAACTCCTTCCATAGAGGAGTATTGGAATAATCTGCTTTAATTTTCATATTCTCTTTGTTATTGCTTTTTTGATTCTATACCTATTATATTATTATATAAGATTCCTTATTTCTGCTTCCTATCTGCAGCCTTTCGCAAAGCGAAATCGTATGCCTGCTGGTAATACACGATAAAATGACTCCACAAGGCTAACTTAGACAGTTTGGCGGCATTGCTGCGCGCCTTCTCCACCTCTTTCTTGCTCATCGACGAATAGAGTGCCACGGTATCCTTGATCTCGTCGGCCACCTCAGAGTAGTTGTAATCCGTGCGATGGATCACCTTCACACCATCTTCCAGTTCGCTGTATCCGCCTTTCACGCTGTTGGCCCACAGACCGAAGCCTGCGAGATCGGTGGTGATACAAGGAACCTTGAAGGCGATGGCCTCCAGCGGTGTATATCCCCACGGCTCATAGTACGAAGGATAGATGCACAGGTCGTTACCCAATACCAGATCATAATACGACAGGTTCAGCACTCCATCGTCACCTGTTAAGTAACAGGGCAGGAAGATCAGCTTCACCTTGTCTTCAGGCAGGTTGTGCATATCGAGGAACTTCAGCATACCCAGCACATTATCATGCGTCATGTTATGCAGCCAATGGGTAATCTCTGGCACAGGCAGCGGAGTGTCGTATGATTTTCCACTATTAAGGCGTTCCACCAGATCCTGTCGAGGCTCCCCTACCCAACCGGGCACCTCGATGAAGGCTACCACCTGCTTCTTCAGTTCCTTGTCACGCAACAAACGGTTCATGGCTTCTATATACACATCCACGCCCTTGTTGCGGAACTCATAACGTCCACTGGTAGAAACTATCAAGGTATCATCATCCAACTGCGTACCTAACAAGGCGTTAGCCACATCCAGTAGACGCTTCCTTGCGGCCTTCCGTTTCTGGGTGAACGCAGCTCCCTTAGGAACGAAGCTGTTGTCGAAACCGTTGGGCAGGACAAAATCCACAGGACGGTCGAGCAATTCCTTGCACTCATTGGCCGTGATATCACTAACCGTGGTGAAGCAATCCACGTAATGGGCAGTCTGCTTCTCAATGGAGTGTTTGCTCTGCATGTTCAGCTCCCATGACATCTGGTCGCCATTATACGCAAAAAGGTAGTCGTACAGCGGTTTGTTGTTTCCTGCAATACTCCTGCCGATGCTGGTGGCATGGGTGGTGAACACTGTTCCTACCTCAGGAAGATGCTTGTTGATGTACAGAACACCTAAGCCCGTCATCCACTCATTGCCATGATAGACCACCTTCTTGGAAGCATCCAGACAATGCTTATAGAAGCTCTCCACCACCAAAGCGGCAGCATAGGAGAACATAGATGCCTCGTCATAATCGCCATAGGCATGGAGGGAATCAACCTGGTAGTTTTCCCACAACCACGTATAGATCTGGTCTTTCTGAGCAAAATACGGAGTGAAATCTACGAGAATGGCAATAGGATTGCCAGGTATGTTCCAGCGGCCTACCTTCACTTTCAGTCCTTGTTGAGCAGCTTCAGCTTTCCAATCCGGATACAAGTCAGCATCCTCGGTGAAATAAGGACAGTTCTTCTCACCCCAGCAATCGGGACCAATGAAGATAATCCTGTCGTTCATCATCTCCTGAAGCGTCTTAGCTCTTGTTGAAAGAACCGTATAAATACCGCCTACCTTATTGCATACTTCCCAACTTGATTCAAATACGTAGTCGGGAGCTAATACTCCTTTAGTCATTCTGTACAAATATAACGCCTGCAAAGATAACATAAAAATCCCTTATTACCAACTATAAACATCACTTTTTCCCGTAAATCCTTGATTTCTTGATTAATGTTAGTTATCTTTGCAACCGGATTTATAAATCTTGACAAGATGAATAAGAAATGCATACTCTTACTGGTTTTGTTGATGCTGGTTACTTTAGGCAGTTTTGCGCAAGCCAGAGCGGATTCAACCTTTATCGGTAAAATCTATAACGATGAACTCAAGGTCTATATCGTCATGAACCTTGTGGATAAGAACGTGACCGTGCCGCAGCAGGACATCTTCGGAAATGTGGATGGATACATGGGCTGCACCGGTACTGAACATGTGTGGACCATCGTCACATCTGAGGTGAAGGGACATACGGCGCATATCGAGATGATCAACAACTACGGCAGTGAGGATGTTTCTGCCACGCTGACACATGAGAAAGACGGTTCCTATACTTATAAGCACCTGTCAGGAAGTACCTTGAAGTTCCCCGTGGGTCAGAAATGGCATAAGATTCCCTCGAAGGTAGTGTTCAAGAAGAAATAGTACGTATCGCCAGAACAGATTGTGAAAAGGTTTATAGGGATCTTGTTGTCGTTGCTTCCATTGCTGACAGAAGCGGAAGAGCTGGACACGCTGCACCACTGGAAGTTGGAGGTAAGCGCCATGCCCGGACGTGCCCTCGTGGCTGACAAATGGCAGTCGGAATGGCTAAAGGACAGAAACAATATGGCCTTCGACGCTAAGGTGAGCTTCCGGAAACTCCCGCAGGACAGTGATGCGTTCGCCAAAGACTACGGATACCCCGCTCTTTCAGTAGGTGTTCGGTGGCAGATGAACCACGGCGTCACCATGCACAAGCCCCTCAGTGACTCGTGGCGTTACATCGAAGAAGTTGACTACGACTCGAAGATGGGAAACATCATCACCTTGTATGGTCAGTTCAACCGTCCTGTATGGCAGAACAACCGGTGGCAGGTGGGGTATAATCTGGATTTCGGTGTAGGCTACAGTCATCGGAAATACAATGTGGAGAACGGTATTGACAATGAGATGATCGGTGCCCGCTGGAACATCTTCTTCGGAATGGGAGCGAATGCGAGTTATCGTGTGGGAAAAAACTGGGGACTCTCTGGCGGCGTTCAGTTCTATCATCACAGCAACGGCGCCATGAACCGTCCGAACAAAGGGGCTAATTTCCTTTCTCCTTATATCGGTGCCTTCGTGTTATGGGATGATGACAACAGAGCAGAAAAGTATCATACGGCTCAGGCATTAAGTCATAACAACAAGTCATCTAAGGAATACGGCTCACCGCTGTACCTGCAGTTCGACCTCTCCGTAGGTACGAGAACCCTATTGGAAGAATGGCTCTACACACAATTTGAGATAACGCCTGATAAGGAAGGTTACCGCAAGGCCGACTTCAAGAACTATATCACCTATTCGTTGCAGACTGGTCTGATGTATCGCTATGCCCGCAGATGGGCTTCAGGCATCGGTACGGATATCTGTTATGGCAATTACCATAAACAGTTGGAGAAGTATAACAGCTATATAGGAAACAAAGGCAAAATCAGTCCGTGGTCAGTAGGCATAGGCATCCGTCATGAGGCTTTCTACCACCGATTCTCATTAGCCATGAGCTTAGGCTATTATGTTTATCGCAACATGGGTGAATGGGCCAAAGAACTGGAGAAACCCTATTATGAAAGAATCGGACTGTTCTACAATATTCCCGGAACAAAGATCAAGATTGGCGGACAGGTGAAGGCGCATCTCACTAAGGCCGACCTTACCGAGTTCACCATCAGCATCCCCCTATCTTTTCACTCCTCTCCTTTCTGATCCTGGAAGAAATAGCTGGAACCGTCGAAGCAATGGGTGCAGACCTTACACTTGGGTAAACCTATTGCATCAATCAAATTCTCTATCTTGTTGAATTTCACACTCGTAAGACCCAACCTGCGACCGATTTCCTCGACCATCTTTTGGTACTCTGGACTGTCGGTCTGTGCGTATTTATCAAGGTTCTTGTTCGCATCGCCTTCGAAGTCCTGTATGATACGACGGGTAATCAGTTCCAAGTCGCTCTTGGATGCTGTAAACCCAATGAAAGGACAGCCATAGACCAACGGTGGACAAGAGATACGGGCATGTACTTCCTTAGCACCATACTCGAAAAACATCTTGACATTATCACGCAGCTGCGTACCACGAACGATGGAGTCGTCGCAGAAGACCACACGCTGTCCCTGCATCAACTCCCTGTTAGGAATCAGTTTCATCTTCGCCACAAGGTTTCTGCGACTCTGGTTTCCGGGAGTAAAGCTACGGGGCCAGGTAGGCGTATATTTCAGAACGGCTCTCTTATACGGAATCTTATGACCCACCGCATATCCTAAAGCGGTTCCTACACCACTGTCAGGAATACCGCAGACACAATCGGCCTCGGTGTTGTCTTCCTCTCCCATCACCTTTCCTACCTTCTCACGGAAATCCTCTGTGTTGATTCCCTCATAATCACTGGCAGGGAAGCCATAGTACACCCAAAGGAA
Organism: uncultured Prevotella sp.; assembly: GCA_900314935.1. GTDB lineage: Bacteria > Bacteroidota > Bacteroidia > Bacteroidales > Bacteroidaceae > Prevotella. Next base: position 198,784 of record OMXE01000004.1, read on the forward strand.
CGAACAGATCTGCTCACGTTTGAACGGCTGCTGAAGTACCTCTACCCCATCAGCCCGTAAACGGATAATCTCACCAGGACCAAGGTCGCGAACGGGTGTATAGTCAAGGTTTGGCAGACTGGTGGTTTCGGTTGTCACCGCATAGCCATCCTCCTTCTTGCCAATCACAATAGGTGTTCTTCCTAACGCATCACGGGCAGCGATGATACCATCATCGGTGAGGATCAGCATGGAACAGGAACCTTTCACCTTCTGATAAACCAGGTTGATACCATCTTCGAACGTATCGCCCATATTGATGAGCAGGGCGATGAGCTCCGTCTGGTTAATCGTGTTGGCACTCATCTCACTGAGATGCATGCGCTTTTCCATCAGTTCCTGGGCAATCTCACGAAGGTTGTTCACCTTCGCAACGGTAACCACAGCATATCTACCGAGATGTGAATTGATTAATATGGGTTGGGGATCCGTATCACTGATGACACCAATACCGCTATTTCCGGTAAAGTCATCCAGTTCCTTCTCAAAACGTGAACGGAAGTAATCCCTCTCCAGACTGTGAATGGAGCGCGAAAAGCCTTTATCCTGGTCGAAGGTTACAAGACCAGCACGTTTTGTTCCTAAATGCGAATTGTAATCGGTTCCGTAAAACAAATCGTTTACGCAATCCTTCACCGATATTGTCCCGAAAAAACCACCCATATGTGTATATTAATCTTTTGAGAGTGCAAAGGTAATAATTAGCGAGCAAAATGCAAAAAGAAATTCATTCTTTTTTTCTTCTATGTTGCCACAGTTCCCAACTGTTCACTATATTCTGCCAAAGAATATAACAACCCGGTCCAACCGAGGCAACAGGGTTCAAATAGGTATAGGCAATCCAGATGGCAAAAGCCGTGTTCTTCTGTCCTAAAGCCTGACCGGCCTCGATGGTTGAATGAAAGAAACGCCCAACAGATTTGCCCACCATAAACTGTAAGAAACAAAGTAAGAGAGAGACAGCGGCAATCAGTAACAGTAAGATGACTGGCGAATGACTGTTCACGATATTCTTCACGGTCGTTCCCGTTACAATAGCCAAGGAGATACCCCAGAAGTAGAAACCCAGATCAGGAATACTGATGATGCGCCGATGGAGTCTGTGCATGTGGTGTTTAACGAACCATCCCATGAGGAGAGGCACCACCAGGATGAGCGCCACTCGTTGGAGAATGATCCAGAAGGCAGTGAGGAACGAGATATGTGCGCTCTTCTCCACCAAGGGGAATACAATGGGAATCATCAGTGCCGTAACGAAGTTCGACAGGAAGGTGAAGGTAGTCATGGAATTCAGGTTCCCTCCCAGCTTCGTCGTGACAACGGCTGCAGCTGCTGCACAAGGAGCGATGACGCAGCATAGGATTCCCTCCCACATGATCTTCGTATTCGTATCATTGGGATCAGTGGCAAACAAGATGATGCCGACGATGATCAGCACGAAGAGTATCTGAAACAGTGAGATCCAGAAATGCCATGGTTCCAGACGCATCTGATGGAAATCCACCTTACAGAACGTCACGAACAGAATCAGGAACATGAACAGCGGCAGGATCTCATCGAAGATAGGCTCAAAGAACCTGCTCGCCTCCTCCAGTTCCGGTGTGAAGGCAAAGAGGAAATACAACAACGTTCCCAGTCCCATGGAGACAGGTAACGTCCAGTTTTTCAGAAATCTGACAATCGTTTTTACCATAACAAAGAAAAAGGACACGGGCCATACCCATGTCCTTATAGTTTATTCTGCCTGTTCCAAGGCTCTTACCAGCTGGTCAGGACAGCTTGTATTCTTATATCCGCAGCGAATACCTCCAAGACGCTCCTTCACCTCTTCCACCTTCATTCCTTCAACAAGGCGAGATACTCCCTGCAGGTTTCCGTTGCAGCCCCCCAGGAACTGCACATTCCTCACACGGTTCTCGTCATCGATGTCGAGGTCGATCTGTTGGGAGCATGTACCAGAGGTTTGATAAACGATGTGCTTCATTAAACCTCCTCCGGCTTCATGTTCGTGTAAACCGTCTGCACATCATCGAAGTCCTCCAGGCGCTCCACCATCTTATCAATGGTCTCACGCTGCTCGGCAGTCACATCCTTCAAGTCGTTGGGGATACGGGTGAACTCTGCACCCGTCACCTCGAAGCCGTTCTCCTCCAGATGTTTCTGGATAGCGCTGAAGCTCTGCGGGTCGCCGTAGATAGTGATACTGTTCTCTTCCTCATCCTCGTCAAACTCATCCTCCACACCATAGTCAATCAGGTCGAGAATCAGCTCGTCCATATCCAGATCATCCTTCTTCTTGAAGGTGAACACTGCCTTGTGGTCGAAGAGGAATGCCAGACTGCCCTGAGTACCCAGGTTACCGTTGAACTTGTTGAATACTGAACGTACATCACCCACCGTACGAGTGGTGTTGTCGGTCAGTGTCTCTACGAAGATGGCGATTCCATGAGGACCGTATCCCTCATACGTTACTTCCTTGTAATCGCTTTGGTCCTTACCCATCGCATTCTTGATGGCACGCTCGATATTGTCCTTCGGCATGTTCTCGCGCTTGGCATTCGCGATGATAGCACGAAGAGTCGGATTCATGTCAGGATCAGGACCGCCAGCCTTTACTGCTATAGCAATCTGCTTTCCAATCTTTGTGAAAGTCTTGGCCATGTGGCCCCATCTCTTTAATTTCGCTGCTTTGCGATATTCAAATGCTCTTCCCATATTTTAATAATTGAAAATTATCTTAGCTCTGCGTTGAGCTGTTTCTTGATATTGGTGATGAGTTTCTGCATGATCGCATCGATCTGCTTGTCACCCATCGTCTTCTCCTCGTCCTGAAGGATGAAGTTCACAGCGTAGCTCTTCTTACCTGCAGGAAGGTTCTTACCCTCATAGACATCGAACAGCTCCACTTTCTTCAGCAGTTTCCTCTCCGTCTGGTAGGCAATCTGCTCAATGCGAGAGAACTCCACTTCCTTGTCAATCAGCAATGCAAGGTCGCGACTCACGGCAGGATACTTACTGATCTCCGTGTAAGACACACTATTCTTACGAACAGCCTTTGTCAGGGCAGTCCAGTTCAAGTCGGCGAAATACACCTCGGCATCCACATCACAGCGCTTTGCCACCTTCTTGGATACGATACCCAGTTCACCCAGCAGCTTTCCGCCACGGTTCTCGATGACCATACCCTTAGACAGGATATCACCCTTGCTCTCCTTGAAGACAACAGCACCGATGGGCAGTCCGATACGACGCAGGATATTCAGCACATATGCCTTCAGCTCGAAGAACGAGCTCTGCTCATCGGGATGAGCCCATGAACCTTCCACACGCTTACCAGTTACCCACAAGCCCAGATGAGTCTCCTCCTTGTAGGCGTTCATCGGGTTCTCTGCATCAGCCTTTTCAGGTGAATAGAAATAGGTGTTGCCGAACTCGAAGAACTTCAGGTTCGCACTCTTGCGGTTCACGTTATGTGCAATGCTCTCCAGACCGCCGAACAAGATGCTCAGGCGCATCACGTTCAGGTCGGAGCTCAGCGGATTCATGATTCTTACCAGGTTCTCTGTATTGAAGCTGTTCTCCAGTCCATCGTAGTAAGCAGCCTTGGTCAGCGAATTGTTCAGAATCTCATTGAAGCCGCATCCTACCAGCTGTTCACCGATCAGGTTCTCCAGCAGATGCTTCTGGTCCTCATCGCCCTTGTTCACAAGAGATGACTTCAGCTGTGTGGGAATCTCCACATTATTATATCCATACACGCGAAGGATATCCTCCACCACATCACAAGGACGCTGCACATCCACGCGGTATGCGGGAACAACTAGCTGCAGTCCTTCAGCATCCTCTTTCTCAATGCGCATCTCCAGACTGGTCACGATGCTCTTGATGGTCTCCACCGGAATATCCTTACCCACCAACTGGTGCACATAGTCATACTTCAAGTCAACAGGGAAGTCGGGCAGCGGATTGGGATACACATCCTTGATCTGCATGCTCACCTTACCGTTAGCCAGCTCCTTACAAAGGATGGCAGCCTGTTGCAGTGCGTAGATGGTTCCGTTGGGATCAATACCACGCTCGAAGCGGAAGCTAGAATCGGTGCTCAGTCCATGACGACGGGCACTCTTGCGAATCCATGTGGGATGGAAGTAAGCACTCTCGAGCACCACGTTGGTGGTTGTCTCATATGTACCACTACCCTTTCCACCGAACACACCAGCTATACACATCGGCTCCTCCGCATTGCAGATGGCCAGATCCTTGTCAGACAAGCTGTGCTCCACACCGTCGAGTGTCACGAACTTCGTACCCTCGGGCATGGTCTTCACCACGATCTTATGACCGGTAACCATATCTGCATCGAAGCAGTGGAGCGGCTGACCGTATGCCATCATGATGTAGTTGGTGATGTCCACGATATTGTTGATAGGACGAAGACCGATGGTGGTCAGCTTGTTCTTCAACCACTCCGGACTCTCCTTCACTTCACAATCAGTGATGCTTACACAAGCATAGCGCTTGCAAGCCTCCTCATTCTCGACCACCACCTCAATAGGCAGTGACTCGTTGTCAACGGCAAACTTACTGCAGTCAGGACGATGCAGGGATGTCTGATAACCGTTCTGCTTCAGCCATGCATAGAGGTCACGTGCCACACCCCAGTGTGAGAGGGCGTCAGCACGGTTGGCCGTGATATCCACCTCGATGAGCCAATCACTCTCCAGGTGATAGTATTCAGCAGCAGGAGTACCAACAACAGCATCCTCGGGCAGTACGATGATACCCTCATGACTTGTTCCCACGCCGATTTCATCCTCGGCACAGATCATACCGTTGCTCTCCACGCCACGCAGCTTACTCTTCTTGATCACGAACTCCTTGTCGCCATCATAGAGCACGCAGCCCAGATCAGCCACGATCACCTTCTGTCCTGCAGCCACGTTAGGCGCGCCACAAACAATCTGTGAAGGTTCGCCCTTACCTAAGTCAACAGTGGTTACATGAAGATGATCAGAATTGGGGTGCATCTCACAGGTAAGCACCTTACCTACATACAATCCTTTGAGTCCTCCTTTAATGCTTTGTACCTCTTCCAGTGCGTCAACCTCCAGACCCTCGGAAGTCAGCGCATCGCACACTTCCTGCGGAGTCAGGTCAAAGTCAACATACTCTTTCAGCCATTTATATGAAATATTCATTGCAATGATTATTGATATTCTGTAAAACGGGTGCAAAGTTACGAAAAGTCGAGCGAAAAGCCAAATTTCTTCGCTTCTTTCTTATTGATTTAGCGCACTATCGCACCCTAAGTTCATCCCCTATCCTCAACTCATAGTCAGGACTCAGCTTATTCATCTTATACAGACTCTTCAGTCGGATACCATAATACTGGGCGATGGAATACATGCTCTCGCCTGCCTTGACGCGATGCGGACGTTTCTTATAGGATGCCTCGGCCTTTTTCTGTTTCTTCTTGAGCCAGATCATCTCGTTCTCTACAAGCGGTGAATTGTAGTCACGCTCATTATACTTGGCAATCTTCTTACCGCTGATGCCTATCTCCTTACCGATTGACTTAAAGGTATCCCCTTTCCTTGCCTGAAGGAAATAGTTCTTATTATATATATGTATAGGATGTAAGAAGCCGTCCTGTCTATGTCCTGAATTCTGCGCCATGAACTTGTCGTAGCTCTTGGCACGGTCGTACTCATAGAGCTTGTACAGTTCAATCAGGTTGATCAGCATTGGTGCATAGTTCGGGTTCGTGGCATAGCCACACGCCTTCAGTCCGTGCGCCCATCCCTTGTAATCCGTGATGGAGAGAGAGAACAGCTGACTGTATCTCTTGTTCTTGGTCAGGAACTTACTATGGTCCTCATAACTCTCCTGTGCGTTATTATAAGCACGGAAGCACTCCTGTTTGGCATCATCATCCTTATGAACCGTCCTACCTGTCCACCCATGACACTTTATACCGAAATGGTTATTCCCTTTCTTCACCAGTTCGCTGTTTCCAGCACCGCTTTCCAGGATACCTTGCGCCAATGTGATACTGGCAGGAATCTTGTTGCGCAGCATCTGCTCGATCGCCATGTCGCGATACTGGTCGATATATGTCTGGTAACGCTGGTTCCATTTCTGCTGCTGTGCAACAACAGAAACAGAGCCCGTCATGAGGAACAGGAACAGTATATTCCGTAAGCTGTAATTCGTGAACCGTATCATGAGTGACAAAGGTACGACAAAAACTGTATATAACAAAAAAAATAACACAATTTCTTGTGTTATTCTTTTTATTCTTTGATTATTTCCTTCCACTGTTTGTATTAGGTCTGGCGGGGAATTGTCCGTTCCTTCCAGGGGGTTGGGGATTTCTTCCTCCTACCCAGCGGAGAGACTGTCTATGGAAATTATCTTCCGCATTGATCACATCGAAGACCTTTGTGGCAGGAATGATCTTCAGGAACTTCTCGTGGTAAGTCTTCTGAATCTCTTTCACTTGCAGGTCGAGTTCATCCCGGCGAAGGATGACCTTCTTGCATTCCGCATTGTCTTTCGGTTTCATATAGCGGTAGCGGGCAGCCTGCGTATATACCGCACGCTGCTTGTTCATCATCTCCCGATATACCGGGAAGAAAGCAGCTGCCTCTTTCGGGGTCAGTCCTGCCTCCTTGGTGATGAACTGCTCGAGCTCTTTCTGGAAACGCTGCGGGTCGAATCTACCCGGTTGCTGTCCCCACTGTTGGGCATAGGCAGCACAACTGAGCATCATCGTCACCCATAAGATCAATACCTTTCTCATCAAGTACTCCGTTTATCAATTCTCAATCAGATAAGCATAGATGTCCGAATTATCGAGCATGGCATAGTCAGCCATTTCATCGATATAGTATTCGTCATTATTAGCATTAGCAGACTTAGAGTCGGTTGCCTTCTCCATCTTGGCAGTCTGCATTTCAGAAGATGCCTGATGGCTCTGGTTCCCACTCATCGAAGTATAATACGTAGCGGCACCGAATAACAGCGCTGCGAAACTTGCAGCAATGGCCAGTCGCCGCATAGGCCTAATCCAAGCCCTCTTGGTACTCTTAGTTTCAGACAAATTCACTTCAATTGCCGTTGTTTTCTCCTCCGGCAACTGCTGCATGATATCCGTCATAAACTTGTCGAAATACCCTTCAGGCACTTGGAAATGGTTCTGCTGACCAAATTTCTGTTTGAGTATATCCTCTGTCATTTCTATATAGTTTTTTTATTAGACGTTGTATTTGTAGAATGGTTTAATACATATTCAGAAATTTTTTTCACTGCAATATGATAAGATGCTTTCAGTGCTCCTTCGCTCGTTCCGGTGAGCTTGGAAAGCTCGCTGTATTTCATCTCGTCATAGTATCGCAGCGTGAACACAGTACGCTGAACATCAGGCAGTGCAGCGATTGCCTCCTGCAACAAAGCCTGCGCATCATCACCATCGAAATAGTCATCAGCCATCAGTCGGTTGGCCACCGACAGATCCATATCCGTACTGATTTTGTGCTGTTGTTTGCGCAAGTGGTCCAGACTCTCATTGATGGCGATACGGTAAAGCCATGTAGAGACTTTCGATTTACTCTGGAAATCCCCTATGCTGTTCCATGCTTTCAGGAATGTATTCTGCAGCACATCATTCGCATCATCATGGTCGAGCACGATACGACGGATCTTCCAGTACAGCGTCTCAGTGTACTGCTGTACGATTATTCCGAAGGCGCGGCGCTGGTTTTCAGGCTCGCCGAGCATCTTCATAACCTCGTTTTCATCGTATTGCTTTGCCATGCATTACTAATTGATAAAGGGTTTCAAGTGCTTCTTCAGCGCACGGTCGTATCCATATACGTCCTGATACTCTGTCAGCACCCCATCCTGATTGGGATAAACCGTATAGTATGTGATGAAGAGCGGTATTTCCGGCTCTACCTTCACCTGATGAATCAACAAACTCTTGTCAACCATTAAACTGGTATCTACATCTTCATTCTGCTCCGCCGTCAGATTGGCGCTCATGGAATACCTGATCTTCTCCAGCAGCTCCTCATCAGGATCCTTCAGCAGGAACTGCGCCAGTCGGAAGGGCTCTTGTACGCGTACGCAGCCATGACTCACGGCTCTGAACGAGCGTTGGAAGAACCACGGTGTTGACGTGTCGTGCAGATATACCGCGTGGTTGTTAGGGAACCTGAAGATGATTCTTCCCAGTGAGTTCCCCGGTCCACCCTCTTGTACGATATACTGTTTCCCTTCCATGATCCTGCTGTACGAGCCTCGTGTAGCATCGAGTTTCCCCTCCTTCTTGTCGTATATGTACATGTTATTCCTTTTCAGGTAGCCATGACTATAGACAATGCCTTTGGCGATGCTCTGCGGCACGAACCATTTCGGGTTCAGGTCCATCCGCTGTATCCTACTGGTGAGCAGAGGTGTCTTACTCTTTCTGGTACCGCATCCCACCCTCATCGAGATCGAAGAGTCGGGACAAACGGCAAACAGTCGGTAGGAAGGCACATTCACCAATACATATTTCTTATGTTGCTCAGGCGCATCCTCCAGATACCATCTGCTACGTTCGATATTACAGATCGTTGTCAGTCGTTGCGCCTCCGACAGTCCTCCTTCCTTCAAACGCTTGCACAGCGCAGGATAGAGCGTATTCTTCGGCTGTATCTCCTTGAGGAAACGAGCCACACTGTCGTTCCGGATTTTCCGCATGGCCTTACTGAAGAAGTTCTCGTCAGGATGTTTCACCTTGATGTCGAACAGGTGATAGTATGTCACGCGCACCGAATCGCTGTCCTTTACATCACAGTGGTTCATCACATATTCCGCATTCAGGTAGCCGAAATGCTGGCCGCTGCAATAGCGCAGGAACGCTTTGGTGAGGTTATACTCCAGTCGGGCATACACCCTGTTGATATCAGCCACGCTGTCACCCATCTCCATGTTATGCGCCCTGTTCATATCGATAGAGAGCTGTTTACGTCGGAACACGCCCGATGATATTCCACCCTCTTCCACCTTTTCCAGGTACGCCATCAGGGAATCAGCCCGCTGGTCTATTCCCATTCTGTCAATCCAGAGCAAAGGGCGGCCGTTTAAGTAATGACTTCGTGTCTGGCGGTCGGCCACCATCTTCCCACTGTCTTCCCTTGCCAGTTGTCGCAAATGTTTTTTCACCGTCTGTGCATCCACACAAAAGGCCGACTTTCTCAGCTCAGAGAAAGCGTCTAAAGTTAAAGCCTTATTGGGATTCTCTTGTTTTTCCTGACATGATATAAACATACATGCCAAGACAAGAAATAGTATGAGTTGTCTATACACGGTGAGTGTAGGTCAATACTATTTGACGGAGATTTTGCGAACCACCTTGCCCACCTTCACGATGTAGCAACCTTTCGGCAAGCTCAGCTCAAAGCTTTTTTCTGCACCTTCTACTTTCACGCTCATGACGCGTACACCAGCCACATTATAGATATAAAGCATCTGTCCGCTGGCGTTGTTCACATGCAGGGTGTTGCCCTGCAGCACAACAGTCGGCTGAACGATTTCCTGCTCTATGATCTCTATGGAAGTGTTCGCCATGATGCTCACTGGTACGCCGAATACCAGAGCTGCAGCAAGGGTGATCATGAGTAATCTTTTATTCATAAGCGCTTATATTTTGTGCAAATATACATTGTTTTTGTGAATCCAGCAACATTTTTTACCATTTTCTTTCAGAAAATTGTAGAAAATAGATGATTTTAACAGTCATCACAGCTCAAACACGTCATTTTCGGCTGTCAGATACGATTCCGGGAACACTTTCCGTGCTTCGTTCACAATCTGCTGTTCATCGTTATATCTTGCTGAATAATGTCCCAAAATGAGTTTCTTCACGTTCGCTTTCAGGGCCACGGTTGCCGCCTGAGCCGCCGTACTATGATGGTAGAGTTCGGCACGGTCGGCCCTGTCTTCACAATATGTACTCTCATGATAGAGCAGGTCAACACCCTGAACCACCTTATATAACTCGGGCATATAACGTGTATCACTACAGAAGGCATAGGCACGTGGTGGATCAGCCGGCGTAACCAGTCGTTCATGGGGCACCACTTCCCCATCCTCTTTCACCCATCCGGCACCAGCCTTGATGTTGTTGATCTGACTGACAGGAATCTGCAGGTAGTCGATCATGTCACGACGGATATGCGGCAGTGTGGGTTTCTCACGGAACAGATAGCCGCAGCAAGGCACACGGTGCTCGAGCGGAATGGTCTCCACAGTCACGCTCTTATCCTCGTAAATCACCTGCTGAAGTGTCGTCTCAACGGCATGGAACACCACCTCATATTCCAGTCCGTTGCAGAACATATCCATCTGTGCCTTCAGCATCGGTTCCAGTGCCGCCGGTGCATAGACATGCAAGGGAGCCGTTCGTCCCAGCATACCAAAGGTACTGATCATACCAATCAGTCCGAAGCAGTGGTCACCATGCAGATGCGAGATGAACACAGCGTGTAAGCGGTTGAAGTTGATGTGTGAGCGCCGCAACTGTATCTGAGTACCTTCACCGCAGTCGATCATGAACTGCTTGTCGCGCACCTCCACCACCTGCGATGTGGCCATGTGTTTAGGAGTTGGCAAGGCACTCCCACAACCAAGGATATATACTCTGAACGGCTGCATTACTTGAGTCGTTTATAGGCATAGATACCCCGTTCGTTCTCCAAGAACAGACTATCTGCACCCAGCTCATAGATGCTGAACGTGTCGGAGGAGAGAACCAGTCGTCCGTTGCATATCTTCCAGTCGACCAACGGTTTCGGCTCTGTGATATTCGAAACCACCACGCCGCCTTCCTGGATCTCGAACGACTTATCCAGACTCACCCATTTACCCAAGAGTGTGGTCAGGTTCACCACCACACGTGCCTTGGCCGGCTCATCATCGGTAGCCTCCGATTCCAGTGTCACTGCCATCCTGTCGCCTACGCCCATACCGCCTTTTACATTAGACACCGAGTCCTCGTTCACGCCGATATACAGCGTATCACCCTGATCGGTTATCAGTTCCAGCGTATGCATGGCTGTTCCGCCACCACAACGACCGTAGATACTCACGTCTTCCACCGAGTCGATCTCCACGAATGTTGAGTCGTTCTCCACCTCTGGCTCGGGTTTCTTCTGCTCCTTGCACGAAGACACCCAGGTCAGTGTCAGCAGGGTTGCAAATACATAAATTAATCTTTTCATATAGTGATTTTTGATTTTTCGTAATTTCGTAATATCGTAACAACGTAATAACGGGATAACGACATCATTGAGGTAATCTCGCGCCACCGTACCACCGTACCACCGCGCCTCCGGTTCCCCCTTCCTCTTATGGAGAGGGTTAGGGGGTGAGGCTCCTTTTCGCCTCCTCCCACAGTGCATCCATTTCCTCCAGCGTCATTTCCGTTAAGGGCTTACCCATTTTGATGGAATGTTCCTCTACGTAGTTGAAACGGTGGATGAATTTCTGGTTCGTGCGCTCCAGGGCGTTGTCAGGATTCAGCTTATACAGACGTGCTGCATTGATCACCGAGAAGAGGAAATCGCCCAGTTCATTGGTGGAGCGTTCCTTATCCTCTTTGTTCAGTTCTACCTCCAGCTCATCCAGTTCCTCGCGCACCTTCTTCCACACATCCCGACGGTCCTGCCAGTCGAACCCCACATTACGGGCCTTATCCTGAATGCGGTAAGCCTTGATCAAACTCGGTAGTGCATCAGGCACGCCACTGAGCACGCTTTTGTTTCCGTCCTTCTCCTTGAGCTTGATCTGCTCCCAGTTCTGCAGCACCTGCTCAGCGGTCTTCACATCAGGACGTTCCACTTTCTCCTGAAAGCGCGGATCATCCAGCGGCAGCGGTTCCTTCTGTCCCACCTGTGAAGGATCATAGATATGCGGATGACGGAAGATCAGCTTGTCGGCCTGCGTGTTACACACGTCAGCGATATCGAAATCATCTGTCTCAGAACCGATCTTTGCATAGAACAGCACGTGCATCAGCACGTCCCCCAGTTCCTTACTAATCCCCTTGGTATCGTTCTTCATCAAGGCGTCGCACAGTTCGAAGGTCTCCTCTATCGTATTGGGCCTCAGACTCTCATTGGTCTGTTTCTTATCCCACGGACATTTCTCCCGCAGCTGGTCCAACACATCCAGTAACCTACCGAAAGCCTCCAGTTTCTCTTCTCTTGTATGCATCATTCTTGGTTTATTCCATGCAAATTTCGCAATTATTTTGGATATAACCAAATAAATATATCGAAAAATGACATGATAAGGGTAGTACAGTGACGTGTGTACTACAGTACAGTGACGTATGTACTGCAGTACAGAACGCCATGTACTCAGTCATTCCAGCAGTAATGCTGCTCGTAAGCATCGAATTCAAGGTGGGAAAGTCCCAGCTCGTCGAGTACATTACGTATTACTGCAATATCCTTTGGAGAGCAAAGAAGCTTGCCGCGCCTATACTCAAAGTATCTGGTGCGTCCGAAGTACTGTACCAACTTATACATAAACGTTTTGTATTGGCCCGGTAGCATCTGTGCCTTCATGGCTGTAAAGCCACGGGCATACTGCTGTACTTCGTCAGAACGATAGTATTCGCACCGTTCCGAGGGTTTCGTACGGAGAGGGTTAACGATGGTGACAAGGTGGTTCTTCTTCGTAAGCACCTGCATCGCCATCTGGCGTAGGCAATGATTAGCTACAGAACAGTCAACTACCACACAAAGTGGATAACCATTAGGTACATCCTTAGAATTGATTTTGCTCATATTGATTGTTGTTTTGTTGTTTTTCCCATATATGATGTGCATCTGTAATCACGTATGCAAGCTTTTTCGGCCCGAAGTAGTTCTTCACCCACTTGGCAATAGCCTCGCTGGGCCAGTTCTCAATACCCACCCGACAAGCCATGTGCTTCGTCAGATGCAGCACGAGATACGTTATCAGCACTCTTTCTGCCTCATTCAGATCGACTTTATACTTGTGCTGGTAGTGATAAAGGAATTCGCCAAAATAATACTGTTGAAGTTCTGGATTGCAGAACAAATTCTGTAGTCCGTCGCTGATGCGCTTGACAGCCTCATCATTGGGCTTCACATGGAATTGGGGTACGTTACCTGCTAAAAGTATCTTCATGTTGATACCGTTTTTGTGGGCACAAAGGTTTTCCGCTATCCTGTCATGATCGTTAGTGGTCACAAGCGCATTGACCTTGCAATCAAAGATAGCATGGCTAATGGAAGGTTCAATGATCTCCTGACTACCGGTTGGTTTGAACCTATCGGGCACCAAAGGTGTCATAAAGGCCGCCATCAGCCCTGTCTCTCTATCACGAACAATACGAAAGCAATCCGACTGCTCCACTAGTGAGGTGAGTTCAGAATCCTGTTTGAAACCGAGTGCCTTGCGCAACTCGTTGAACTTCACCTGCGGGTAGCAGAGTGTTACAGGATCCATATACTCCACAGCCCCATCGAACAGGTATCGGATTTTACCGATAGCGTTCCATGACAATCGTTTGGCTCGCCAATGACGGCTGTAGTTTCTGGCGCTCGTAGCGCCCATCACGATGTCTGTTTTATTCATTTGTCTTATTCATATATAGATTTATATCTCTACAAAGATGTCATAGATGTCAAGACCTATCTGAAATAGGTCTTATCTATGACTATTAGTCCCTATTTATAGGATAGGGACTATACGTATAGTCCTTATAAAGCATTGTTCGGTGTTTTCCGAATATGTCTTTCAGCATACAAAGGTACGAAAAAGATTTGGAATACAAAAGAAAAATGTCTATTTTTACCTACTCCACTCATTTTTATTGGCAAAGTGATGGATATTTGCGGAATTATGAGTATCTTTGTATCCTGAAATCAAATATGATTATATATTGTAACAACCGAGAGGTTATCATTAACCATGAAACAATTACAAGCATTAAACAAACAAACCGCGCCTAAGAGCGTGATGCCTGAGAAGATCATTCAGTTTGGCGAAGGGAATTTCCTTCGCGCCTTTGTAGAGTGGATTATCTGGAACATGGATGCGAAGACGAACTTCAACGGAAGTGTCGTGGTGGTGCAGCCAATAGAGAAAGGAATGGTAGATTGGCTGAACGGGCAGGACTGCCTGTACCATGTGAATCTGCAGGGACGAATCAACGGTGAGGCCGTGAACACCCTCGAACGCATCGACGTCATCAGCAGGGCACTGAACCCCTACTCGCAGAACGCAGCCTTCATGGCGTTGGCCGAACAGCCTGAGATTCGTTTTGTGATTTCGAACACCACTGAGGCGGGTATTGCCTTTGACGATACTTGCAAGCTCGCTGACAAACCTGCCAGCAGCTATCCTGGTAAGCTGGTGCAGTTGCTCTACCGACGTTTCAAGACCTTCAATGGCGACCCAACTAAAGGTCTGATTATCATGCCCTGCGAGCTGATCTTCCTCAACGGACACCACCTGAAGGAATGTATCTACCAGTATATCGAACTGTGGAAAGAGGACCTGGGCGAAGACTATGAGTCGTTCAAGCAGTGGTTCACCAAGTACAACTACGTTTGCGCCACCCTGGTTGACCGTATCGTACCAGGCTTCCCACGTAAGGAAATAGCTGATATTCAGCAGAAAATAGGATACAAAGACGACCTGGTGGTACAGGCCGAGGCCTTCCATCTCTGGGTAATTGAGAAGCCTGAGAACATGAGTATCGAGGCGTTACGCGAGGAGTTCCCAGCCGAGAAAGCGGGTCTGCACGTGCTCATCGCCGAGAGCGAGAAGCCTTATCATGAGCGTAAGGTTACCTTACTGAACGGTCCGCATACCGTGCTCTCCCCTGTTGCCTTCCTCTCGGGCGTAGATATCGTTAGAGATGCCTGCAACCACGAGGTGATTGGCAAGTATATCCATAAGGTGCAGTTCGAGGAACTGATGGAAACACTGAACCTGCCGATGGATGAGCTGCGTCGCTTTGCCGGTGATGTTCTGGAGCGCTTCAACAACCCGTATGTGGATCATCAGGTGACGAGTATTATGTTAAATTCTTTCCCCAAATTCCAGGCTCGCGATTTACCTGGAGTGAAGACCTATCTGGAGCGCAAGGGAACACTGCCCAGCGGACTGGTTTTCGGCTTAGCGGCTATCATTATATACTACAAAGGTGGCAAGCGAAGCGACGGAACAGAGATTACTCCTAACGATGATCCAAAGATTATGAATCTCTTGAAGGAATTGTGGGAAACGGGTGATACACAAAAAGTTACTGATGGTGTTCTTAGTGCGGAATTCATCTGGGGAGAAGATCTCCATCAAGTGAAAGGTCTGGCTGATCTCGTAAAGAAAAATCTTGACCTCATTCTGGAAAAAGGAATGCTCGAAGCCGTGAAAACAATTCTTTAAATTAAAGATTAAACATTAAACATTAAACATTAGATTAAAGATTATATAATCCTTTTTAATAACAACTTATTATGAAAAAATTACTATTACCGATCCTGCTCTTTGCAGCCATGTCTGTAAACGCAGCAGAAAACCCCGTGTTAACCATCGAAGGTGGTCAGGTACAAGGCGTATTCGCCGATGATCATCCTGACGTGTATGTCTATCGTGGCATTCCGTATGCTGCTCCTCCTATTCGCGAGAACCGTTGGAAAGCTCCGCAGCCCGTTGTGCCCTGGAAGGGTGTGAAGATCTGCGACACCTTCGGTCGTCCGAGCTATCAGGCCATCCAGTACCCTGGTGGTTACTACACCGAGTGGGGCTATGGTAAGGAGGCTGCCTTCAGTGAGGACTGTCTGTATCTGAACGTATGGACAAAGGCTCCTGGACAGGTTGGCAAGAAACTGCCTGTAGCTTTGTGGATTCACGGTGGTGGCTATCGTGAAGGTTTCGGTTCAGAGCCCGAGTTCGACGGTCAGGAATGGGGCGCTAAGGATGTAGTGCTCGTATCCATCAACTACCGTCTGGGTATCTTCGGTTTCCTCACCCACCCCTTGCTGGCAGAGGAGAATCCGAACCATGTATCTGGTAACTACGGTATTCTCGACCAGATCGAGGCTTTGAAGTGGATCAAGAAGAACATCGCACAGTTCGGTGGTGATCCTAACAACGTAACCATCTTCGGACAGAGTGCCGGTGGCGGTAGCGTACGTACTCTTTGTGAGTCTCCCCTGGCTCGTGGTTTGTTCCACAAGGCTGTCATCATGAGTGCTCAAGGTCTGAGCATCCCCAACCCCAACGGTGGTGGTATGATGGGTGGCCGTTACGGCGGTGGTTCTGTTGAGGATGCCGCTAACAATGCCAAGAAGATGTTCGACTGGGCTGGCATGACCGATCTGCAGAAGATGCGTCAGGCTTCTACCGAGACCGTCTTTGCACTGCCTACTATCTATGCACAGGCTAACAGCAGCGGACAGCAGCAGGGTGGCTTTGGTATGATGCGTATGGGCATGGGCTATATGCCGATGATCGACGGTTATGTAAGCGTGAAGAGCTTTGATGATGCTACCCGCGAGGGCACGTTGGCCGACGTTCCTTATATGATTGGCTACACCCTGAACGATATGGGTAATATGGCTCCTAACATTGCCGAGTTCTGTAAGGTTCGCGCTGAGAAGGGCGGTAAGGCTTGGGCTTACGAGTTCGCTCGTCCGTTGCCCGATGATGGTTCTCATCCTGAGGTAACACAGCGTCTGCGTGGTGCTTTCCACTCTTCCGACCTCTGGTTCGTGTTCAAGAGTCTGAAGCACTGCTGGCGTCCTTGGACCAAGGGCGACTGGGATCTCTCTGAGAAGATGCTTACTGCATGGACCAACTTCGCCAAGTACAGTGATCCTAACGGACCGAAGGGTGGCGAATGGAAACCTTGCACAGAGAAGAACCCGAATTTCATGGTGTTCAAACTGAACGACAAGGATGCAGAGGCTTCCTTCTTCGGTCAGCCTGAGACGGCTCCTCAGCAGGGCTTCGGTGGCTTCCCCGGTGGCTTCGGTGGCGCTCCTGGCGGACCAGGTGCTAGACCGGCTGCTCCTAACAGACAGTAAGGATTAAAAAAAAGTATTAAGGTCTCCCAAAAGGGAGACCTTATTTTGTAAAAGGCTGGATGGGCCTTATAGGCAGGATAGGATTATTGGGAGGGGGCCTGTAATCCGCTCACGTATTTCACCGTCACCCCATCATCCTTCTTCAGCACGTCGGCAATGGATTGCGGCGTGATGGTGACAGGACCTTTCATGAATTCCGGGACGTTATAGCTCTTCAGGAATTCACGGTGGTAGTTAGGATTCTTGCTCGGCAGCTCAAAAGGCTTTGTTCCCTTACCGTTCGCATCAATATGCGCGAAGAACGGACGGGTGAAGTTCCCATCATCACGGCGACTGCTGAACACCACCCATTTACCGTTGCTCGACCATGAATGGTAACTCTCCGTGTCGGGCGAGTTCAGCTCGTTCATCGCCCGTGCCTCCCCGGTCTGCAGGTCGAGCAGCCACAGATCAGCATCATGGTGCCAGATGTGGAACACGCCGCGCTCACCCATGGTAAACATCAGGTAGCGCCCATCGGCAGACACCCGAGGTAAGGTAGCACTCATATTCATTGCAGCAGCATCAAACACCAGCTGTCTGGGACCGAAGCGTTTGGTCTGCACATCGAACTCTTTCTTGTAGATACTGTATTTCACCTCGTTCATCCGTGAAAGCAACTCGTAGTTCTTGTCTTTGATCGAATCAGACAAGACAAAGTGCGCACTACAGTAATAAAGCGTCTTTCCGTCGGGCGTCCAGCAAGGGAACACCTCCATCTCATCCTTGTCGTTCTCGATATTCGTCACCTCGTCACGCTCCACATCATACAAGATAAGATCACTGGCCGTATCGTACACCTCGATCTTGTTCTTGTCGGTGGTGAGGAAACCCTGGAATGTCTTGTTCGTGGAATAGACGATGAGGTTCAGTGACGGGTGCCAAGCAGGATACACACCAGCCGAGAGGATCGAGTCGTTCCGCATGTTCACCTTCTTCATTTTCCCGTCGTAGGCAATCACCGTACCGCCATGATACTGACGCGCATGGAACTGCATCCTGTTGGGATCATAGTTCTGGTAATGATGACAGTTGATGCACTGTCCTTTCATTTCCTCACCGCACAGCATATTATCGTAGATCACGCTCTCGTTGTAATCCTCCAGGCACCGCTGACGGATGGTCAGCTCCTCGTACGAGACGAACGAAGGGTGAATACAACGATAGCTGATATAGGAATCTATAGAATCAGGCGACACGAAGATCTGGAACGGCTTGAAGCGCGTCCACTGATCATCTTTACGCGCATACACCTCCACCTGAATGGCAGCGCCCTTGGCCTTGTCAGTAAGCTGTCTCCATTTCCCGATGGAAGGACAGGCCTGCTCACCGCCACATACCATCTCCTCATCACCCACCGAATAGCGCACCACCATCTCCTCGCTCTTCGTTTCCATCTGAAAACTCAGTGGAGCGATGTTCACAGGCACCGTCACATTCACATAATCAGGATAGATCTTGGGGTAGTCATTCGACTGCGCAAATTGCGTAGGTACACGGTGACCGCAGGCTGTAAGCAGCAATACGATGACGGTGGTCAAGCATCCTGTTGCAAGACGAGAGGTAGATGAATGAAGCTTCATGGTATGAGGTATTAGTTGTAGTTCAATTGTTTCATCAGGTAATAGTCGTAGTAGTACGTATGACCGAACGAAGGATATAGTATGGCACGTACCTGTTCCAGATCCATGCCATCATACTGCTGCATCTTGTCAGCCATGTCCTGATAAGTGGTGATTACCTCCATATCAAACGGCATTGCTTGGGTAGGACGGTTTTCCACCTTACAGAACAGATAGGCCGCCTCCTGGAAGATACGTGGCATCGGGTCATTGGGATGCAGATTGATGTACTGCTTGAAACGTGGCCAGAACATTCTGGGATTCTTCGTCCATAGCGCGGCCAATACAGCCTGCTCCTGGAAAACAGGATCGTTAGCGTCAAGATCCGCCAATAGATTCATCAGGAAGGGCTCTGCATGACCGCCGTTGTCCGACCCCACACTGTTGTCGTAGTGGAGCATATGACAGATAGGACCCGTGCTTGGTGATTTTGCCTGCAGGTCCTTACGTCCGTTCAGGGCCTCGTACTCATCCGCCCACTCACCGAAATAACGTGTCTGGCGCAACAAGCCGAAATACTTCCTGGCCGCAGCCTCTTCGCCCGAGAGCATGGCACAAAGCGCCATATACTTCAGATAGGCCGTCTTCCACCCGAACTCCACCGCCTCTTCAAGACAGTAATGATGACACGCATTAAGTGCCCCGTAGTTGTAGTACATCATCCTGCCAATCATGTTCGACTGATATATCGGGAACGGCGAATTGCTCGCTTTGTCACCATTGGGATAGTTATAGATCTCCGTAGCCCGTCCCAAGCGCGAAAGCGCAATATTGCGCATGATAACGATGGAACGAGAAGGCATATCTTTCACCTTATCAGCCTCGTTCATCACCCCCTGCCAATCCAGATTCTCCACACAGCGCTGCATGGTCAGCTCATGGTGGAAGTTCTCGTCCTTGAACCAGAAATGCCACACCCCACAAACCACAGCTATCAATACGGCAGTCTGCGGCAGATACTGCATCAGCTTAGTGAAACCCTTCTGCTGCTTCGCCACCTTCTTCTGCTGATGGTTCACCACAGGTTCCTTCTTTTCCCATGTCATACGGTAGGTAATCACCAAGCCCAGATAGAAAAGTAACAGCAGGATATACGGCAGGTAATACCATTTCTCCCCTTCAGCATTCATCTCGAAGATGGGCAACCCCGTCCAATAGATATTGATGATGTTGGTCTGATAATACACCAACCGGTAATACAACAACGGTATAGCCACCACGCTAATCAGTCCGACAACCGTATTCAGCACCGCTGTAGAGCGCTGTTTCTCCAGTCGCCACGACCACACCGTCATCAGTAATACGCCCCAGAGGATATAAGTACCAAAGAGCGGATAACCAATCACCACTGTCATGAACAAGAACAACGGAGCAAGCATACGTCGTTGCGGTAATTGCTTAAAGCCCCACATCAGCGCAACCACCACGATGGTGGCGATAGTAGCCGTCCAGAAATACCCCTTCAGTTTGATGACATAGAGCCAATACCCCATACTGATAGCAGTCATCAACAGTAAGGCGATAGGAATGAGCAACAACACCGTCCAGCGATTAGGAATACAGAACACCCTTTTGGTCATCCATGCCAGCAGACCCCAGCTTCCGCACAGCAGTAATACCCCCAACCAAGGATAGTAGAAATGCTGCGTGAGATAGGTTCCCAGATACGAGAGGAACCCCGCTGACGTTACCATCATCTCCTTGAAGAACAGTCCTGTATAGAGAAAAAGGTTCATCTCCTGAACCTTCCATAACAGGTCACGCTCATAGATAAGCAGGACAACCGCAAGCACCACCAAGGCGATGATCACCACGGCGGCAGGTAGTATTCTTTTCATGATTGTTTTCATTACGACTGCAAAAATACATTATTTATTTGAAAAAACAAAGTATTCTGCCTTTTTGTCGTTGCCTACCTGTTCTTGTGCTGCATATACCAGGGGTGAGTCACGAAATTATACATCACCAAGGCCACGACAGCCATGATGAGACCCACCAGATAGATATGCTCAGAAAGATAGGAGAAGCCCAGGAAAAGTCCTAAGCTGATACCCGTTTCCCACGCCAGGAAGAACGTGCTCTGGGAAGTACCGCGCTGACAATGTCTGCTCAGCTTGATGAAGAACAGCAGGAAACGCGAGCCAATTATACCGATGGCAAAGCCGATGAGCACAGGCGGGATATAGTTGTTCACCAGAGCAGATGACTGTCGCATCATCAGCAAGGCGGCGATAATCAGGATCAGTCCTGTAACCGACTCGCTCTTCAGGTCGGCATTCACAAAGACGAACCGTTCGGCCAGCAGTGCGAAGAAGAATCCGCACATCATCATCCCGTAGAACATGCTTGACAAAGGAGTAGAAAGAAACAGTCCGATGATGGTGGTTATCAACAGTAAGTTCACGAACAACAACCATCCTGAAGGCAGGAAAAAGCGGTCGAGCGAGAATCTATACACCTTATCCTCAGGCGCTTTAAAAGGAAAGCTTACCAACTGTATTAACACCATTGATAATAAGCAACATACGCCCGATGATAAAAGAACATATTCAAGACTGAAATAACGGTAAATCAGCAACGCTGCTACCGGTCCTAACGACATGGAGAACCTTCCGAACCACGCGGCACTATGGTTTGCCTCCGTGCGTTGGAACGACTCGCATACGTCGATGATCAGCGTACTCACCAACACCATCTGCGCCAAGCCGAAGGAAGCCCCCAGACAGAAGCGCGCCACCAGCGCCACCATCCCCTCTGCCAGCATCGGTAGCTGTCCGCATACCGTCAGGTAGATTACGGCAATACAGGCGAGCATCATAAGGATGGCCAGTTGACAGACGTGGTTTCTCCTATAGCGCTGAACGAGATAGTTACAGCAGCCCCCCATGACGAACAAACCGAGTCCGTAGGCCCCCATGGACAAACCCGTTGACATAGCATCCCCGTGTTGTGCCAGCCACAAGGGCAGTACAGGAATCTGCATATATACCGACATGGTGAGCAGCATATTCGCAATGGCCAGTCGCCAGAAGTCATGATGCCATAGCTTCACATGAACTGGAGTATTCTGTGTGTACATGTTTTGTCAGGATATTGTTTTAGTATATGAAGTTCTTACAGTGTCTGTGATTCCAGATAATCGGAAATAACCAGGTCGCACAAGGGCGCAATGCTCTCTGCGGGATTCGTGGTTGACAGTCCTACCACGCACATTCCTGCTGCCCTACCCGATTTCAGTCCGTTGAAGCTATCCTCAAAGACCACACAATCCTTTGGATCAGCGCCGAACCGTGCTGCAGCCCGCAGATAGCAGTCGGGCGACGGTTTACTCTCGGCAAAATCCTCCGAGGTGAGAATCGCATCGAAGAGCGAAGTGAACTCCGGGTGCGAAGCATACACCGCCTGCATCTTCACCTTGTTACTGCTTGTAACGACGGCTGTTTTCACGCCCTCCTGTCGCAGACGTTGGATATAGTTGAGGAAGCCAGCAACGTATATGAAGTTCATCTTCGACTCAAACTCATTCAGTCGTTCGGTAATCTTCCCCTGTTCCTCCAGCAGATCGCCCGAGAAATGAGCGTCGAAGATCTGCGTAAGCGTCTGTCCTTTGATGCGGTGTTCCAGTCCGGGCTCCTCAGGATGATAGCGTCGGCACTGTTCTCCCCAGAAAATAGTGTACTGCGGTTCTGTATCGAAGACCACCCCGTCGAGGTCGAACAAGGCAGCTTTGAAACGGATATCGTATATGGATTGCATGCGCTGTTTTGATTGCTAATTATGAGCGTTATTTGAAATCGCCTGCAAAGTTACGATTAAGTGAGCGAAAAACCAAATTTATTTGAGTTTTTCCGAACGTGAGTAACTTCGGCGAAGCCAAAGTTGCGCATTTTCTAAAATATAATGAAAAATATTTGCTGTTTTCGTATGATTCTTGTAATTTTGCATAGGTTTTAGCGGATTCATCATGAAAAAGTTACTCTTTTCTTCCCTGATGCCTATCCTGTTGATGGGCATCATTACAGCATGTGGTGGTAAAACAGACGGCAACGAAGCGGAGGCCGAGCTGGCGTTCGAGCGTATCGTCAAAGACACCACCATCCAACTCACCAGCGATGCTTCCTCGCCGCAGGCAGAGGTCCATCTGATGATCCATTATGCCACTGGCAAGAACGCGGCAACGGTGAACGACACCCTGCTGCGATCAGGTATTCTCACGCCCGACTACCTCTCTGCCAGTGGTTCGAAAATGAGTGCTTTGGAAGCCGTGGATTCGTTTCTCATCAAGTATGCAGCCGACTACAAGCAAGACTTCGGACGACTCTATGCCATGGACAAGGAGCATGGCACATCGTATAGTATCCAGTACTCATGCAACACCAAGGTCGAGAACGGCAGGAAAGGCATCATCAACTACATCGCCGAGGTGTATAGCTTCGCAGGAGGCGCACATGGGGTGAACACAACCATCGTGAAGAACATCAACACAGAGACGGGCAAGATCCTGAAGCTGAGTGATGTCTTCGTTCCCGGCTATGAGCAAGGACTGGAGGATTTGATTGTGGAGAAGCTGTGTAAGCAGTATGAGGTCAAGGATCTGAAAGGACTCCAGGAAAAAGGACTCTTTGTGGGCATTGACCCGTACGTAACGGAGAACTTCATCCTGGACAACGGAGAGATCACCTTTATCTACTGCGATTCTGAGATTGCTCCGCACGCCATGGGCGAGATCAAGGTGGAGCTGGACGATAATGACATGAAGCATATACTCGCTAAATGATATGGAGACCATCCTAAGCTATTTCCCGGAACTCACCGACACGCAGAAAGACCAGCTGTCTGCGCTGTACGACCTGTATGCCGACTGGAACCAGAAGATCAACGTGATCTCTCGCAAGGACATCGAGAACCTGTATGAGCATCATGTGCTGCACTCGCTGTCTATTGCCAAGGCCATTCATTTCCGTCCAGGCACCAAGATCCTTGATTTCGGTACAGGTGGTGGCTTCCCAGGCATTCCCCTGGCCATTCTCTTTCCTGAGTGTGAGTTCAAGCTCATCGACGGTACGGGGAAGAAGATCCGGGTGGCGACAGAGGTGGCACAGGCCATTGGCTTGAAGAACTGTCATCCAGCACATCTGCGCGGTGAGGAGGAGAAGGGGATGTACGACTTCGTGGTGAGTCGTGCGGTCATGCCCCTGCCCGACCTGATGAAGATCGTGAAGAAGAATATCGCAAGAAAAGACCAGATCAATTCCCTGCCCAATGGCGTCATCGTACTCAAAGGTGGCGACGTACAGGCCGAGATCCAACCCTTCAAGCGCATCTGCGAGGTGCTCGACATCGATATGTGGTTCAACGAGGAGTGGTTCAAGGGGAAGCACATTATATATGTTCCAGTGTAAAATTAATCAAACTATCATATGCTAAAAATCCAACGTTTTGTATGTAATCCTTATCAGGAGAACACCTATGTAGTCAGCGACGAGACTCAGGAATGTGTGATCATCGATTGCGGCGTCTATTTCGACGACGAGCGGTTATCACTCATCGAGTATATCAACGGTAACGACTTGACTCCTAAGCACCTACTCTGCACACACGGTCATTTCGACCATTGTATGGGAAACGACACGGTCTATTATGAATACAGACTGAGACCGGAGCTGAGCAAGAAGGATGAGTTCCTGATGTCGCACATGGACGATCAGGCCATGTACTTCTTAGGCATGGAGTATGACCGGGACACACCACCTATCGGGAACTATCTCTCACCTGATGATATCGTTGAGTTCGGATCACACCGTTTCAAGGTCATTGCTACCCCGGGACACACACCTGGCGGCATTACCTTCTACTGCGAGGAAGAGAAGGTGGCCTTCACGGGTGACACCCTGTTCCAGATGAGTATTGGCCGAACCGATTTCGAAGGTGGCGATGATGCAGCCATGAGACATACCCTCAAGGAGGTAATCGGTAAGCTGCCCGCCGACACGACGATATGGAGCGGTCACGGACCGAAGACTACCATCGGTGACGAACTGCGGATGAATCCGTATCTTAGATAAGAAGCAAGAGGCAAGAAGCAAGAGGCAAGAGGCAAGAAGTGGGCAGTGAGAAGATTATATTAGGGATTGACCCGGGTACGAACGTGATGGGCTACGGTTTGCTCAAGGTAACGGGTAACAAGGCGGAGATGATGGCCATGGGTGTCATCGACATGCGCCGTGAGGATGATCCTTACCTGCGCTTGGGCAGGATCTTCGAACGCGTCACGGGCGTTATCGATGAGTTCCTGCCCGACGAGATGGCCATTGAAGCCCCGTTCTTCGGCAAGAACGTACAGTCGATGCTGAAGTTAGGAAGGGCGCAGGGTGTGGCCATTGCCGCAGCCATCCAGCACAGCGTTCCCATCCACGAATATGCTCCCATGAAGATCAAGATGGCCATCACCGGTAACGGGAATGCCTCGAAGGAACAGGTGGCGGGAATGCTGCAACGACTCCTTCATCTTAAGTCGGACGACATGCCGCACTTCATGGATGCTACCGATGCCTTGGCCGCAGCCTACTGTCATTTCATGCAGGCAGGGAAGCCCGAGAGTGATGTGCACTACCGCGGATGGAAGGATTTCATCAACAAGAACAAGGAAAAGGTGAATAACGGATTGTAACCCATCATGCAGCACATCATCCATATTGAGAACGGTATCACGCGCCACCCTATGTGGCGTATGGCAGAACCCGTGAACTTCGACCTGCTCGACAAGGAGCATCTGGCTATCGTAGGACCAAATGGCGGGGGTAAATCCATGCTGGTGGATATCCTCACCAACGCCCATCCGCTGCTCATGAAAGATCCTGCCTACGATTTCTCTCCCAGCACCAAGCCGCTGGCCAGCGACAATATCAAATACATCACGTTCAAAGATAACTACGGCGGTGATAACGACCGTACCTATTTCCTGCAGCAGCGATGGAACGCCATGGAGATAGACAAGGAGACGCCAACCGTAGGCTTCCTGTTGGAAGAGGCTTACCGCATGAGTGGTGAGGACACACCTGCACGGCGCGCCTTACAGCAACATCTTTACGAGCTCTTCCATTTCGAACCCTTACTCGATAAATATATCATCTTACTTTCCAGCGGCGAGATGCGAAAGTTCCAGCTGGCACGAACCCTGCTGTCTGAACCGCGTGTGCTCATCATGGACAATCCCTTTATCGGACTTGACAAGGAGACGCGCGAACAACTCAGGGAACTGCTTGTCCTGGTATCGAAGGAGAAAGCCCTGCAAATCATCCTCGTCTTATCGAAGGTGGATGATATTCCTGATTTCATCACACATGTAGTAGAGGTGCACGACAAGAAGGTTGGACCAAAGAAAACACTTGGTGAATACCTCTCCACTCGTCCTCCCTTCCCCACCCGCGTACTCTCGGCAGAGCGGGAAAAGGAGATTCTCGACCTTCCTTACGAAGAAACCGACAATCCCCCGCAGGAGATCATCAAGATGAACAAGGTAACCATCCAGTACGGACCGCGAATCATTCTCAGTAACCTCGACTGGACCGTTCTCAACGGCGAGCGGTGGGCACTCAGCGGACAGAACGGTGCGGGGAAGTCAACCCTGCTCTCACTGGTATGTGCCGACAACCCGCAGAGCTACGCCTGCGACATTACCCTGTTCGGACGCCCCAGAGGAACGGGTGAGAGCATCTGGGACATCAAGAAGCACATCGGCTATGTGTCGCCCGAGATGCATCGTGCCTACCAAAAGGACCTGCCCGCCATCCGGATTGTGGCCAGCGGACTGAAAGACTCGGTGGGCCTGTATGTAAAGCCCACGGAAGAGGATTATGAGATCTGTAGGAAGTGGATGAGGATTTTCGGTCTGAAAGGATTGGAAGAACGAACGTTCCTGAAGCTCTCAAGCGGAGAGCAGCGCCTCGTCCTCCTGGCTCGTGCCTTTGTCAAGGATCCCCGTCTGCTCATCCTCGATGAGCCGTTACACGGTCTTGACAACACCAACCGCCGTCTGGTCAAGGACATCATCGAAACGTTCTGTCAAAGGAAGAACAAAACGATGATCATGGTCACGCACTACCAAGAAGAACTCCCTGCGTGCATCACCCACCACCTTGAACTTTACCGGAAGAAGTAGTAGAACCAATACGTGTTGCCGTAGGTATCCCTCACGGCATTCTCCCGCTGCTGCTTGTCAGATTCCGACCGTGCCAACTTCTGGAAATCCTCGTAGTCGGCATCAGCCACACTGTTATGATAGGTAACCACCGGCGTATTACTCTTATGCGTATAGAGCGTCAATGCCTCGCGGTAATGCTTGGGAAGGTTAGCCGACTTGATATCATAGCATTTATACACCGACTTGGCGAAGCTCAGCAGATCCTTGTCCAGCAGATAGGCACACAGCCGATAATCATCTGCCGCCTTCGTCGAGGCGAACCGTCTGATCTCCATCTCAGGATACATCACTGTACTCGAGGCACCCTGTCGGGGAAGCAAGGCCTTGGAGCCGCTCACCGTCGGGTACTCGAACAGATGACTCCCCAGTCCGTTTGTCCTTGCCAGCGCATAGGCCCTCAGCTGGAACAACGACGCATCAGTACGTCTTGCCCTTCGTCCTACCTCTAATGCCTTCTCATACTCCCCATTCTTCAGTAATGTCTCTACGCGCATCTTACTGTGGAACAAGGCGTCCCGGTTACTGAAGGCACCCACCATCAGGAACATCAACGCCATGGTGAGCAGGTTCACCCACATCATCCGCGAGAACGGACCGATATCATTCATGGGCTGTTCGTACGGCTGATACTTCTTGAGCATGATAACCACAAACACATAGATCACCAGCAGGAACGGACCCGTGAACAGCCAGTGTCCCATCGTACAACCAGCATCAGAAATCTTCATTCCCGTCAGAATCGTCAGTATCAGCAACGAAGGGAAATAAGTAAGCGCATGCGCCCGTTTGTACAAACCCGTCAAACCGTAGGTTCCCAAGTGGATAAGGTACAACACAAAGGTGATGAGCAAGGCGCCTATCCAAGGCACGTAATACGTTTTGCCACCCGACAGCAGATGCTGTTCCACGGCAAGGATGTCTGCCTGATAGAAATACAGGTAGCAAAACGTAAATATCAAGAACACTATCGCGCAGGCCATGTGCACCAACGACCTGCCGCTTTTAACCACGTTATCTTTCAACGTACCGCGTGTTTACAAAACCATTAATTCTTTTTCAGTACCACTGCCGAACGAGCAGGGATATACAGCTTCAGCCACTCCTTATGATCCTCCACATAGAGCGGATCGAAGTTGGTGAGGTGTGTTATACTGTCGTCAGCGAAACCATGACCACCGAACTCCTTCGCATCCGTGTTCAGCACCACATCATAGCTGCCCGTAGGAACCAGGAAGCCATAGTCGGTGAACGAACGTGTGGGTGAGAAATTGAATACGAACACCAGGTCGCCTCGCATGAAGGCCAGCACCTGGTCGCCATCGTTATGCCAAATCTCCTGCACCGGTGTCTTCTGGAAGTTCTTCTGACTCTTGATCACCTTCAGCATCTCACGGTCGAAGTCGCCCAACCAGTGGTAGCACAGATCCTCATTATCCACCAGGTTCCACTGTCTGCGGGCATACTTATAGCTCCAGCCGTTCCCCTCGCGTGGGAAGTCGATCCATTCCGGATGACCGAACTCATTACCCATGAAGTTCAGGTAACCGCCGTTGATGGCCGAGGCAGTCACCAATCGTATCATCTTATGCAAGGCAATGCCTCGTTCAGCCACGCCGTTCACATCCTTCTTCGCGAAGTGCCAGTACATATCCGCGTCAATCAGTCGGAAGATAATGGTCTTATCACCCACCAAAGCCTGGTCGTGACTCTCGCAATACGAGATGGTCTTCTCGTCAGGACGACGGTTCTTCACCTCCCAGAATATCGAACTGGGTTTCCAGTTCTCATCACTCTGCTCCTTGATGGTCTTAATCCAGTAGTCGGGAATATTCATGGCCATGCGGTAGTCGAACCCATAGCCACCGTCCTCGAACTTAGCAGCCAATCCGGGCATACCGCTCACCTCCTCGGCAATGGTAATGGCATTTTTGTTCACCTCATGGATGAGCTTATTGGCCAAGGTAAGATAGCAAATGGCATTATCATCCTGTCCGCCGTTGAAGTAATCCCCGTAGTTGGTGAATGCCTCACCCAGACCATGACTATAATACAGCATCGACGTCACACCGTCGAAGCGGAAGCCGTCGAAGTGGAACTCCTTCAGCCAGTATTTGCAGTTAGAGAGGAGGAAATGGATTACCTCATCCTTACCGTAGTCGAAGCACAGACTGTCCCAGGCGGGATGCTCATGCATGCCTCCTGCGTAGAAGAACTGATTCGGATCGCCGGCCAGGTTTCCTAAGCCTTCCACCTCGTTCTTTACCGCATGACTGTGCACGATGTCCATAATCACAGCAATGCCGTTCTTGTGTGCCGTGTCAATCAGTTCCTTCAGTTCCTCAGGCGTACCGAACCTACTGCTGGCTGCAAAGAAAGAGCTTACATGATAGCCGAAGCTGCCATAGTAAGGATGCTCCTGAATGGCCATGATCTGAATGCAGTTATAGCCATCCTTGATGACACGCGGCAGCACATTCTCCTGGAACTCACGGTAGGTGCCCACCTTCTCGGCATCCTGTCCCATACCAATATGGCACTCATAGATGAGCAGCGGGTTCTTATCCGGTTTGAACGTCTTGCGTTTCCATTCGTAAGGCTTCTCCGGGTTCCACACCTGTGCCGAGAAAATCTTGGTGTTCTCGTCCTGAACCACCCTTCGTGCCCAGGCAGGGATGCGCTCCCCTTCTCCACCGTTCCAGCGTACATGCATCTTATACAGGTCGCCGTGCTTCATGGCCTTGTTAGGCAGTTTCAGTTCCCAGTTACCTGTTCCTGCAATGCGCTTGGCCTTGTATTTCTCGTTCTCCTCCCAGTTATTGAAATCGCCCACAAGGTAGATCTCCGTAGCATTCGGTGCCCACTCGCGGAACACCCAACCGCGTGCTGTCTTGTGCAAGCCAAAATAATCATACCCGCTGGCAAAGTCCTCCAACGATTTCTTCCCATTGCGTGTCAGTTGGTTAATCTTCCATACGGCATGGTCGTGCCTGCCGCGGATAGCCTCTTCGAACGGTTCCAGATAGCCGTCGTTCTGTACCAGTCCGATGTGTTTGGGCGCTGCCTTCTTGGCTGTCGCCTTTTGGGTTGTCTCTTTCTTCCTCGTTGTCATAATAATAATTTTTAAGGAGTTAAGGAGTTAAGGTGTTAAGACATTAGTGTTATGAGCCTCGCTGTTTGATGCCGTTGACATAGATTCCTGTTTCGGTTACTTTTCCTGTCTTGTCTTTCTCCACGTATTTCCCGTCGCGTTCGTCATTCTTATAGCTTCCTTCGAAGCGGTTACCGTTCTTATCCTCCTCGATGGCTGCCCCATGGCGCTTACCGTTGTGATAGGTGCCGCGGAACTTTGAGCCGTCGTGGAAATGAATAATCACCTCGCCCTCAACAACGCCGTCCTTGAAGTTCCCCTCAAAGATATCACCTGTTGCCTTGGTCAGCTTACCGCGTCCGTTCTGCTTGTCGTTCTTCCAGCTGCCCACATAGATATCACCGTTCTTCCACGAGAATGTGCCTTGTCCGTTCTTGTCACCTTCGCGGAAAGAGCCTGTGTACTTATCCCCGTTGGCATACTTGAAGATACCTTCGCCTGTGCGTTCGCCATGTTGGTAAGCACCCTCGTAGCGGTCGCCGTTCTGGAATTTATAGATACCTCGACCGTTCTGGATGTCGTCCTCCCAGTCGCCATTGTACTCATCACCGTTGGCATATTTGTTCACGCCCTTGCCAGAACGCACGTTGTTGGCCCACATACCATCGTAGGTGCTGCCGTCGCCCCAGTCGAAGAAACCCTTGCCCCATTTCATATCCTCCTTCCACTCACCGTTGTAATAGGCACCGTTGGCAAAGGTGTATTTGCCCTTACCCTGCCGTTTGTCGAGCTTCCAGGTCCCGTCATACTGGTCACCGTTATAATAGTACATAATGCCATGACCGTCCTGATAGTCGCGGAACCACAGTCCTACATATTTATTATTGTTCATGAAATAGTAGGTGCCGCGGCCATGCTGCTGGTCCTGATACCATTCGCCTTCGTACTTCTCACCGTCTGAGAAGGTATAGACACCGTAGCCGTGACGTTTTCCCTTCTGGTACTCACCTTCGTAGATATCGCCGTTCTTGTAGATGGCGCTGCCCTTGCCATGCGGCTTTCCGCCTACCATCTCGCCCTTATACTGTCCGCCATCCTTGGTTACACACGATCCCAGTGTAATCTTCTGGGCCATGATTGTAGCGGGTATTACCAATAGAATCAGTGTTAATATTTTATGCTTCACGATTTGTCTGTTTTAAATTCATCACCAAAGGTATATAAAATAATCCATACTACAAAACAATTTCTTAAATCTTAATCCTTCTCATCCCTATTTAATGATTTTTAGGAACTGTGCGAAACAACGAAAGTGTCTTCGTGGCTCAGGAAAAGACACAGGTTTCGTTAACGTATTTTTACTGACTTTGAACCCCTCATTTTGGGTGGTTTAGCTAAGATGTTGTACCTTTGTACAGAGTTAAGAGATAAGCATAATACCACAATCAATTCTGCTGGTTACCAAATACGAAATGCTGTACCGCGCTTGCTATGAACTCGATAGCCAACGGAGATAATAGTATCGAGGTCATATATCTTAGTTGGGCGATACTTATATTGAGTATTATGCAAAAAATGCATATTACTCTCTTCCAACTCTCCGTCTTTAAAAGCATTATTAATGTGGCGTGCTATGACAGACTGGTCCTTCTGAAAGAGATCTGCCATCTGTGACTGCGTCAGCCATACCGTATTTTCTTCCAGACGGACATCAATTTGCGTCTGCCCGTCCTCGGTCTGATATATTACTATTTTGTTCTCTTCCATATTCTACTTCATTTCAAACCTTATAAACCAATGGGGTTAGGTTTTTGATCATGCAAATATACAACTTTTTTTCTTTTAGTCGCCTGCGGCGAGAAATTCTACACAATTTTTACCAGGAAATGCATTACATAATTATCCTTCTTGCGACCTTGCCATGCAGAACGAGTATGACATGCTAATGGCAGAGCGCAATGAGTCGTTCATGGAGAAGCTAAAGCAGATACGCCGTATTGCCGCCGTTTTTTGAGGTACTCAATACATTCATAGAAACTAATGTGAATATATTGTCCATTGTCAATTGCCTCAAGGCCGGTGGAGATGGCAAGTAAGTAATGCTACAAAATTACGAAATATTTTTCATACTACCAAATTTGAGGGGCCACAGCGTGTGAAAATCCTTTAATAACGAGGATTTAACTGTTAAAAAACACTGAACGCCGTAGACGCTACCAGCGTTTGACGTTCCCGCTACCAGAGAATGACGTTCCCTCTATCAGCATTTGAGGCACTTTCAACAAGAAACTGCCATAGTTTATAGCGCAAAGTGCCATAGTTTGCAAAGCGAGGGCTGCTTTGTTTGTTTACCCCGCCCCCCTTGCCAGGGACCCCGCCCCTTAAGGGGTGGGGAGCCGAGAGAGGAACGAAAGGCTGCACTCTGGGCGTTGGAAGTAGAGAGCGTGGGGTTTGGAGCGAACAAACAAACGAACGAACAGATCGAACGTTACGAAAACTATCAACCTAATCAGGAAAGATACATTTTGAGAAAGTTGTACTTTGTGACATGTGAATTTGTGACATTAAGGAGGTTCGATATGTATGTAGGAAGGATG
Organism: uncultured Prevotella sp.; assembly: GCA_900314935.1. Lineage (GTDB taxonomy): Bacteria > Bacteroidota > Bacteroidia > Bacteroidales > Bacteroidaceae > Prevotella. Next base: position 231,486 of record OMXE01000004.1, read on the forward strand.
ATAAGGAAGGAAGATTAGATTACAAATAATAAGTAAATATATTTTATATAATATATAATAAATATTATATATTAATATAACAATTCTACTCCGATTATTGGAGGTGCTTATTGTCACAAATTCACATGTCACAAAGTTACATTTTGAGTCAACCAAAATCAGTACGATGTCAACTGTTTCTGGAAAAGACAAACTGCTGGATCTTGAAAAATGTCCCATGTCCCATTGTCCCATGTCCCATTAAGCACCTTCCACAAGTGTGGAAATAGATGCTTATATTATATATAATATATATATTATATTAATATAAATATAATAATATTATAATATATAACTATTTCTTTCTTCTCTCATTTATTGAACCACCTTAATGGGACATGGGACATGGGACAATGG
>OMXE01000039.1 GCA_900314935.1 uncultured Prevotella sp.
TCCTTGCGCTTACCCTGTGGCATGTAGGCATCGCGCACAGCCTGAAGTCCACAGTTGATGGCATTGTAACGCTCCAGCCAAGTGGTGTAGCTATGCGCCGAGCCGCCCTCCAGCGTGATACGCTCAATATTGCCCTTCAGAACGGAGAGCTTCGACTCTATCTTTCCCCGCTCCACCTGCCAGGCAATGTCTGTCAAGCCCGGTGTACGGTCGGCAATGTTCTTGGCTTCCACACGCATACGCTCCGTCAAGGCTGAATCGAGAGCTTCGGCATGGGGAACCTCTTGATAGAGCGTGAGGTTCATCTGACTGCGGAAGAACTGCTTATTGGTCATCATGGCTCCGTTGCGGTAGTTCTTATGCAGCACATCGTAATACCAGTCGGGTGTGAAACTGCCCGCACCTGTCTCACCAATGGTAAACTGGTTCATCACCGACTCATCATGATTATAGGTCACTGACTGAGCCATTACAGAGAGCGGCAGCATCGCCGCCAATAACAAAACATGATAATATAATCTCTTCATATCGGTAGCTAATAATTCACTTTAATACCCGACTTCCTCCGCCACCCGTTTCCACCGCGAAAAGGCATCGTTGGCCATCTCACGGATGGTTTTCGACATATAGAGCGTCCGTTTGAAGTAGTTCAGGCGGATGGTGACGTAGCGCGAGACGACATAATAGGTGTGGTCGATGCAATGGCGGATGTTGTCAAGCGACTCATTGATCTGCCCCAACACCGTAAGCAGGCCCTCAGTCGTAATTTGTCGCGCACCAACAGCGTACTGCGCCAGTTCATAGAGGCTGTTCGTCAGCTCACGCCCGTCAACCAGCACCTGATTGACGGCACGATCACAGGCATTGATGATGATGGTGTCAGACGAGACGATATTGCCTCGCAGCGTCAGCTGGGTAGTGAACCGCTCCAGTAAGTCCTTTAACTGCGTAATACGGTCAGAGACATCATCGTAGGTGTTCTTGACGTTCAGTACCGTCACACCGCCATTGTAGATGACATCGATAATGTCGAAGCATTTGGTGTATTTGTCGAGCTTCACGTTCAGCGAGTCGTAATCCACATTGGCCTCACTGGAATACTGGTGCAGCAGTTCATTGGCCTGCTCCACACCGCTACGGGCCATCAGTACACTGCGGATGCGCTTGTGGTCGTCTATCAGGGCTTCTACAGACAGGAAGTCGAAACTGTACTGTGCCCGCACCATCGTCGGCACGAGCATCAGCAACATCAGGAATATCTTTTCAATCTTCATCATCTTCTACGATATAATCACCACGGGCCACAGCAGAAGCGACATTACGCCAATGCCGGAAACTGCGGCCACCGATGCGGATGCGGTCTGTACCACTGAGAACGGTTATACCCAGCTGTTGCTTCAGGTAGTCGAGCATGGTCTCGCGGCTGCGCATGAACTTCTCAATGAGTATGAGTTGAGCATAGATTTTCGAGAGACGGTAGTCCACGTCACGCGCAATATTCAGACGGTCACACGTCCATAAGAGATGGATGGCATCTTCATCACCCTCCGACTCAGCCGGATTACTATAGGCGTAATTGGCTTCGACAGTACAACCTGGATGGTCATTCATGATTTCATGCAACCTCTGGTTTACCAAATCGGCTTTCTCTGCATCGCTCAACTCAGGATCCAGCTCCATCATATCCACAATCTGCGAACTGGAATAGTTGGCGGTCAGCGTCCAATGTACGGCAAGGATGGCACGGTGGTAACGGATGCCGAGGAAATGGCTCTCACCACGCTCCTTGGAGAGGTCTGCCTGAAACGTCACCTCGCCACTGATATTCGGAACATTTCCATGACGAATGAAGCTCCAACCCTGCCATGAACCCGCATCCGTCCACATGATATTGTAAGCTGTCTCTATCTCGTGCATCACGGCAGGAATACGGTAGGTGCCATCGCGCTCATCGGCAAAGTCATCTATTAACTCCCTCTTTGCATTCTGGTACTGGCTCAACTTCGACTGCGCATTGCTCAACTCTGCTTTCAATTGGTTAATCTTCGTGCGGTTGGCATTATACTGCGCCCGAAGGGATGCTGCTTCTTCAACACTCGCATAACTGATCTGTGCCAACAGGTTGTCATTCTCCACTTCAAGTGCATGAATCTGTTCCTGCAGACGGGTTACCTCGCTACCCCATGTACTAATGCCCTCGTCCAACTCTGATGTGTCGGCACCGCCTGAGAGCGTTGTCTCCATAGCATAGCGCTTGGAATCTTCGTCGAGGGCATGGCGCTGATTGCCGTTTTCCTTCCATGAGAAATTTCCTTCACCAAGTTTAGCCTGGTCGTGGCACTCCATGGTAAAGCTGACCGTTGAGCAGCCACGCATCCTTACCTCATCTGCAGCCTGATAATAGTTCTTGCGATCCTTCCCGATTCGATAGACACGCCCCTCCTCGTTGTCGTTAAGCTCAGCAAGTTTTGCATTGAACTTCGCTTGCATGGCCTGTTCTGCATCGTACTGCGAGTCAAAGGTTTCCTCGTACACTTCCTCATAGACATTCCAAGTCTTATACACATCAATGTAATGTGCGTAGGAAAAGGCCGTCGTTCGACCTGACTTCGATTTATAGATACGCGAGGATGACATATAGTTATAGAAGTCATAGTGATACTTCGAATCACTGCTATTGAGTTCCTGGCACCGTGCACGGCTCCATCCTGCATAGCTTTCAGAGTTTCGCAGGGAGTTCTCGTAGTCGGCAGCAGTGTACTGATAGTTGGCATCTGACGTACCAACACGATACCACTCACCACCATACATGATGCTCTCACTGTCTGTAGGTGGAGCATAACTGCACACCTGCTCACTACCTGAATCACGCCAGTAGATATACCATCGCTGGGTATAATAGCGACCCTGCATCTCCTGAAGGTAGTCGCTGATATAAGAAGTTATGTTATAGCCGTCAAGCGTAAAGAGGTTGGCCACACCAGTACTGTCCGTCGAGAGAATCTGCTGCATCACCAGATCCTTGATGTTCGAGGGGTCAGAAAGCGTCTCATACATATCCTTGAAATCATGATAGAGCTGTAGTATTTCGCCGGGCCTTGAATGAAAGACACCCCCTACCCTGCTGGCATTCGTCCAGACACTATCAAGCACGGCTCCACCACCAGAGACAATTGCCCCACCAGCTGTCATGAGTCCTTCCAAGTCCTCTTCCAGATCTTCCTTCGTCAAACCATCACCGAAGTCAGCCAGATGATCCCACAAGGCAGTCCAGTCCACCTCACCAAGTTTGGTAAGGTCGAACAGTCCTTTCAGATTATCGTTGATGGCCAGGAAAGCGACGTCCTGAAACGACACTTTCCCGTTGGCCACCACTGTCTCGAAGGTCATACAAAGCTGTTTCACCTGCTCACAGGTGCGAAACAAATATGGTCCCCAATAGATGGCCTTCTCTGGGTTCCTGACAGCAAGTGCTGCCACATCCAGAATCTTTGGCATTATCTGAGCACTGACCATGGTATAGATACGCTTATAATAGAAGTTCTCCTCGGCATCACCGAAGAGTCCGGCATTCTGAAGAGCCTTCCTGTCGAGCCACTTCGATGCAAAGATACCTGCTGTAGAAACCTCCGCATTGGTATAATGGTCGAGAATCTTCTGCACGTCCTCGTCGTTCATCATCTCTGTAGCCGTCTCTGCAGCATAAGCAGCAGTCATAGCAGCCGTGGTCTTCAGGTCGATATTAACACTGTACCATCCCCCTGCAAAGAGGGGGACGGTCAGCATCTGGAAGAATATAATGAAAAATGAAACCTTACGCATGTATCATCTGTTTTTTAGGTGGCAGGTTCAAAACCTTACCCTGTTTATTTACAAGTTGTGCAAACTCCAGCGACTTACCGATACCACTGCGTTCCCAATCGCGCACAAAGGCCTCGATAGCCTGCTGATGGTTACAATTCAGCTCTCGCCGATAGAGTTTCAAAGCTTCTTTCTCAGCCTTCTCCGTCGTATAGCTCATATAGCATTCTCGCGGTTCCTCGATGCCAAAGACATCACCCTCAGTGCCTCGTTTGATAAAGACCTCCTTGAACGGCGAACGGCCTACCTTGTTGTCAAGACGGTTAATCGTGAAGATCTTCTTGCAGTCGATATCTGTCAGGGCCAGTGTGGCCTTGATGTCATCGAACTTATCCTTGAACTTGCTCTGGTCGAGCAGCATGAACACGTCGGAGTTGTTGATGATGGCCTCCTTGACGATAGGAGAAGAGGTGATATCCTGAATCTCCTGTGTCACCACACC
>OMXE01000007.1 GCA_900314935.1 uncultured Prevotella sp.
CTACATAATTCTCAATATATAAAATTTTTAACTTAATAAATTTGGTAAATATCATAGGAAGCGACTCGGCAAAACTCAAGCCAGCTTGGTTCTGCTCTCGCTGCTCTGTCGTTTCCGGTTATTCCGTTATAAAAATCCTTGCGCCAATCACCATTTACGACACTTTCAGGCATGCTGCATCCGATTTGTCGCAATATGATGGCTATGTCGCAAATACTGCTCTCGAAAAACAAAAAATTTCTTTCATGGCATTAGGAACTGCCCTATCTTTGCAGTGTCGAAAACAAGAAAACCCGACACGCATCATAACAATCCATAAAAGTCAAGCAGCAATGAAAACAACAATAATGAACATCAAGGACAGGGCAAGTGAAATGATTCGCGCAACCGTGCATCGGTTTCTGAATGAGTTAATGCCATACGACTACATGAGAAGGTGCTAACACCTTGAACTCAGGTAGCGGATGACTCCCTGGCGAATGCTCTTCAAACCGAACCGTTCGGGTTGGATCTGGTGGAGCGGCAGCCACTGACAGGAGGCAGCATCATCGGCAGCATGGAGCACGGAGGTGTCTTCCACCTGGCACTCAAAGAAGAAATCGAGCGTGGGGATATCCATCCCACTGTATAAATAATGATTAGGATAGGAGAAGAGATAGGTAGTAGCCGTTACGGTGAGCCCTGTCTCTTCTTTGATTTCCCTGATGACACTCTCCTCGACGGTCTCATCGATATCGGTGAAACCGCCGGGGAGGTCGAGCGTTCCCTTGGCTGGCTCGCAATCACGCTCCACCACCAGCAGTTCACCACGACCGTTACGGATGAAGGCAACAACAGCGGCTGAAGGGTTGATGAACAGCTCGTAGCCGCAATGGCGGCACTGCTTACTCTTGGGGGAGCTGACGAGGAAGTCGGCACTGCCGCAGACAGGACAGTAGCGATAATGCTGCAAGGGGTGTTGCTTTGTGTTCATATCTTACCAGTTATCTGTGCGGAAGGGGAACAAGGGCAGTCCTGCTGCGTTCTTCAGGTTACCAATCTGGAAGTTCTTGAAGCAGTAGCGCACGGCCACGGGGTTCTTTACCTCGGGCGAGCTGATACGGATGGTTTCATCCCAATAGCCGCCACCCGGCTGCCAGAAATGCACGGCCTTGGCAGGATGGAACACACGGTCGGCACCAGCGATCTCGAAGCCCTGGATATCCTCAAAACGACTGATAGCACCCAGATCGTTGTTCAGGTGGATATCCACATGATCGTCGGTGATCTTCATATCCTTGAACGAAGCACTCATGCACCCGAGTGCCTTCATGCCGTAGGTCTTGTTCAGGGCGAGGAACGCCAACCGCTGACCAACGGGTTTCTTCTGTGCGGGATGGATCTGCGTGAACTCATACGGATAGACAAGGTCGTTGGTGCATACCAGTCCGCTATTGGGAATCATCTGCGAGGCCTTGTACTGCTGCTCGCGCAACCGTGCGCCGTTATCAGCATTCACGTTGTCATAGTGATAAGGCGCGATTTCAACGAAGTAGAACGGTATCTCACCCAGGTCGAACTGCTTACGCCACTGCTCCACGAGGATCTTCATGCGCTGAGAGTACTGGTCGCCCGGATCGCCCACATTCGAGCAGCCCTGATAGTACAGGATTCCCTTCACGGTGTAGTTCAGAATGGGGTTGAACGTACCGTTGCCCCAGAGCAGTGAACGATGGTAATCCCATTCGGGCCAACGCTTCACGATTTCCAGGGAGTCGGTGGGGTCGTCGGTATATTTTTCGATGTTCTCCTTGGTGAACCAGCTCTCCACACGCGTTCCTCCCTTGTTCGCCATGATGAGTCCTACGGGAATGTTCAGAGCCTTGTTCACGGTCTGGGCGAAGAAATAGCCTGTGGCAGAAGCCTCGCCTACCGTTTGCGGACTCACCACCTCCCAATGGCACTGGGCATCGTTGAGGGGCTTGGTGCTCATCACACTGGGAATCTTCACGAAATGCACGCCCTGATAGTCGTTTGCCTGGATGATCTCTTGGTTATAGCCTTCCACCGGACAGTTGCCGAAGCCCTTGACGGGCATCTCCATATTACTCTGTCCGGCACATACCCACACCTCGCCTGCAAGGACATTGTTCAGGGTGAGGGGCTCACCATCGTTGAAGGTAATGGACAGGGGCTGGTAGCTGGCAGCAGGGGTTTTCACCTTGACCAGCCAACGACCGTCGTTGGCGGCTTTCACGGTATAGACCGCAGTGTTCCACGAGGTAGTAACGGTGACGGTTTTACCCGGTTCTGCCCATCCCCACAAACGTGCTTCGGTGTTCTGCTGGAGAATCATGTTGTCGCCAAGAATCTGCGGCAATCGTACTTTGGCCTGCAAGCCACAAACGACTGCAGCCAAGGCTGAAATCACTAAAATCTTCTTCATCATGTTATGTTTCGTTTCTAAATTGACTGCAATATTACAAAAAATTATTATCTTTGCAAAGTAATTCGCCAAATTTGTGAAATTGTAAAATCGTAAAATATGAAAATGAATAAATGGTTGCTGACAGGCTTGGCCACGTTTGTCGCCCTGATGACCTTTGCGCAGAAGCCGGCCGACTTTGCCTTGTGGCCCGAGGGTGCGCCACACCAGAGTAACGACACAGACGACCAGGCTATGATACGGGTGTATCTGCCCGACAAGAAAGTGGCAACGGGACGGGCTGTGGTGATTTGTCCGGGTGGTGGCTATGAAGGTCTCGCCATGGATCATGAGGGGAACGACTGGGCTTCGTTCTTCAACCAGGAAGGAATAGCGGTCTTCGTGTTGAAATACCGTATGCCGCACGGTAACCGGTTCGTCCCCATCGAGGATGCTGAGGAGGCGATGCGCTGGGTGCGCCGCAATGCGGAGAACTTCAACGTGAAACCTGATCAGGTGGGCATCATGGGTTCTTCAGCTGGAGGACACTTGGCTTCCACCATCGCTACCCATGCGCCGAAAGAGGCCATGCCCGACTTCCAGATTCTGTTCTACCCGGTGATTACCATGATGCCGGATATCACCCACAAGGGTTCGCACGACAATTTCTTAGGGGGCGGCGCAAGGAAGAAGGAAGAGCGCGACTATAGTAATGACACGCAGGTGACGCGCGTAACACCAAGGGCGTGGATAGCACTGAGCGATGACGACCATGTGGTGCTGCCTGCCAACGGACTGAACTACTATACGGAGCTGTACCGTCACGATGTGCCTGCCTCGCTGCATATCTACCCGTCGGGCGGACATGGCTGGGGGTTCCGCAGCGATTTCCAGTTCCACCTGGAGATGCTGCTCGAGCTGAAAGCCTGGCTGAAGAGTTTCTAACGCATGGGAACACCGTTCCTGATGTGAATGGGAAGGGTCTCGTAGGACACGCTGTCGGCAGTAACGGTTACTTTCACCATGCAGGCCTCGCTATTGATGGGTTTCCGCTGGTCGAAGATGAAGTTACCGATACTGTAGTAGATGGGCTTCCCATGGTATTCCTCTATACTTTGTAAGGTATGTGTGTGGTGGCAGATCAAGGCATCTGCCCCCGCATCAATGTATTCGTGCGCCTGCTGCCGCTGCATGGGTATGGGATGGAGTGTGTGCTCGCCTCCCCAATGCAGGGAGAGGATGATGAGACAATGGGGATCGTCGGCGCGGAGCCTCCGGATGCGCTGCAGGAGGGAGTCGTTGCTCTCCTGACTCACGCAGGGCTTATCGGGCAGATAGGCATAGTTCTCCAAGGCCATGCGGAGCGAGGTGAGCAGGTAAACGCGGCGCGGAGAGTCGGCAAGGACAACGGGCTCTGCAGCCTCCTGCATGTTCTTTCCTGCCCCCACGGGAATCATCCCTGCCTCCTCGATGTTTTTCTTCGTATCTAACAACCCCTCCCTACCCTGGTCGATGCTGTGGTTATTGGCAAGGTTGAGATGGGTGATGCCGTGAGCCTTCAACGCAGACAGCCATTCGGGCTCGCCACGGAAGATATACTGCTTGTACATGGGCTGCACGATCTTCGTGACAGGACATTCCAGGTTGGCCACGACGAGGTTGCTCGACTGGAACACGGAATCGACATAGGGGGAGAAAAGGCGATCTACTCCCCGGTGGTCAATCACCTCACGGATACCACGGTCGAGCAGCAGATCGCCAGTAAAGGTGATGGTCAGTGAATCACCGACCATCATCATGGCTATGAGCAACGAGGTCAGCATCCGGTACTGTAGAAGATATACTCGTTGTCGATCTTCTTACCGTTGATGGGCACAATGATATCCAACATCCATTCGGGGATACCCTTGTCGGGATGCGTCTTGAGATTCTCCTGCCACTCCTCATCGGTCATACGCGGCGCATTCAGGTCTTCCTGGAACTCACGATAGGAGAACACAGCACCGCGGGTGAGGTAAAGGTAACCCTCAATCTCTACCACGACATAGATCTCGTGGACGGGTCCTACAGCCTCGTATAGCACCGATTTATCCGGGTTGTTACCTGCATTGGCGGTATAGACATCGGCTACCACAGAGATGGACTTGTCGGCTCCCTGCACATCACCCCAGCCCATGAGCTCCTGATCGGGCTCCTGGATGAGGAAGAGTGTGGAGTACTCGAAGGCTGAACCGATGTTCTCAATCTGAGCATATTCCTCGTCGCTGAGACGCTTCCCCTCGAGCTCCTTCTTACTGCAGTTCAGCAGGAACTCGGCCTTGTCACGCAAATCATTGGTGGCAACCTTCGCCTTCTCGGTCTCGAGGTTGAAACGCTTCAACACATTCACCGTAGCATCAATCAGCGAAATGGCCTTGGTCCAGTAAGTAACGTTCGGCTCTACATAACCTCTTACCACCGGAGCAGGAGGACCGCCTCCGCCGCACTCGGCGCCCATGGGCTGCTTACCATAGAGAATGGCGTCGTGCTTCAGTTCAGCCCAAGAGGCCAAGGCACTGTTCAGGTTCTTCTTCTCCCACTGCGGGGTGGTCATGAACTGCGGATACTTCGCATCCTTCGCATTCACCGCCTTGGTAGAGGCAATCCACTGGTTAGCCACCGTGGCGTCCCAGTCGATCTCACCCATGCGTACTTTCATCTTTTGGAGATTCTGCGTATATTTGTCCCACCTGCCTTGTTCGTTGAGTTCTTGCAGCAGTACCCGCTCAGCCGCAGGAATACCAATGGCCGCCAGCACATCCAGTCCTTTGGGCGTACCGCGCTGCGTTGCTTCACTCTCATAGTCAACCATCTCGAGCAGCACCTCACTGTCGGGCATATAGCGCTGGGGCATCATACAGATCTTATACTCGCTCGAAGCCACGAACTTCGGTTTGATGCGCACCTGCTTTTGCGCTAAAGTCTCGATGGATTCGCGGATTTTGGCCATTTTCTTCTTGTCCTTAAAGAGCTGGTTCAGTTTCATTCCACTCTTCTGGATCTCCTCATACACCTGCATGATGCTCACATCGTCGGGCGTTCCCATGAGATAGGTGATGGGCTCGGTGATGAAACGGTAGGATTCTGTCAGTTTCTCATTACTGCCAATGACCTGCGCCATGAGAAGGGCAGCCTGCAGCTTGTCTTCCATATCGGTGCCGAAGGGCGCATTCTGCAGCCACATCATGGCACGGAAGTAGCGTTTCAGCGTTTCGTTACGGGTGTAATGACCGCGCGGACGGTAGGTGTTGTAGATGAACATCGGCATCTTCCTTTCGGGCACGTAGCCGAGGAAGGTGGAATAGGTGGTCTCGGCATCATTCACATGTTCTATTTCCTCCTTCACCAATGCGGTGTAGTTGGGGGCCACAGGTAGGTTGTTCTCGCCAGTGAGCAGGGCATGGGCAATGGCGAAAAAGGCAGCATTGTATTGTGCTGCAGCCTTGACGTTCGGATCGGTGGCAAACGAAGCCTGTGTGCTCATGGCATCATAGAGCTGCTTGACAAAGGTGGTGAGCAACGGCACGAACTTCTCCTGCTCCACCTCTTTCAGCAGACAGTCGAAATACATATGGAACACCTGCAGGAAGAGGTCGGTAGTGACGAAGTTGGGGAACTGATGGTAGTCGTTGCGTTCATATACATGGAACAGCTGCTGCTCATCACCGGGCACGATGGCAAAGGCGTTCTTGGCCAGGGCCTGACGGAGTTTCGGGTCGAACGAAGCCAACTGGAAGGGGTTGATGAGGTTGTCCATATTCACCATCATCCCGTTAGGGGCCACGAAATTCTGCTGTTTCAGCGCCTCCTCACGGTCCTTGAGCTTCTGCATGAAGGCTTTCTCGGCATCGGTATAGGTAAGGGGCTTGGCCTTGCCGTCTTCCTCTTCCCAGAAACGGTCGTTCATCTTCTCACCATACCACGAGGTGGCCTCGAAGATGGAACGGAGGTCGCCACTCATGAAACAGTAGCCCTGACGGGCGGCAAAAGCGTTGCGCAGGACACGTGCCTCACTGATGGAAAGCTTCGACACATCCATGTTAAGGGGAATCTGCTTGTTCAGTTTCTCTACGTCGATCTTCGCGTTACCAGGAAGTATGACACTTCGCTGCTGTGCGCTTGCGCTCAACACCATGGCAAGCATCACCGTAATAAACACTGTTCTTTTCATAGACTATCGTTCTTGTTGTAGTTAGAGTTTTCAAAAATATCCAAGGCCGTTTGCTTCGTTGCGTTCTTGACAAGGAAACGCTCGAACCCCATACCGAAATGGGCCCAGCGGTATTCGGCCACAACATACTGCCCGTCGGTGGTTCGCTCCAGACTCCTGATCTTCCCGTCGACAAAGCGGAAATCATCCAATATCCCGCCGAGCTTGGAGCCCATCCACAAAGGACGGATCAGACCGTGGTAGTTCTTGAAGATAAAGATGCGGTGACCTTCTTCCGGGAAGTAACGGGTGGTCTTGACCACTCCCACCAGGGCATCTTCGCTGCCGTCACCATCTACATCACCTGTGCAGAACCGATATACCGGATAGGGTATCTGCCACTTATCGGCGGTGGAATCGGTGGTTAGGGTGAGGGTGAAAAGCGTATCGTTCTGCTGCTGGATGGAGTAAGCACTCATCTTGTTGTTCATCACCGTTGGTGAAGAAACAGCTTCCTGCCCCCAAGCATGAGTCGTTGGCATCAGCCACAGAAGAAATAGACACTCTATTATCCTCATTCCTAGTTGTTCTAGTTATACTAGAGATACTAGTTCTACTAGATATTCGCGCCTCAGCGCCACCGAAGAGATCTTATAACAGACTCTGGATCTCCTTGTCCAGATCCTTGATCTGAATATCGCGCTTATAGAGTGAATTGGTCTTGTCGATCAGGAAGAAAGTGGGCAGGTCCTGGATGTTGTAGTGCACCAGTTCCTCTGCCTCCAAGCCATCAGCCAGACGCACGCTGATCCAAGGAAGAGCGGCTGTCTGCTGTTTCCAGAAATGCTCATCGGAATCCAACGACACCTGATAGATTTCCAAGCCTTGTGCATGGTATTTGTTATAGACGTCGCGCAGCTTCATGATACGTGCAGCCGATTCCTTCGTGGCAAACACGTGGAAGTCGAGTATCACCACCTTACCTTTGAGGTCGCTCAATCGACGGATGGCTCCCTTATTGTCTGGCTGCTCAATATCGATGATGGAGGTGGTGGCAATCTGACTCAGTTCGATGGACTGCTGACGCCTTCCTTCCAGGATGCGCACATTCTTCATGCCCTCAATGGCAATGTTATGCAGGTTCTGTCCGCGAAGGGCGTGGGGGTAATAAGTGTCCCAGCTGGTGGCTACAGCGGCAAAGGCCTTGATGTCTTCTTTGCTCTCGCGCGGATTGAAAATCAGCATGTTACCCAGTGTCTGGAACAGGGCGAAATACGAGGAGGCCATCATCGGCTCCTTGTAGATGTAGTTACGCTTCACGTCGTCCTTGAAGATCTCCACCAGTCGCATAATACTGTCGTTGGCGGCCTCAAGACTCATATTATTGTCGCGCTGCAAGGCAATGGCACGGTTCTGCAGGTCGATCTGCTTCTGTGCGAGCTCCTTGATCCTGTAGCAGTTCTCCGACCCCTTCACCTCGTAGTTGAAGCCCATGGAAGGATAGGCGGCCTTGATTTCAACGGTTTCGGTGGAATCGATGCTGAGGTTGATGATCTGATTGGCAATACGCAGACGATAGAATTCTGGAGCCTCAACAGCATCGCCGGAAAAGGTGAAACTGCCCGTTTCATCGAGTTTGACAGAATCCATCACCACGGCTCCGTCAAGACTCATATTCTCGAAATACAGCGTGGAGTCTTTGGCCTCGGAAATGGTTCCGTTGATGTGGAACTGTCCTTTGGAACAGGCTCCGAGGGTAAGTGCGACCACTGCAAAGGTCAGCGTCTTCAATATAGTCCTTTTCATATCTTTTTCCTTCCTATTTTTGTTCTTAGATTTGATAATATGCGGACAAAGGTACATCTTTTTTTTGACATACCGCACTAAATGAGCGAAAAAACAAACTATTTCTTTGTCTTCTGACTCTCATCCATGAACAGGAAAGACGACTGATAGCCTCCGCAGTCGATGATGACTTTCTCGAAAACAATGGCCGGATCCTTGGGATGAATCGTTAAGGTGTGCCAGCCGTCGCTGGGGTTACCCAACGGCAGTTGTACCGTATTGGATACTACGCGAAGGGCCACGGTGGGGTAATAGACGCTGTAGATATTCTCAGGCTTCTCGTTCAGCTTCTCGTTGAAATTGACGGTCTGAGGTGCTTGTCCGTCGATGGATACGGTATATTCCATTCCGCCCTTGTCCATATAGTCGAGGGTTGACTTCACCACCACGATGACCTTCACTTCCTGCAGTTGTTTCTTCGACTCAGATAAGGTGAAACGGTACGACAGAGAGGCGTCGTCGGTACTTGCTGTATAAGGCATCAATGACAAGCCGCTCAGCGTTCTGCCCATGAAGGGAATAACGGTCCACTGTGCCTGTTTCGCATCTTTCTTCTCCCAGAAATGCTCTGCTTCCATGGCCACGTAACCGTCCTTCTCCGTGAAGCTGAAACCACCGGTTTCATCGGACTCCTTGAAACGGGAGATGCGTGGCAGACGGTCTTTGGGGAAGTTATCATTCCAGCTCATGTAGCCAATGTGCTTCTGGGTCATCATACCGTTCCATTTGCCATTGGCAATCTCGTGGTTATACTGGGCACACAGCACCGAGTCACGATGGAAAGCTGCTTCCACCTTGTCGGCCCACAGGTTGGCGTCAGGGTTACCCTCCTTATAGAGCTTCTGGTTCATGGCCTGGGCATAATACATCTGATAGATTTTACTCATGGCCTGCACGGGGAAGAGGATGATCTGACGGTAGCTGTCGCGCTGGTCTTCACGCAAGGTGAGGAACTGCTGCAGGGCTGCATTCTCCAGTTCGAGGTATTCGTTCACTGCACGCTGCCAGTCGCCTGTTTCCACGTTATAGGTATTGGCAGTAAGCATCTCTGCCGTTACCCTACCGTTGTATTTGCAGCAGAGGTTCAGGATACGGGCGGCCTCATCAGCCTGCTCATCACCCCACAGCTGACGACAGAAATCGGTGGTATGACTGTCGGATACATTGACGCTGACAGAATTCGGGTTCCACGCCATGTCCATGAACAAGGTGATGGGATATTCCATGGGCTTGATATCACCTACATTCAGTACCCACAAACGGTCGATACCATACTGATAGGCCAGTTGCAGCTGCTCCCACATATTCTGCGAAGGAGTGACATTGAGCCACTTGGAGTTTCGGGGTGCTCCCACATAGTCCACATGGTAGTAAAGGCCCCAGCCGCCGGGATGATTGCGTTCCTGTGCCTTCGGTACGCGGCGCACATTGCCCCAGTTATCATCGCACAAAAGGATGAGCACATCATCAGGCACCGTCATACCCTTGTCGTAATACTCCAGTACCTCCTTATACAAAGCCCATACCTGCGGTGTTTCCTTGGCCGGACGCTTGGTCACCTCCTGAATGATGCGCCGTTGGTTCTTCACGATATCCTCCAAGAGCTTGGTGTCGGCCTCAGCACTCATGGCCTCGTCACCATCACCACGCATACCAATGGTAATCAGGTCTTCTGTTCCCTTTGCCCGTTCAATACCCTCACGGAAGAACTTATCGAGCGTCTCCTTGTTTTTCTGGTAATCCCACGCACCAAATTCCTCGCGATGGCGAGCCCATTCCTGATGGTTACGAGCCATGGGCTCATGATGGGAGGTTCCAATAACAACGCCCATTTCATCGGCCAGTTTACCGTTCTGGGGGTCGTCAGCATAGAAAGCCCAACCCCACATGGCCGGCCACAGGAAATTACCCTTCAGACGGAGAATCAGCTCAAACACTTTCTCGTAGAAATCATGACCGCCGTAATCGGTGCCGAAGGTGTTCTTCACCCAAGACGTCAGACAAGGAGCCTCGTCGTTGATGAAGATTCCACGATATCTAACCACGGGCTCTCCATCGGTGAAAACGCCGTTTTTGACAAAAATCTTATCATGATGAACAACGGGGACATCTGCCCAATAATACCAGGGAGACACCCCCAGTTGCTGAGACAGCTCATAGATGCCGAAGATGGTGCCTCGGCGGTCGCTGCCTGCAATGACGAGTTGCTGACCGATGGTTGTGATGATGTATTTCTCGAACTTACCCTTCAGCGCCTTTCCATCGATTTTCTTGGCTTTCACCAGCTGGTCGACAGCTGCCGAATGACCGATGGTTCCGACGATAATGTTAGCATCAGCAGCCGAAGAGAAGGTGATCTGTCCACCGCACACCTTCTGCAAGTCGGTTTGCAGGTTCCGTGCAGCAATGCTCACGCCTTTCAAGTCGTTACTGTCATAATGGATCTTAACGGAATTGTTGTTATTCAGCAGAATGTCGCCATTGCTGAAACTCACAAATGGTTCTGCAGCCATGATGTGACCCGTTGCAAACAATGCAACAACCAAGCAAAAGGCACGTAGGATTGGATAATAAGTTCTCATATTGTACTGTTATGGATTTGTATGGATGCAAAGATAAGTTTTTTCTTCTTATTTGTCAAATCTCAACGAAAAGAAAGATGCTAATGATACATTTTCAAAAACATTTGCAACGGTTTCAACAGAATATTGTTCCTTTTCACCGATAAAAAAGGACTTCTTTCTTCGTTTCCGTACAATCTTTTCCCAACTGTTTATGCGCAAATACCACCTCAATTCATAATAAAAGATAAATAATAAGGTGTTCATGGTGGTGTTTCGGTTTATTTTCCTTATCTTTGCACGGATTTTTTGCGCAACGAAGTGTCAATGCGCATTTGATGTATGTTAAAACAATAAGTTTTTTTAGATGAACGTAATTACGAAAACCCTTCAATTGGCTGATGGAAGAACCATCACCATTGAAACCGGGAAAGTGGCAAAACAGACCGATGGAAGCGTTGTTCTGCGTATGAACAATACCGTTTTGCTCGCCACCGTCTGTGCAGCAAAGGATGCAGTTCCCGGAACAGATTTTATGCCTTTGCAGGTTGACTACAGAGAACAGTACTCCGCTGCCGGACGATTCCCCGGCGGATTCACGAAGCGCGAAGGCAAGGCCAGCGACAACGAGATTCTTACCTCACGTCTGGTTGACCGTGTGCTTCGTCC
The DNA here is from genome assembly GCA_900314935.1 of uncultured Prevotella sp. Lineage (GTDB taxonomy): Bacteria > Bacteroidota > Bacteroidia > Bacteroidales > Bacteroidaceae > Prevotella. The sequence goes on from OMXE01000007.1 coordinate 11,669, forward strand.
CCTTTTCCCCTCAAACTATCACGCTGAGGTGTTTGTAAACGTTATGCTGCTCTCAGCCGACGGAGTAGATCAACCCGATGCTTTGGCCGGATTCGCTGCTTCAGCCGCTTTGGCTTGCTCAGATATTCCTTTCGAATGCCCCATTTCTGAGGTTCGCGTGGCTCGCATCAATGGCGAGTACGTCATCAACCCCACCTTCGAGCAGATGAAGGAAGCCGACATGGACATCATGGTTGGTGCTTCTGCCGAGAACATCATGATGGTGGAAGGTGAGATGAAAGAGGTGAGCGAGCAGGATATGATCGGTGCCCTGAAGGCTGCCATGGCTGCTATCAAGCCGATGTGCGAGCTGCAGACTGAACTGAGCAAGGAGCTCGGCAAGGATGTGAAGCGTGAGTATGACCATGAGATCAACGACGAGGCACTGCGTGAGCGGATGAACAAGGAACTGTATCAGCCCGCCTACGATATCACCAAGCAGGCTCTGGAGAAGCAGGCTCGTGCCGAGGCCTTCGAGAAGCTGCTGGCCGACTTCAAGGAGAAGTTCCTGGAAGAGCTTCCTGAGGATTCAGAGATCTCGAAGGAAGACTACGAGGCTATGATGGAGCGTTACTACCACGATGTGGAGCGCGATGCTATGCGTCGTTGCATCCTTGACGAGGGTATCCGCCTCGACGGTCGTAAGTGTGATGAGATCCGTCCTATCTGGTGCGAGGTTTCTCCGCTGCCCATGCCTCACGGAAGTTCTATCTTCACCCGTGGTGAGACACAGAGTCTTTCTACCTGTACACTGGGTACAAAGCTCGATGAGAAACTGGTTGACGATGTGCTGGAGCGCGGTTACATGCGTTTCCTGCTTCATTATAACTTCCCCCCGTTCTGTACTGGTGAGGCCAAGGCTCAGCGTGGCGTAGGTCGCCGTGAGATTGGTCATGGACATCTGGCATGGCGTGGTCTGAAGGGTCAGATCCCTGAGGAGTTCCCCTATACTGTTCGTCTGGTATCTCAGATCCTGGAGTCTAATGGTTCTTCTTCTATGGCTACAGTATGTGCAGGAACCTTGGCATTGATGGATGCAGGTGTTCCTATGAAGAAGCCCGTCAGCGGTATTGCTATGGGTCTGATCAAGAATCCTGGAGAAGACAAGTATGCCGTGCTGAGCGATATTCTGGGTGATGAGGACCACCTGGGTGACATGGACTTCAAGACCACCGGTACAAAGGACGGTCTGACCGCTACTCAGATGGATATCAAGTGCGACGGTCTGTCGTTCGACATTCTGGAGAAGGCCCTCATGCAGGCTAAGGCCGGTCGTGAGTATATCCTCGGTAAGATTACTGAAACCATCGCTGAGCCGCGTGCTGAGCTGAAGCCGCATGTACCTCGTATCGAGGCCTTCGAGATTCCGAAGGAGTTCATCGGTGCTGTGATTGGTCCTGGCGGAAAGATTATCCAGCAGATGCAGGAAGAGACAGGTGCTACCATCGTTATCGATGAGGCAGACGGTGTTGGTAAGGTACAGGTAAGTGCTCCGAACAAGGATGCTATCGATGCTGCCATCCGTAAGATCCGTGCCATCGTGGCTGTTCCTGAGGTGGGTGAGATCTATGAGGGAACGGTTCGTTCCATCATGCCTTATGGCTGCTTCGTAGAGATCCTGCCCGGCAAGGACGGACTGCTGCACATCAGCGAGATCGACTGGAAGCGTCTGGAGACTGTTGAGGAGGCTGGTCTGAAGGAAGGTGACAAGATTACCGTGAAACTCCTTGAGATTGATCCGAAGACCGGTAAGTACAAGCTCAGTCACCGCGTGCTGATCCCGAAACCAGAGGGATATGTAGAGCGTGAGCGCCGTCCTCGTCCTGAGCGTCCCGACCGTCGTGGTGGTCGCAACAGAGATGAGCGCCGCGGTGGTGGCCGTCACGAGAAAGGTGAGCGCAGCCACGAGCCGAAGCAGGAGTCTTTCAACGAGTATCATGATCCCGCTGATCATGAGCCGAAGGATTTCAACGACTCTCTTGACCACATGGATTTCTAATTCTTTGTGGGAAGAAATAACAGAAAGGTGTGTCAATCGACACACCTTTTTTTGTATCTCGCAACAAGTCAATGACTGCCAAAGTATTAAAATAACTAAAAAATCATATATATAATAAGGTATATGCAAAGTTTTTATCTACTTTTGCATCCCAAAATCAAATTAATATCATTATGCAGAAGAATCTGGTCATTGTAGAGAGCCCGGCAAAGGCTAAGACAATTGAGAAATTCTTAGGAGAGGATTTCAAGGTGATGTCGAGCTATGGGCATATCCGCGACTTGAAGAAAAAAGAAATCAGTATAGAGATGGAATCTCTGGAACCTGACTACGAGATTCCTGATGAAAAGAAGAAGCTGGTCAGCGAACTGAAGTCGAACGCAAAGAAGGCAGAGAACATCTGGCTGGCTTCCGATGAAGACCGCGAAGGAGAAGCCATCTCATGGCACCTTTGCGAAGTGCTCGGACTGGATGAAGAGAAAACCAACCGTATCGTTTTCCACGAGATTACCAAGCCTGCCATTCTGGCTGCTATCGAGAACCCTCGTCATCTGAACATGAACCTGGTGAACGCCCAGCAGGCCCGTCGTGTACTCGACCGTCTTGTTGGCTTCAAACTCTCTCCCGTGCTTTGGCGAAAGGTGAAACCCGCCTTGTCGGCTGGTCGTGTACAGAGTGTTGCCGTTCGACTCATCGTTGAGCGTGAACGCGAGATCCAGAACTTCAAGAGTGAGCCCTACTACCGCGTCAGCGCCATCTTCGGATTGACGAATGCCGATGGTTCGCAGAGTGAGGTGAAGGCAGAGCTCGACACACGCTTCAAGACACACGACGAAGTGCTGGCTTTCCTGGAGATCTGCAAGGAGAGCGAGTTTGTGGTAAAGGATATTCAGAAGAAACCTCAGAAGCGCAACCCCGCACCTCCCTTCACCACCAGTACCCTTCAGCAGGAAGCTGCCCGCAAACTGGGCTTCACGGTAAGTCAGACCATGATGGTGGCTCAGCATCTTTACGAGAACGGACATATCACCTATATGCGTACCGACTCAGTAAACCTCTCTTCTCTCTGTCTGGGTACAAGCAAGGAAGAGATCACGAATCTGTGGGGTAAGGAATACAGTCATACCCGACAGTTCCATACACACTCGAAAGGTGCTCAGGAGGCACATGAGGCCATTCGTCCTACTTATATGAACAAGTCGTCTATTGAAGGTACTGCTCAGGAACGTCGCCTGTATGACCTGATCTGGAAGCGCACCATTGCCTCACAGATGGCAGATGCACAGATAGAGAAGACCACTGCTGAGATCAGCATCAACAACGGCAACAACACGCAACCGTATGCCTTCATCGCACAGGGTGAAGTGGTGAAATTCGACGGTTTCCTGAAGGTTTACCGCGAATCCAACGACGAGGATGAGAACCAGGATGATTTCTCACATGTGCTGCCTCCGATGAAGACCGGTAATGTTCTTCAGCGCAGGGAGATCAGTGCTACGGAACGTTTCACCCAAGGTCCGCTCAGATATACGGAAGCTTCTCTCGTGCATAAGCTGGAGGAACTGGGCATTGGCCGTCCTTCCACTTACGCTCCCACCATCTCTACCATTCAGCAGCGTGAGTACGTGCAGAAAGGTGACAAGAAAGGTGAGGAGCGCAAGTACACCATTGATATCCTTCAAGGCATCAAGGTTACGACCAAGAGTCGTAAGGAAATGGCCGGTAGCGACAAGGGAAAACTGCTCCCCACAGATATCGGTATGGTGGTGAACGATTTCCTGATGAAATATTTCCCGCAGATTCTGGACTACAATTTCACTGCCAAGGTGGAGAAGGAGTTCGATGATATTGCCGAGGGTAGGAAGCAGTGGACTAATATGATCAAGAAGTTCTACAAGGACTTTGAGCCCACTGTTGAGAAGACCATGAATGCCCGCGAGGAGCATAAGGCTGGTGAACGTGAACTGGGTACAGATCCCAATACCGGCAAGCCTGTGTTCGTCAAGATAGGTCGCTTCGGACCGGTCATTCAGATCGGTACTGCTGAAGATAAGGAGAAACCGCGCTTCGCCCAGCTGCCTGCCGGAAAGAGCATGGAAACCATTACGCTCGACGAGGCGCTGGATCTGTTCAGTCTTCCCCGTACGGTAGGTTCCTACGAGAACAGTGATGTGGTAATCGGTACCGGTCGTTTCGGTCCTTATGTGCTGCACGACAAGAAGTATGTTTCTCTTCCGAAGGAAGCCGACCCCATGACCATCAGCATTGAAGAGTGTATCAAGCTGATTGAAGATAAGCGCAAGCAGGAGACACAGCGCCACCTGAAGTCCTTCGAAGAGGATCCTAAGCTGGAGGTACTCAACGGAAGATATGGTCCTTATCTTGCTTACGACGGTAAGAACTACCGACTGCCGAAGGCCATGCACGCCAAAGCTGCGGAACTGACTCTCGAAGAGTGCATGCACGTGATTGAGACGCAGAACGCGAAAAAGAAATGAGGCGGATCATTATCATAGGCTACATGGGTGCCGGCAAGACGACAGTCGGCAAGGCCCTTTCAAAGGAGCTGAACATCCCTTTCTACGACCTTGACTGGTATATCGAGAGTCGGATGCGCAAAACCGTTCCGCAGATCTTTGCCGAACGCGGCGAAGAAGGGTTCCGCAAGATCGAGCATAACTTGCTGCACGAAGTGGCGGAGTTCGAAAATGTCATCATCAGCTGCGGCGGCGGCACCCCTTGTTTCTATGATAACATGGACTACTTGAATGCTCAGGGCGATACCGTTTACCTGAAGGCCTCACCCGAGGTCCTGTACGGTCATCTGAAAATCGGCAAGACCGAACGACCGCTGCTGAAGAACAAAACGCCCGAAGAGATGCAGGAGTATATCCGTGAGCAGCTCGACAAGCGTGAACAGTATTACCTGCAGGCCAAGCATGTGCTTGATGTGAACCTGATGGACAACTACGAGAAGATCAAAATCAGCGTAGCCAAGCTGCGCGAACTATTAAACCTATAAATGAAAGCCTGATATGAAGAGATGGACGATTGAGGATTCCAAGGAACTGTACAACATCAATGGATGGGGTACTTCCTATTTCGGAGTCAACGACGAAGGGAACGTGTTTGTGACTCCCTGTAAGAATGAGGTACAGATCGACCTCAGGGAAGTGATGGACGAATTATCGCTGCGTGACGTGCAGTCACCTGTCTTACTGCGATTCCCTGATATCCTCGACAACCGTATCGAGAAGACGTGGAGCTGTTTCAAGAAAGCCTCGAAAGAGTATGACTACAAAGGCGAGAACTATGTGGTCTATCCCATCAAGGTGAATCAGATGCAGCCAGTGGTAGAGGAGATCATCTCTCATGGACGGAAGTTCAACCTCGGACTGGAAGCTGGCTCCAAGCCTGAGCTGCATGCGGTGATTGCCATGCAGTGCCAGAGCGATTCCATCATCATCTGCAACGGTTACAAGGACCAGAGCTATATCGAGCTGGCCCTGTTGGCACAGAAGATGGGAAAGCAGATCTTCATCGTTGTGGAAAAGATGAACGAACTGGAACTCATCGCCAAGGTGGCCAAGAAACTCGACGTGCGCCCCAATATCGGTATCCGCATCAAGCTGGCCAGCAGTGGTAGCGGAAAATGGGAGGAAAGCGGCGGCGACGCTTCGAAGTTCGGTCTGACCAGTGCCCAGCTGCTGGAAGCACTGGAGCTGCTCGACAAGAAGAATATGCGCGACTGCCTGCGACTCATCCATTTCCATATCGGTTCGCAGATTACTAAGATCCGCCGTATCCAGACTGCTCTTCGTGAGGCTTCGCAGTTCTATATCCAGCTGCATAAGATGGGATATAATGTGGATTTCGTGGACTGTGGTGGCGGCCTCGGTGTTGACTACGATGGAACACGCTCTCCTTCGAGTGAGAGCTCTGTCAACTATTCTATCCAGGAATACGTCAACGACTGTATCTATACCTTCGTGGAGGCTGCCAACAAGAACGACCTCCCCCACCCCAATATCATCACTGAAAGCGGACGTTCACTTGCTGCCCACCACTCGGTGCTGGTCATCGATGTGCTGGAAACCGCTTCTCTTCCCGAGATGCCTGAGGAATTCGAGCCGGATGAGAACTCTCATCAGCTGGTGAAGGATCTCTATGAGATCTGGGATAACCTCTCACCTCGTAATGTGCTTGAAGACTGGCATGATGCGGAGCAGATCAGGGAAGAGGTGCTCGACTTGTTCGCTCATGGTATCGTGGATCTGAAGACCCGTGCTGAGATTGAGGCCATGTACTGGAGCGTTTGTCATGAGATCAATGCACTGGCCAAGAATCTGAAGCATATCCCTGAGGAGTTGATGAATATCGACAAGCTGCTGGCAGATAAGTATTTCTGTAACTTCTCGCTGTTCCAGAGTCTGAGCGACTCGTGGGCCATCGACCAGCTCTTCCCCATTCTTCCTCTTCAGCGACTCAATGAGCGTCCTACACGCAACGCCACCTTGCAGGATATCACCTGCGACTCCGACGGAAAGATTGCGAACTTCGTGACCAACCGTCATAACTCCCATTCCCTGCCCGTTCATGCCTTGAAGAAGAACGAGCCTTATTACTTGGGTGTTTTCCTTGTGGGAGCCTATCAGGAAATCCTGGGCGACATGCACAACCTGTTCGGCGATACCACAGCAGTGCATATCTCTGTGAAAGACGGTCATTACCACATCGACCAGATTATTGATGGTGAGACCGTGGCCGAGGTTTTGGAATACGTGCAGTACGCACCAAAGAAACTGGTACGCCAACTGGAAATATGGGTGGCCAAGAGTGTCAAGCAGGGCAAGATCTCTTTGGAAGAAGGTAAGGAGTTCCTCTCTAACTACCGCTCTGGTCTCTACGGATATACCTATCTTGAATAATATATGAAAGAGAAACTAACCATCGTAAAAGTAGGCGGAGCAGTCGTGGAAGACGAGGCTCAGCTGAACCAGTTGCTGAAAGACTTCTCTGCCATCCCCGGTAAGAAAGTACTGGTACATGGCGGTGGCCGCCGTGCCACGCAAGTAGCCTCCCAGCTCGGCTTGGAGAACCAGATGGTTAACGGTCGTCGTATCACCGATAAGAATATGCTGCAGGTGGTAACGATGGTGTATGGCGGTCTGGTGAACAAGAACCTTGTTGCCCGTCTGCAGGCTCATGGCGTGAACGCCTTGGGCTTAACAGGTGCTGACATGAATGTGATTCGTTCCCACAAGCGTCCGCCCGTAAGCATCAAGAAAGAGGGAACAAACGAACCATGCATGGTTGATTTCGGCTTTGTGGGTGATGTTGACAGTGCCGACGGGAAGATGCTGTCCACCCTCATTGATGAAGGTATCACACCCGTTATGGCTCCCCTTACCCACGATGGACAGGGACATATTCTCAACACCAATGCCGACACCATTGCCGGTGAGGTTGCCAAAGCCCTGTCGTCTTACTACGAGGTAACCCTCATCTTCTCCTTCGAGAAGAAAGGGGTACTGAGCAATCCGGATGATGACAATAGCGTGATTCCTGTTATTACCAGGAACGATTTCAAGAACTATGTGGAAAAGGGTGTCATCTCCGGCGGAATGATTCCCAAACTCGACAATGCCTTCAATGCCATCGACGGAGGCGTTGAAAAGGTGATTATCACCCTGGCCACCGCCATTGACGGTCAGCAGGGCACGGTAATCATGGCCTGACAGAAGGAAGCGTTTCCTTTCTTCGCTTCCTTAAACAACGTTAAAACAAGGAAAAGGTTGTAACTTCCAGCGGTCACAATCGTCATTTAAGTATAGAATAGATGAAGAATATCAGCTTTCGAAACGATATATTGCCGTTGAAAAACGCGTTATATCGTCTCGCTTTACGTATCACCCTCAGGCATGAAGATGCCGAGGATGTCGTACAAGATACGCTGATAAAGGTATGGAATAAGAGAGACAGCTGGCAAGAGATTGAGGACATTGAAGCCTTTGCACTGACTATCTGCAGAAATGTGGCACTGGACAAGATTAAGAAAGCAAGCAACAACGAGACAACACTTGACGACCACACTGCCTTTCTCACCGACCGCTCTTCGAGCCCCTTCGAACACGTTCTTCAACAGGACCGTGTCGCACTGGTAAGAAAACTTGTTGACAGTCTTCCCGAAAAGCAGCGTAGCTGCATGCAACTGCGAGACTTTGAAGGAAAAAGCTACAAGGAGATCGTTCAAATTCTCGGCATCAGCGAGGAACAGGTGAAAGTAAACATCTTCCGAGCCCGCCAAACCATTAAACAGAAATTTCAAGAAGTTGAAAAATATGGATTATAAGTACATCGAACAACTGCTGGAGCGTTACTGGGAATGCACCACTTCTCTTGAAGAGGAGAACATCCTGCGTACATTCTTCCGTCAGAAAGACGTTCCCGCATCCTTGCTTCAGTACAAGGCTTTGTTCACCTACGAGCAGACGCAGAAGGAAGAAGAGGTCTTGGGCGAGGAGTTTGATCGTAAGATGATGGAGATGATTAACGAGCCGACAACTGTCAAGGCCCGCACCATCCGTCTCACCCAGCGCCTCATGCCGCTCTTCAAGGCAGCGGCCGTTGTGGCCATCATCCTTACCTTGGGAAATGCCGCTCAGGTGGCCTTCAACCAGGAAGATCCGTACGATATGAACATGGCAGAGGTTCAGCAGCCCAGCGAGGGTCCTTCCGTTGCTGCGGTGAGCGATTCCCTGAAGGTTGACACGCTGAAAAAGGCGGAGTTACCCGTTCCTGCCATCATTAAGTAGAATATATTTCTATGCTTTCTCTATAAAACATGTTTAGTAAAACACATTTTTAAAGATTTAATGAAACTGTGAAGTTTCAATTCTCTCAAATTTTTCATAACATACTAACGTAAGAAGAAGAGCGCGGTCATTGATTGATCGCGCTTCTTCATGTAATAGGGGTGATGGGTGTTATCGTTTCAGTCGGATACTCAACTGATACAGGGCAGGAATAAGGATCATGATGGAGAAGCCTACGGCCATCCATTCAGCCCGTGCACTGCCGCCAAGAATATCCCGCAGGGTAATGTCGGGAGCCGGATAGGCTGCGGTCATCAGGTAAGCTATGGTGTTATTGGCACAATGCAGCACCACACAGGGTATCAAACTCCGTGAGCGTTCGTACAGCCATCCTATCAGCAGTCCCAGCAGGAAGGCATGAGGCATCTGTGCAGGGTTCATGTGGGCAAGTGCGAACAGCAGCGCGGAAATGGTAATGGCGGTCCACCGTTTGTTTCCTTCCCAATGTTCAAGCATCGTACGGAGCACTGCCCCGCGGAAGATCACCTCTTCTGCCAAAGGTGCTAAGATGCACACCACCAGATAGCCCCAGCGGTGCCGTATGAAGTCGAGCAGTTCTTCACCCGCCAGATCGGGCAGGAAATCCAATGCCGACTGCAGCCACATCGATGGTGCGATGGTACCTACGGAAGCGATGATACACCAGATGATGACTGAAAACGGTCGGGTGTTCCAATAGTTCATCGACACAGGAGTCCAACGTAAGCCCAGGAACAAAGCCACACAAATCACGGAAAAGATTCCTTGCATAAGGAGCATCTGCGGTGTTCCCATCTCAGCATCCTTTCCGTTGATAAGGATGTTACCCACAGTTACCAGCGCTAATGCCACATATTGCACAACGATGAACAGGATCACATACCATACAACCTTCTTGACCATAACCCTTTATTTTTGTTGAAAATACGTTCTTACCTGCTGCGCATCACTCATCAGCTGTTCGCGCAGTTCCTCTGTACTCACAAACCGGTGCTCTTCGCGCAACCGTTGCAGGAACGCCACCGTAAGCATCTTACCGTAGAGGTTACCTGAGTAGTCAAGTACATGAACCTCGAGCGACAGACTGTTCTCGCCGAAGGTAGGACGGGTGCCTATATTCATCATTCCCGGCAAAGCCCTTTCCTCGTCTTCCATACGCACGTCCACCACATAGGCACCCGGAGCAGGGAGCAGTTTCTCCTTACATGTCACATCGATGTTTGCCGTAGGGAATCCCATCTTCCGGCCTTCGTGTTCACCATTAACCACCTTTCCGGTAAGGAAATACGGATAGCCTAACAGCTTACTCGCCTGATCCACGTTTCCTTGCTGCAAAACCTTTCTGATGGAAGAAGAGCTTACTGATTGCTGTTCCGCCTCTTCATCAGTAGATGGTGAAAGGACAAACGCATCGTTCTGCAACACTTCCATTCCCATCTCTTCACCATAGCGTACATAATCTTCAAAGCCCTCGCTGCGGTTATGTCCGAAACGGTGGTCATAGCCTATATAAAGCCTCTTCACGCCGATTCTCTCCTGCAGGATGTCCTTCATGAAATCCTTAGCGGAAAGTGCGGCCATCTCTGGCGAGAACGGTAAGATGACGCATCTGTCGATTCCTGTTTTTGAAAGCAGCTCTATCCTTTCTTCGAAGGTAGTAAGCAGACGGGGACAATAGTCGGCTTGCAGCACCTGACGAGGATGACGGTCGAAGGTGATGACACACGACTGCAGACCGGCTTGACGGGCCTCATCCACCAGACGCCTCAGCAGATACTGATGCCCTTGGTGCACCCCGTCGAAGAAGCCGATAGTGGCAGCACACAACTGCCCAGCCTTCATCCCTTTGTCCAAATAGCTTACTTCCATCCTATCCTACTTGTTCCAGCCACTCATCACCATGCGAAACATGGAGCGTACGGATACCTAAGGCCTCCGCCGCACGGCAATTGGCCTTGGAGTCATCAATGAACAATGTCTCCTTGGCGTCAATACCCGATTCTTCCAACATCTTCTCGAAGATATCGCTGTCGGGCTTCACCATGTGCATCTCGTACGACAGGAACACCTTTTCGAAGCAGTCATCCAACAGTTCCTTGCAAGGTAACCAATGCACGGGATTCGTATTACTCAGCAGGAACAAACGGTATTTCCCCTTCAGTTCCTTAAGCTTAGCCACTCTTCGTTCTGGAATCCCTGTCAGCAACTGATTCCATGCCCAGCATATCTTCTCGTTCGTAGCGGTGCAGTCAGGCGATTTCCTCCTCACCTCATCGCAGAACACATCTATATCAATACGTCCTGTCTCGAAGTCATGAAACAAATCCTCCTGTCTGCACTCATCCACATAGGTGGATATAGCCTGTGCGCCAATGCTATTGAAGGCATCCACGCAACGGTACTTATCCAGATCCACGAGTACACACCCGAAGTCGAAGACGATATTCTTGATTTCCATCGATCCGTTCATTTGGGTGCAAAATTACGCAAAAATCTGTTCAATCCACCATAAAACAACGGTAAATCACGAATTATTTGACGAGGGGTTGAAATCAATGGTGGTCCATTCCGCCTGCACATTCGCTTTCACCCCTACGGATTTCCCAAAGAACTCTCCACGATAGCGGGTAATGGCATTCTGCCGCATGGGCACATCCTTCAGCTCCTTGCCTCCCACCTCTGTTCCGTTTTCATCATACGCTTTCATCGTAACATTGATGGTTATCTCATCCTCCTGCGGGAAGATAAAGAAAGAGAAGGTTTGCGACTGTCCATACATATCGTCGGTAATCTCTATCTCCTTCGTTATCGTTGTCTTGGTCATTCCATACCCCGTCTGTATATCGAGTGTTCCCGTTGCCTGTCCATATTTCAGTGCCACCTTCCTGACGTTCGATGGGAGGTTATCCAGACAGGTCAGCTCCATCTTTGCCACCACACGTTTCAGGGAAAGCACGATGTCTTTCGTGGATTCCGTAAAAGCCACTTCACCGTAATACCAGAAAGTATCCGTCACATCACTCGCCCGGTCGAACGTTACACCCCCAGTGGATTTCACCGTGCAGTTCTTTTCACCACTGTGACCAATGACCAACAGATGGTAGTTGCCGAAAGGCACATTCATCGACGCACTGCCAAAGGTCGCATCCGTCGCCTCCTGATTCACTGTCACTGCCTTCTCGCCCTTATCGTCAAAGAGCACGAACGACATCTTCGTACAATAGTCACCCAGTCCTCCACCAGCTCTGGATTCCGCGAAGCCGACTTGTTCCAAGCTCTCCACGCGCACCTTAAGCACGGCCTTTTCCTGTTCTTCACTCTCAGGCAGTAATGCCTGTTCACAACTCATGCATGCAGCCATGGCTGTCAAGCACAACATCAAATGTTTCTTTTTCATTGTAATAAAAAAATAATCATGCACCGTTTTTCATAGTCACGGTGTTTTCATAATAATGATTGCAAGGGCAAAGGTACAAATAAACGAGTGAAAAACAAAACGAAAACCCAAAAAATTTGGTGGTCTCACTTTTTTAGAGTACCTTTGCAGCCAGAACATACCGTTCTGTATGTTTTGGACTTGTAGCTCAGTTGGTTAGAGCAACAGACTCATAATCTGGAGGTCCCAGGTTCAAGCCCTGGCTGGTCCACGCTGAAAATCAGAGAGTTACGAATATTTCGTGGCTCTCTTTTTCTTTTTGGTGAAATTCAGGTGAAATTCGTGACAAAAAAGTTATGATGTGAAGTTTCCTGCAATCTTTACGATTGCAATGATATTGCATGGCGTAGCAAAGATAGACTTTTTGTGCAAATATTTGCTGTTTCAGTGTTTTCAACATAAACACTATTTCCTAATAACTGTACACAGTTTTTGTACATCCTCATCAAAGGTGTCTTTATTGATAGCTTTGCTTTTGGTGGTAGAGCGACAATTATAAATTGTCTGGGTGGAGAGGAAGAGCAAGCCTGCAATGTCTGTGGTATTCTTTACGCCCAGGCGGATCAGGGCAAACGTGCGCAGTTCGGTGGTTAGCGTGTTGGGTGTTTTCAACCGGATGCGTCCGTCTTCCTGCAGCAACGCATTGAAATCGTCGACAAACGACGGATAGAGTTCGAGGAATGCCTTGTCGAACCGATTCAGGAACGTAGCGGCGTCCTCCTCGGAGATGCGCGTCGAAGAAATGGCCTGTAGCAGTTCCTGCGCTTGATTGGCCTTGATCTTGCGTTTCACGAGCGTCTGGTAGCGTCCCAGTTTGTCAATGTATTTGGCACAAAGGTCGATATAGATGCTGGCTAAATTCTCGCGGCGCGTGTTGGTATCGGAGAGTAGTGTGTTGGCGTCAGAGAGTTGTGTGTTGGTTTGTGAGAGTTGCGTATTGAGTGTGGCAAGTTCAGCGTTGAGCGTGGCCAATTCGTGTCGTCGCGCTGAGAGTTGCCGGTTTTGACGGTGAATGAAGTATGATGTAATGAATAGACCAATGAGTAGCAACGAGATGAACAAGACAGAGTAGCGCAGCCCGCGGTTCTGCTGCTCAACGCGCTCCTGATAAGATGACATGATCTGTGGCATGATGCGAGAAATTTCAAGGATGCGCAGGCGGTTGTTGTAGAACTTGGCATCTTCCATCGACGTGTTGATGTATTGTTCTGCCCGTTTGATATGCTCGTTGCCTTTCTCAAACAAACGCAGGGCCAGTGTCTGAAGCGCCATGTTCTCCATCGTGCAGCACTTCGTGTCGCTCAGCGCAGCCTTGATGAGATATTCCTCGTAGCGGTCCTGATCGCCTGATGCCAAATAGTTGCCTGCCAGTGCAAACGATGTCATGGCATGCACTCGCGACTGCTCGCTGCTACCCTTGAAAGCCATTTCATAATAGTGGCGTGCCTTCTTGGTGTCGGGTTCAACGAAAACGTGATACTCGCCCAGAAAGTAATTGTAGAATTCGTCACCGGGATTGAGGTATCGGATGGCATGCGCAAGGAAATGGGAGGCGTTCGCCATGTATTGGGGAGCATATTCGCGGTCATTGCAATAGTTGGCCCAATACATATAAATATTGACGTGTGTCTGATGGTAGTCGAACAACTGCTTCCGGTTCAGTACAGTTGTGTCCACTTGCTCCAGATTGCTAAGCGCCTCGGTATAGAGGCCGCCGATGGCAAGAATCTCAGAACGGCAGATGGAGAACTGCGCCACGTAGCTGACATCCCGCCGCTGCCGTGCCAAGGCGAGTCCGCGGTTGGCATACACCATTGCCGAGTCGAATTTAAACACTTTGTATTCACGGAAGATGTCCTCCGTGAGTTTCATCATACGGTCGCTGTCGCGTTCTGCAGCCAACTGTTGCTTCAGGGCTGCAATCGTTTCTTCCTTTTGGCCGACGTAGTTGCCTTTTTCGCTAATCACTTGATCTAGTTCGTGAAGCAACTGTCTGTTGTCGGCACGGCCGATTCCTGTCTGGAGGAAGAGGGTAAATATGAGTAATAGGGTCTTCATCATGGCAAAGATAATAATAATGGTTGGTTTTCGGATATTTACTATAGAATAATTAACAACATTTATATATAATTGATTTCCAATGAGATACGATTAATAAAGTTTTATCTCAATTTACTAAACATTTACCATGAGCTACAATTACGTGAAATCATGATTACCTTTGCAGCAGTTTTCATTTTAATAACTAAAAAAGTAACTGTATGAGGAAATCGAAGCAACTATTAACAAAACGTTTAGCGTTCATCCTGTTTACCATGCTGATGTCGCTCAACGTACTTGCACAAGACATTAAGGTGCAAGGTATTGTGAAGGACGAGACGGGGGAAGCCGTTATCGGTGCCAAGGCACAGAAGGGACCGAAGTGGCTGAGCAATGCAGTGTTCTACCAGATTTATCCGTCGTCGTATATGGATACAGACGGCAACGGGATCGGAGACCTGCCTGGTATCACTCAGAAACTCGACTACATCAAGTCCCTGGGTGTGAACGCCCTTTGGCTGAACCCTGTCTTCGAGTCGGGGTGGTTCGATGGCGGCTACGACGTCATCGACTATTACAAGGTGGATCCCCGTTTCGGCACCAACAGCGACCTGGTGACACTCGTCAGTGAGGCCCATAAGCGTGGCATCAAGGTGTGCCTCGACCTCGTGGCAGGACATACCAGCAGCGAGTGTGCCTGGTTCAAGGCTTCGGCTGAGAAGGATCCCAACGGGCGTTATAGCGACTACTTCATCTGGCTCGACGACATCTCCAATGCCGAGAAGCAGGAGATTGCTGCCCGCAGGCAGGAGCCCGATCCTGCTGCCAGCACGCGTGGCCGCTATGTGGAGGCCAATGCGCCCCGTGCCAAGTACTACGAGAAGAATTTCTTCGAGTGCCAGCCTGCGCTCAACTATGGCTTTGCCAATCCCGACCCGAATCATCCATGGGAGCAGGGAGTCGATGCCCCTGGCCCTCAGGCCGTCCGTCGCGAGATGCGCAACATCATGGCCTTCTGGTTCGACAAGGGCATCGATGGCTTCCGCGTGGACATGGCTCCTTCTCTGGTGAAGAACGACCCCGACAAGAAGGCCGTGTCGCTGCTCTGGAACGAGATGCGCGAGTGGAAGGACAAGAACTATCCTGAGTGCGTGCTCATCTCGGAGTGGTCCGACCCAGCCGTCGCCATCCCCGCCGGCTTCAACATCGACTTCATGATCCACTTCGGCATCAAGGGCTATCCCTCGCTGTTCTTCGCCAGGAATACCCCTTGGGGCAGATGGGAGAAGTACGACTACTGCTATTTCGACCGTTCGGGCAAGGGCAGTATCAGCGAGTTTATCGACAACTACACCAAGGCCTACACCGCTACCAAGGACAAGGGCTATATCGCCATCCCGACGGCCAACCACGACTACCAGCGTCCGAACGTGGCAGACCGCAACACGCTCGACCAGTTGAAGGTGACCATGACCTTCTTCCTCACGATGCCTGGCGTGCCGTTTATCTATTATGGTGACGAGATAGCCATGAAGTATCAGATGGACCTTCCCAGCAAGGAGGGCAGTAACGACCGGGCCGGCACACGCACACCGATGCAGTGGAAGAACAATCAGACGGCAGGCTTCTCTTCCTGTACCCCTGACCAGCTCTATTTCCCCGTCGATACAGAGAACGGCAAACTGACTGTTGAGGCTCAGGAGAACGACCCGAACTCCATGCTGAACTTCGTGCGTCGTCTGACTGCTCTCCGCCATTCGTCGAAGGCACTCGGCAATGATGGCGACTGGCAGTTGCTGAGCGATGTTAGCCAACCCTATCCGATGGTCTATCAGCGCACTTTAGGCAATGAGACCTACGTCATTGCCCTGAACCCCTCGGGCAACAAGGTGTCTGCCCCTCTCCATCTTAGCGGTGCCGAGCCTGTTCTCACGGCAGGCAAGGCCAGTGTTGGCAAGAACAGGCTCAGCCTGAACGCCTTTACCGCCATCATACTTAAAACCAACAACAAATGAAAAAAACGATTATCTCAAGTATATGCCTGTTGCTGGCTGTCACCGCACAGGCCAGCGAAGTCAAGTCTCCCAATGGGGAGATCAGTGTGAACTTCTCGCTGAATGGCTCAGTGCCGACCTACAGTGTAAAATTCCGCGACCGTGATGTCGTACTTCCCAGCCGGTTAGGCTATGAACTGACGGACGGAAACAACCTGCTCGACGGCTTTACCGTTAGGGGCGAGGAGACGAGTACGTTCGACGAGACCTGGCAACCCGTGTGGGGCGAGACCCGCGACATCCGCAACCACTACAATGAACTGCTGGTGAAACTGACGCAGTCGAAGACGGAGCGCAACATGAACATCCGCTTCCGTGTCTATGACGACGGTGTGGGGTTGCGCTACGAATTTCCGCAAGAGGGCAAACTGAACTATTTCGCCGTGAAGGAGGAGTGTACGGAGATAGCCATGACCGGCGACCACACGGCATGGTGGATTCCCGGCGACTATGACACACAAGAATATGAATACACGAAGTCGCGCCTGAGTGAGATTCGCAGTCATCTGCGCGGTGCCGTCACCGGCAATCTTTCACAGACGGTATTCTCGGAGACTGGTGTGCAGACCTCACTGCAACTGAAGACCGACGACGGCATCTACCTGAACCTGCACGAGGCGGCGTTGGTGGACTATCCCGCCATGCACCTGAACCTCGACGACAAGACCATGACCTTTACTTCATGGCTTACCCCCGATGCACAGGGCGTGAAGGGCTATCTGCAGACACCTTGCAAGAGTCCCTGGCGCACCATACTCATCACCGACGATGCCCGCAAGGTGCTGGCTTCCCATCTGATCCTGAACCTCAACGAGCCTTGCAGGATTGAGGATACCAGTTGGATTCACCCGACAAAATACGTAGGCGTATGGTGGGAGATGATTTCCGGCAAAGGCGACTGGGCCTATACCAACCAGTATCCGACGGTGAAACTCGGTGAGACCGACTATGCCCATGCCAAACCCTCCGGACGTCACTCAGCCAACAATGCCAACGTGCGCCGCTACATCGACTTTGCCGCAGAGCATGGCTTCGACGAGGTGCTGGTCGAGGGATGGAATATCGGATGGGAAGACTGGAGCGGCTATATGAAGGAGAAAGTGTTCGACTTCCTGACCCCTTATCCCGACTTCGACATCAAGGCACTCAATGAGTATGCCCATGCCAAGGGTGTCAAGATCATGATGCACCACGAGACATCCTCATCCGTCATGAACTACGAGAAATACATGGACAGGGCCTACCAACTGATGAAGGACTATGGCTACGATGCCGTAAAGAGTGGCTACGTTGGAAATATCATCCCTCGTGGCGAGCATCACTACAGTCAGTTGGAAGTGAACCACTATCTGCATGCCGTCAAGCGTGCCGCCGACTTCCACATCATGGTAAACGGTCATGAGGCCGTGCGCCCCACAGGTCTCTGCCGTACATGGCCCAACCTGGTGGGCAACGAGAGTGCCCGTGGTACGGAGTATCAGGCATTCGGTGGCACCAAACCCGGACATACGGCCATCCTGCCCTTCACCCGTCTGCAGGGAGGCCCGATGGACTACACGCCGGGTATCTTTGAGATGGACTGCGCCAACGGTTCACACTGCAACAGCACCATTTGTGGCCAGTTGGCCCTCTACGTCACAATGTACAGCCCACTCCAGATGGCTGCCGATTTCCCCGAAAACTACATGAAGCACAAGGATGCCTTCCAGTTTATCAAGGATGTGGCATGCGATTGGGATGAGAGCCTCTACTTAGAGGCCGAGCCGATGGAGTATATCACTGCTGCCCGCAAGGCCAAGGGCACAGGCAACTGGTTTGTGGGCTGTGCGGCAGGTTCCGAGGCTCACCAATCGATACTGAAGTTCTCTTTCCTCGACCCAGGCAAAAAATATGTTGCCACGGTCTATGCCGATGCAAAGGATGCCGACTACAAGACCAACCCGCAGGCCTATACTATCAGGAAGGGTGTCGTGACAGCCAAGACGGCCCTGAAACTCACGGCTGTTCCCGGTGGCGGCTATGCCATCAGCATCGTGGAAGCAACAAAGGACGAACTTAAAGGACTCAAGAATCTATGAAACTCAGAAACATATTACTTAGCGCAATGGCCTTGATGGCGACATCAGCCTTTGCAGCCGACAAACTCAGTCTGACATCGCCCGACGGACAGATGCAGATGACCTTCACGCTCTCCGCTCAGGGTGAGCCGGTATACGACCTCTCTTATAAGGGAAAGGCAGTCATCAACCCTTCCAAGCTCGGTCTGGAACTGAAAGCCAATTCTTACGAGGAATACACGGCACAGGGAGCTACCCGTACAGCCAGCACCAGTCAGACCAACCTGCAGAGCGGCTTTACGCTCGCAGACCAGCAGACTGCTACCTTCGATGAGACATGGCAGCCCGTTTGGGGTGAGACGCGTGACATCCGCAACCACTACAACGAACTGCTCGTCACCCTGCATCAGGAGGCACAGCAGCGCGACCTCAGAATCCGTTTCCGTCTCTACGACGACGGACTCGGCTTCCGCTATGAGTTCCCGCTGAGCCAGAACCTGAACTACTTCGTCATCAAGGAGGAGCACACGCAGTTCGCCATGACGGGCGACCACACTGCCTGGTGGATTCCCGGCGATTACGACACGCAGGAGTACGACTACATGGAGACCCGTCTCTCGGAGATCCGCAGCCACATGCGAGAGGCCATCACGCCCAATGCCTCGCAGCATCCGTTCTCAGAGACTGGCGTACAGACCTCGCTGCAGATGAAGACCGACGACGGTCTGTATATCAACCTGCACGAGGCTGCACTGATTGACTACTCGTGTATGCACCTGAACCTCAATGACAAGACAATGGTGTTCGAGTCTTGGCTCACTCCCGATGCCAAGGGCGACAAAGGCTATCTGCAGGCTCCCTGCACTTCGCCTTGGCGCACGGTCATGGTGAGCGACGATGCCCGCGACATCCTTGCCTCGAACCTCATTCTGAACCTGAACGAGCCTTGCAAGCTGGAGGACACGAGCTGGATTAAGCCTGTGAAATATGTAGGTGTGTGGTGGGAGATGATCAACGGCAAGAGCCAGTGGTCATACACCTTCGACCTGCCCTCCGTGCAACTCGACCACCTGGACTACTCGAAGACCAAGCCCCACGGCCTTCATGGTGCCAACAACGACAATGTGCGTCGCTACATCGACTTCGCTGCCAAGCATGGCTTCGACCAGGTGCTGGTGGAGGGTTGGAACATTGGTTGGGAAGACTGGTTCGGTAAGTCAAAGGACTATGTGTTCGACTTCCAGACACCCTATCCTGACTTCGACCTGAAGGGGCTGAACGACTATGCCCACTCCAAGGGTGTGCGCCTGCAGATGCACCACGAGACTTCAGCCTCTACCCGAAACTATGAGCGCCATCTGGAAGCTGCCTACACGCTGATGAACAAATACGGCTATACGGCTGTGAAGAGCGGCTACGTGGGTGACATCATCCCTCGTGGTGAGTTCCACTATGGCCAGTGGATGGTGAACCACTATCTCTACTGTATCAAGGAGGCTGCCAAGCACCACATCATGGTAAATGCCCATGAGGCTGTGCGCCCCACAGGTCTCTGTCGCACCTGGCCGAATCTGATTGGCAACGAGGCAGCCCGCGGCACAGAATACGAGGCCACCAACGGCAGTAAGCCCTTCCACACTACCATTCTGCCATTCACCCGCTTACAGGGCGGTCCGATGGACTACACGCCGGGTATCTTCGAGATGGATATGAGCAAAATCAATCCCAACAACCCGAACCACGTGAACTCTACGCTGGCCCGTCAGTTGGCTCTTTACGTCACCATGTACAGTCCGCTGCAGATGGCTGCCGACATGATTGACAACTACGAGCAGCACATGGATGCCTTCCAGTTCATTAAGGACGTGGCCGTCGATTGGGACGACTCGCGCTACCTCGAGGCAGAGCCGGGCCGCTATATCGTGGCAGCCCGCAAGGCCAAGGGAACGAACAACTGGTTCGTGGGCTGCACCGCCAGTGAGCACGGCCATACATCTGCTCTGAAGCTCAATTTCCTGGACCCTGGCAAGAAGTACGTTGCCACTGTCTATGCTGATGCAAAGGATGCCCACTACAAGACAAATCCGCAGGCCTACGTAATTAAGCGAGGTGTTGTCACTGCAAAATCTGTCTTGAAACTGACGGCGGCAGCAGGCGGTGGCTATGCCATCAGCATTGTAGAAGCCACAAAGGATGACCTAAAAGGAGTGAAAAAAATGCCACAGACATGCCAGTAAAAAGATTGTTTTTAGATTCATACATTAGTTAGTTAATAATTGTTTAGGAGGAAGGCACGATTTTCACGTAATATCGTGCCTTCTCATTATTACATGCACCGTCCATGTCCGTAGCTATGGCCTTGTTGACGCTCTTCTTTCACGTCCAGAGCAATATCGAAGAGATTTCCTTTCACTCGCTCAGACTCATCGGCTTTTAAGAAGGGGCGTGAGGCATTGAGTACTATGTCTGCAGCTTCCTCCTTGTCAGGCTGGCTATTCATGTAGCGTTTAATGTCGCCCTTCTGACGATAGGTGAAACTGCTATAGCCAGACCGAACGAAATCTACAACTGCCTTAACAGCACCTTGCAACAATTCAGATAGGGTTGACAAATAATAACCAAGTCGTTCACGATAATCACTAATAATCCGTTTTTGCTGATTGATTATTCTGTCTTTCCCCTGATTGTCCTGCTGATGACAGAACATCTCGTCTTTATACTTGGCTTGGAGTTCATTTATTTGCTTTTCCTTCTCTACGAGTTGTTGGTTCAGCCGTTGGCGCTCAGCATCCAGAATTTTCTGGTATTGCTGTTGCAGGATCGCTTTCTGTTTTGAAAGATCCTCCTTCAGGTGCTTGTTCTCTTTCTCCATATCAGCATACTTACCCTTTCCAAAGAGATTGGCTACTCCAAACTTGATGGCATTGCCGTTCTCGGCATTGAGCCTGTCTCGCTTTTCGGCTATCTCGATTTCAAGTTTGGCACTTTGTTCTTTTTGCGTCTGCAAGATGTATTCATTGCGTTCCAAATGCTCACGGCCTGTTTCGGCCTTTCTCTTGCCTCGTTCCATTTCTAGCACCTCGGCTACCATATCCTGTAGTTCTTCCATGTCTTTCTTGCCGAGTTTATAGGATTTGCCTGTATCATGATTCATCCAATCCCAGATGATGTGTGCATGAAGGTTAGGCTTCCATGTAGATGGATCATCAGGATTATCATAGTGACCTTCATCTTTATGGATGTGAATCTGTATGGCCCGGATTCCCCATCTCTCATGCACCTTCTCTGTGTATTTCTGAAGGTCAGCCATTGTCGTGTCTGGCTTGATGTTGACAACACTCTCACGGATGGGGCTGCTGCCATTTCGTTCCTTAGGTTTACCATTCTTGCCAATAACAGTTACTTTCTTCTCCTGCATGGCTCGGCCTGTCTTCTTCTTCACCATGGCTTTGATGGCATCATAGTGCTGTTGGAGGGTGACATCCTTCAAGTCCGGTACGACATACGATTCGTTGTTATGGCTCAGTTCTGTACGCACATACAATGAACGTGGATTAAGCGAGGCGATATACTCTGCGTCCCGCCTGTTATGGCGTTCGCTCTGCTCGATGTTGCAGGGCTTTACGTGGTCCGATGCTTTGGCTATTGTAATCATAGAAATATAAATTAATGAAAATATGATTTTTATAAATTTGCATTTTATGAAATTAGTATATTATGATAATAGCATATTATACTATTATAATAACTGGCAGACGGGGTATCGGGGCGGAGCCTTGATTGGAGGGTGCAGGGAGAGAGTCACTTCCTGCTCAGGGTTCTTAGGGGCAGATGCCACTGAGCGGAGTTTGCAAAGAGAGGGTCACTCTTTGCTCCAGGTTCTCAGGAGTGAAACGCTTGAGCGAGGTGTCGGGGCAGAGCCCTGAACGGGTCAAGGGCAGAGCCTTGTAGGTTCTTAGGGCAACGCCATGAGTCCCTCGGAAGAGCCCACAACTACGAAAGCGAAGCTCGTAGTTATAGTGGGCTATATCAAGGGCAAACCCTTCATTCTCTGCTCACAGACATCACGGAACTTGTTGGCTGTGGATAAAATTTATCAGATACTGGTTAATATCACGATGAACAAAACTGTCATCCACTTTGAACTTGCTCCCGAAGTGCTCCGACCAAAAGTCATAGCAGAAGTCATCAGGGAAAAGGATAACCTGTCGCCCTTTGATTTTTTCCATCATCCCGTCCGTGAGATTATTGCCGACACCTGCTGCCAGCCAGGCTATTTCCGGATAAGCCAGCGTACCAAGCAGTGCTGTCTTTTCTTCTTGAACGACAGCAATCCGCCTGCCAAGATACAAGTGCTCACCAAAGAAGACATCAGGATCAACATAGTAGTCAAAAGCGTACCATGAATAGAGATTGTTGATGAGCGTTTCTTTATAGAACACTGTCCCTGCTTTGGCATTAAAGTAGATGACATTGCCCCCGACAACCATTCCCTTACGATTAATCCGAGGCAGTACTGTACCATAATGGCCACCTTCAATTTTCATAACCGCACCTAAACGATAGCGTATGATGAGCTGGTCAACCTTACTGAGCATCTTCGCTTCGTAGCCCACCACCCTATCCAGATAGTCGGTCAATGAGGAATAGTGAGGGACAAAGCTATCCTTTGGTATCTCTATGAGAGACCGCTGATAGGCAGGAGCCTTGGTGGAGAGTATTTGTTTCAATTCTTTATCGTCCATTTCCTATTCTAATTATGCAGATTATGCAATTATGCAGAATGAATAATGTGAATAATGAATAATCAGAGACTATTCTTTTAGAAGTCTCGACACTTTACTCTGAGAGATTCCAAGCTGTTCGGCAATGGCTGTCTGCGTCATACCTTTTGCAGATAGTTCTCTTACGCGAGCCTTCATCTCTTCCCTGTCGTTTCCGCTCTCAACACTCAAATGTTCCTGCTCTGTGCTGAAACCGCGTTCAGTAAAGCCCAGATTGCCATATTCATCCTTACGGCGCTCATATATAGCTACATGGTCGGCTCCCATTGTCAGTTCACCATTTCGCCACTTGCATTGCTTGGCATAAACGAGGTTTGGGTCAATGCTGGATTGGGCAATACCGATAGCATCATCGATAAGCTGGTTTATCTTGGCTGAGCCCTGCATGGCCGAAAGGGAAAGAGGTACGTTACCTGAGAACATCTTGGGCACATGGTTGAGTACCACCAACGTCCAGCTGTATTTCTTCTTCAGGGTATTCAGCGAGGCCATCAGAGTACCTGCGTCCGCACTCCTGTCAAGCGACTGCCCAAGGGCGGTGATATTATCGATAAACACCACGTCCACATGATTGGCAGCAGCCACCTCCTCTATCCCTTTAAGTACATCCTCTGCAGGATGCTCCTTATCCATCTCGGCACGGAGAAAAGTAGGAGGAAAATTGGCTGTCTCGTAACGATTGCCAAGTTGACGGGGTGTCATCTCACAGTCTACGTATAATACCCGTTTGCCGTGTTCAGCTATAGATCTGGCTATCTGCATAGCGAAAATAGTTTTGCCGATGCCTGACTGCCCGAAGATGATACAGAGGTCACCTTCGAGCACGATGTCAGAATATAGGGAAACTAACGGTGGTAACTTGTGAGCTTCATCAATACACTTGTTCATCGGTTCTACCACGAATCCACCGCCATCAACAGGCTCACAAATCAGCAGTTCGTTGAAGGAGAGGTCGATGATGTTCGTTCCCATACTTTATCCTTTTTTAATTAATGCCTCCAAATCACTCTTGGAATAAAGACAACGTCCTCCAACTTTGTGAGCCACAATCTCACCTCGTTGTCTCATTCTCCATAGGGTACTGGTTGTGACATGTATATAGTCACAAGCCTGGTCACTCGATAAATACTTGTCCTCTTCAGTTAAGGGCTTCTCAGATAACTGGTGTGTGCCCAAATAATTCTCGAGCATCTTGGTGAAAGCCTTCTCTAGGTCTTCCTCCTGCAACATAATAAAATTTCCACGCATATCTTTGATTTTTTAAAAGTTCGCTGCAAAGGTCATGCGTGGAAAAGTGGTTACAAGTGGCACGCAAAAAAAATAAATAGTTTTTATTCTTTATCAACTTACTGAATATCAGTAATTTAGACGCGATTCTTATTCCGTGGCCCACATTTTTTCCTTTATATTTGCGTGGAAATGCGTGGAAACGTTTTTGCATGGCATTACATGAAATAGAAAAGGCGTATATTCGATGTGAATATACGCCTATCGTATAAATGAAATCTGATTCTATCTTAGGGTTTCATAGCGGTCAAATAGTGAACTCAGTTCTTTCAACAGCTTCTTATTTTTCGCTTTCATGTTTGTATCGTCTTTGTATTTTTTGCTGATGGTGGAAACATCATAACCACACTCAGCTGCGATGTCATCTATCCATTCTTCCCTATTCTCATCGGGTAGTAAATTGCGCAATCGCCACAAAATGTGATAAGCTAAGACCTTCTTGCCTGAACATTCCACCAACTTCTCCTTGTGTGCTTTCCTCTTGATTATGCGTGCAAATTCGAATTCTGAGGAAATATGTTTGAAAACGACATTGTCATAGTCATATAGTGCGACTAAGAGTTCTTTGACAAAAAAATATTTCGCACTATTGTTAGGTTGATTATCTGTTCGTGAAGAATTATTCTCATCTTCACTCATGGCTTTGTCCTTTATTTCTTTCTCCTGTATTTCATCAAGAATACCAAGAAGCACATCATTGTTGCCCTCATGCTGCCTACGAACGAATGTTCGCCAGTCATCAATTGTCCGATAATTCATTTTGAGAGTGGTCAAAACGATACTATCCTTTATGTCTCCGAAAATTTGGGTGTAAACTCCCATGTTTTTCACTTTTGCAAGCCCATCCAGTGTCAGAACGGCATCTTCGAATGGGGCACCTGGCTTGAAAGCCTTGTTGAATGCTGAGAGCATTTCATCTTGTCCTTTCTTGTCTGCATTGTTATAATATTCTGCCATCTTCTCGGTACCACCATGAGATTTAATATAGTCAAAAGTCTTGTTCATGGCATGAACGTCCCCACGCTCAACAAGTCTCTCTATCTCGCCTTTAATGCCTGGATAGATAACTTCCAAAATATCGTTAATGCCTTGAAGTTTCTTTGGATCTATCACTTTGAGAATCTTCAATAGCTTTTTCAAAGCCATTAGCTTATATATAAAACCTATCATAGCTACTTTTCCTTCAGTTCGTTTTCAATATCCTGGATGGAGGGAAGTGAACTCTTGAAATTCTCAGGAAACACCTTTGACAGCTCATATTCTGATATACCCAAGGGCTGGTTATAGCCTTCAAGTGCATAACGAGCCATGACTTCGTTCTTGCTCTTGCAGATCAGCAAACCAATGGTAGGATTATCTCCTTCTCCTTTTAGGATGTGGTTGGCACACGATACATAGCCACTGAGTTGTCCGAGGAAAGATGGCTCAAAGGGCTGTGTTTTGATTTCGCAAATGACATAGGAATGGATTTTGGTATTATAGAAGAGCATATCGCAAAACAACTCCGTTTCACCGACTGCCATTCTATACTCTCTACCCATATAAGCAAAACCATTGCCCATTTCCAATAGTAGCTTTTGGATGTTATTTACCAACGCATCTTTCAATTCCGTCTCGTCGTACTTCTCTTTGAGTTGAGTAAAGTCAAAACAATACGGATCTTTGGTGAGTTGCTGCGCCAAGTCGCTTTGTGGCTTCGGCAATGTACTCGTAAAGTTAGTAAGGCTCTTACCCTGACGTTCGTAGAGGTCTGTGTCAAGGAAGTTAAGCAGAACATTGCGGCTCCAATTGTTCTCTAATGTTTTGATGACGTAGAAGTATGATTTATGCGCATCGTATTTCTTGTCCAAGATATATCGTATGTGCCCCCAAGGAATACTACAAATATTGTCAAGTACATTTTGTGCCACAACTTGTGGCGTAATATCCTTTTCATTTTGCGCCACAGCTTGTGGCGTAATCTCAAAGAGGGGCATAAAGGTGTTATACATCTGCCTCATATATTGCAAATTACGAACCGACAAGCCTGACACTCCGGGCAAAGCATCCTTTAAGTCGGCACTGAGGGTGATAAATATTTTGTCGCCCCACTTGGTAACAGCATCTTTTGCCACAATATCCCTGCCAAGCGACCAGTAGTATTTCAACATTTCACTATTCACCTTTACTGCAGCCTTAATCTGGCTCTGGCGAAAACGCTGGCTGAGAGACTTCACCCACTCAGCATACTCCTTATTAATATGTATCAGTTTGCTCATGTCTGTATTATTTTAGTGCAAAATTACTGCTTTTCTATTAAAACGAGTCAACAAGCCCGACATTTTTACGTTGGCGTCGTCACTTTAAGGACTTGGATAAAGCATCAAGAATCTTTTTTTGCTCTTCCTCACTTAGACCTTTAAGTTGTTCCAATAGTTCTGTACTACTGCTCTTTCCACCATTTTCATCGAGTAGATAGGCGTTGTACTCCAGCATCTTTTTAAGAGGGTAAGCTCCGATATAGCTTGAAGTAATATCCCCACTGCTACTGTGTCCCATACTGTCACTTATATATTTATATGGAACTTTGCCTGTGTTATTTAGGTTTGTAGCAAAACTGTGTCTTGCCCACGTTGATGTCGGTCTTTGCTCCATTCCGATAATTTCCGATACTTTAGCCATGTGTTCACGAATGTAACGGTTATAGCGTTGGATGACCCATATTTCCTGGTCGGCAGTTATCGCTTTTCTCATAATTGGAAAGACCCTTTCCCCCAATTTCGGCTCGTTGCCATATTTATCGATAATCTTTTTCAGTTCAACAGTAAGAGGAAAAATGACCTCGCTTGCACTTGCATTCCTTTCTTGCGTCTTATGGCGGAAAAATCTCATTTGTTTGCCGTGAGTAGCGAAATACCATTCATCATAGGTTAAACGCAAAGTGTCAGCCAAATTCTGTCCGTCGCCAAGATACATAAACAGAAACAAGCCCAAGTCACGAAAAATGGCATGCTTCTCTTTAGGGAAAAACAATTCCTTTCCGTTTTCGGCTTTAGCCTCGTCTCTTTCCCAAAAGTCATAAAGCATTCGCATGGTCGGGATTTCCAAATAATCAGCTTTCCTATTGCCCGATTTGTTATACCCCGTGTCCTTAAACATCTCCTTGGTATTACCTTTTATCAGTTTACGATCTATGCAGACATTCACAATGGCTCTGAAAGTACGGAGGGAAATACCGATAGTCGTAACACTTAATTTTCTGTCTTTCATTCTCTTTATCCATTTATCAACAAAAGATTTGTCGATGTCAGAGAATTGCACTCTAGACCCCATATCTCTTTCAAAACGCCTGCGTACATCTTTGTTGCATCTGGCAGTGCCAGCACTCTCATTTTCCCGTTTAGTGTCGATGATAGAATCCCATATAGAATAGATGGTGCAATCATTATCCAACTTTCCTTGATGTAGTTCTTGGATATGGCGTAAAGAAAAACTATTTTCAGATATAAGTTGGTTAATCTGATTCTCTATATTCTGCATCAGAGTCTTCAACTCTTTACGCTCAGCAGCTTTCTTGTTCCTGCCCTGTTTTTCGCATTCACAGAGTTCAAGCCATTCTTCCATCGTATATTTTTTGCCTATGCGAAGGTAAATGGTCTTCCCTTTATGGGCAACTCTGATAGCTACCGGTAGTTCCTGGGCAGCATCATCAGTACCTCTTCGTGTATCAAGAGCCAGCGTCCCATACACATTTCCATTAGCAGAAATGAACTTTGCAAGGCTCGAAACACCACGATGGCTATACTTTCTCGTGCCTAATTTCCCCACATCGGTGAAATTCAATTTTTCATTTTTCATAAAAACCCTCTATTTATAATAGTTTTGGGACATGCTCGGTGAAATTCTGGTGAAATTCGTGAGCGAAAACTACTGCAAAATTACACAATTTTCTGCAAACACCAAAATAAATAATCCTTTTATTTACAGGGTTTTGCAAAAATATGGCATTGCATGCAATACTTATAAATATGACTCATAATCTGGAGGTCCCAGGTTCAAGCCCTGGCTGGTCCACACTGAAAATCAAGCACTTACAAAGATTTTGTAGGTGCTTTTTCTTTTCTTGGTGAACATGAGGTGAACATAGAACGCTCAAAGTGACCTCGGGGTGACTTTCTGAAATATAAGAGCATTTTATGAGAATTCATGAATTGTTTTCCATATATTTAGAGATGTGAAAAGTTGGAATAAGAGGGAGTGGCAATCTGAAATATCCGATTGAGAACGTGAGTGTGATGATGGTAGAAAGTTCTTTGGGTGGTAGAATTGTTTGCACGATAACAGCTCTTCCATCCATCTTAGTCCATGTTTGAAGGTTCTTACTCTTTTATAAATGAAAACGAGTACCTTTGCAGCCAGTAAAATGTTTAACTCTAATAAAAAGTTTCAAACAATGAAGAAATTCAGCATTTTAGCACTGGTTGCAGGAGCATTCATTTTCACTTCCTGCGGTGCATTGAAAAGTTATGTGGCTAATTATTCCGTTGGTCTGGCCAATAAAACCTCTTAAAATAGTTCTCCGAAATTTTGGTCAGTTATACGAAAAAGTATACCTTTGCAGTCAATTTTACGAAAATCCATAAAAATAGCAACAATGCAGAGACAGAAATTTAACATATTAGGCGGACTGAACATTCAGAGCACATGGTGCCTTGAATGCGATTCCTATACGCATACGTCAAGCATTGCTGCACCACGCTATTCAGATAGGAAGACTTTAAATAACTTGCTCACGCTCGCCAAAGCTCAAACAAGTTTGTTTTGGTCTCTCTTATTCGCAACTTTCCATATTGCACGAGGAGGGAGTGGATTACTCCTGACATAATTGTACGTGCAAACACGAGATTAACGAAGTGGTTGGAAAGTCAGCAATGCTTTCCGTTTGGATAATTCGCTCACGCTCGGCCATTTGAAAGAACGCTTTCATAGCCCTCGCTTAATTGCGAATTTGTGCCTATCACAACCATGAACACTGTCGACTTACCACCGACAAGACTTCTCCTCATCGGCCTGGCCTATGGCACAACATGTAGTCAATCAATTATTAATCGCGCAGCGATGCGCAAAAACAAGAAGGAACAAAGAAATGTTAGAATTCAAAAAGTACAGCTCCATCGAGAATTCCTTCAACAGAGAGTTCATGGAGCGCATCGTGGCAGAGATGCCAACCGATTTGGAATATGTGGTACAGGAAAAGGTACATGGTGCCAACACCAGTTTCCTCTGCGACGGAGAAAACGTAAAGTTTGCAAAGCGTACCTCCATACTGGAAACTGAGGAGATGTTCTATGACTATCCCGAACTGCTTGAAAGGTACAAAGACAAAGTCGTGGCCCTTTTCAAGGATGTCCTCTGCAGATATGAGGACGTGAAGAGTGTCAATGTCTTCGGTGAGATGTTCGGTGGAACCTATCCTCACAAGGATGTTCAGCCCAACCGTAAGTTGTCTCTCATCCAGAAGGGTGTATGCTACACTCCTGAACATGAGTTCTATGGTTTTGATATCTATGTCATCAACGACGATGGCGGTAGGTATCTGCCAGTAGATGAGGTGAACGAGCTTTTCGATAAGCACGGATTCTTCTATGCCAGGACTCTGTTCAAGGGCACTCTCGGTGAATGTCTCAAATACCCTAACGCTTTCCAGAGTAAGATTGCTGAATGGCTTGGTTTCCCTGCCATCGAAGACAACATCTGCGAAGGCATCGTGATAAGACCTGTCGTTCCCGTGTACCTAAGAAATGGAAGCAGGGTGCTCATCAAGAGCAAGAACGAACGCTTTGCCGAAAAGAAGAGTGTGAAGAAGCGCAACAAGCTCTTTGCTGAACCTGTTCCCTACAGCGAGGCTTTGAAGGCACTCATTCCAGAAGTGGAGGCATACGTCACCGAACAGCGTCTGGCAAATGTGGTGAGCCACATCGGTGAAGTACATGTGCCTAAAGACTTCGGAAAGATTATGGGGCTGTTCTCTAAGGACGTGCTCGAAGATTTCCTGAAGGAACATGGTGGTGAGTATGGCTGTCTTGAAAAGAGCGAACAGAAGTTGCTCAACAAGGAATTGAACAAGCTTTCCACCGAGTTGGTGAAGAAGGTCTATATGAGCCAGGCTTACATACTCGATTAATTAACAAACTCTCTCCGTGCTCCAGATGGGGCATGGAGAGAATAACACAAAGAAGAAAATGAATTTCAAGTTTAATGCAGAACATACGTTCTTTACATCAGATACGCACTTCAATCATGCGAACATTATCAAGTTTTGCAATCGTCCGTTCAAAGACGTAGAGCAGATGAACGAGGTGATAATAGCAAATTGGAATAGCGTGATAGGTAAAGATGATACGGTTTTCCACTTGGGCGATTTCTGCCTGGGTGGTGCGACAGAATGGACAAAGATACTCGACCGTCTGAATGGCAAAATATATCTAATCATGGGTAACCACGATTTGAAGAATATTCGACAAGGATTCATCAGTCGCTTTGAACATGTAGCCATGCAGATGCGAATCGAGATAGGGAAGAAGAGAATCTACCTATGCCACTATCCCTTTCTCTGTTTTGAGGGCGGCTATAAGGATGATGTTTGGCAGCTGTTCGGACACGTCCATACCCGAAGGAATAACACAGGAAATGACGCGGAGAGGCTCCAGTTTCTCTATCCGACCCAGTATGATGTGGGAGTGGACAACAATGGCTTTGCTCCAGTGTCATTTGGGCAAGTAAAGAGAATTATAAATAAGCAAACTGAACAAACAAAAGTAGTAAAACAATGAAACACATACCT
This sequence comes from uncultured Prevotella sp., assembly GCA_900314935.1. Classification (GTDB taxonomy): domain Bacteria; phylum Bacteroidota; class Bacteroidia; order Bacteroidales; family Bacteroidaceae; genus Prevotella. The sequence goes on from OMXE01000007.1 coordinate 43,042, forward strand.
GTATTGAGGTACAATGATCTCAGAGATCTGATGTACCTAACCCATGAACACCACTTGAACGGTGTGGTTGTAGACGATGCGGCACTTGAAGTGATGCTCCGTATTGAGAAGACCATGCAGCGACTGGTAGAACTCAAGGCACCAGGCAAGCGTAATCGTATGGAAACTGCTGACGCTAACGGGAATTACTGGTACCAGGTGTTTACGGCTAACTATAAGGGTTTCCACTACATGATAATCAGAAACCGCCAGTGGAGATATATTGACCTTAGGAGTGCAAGTTACATTGGGGGAGAACGAAGACCTGATGTCTGGCATGGGAATGTGTCGAAGTCTCTACTGAAGCTTGAGAAGCATATCACCGTCTTGGTAGATAGCATCTGTGAGAATGCTGACGAATACAATGCCTATGTCGAGAAGAGTCTGCCTTACTCTAAGCGGGATGGAATCATCAAGCGTGCTGACTTGAATCGCATCTGTCCTGTTTACAGGATGTTTAATAATCCCGCGCGAGTGGTGGATATTGTAAAGAAGAGTAATAGTTTGCCCCTGTGGTCAGCTGATAAAATGACGCTCAGAATCTACATACACATCTGGCGTATTCTTTATGAAGCATATAGGACGCAGGATCGCTATCGTCCTGAACCTAAGTCTGATTTCGCCAATAAGTCTGACGAAGAAGTATTTGTGAGGTACAACAGCAAGGGACGTGAGATAAAAGGTTTGGACCTCGACAGCGAGCAGGACTATCAAAAATGGTATGATGACAACAGTTCATATCACTGCATGGATGTTGCCTACGCAAGAATCCACCTTCATGCACGTAGGAAGACGAACCGCTGGGGCAATGAGAATGTTCCTGTAGCCGACGGGCAATGGTATTTCTCCTTGGGATTTTGCGTCTATGGCTATTCAAATGATGTAGTCAACATGCTCGAAATACTGTGCGATGAGGGAATAGGTGTCGTATGTGACGAGACCGCAAGGCTCCTCCGAATCGCAGAAGAGACTGACTATGTCGGCATAACTCCCGGTGCCAACAAGTATTCGTATGACGAGAAGGTGGGAAACGAGATAACACTCCCTTGTGTGGATGAAGATATTACGGCTCAGCAAGTGGCCGATGTGATAGATGCCACGGAATGGGAACCTGTTAGAAAAGTTAAACCAATTAATGAACAAAGGCAATGAGAATACAATACATGAGTGACCTGCATATGGAGTTCGCTGAGAACAGCAGGTACATTAAGCATAATGAGTTTCCTGTAACAGGAGACGTGCTCGTGCTGGCAGGTGATACGTTCTACCTGAACAATACGGTTGCTCCGCTCAGTAAGTTCTGGAAGTGGGCATCGGCCAACTATCGTCAGGTTCTGATAGTCCCAGGCAACCATGAGTATTACCAGTTTTGCGATGTGATGGAGCGTGGATTGCAATGGAAATGGATGCTCAAAGACAATGTGGGCATCTATCAGAACCAGGTAGTTCGGATTGATAACACAGACTTCATCCTGAGTACGTTGTGGTCGAACATTTCCACACAGGATGAGTATTTCGTGTGGAGAGGGCTGAATGATTTCCGTCAGACTAAATACAAAGGAAAGCTCATCCAGGTGAATGAGTATAACCAACTGCACCAGTTCTGTTTGGACTTCATCAGGAAAAGTGTAGCAGAGAGTACGGCTGAAAAAATCGTTGTGGTTACCCACCATTTGCCTACGCGGCAGGTGGTGGCACCGCAGCATCTGGATTCGCTCATCAATAGCGCCTTCGCTACGGAACTGGGCGATTTCATAGCTAACAGCCGTATCGATGTATGGATATATGGTCATTCCCATACCAATATTGATGCTACCATTGGCAAGACGAAAATCGTCAGCAACCAATTGGGGTATGTCTTCAATGATGAGCATCTTTCGAACGGATTTGATGCAGGAAAGATTATTACATTAGATTAGCCCTATGGAAAATTCAAAAGAATACAAAGAACTCTTGGAAGGCATAAAGCAAATAGCCGAACAAATGAAAAGCCTGTATGAGCAGGCGTATTATGCATATAAGCCACAGGTTGATGATATTTGCCATAGAGACGCTTCTCAAAATGAAGTTGAGTGGCTCTTAGACTGGCTCCTTCAATATGCAGGAGATGACCGTATGCTTGGGCTGTACAAGCAGGTATGTCGCGCGTATTGGCAAATATACCCTGAATCTATCGCCTTCTATATCATGGAATATAGAAAAGAATATGACCCAGAAAGCCTCAAAGGGACCAAATGGGAATATCTGCTGAATGAAGATAAGGATTTTGAAGAAGACTAAAAAAGAAGTGACTATGAAACAAATAACAGACAAACCGATATTGTTGATTATACCAGACATACATGGGCGTTTGTTATTATCTGGATCCGTATACATATTATGAGGAAATCCTGCCAAGTGAGGCTCTTGTGAATTTCAAGGACATCCTGAATTTCAAGAAAGCCAACATGGAAACGGTTTCTCTGCTTTTGGGTAATCACGACATCCATTACTTTGACAAGGACATAAACAGCAGCCGTAAAGACAAAGGACGCTATGAGGAGATTCATCAGATCTTCAGTGAGAACTTGTCCTTGTTCAAACTGGCTATGACGGTAAGGACAGAAGAGAAGGTTTTCCTCTTCACTCATGCCGGGGTCGATTTGGGTTGGCTAAGGTACAGGATGCCTAAGGTTAACGTCAATGATGTGCATGACATCTGCAAATCCCTCAATGACAAACTGATAACGGAAGAGAGCCTTTTCGATTTTGTTTTCAATGGCCTGATGGATGTTTCCGCTTCACGTTGGGGCTATGCACGATACCCCTCACCTGTATGGACAGATGAAACGGACCACCAATACATGAGAGAACGATTGCCCAATGTCTATCAAGTCTTTGGGCATACCCAACAGGAATCGGAACCAGTCATCACAGAGCAATATGCTTGCTTGGATTGTCGCAGGGCCTTTTTGCTAACAAGCAAAGGAAACAACATTAATGCATAGAAATCATTATTGATTAGCGCCACCTCATTTATTAAATGGGGTGACGCTAATTATAATCGCTTTTGTCTTTGGTAACATTCTAAGTACAAGTTCTTTCTGTTAAACTCGTTTGCAAAATACACGTCTATAGATATGAAGATGCCTTAAAAAGGACATCTGTTTGTAATACTAATTATACTCTATTTGATATGGAAAAGAAGAAGGAAGAAAATACAGAAAAGGAGGAACTGACTCTTCAGAATGTTCCTAAAGCAGTTAATTATCTAATCAATGAGATTGCGGAGATGAGGGCCGTTTTAGAGCATATAGAATCTCAGCTAGGCCTTGGAGTTGACAAACACCGACCGATTGATGAAGAGAGGGCAGCAGAAATCCTGGGACAAACCAAAAATGTAATCAAGAAAATGGTTCGTGCCAGAGAAATCCCTTATTATGACAAAGGTAGGAAAGTATACTTCTTTGAAGATGAACTCGTGAAATGGGTCGAGGAATCAAGAGTGAAAACTTGGAGTGAGGAATACAAAAAGAACAAACGACTTTACTGATTTTGGAAAGATGGAAACAACAAGAGAAGAATTATACAAATTGATTTGGAAAGAACCTGTAACTAAAGTTGCAGAGAAGATGGGTGTTCCCGCTCCAATTCTAAGGAAGTTTTGTCATCGATTGAATATCCCTACGCCATCAAGTGGTTATTGGTCAAAACTTCAGTTTGGCAAACCAGTAGAGATACCGCCTCTCCCAGCGTTTGAAGATAAAGAGGTTCCCACTTTGGATTCGTTTCAGAAGCCCAAGAAGAAAGTAATAGAAAAAGCCCAGAAGGAATTAGCTAAGGAGAAAGAAATACCCTCAAATGGAGAATCTGCGGGAACACCCTCTAATTCTGATGAGCCAAAACAAGAAACGGTCTATATCATGGAAGAACCGCAAGACCCACGTGAAAAGATTCAATATGAATTGAAAAAGATGGATCAAGCGCTATTTGTCGTTCCTGAGATATTATACGCAAAGAATCCTCTTATCATTGATACAAAAGAATACTTTAGAGGAGATAAAAATGCTAAGTATTTAGACAGGAATCCATATAAGAGCAAGATTAAGTCGCCTCTAAACATTCGTGTACAACCTGAAAATCTGGACCGTGCATTACGAATCTTTTCTACAATAATAAGAGTGTTGGAACTCCGTGGACATCAAGTAGTGGCAAAAGACGTTAACAATACATATGTCATCGTCAACGAAGAAAAAATACCCATACTACTATATGAGAAAAACAAGCAAATACCAAATACAGAATCCAACTACCCGAAATACCTAACGGTTCCATCTGGAAAGCTCAAGTTTGAGATACCACGAAAAAAGCTTTTCTCTATTTATACGACGTGTATAGAAGATTCTCCTGCTACAAAACTAGAAGAGAAAATAATCAGTATTATTACTAAAATTGAAAACGAGGCCATTTCCATCAAAGAAGATCGTGAAGAGATGGAAAGAATAAGGAAGCGACAAGAAGAGGAGCGAAAAAGAAGAGAACTTGAAGAATTGAAGAAAAGGGAATTGGCAAAGAAAAGGGAAAAAGAAAGGACGGAATTGAAGGCTGCATTCCTCTCTGCAGAATGCTATTCGTGGGCTAATATTTTAAGAGCCTATGTGGAAAAATATGAATCTTTCCTCAATGAGAAAGAAACCATAGTTGATGAAGACAAAGAAAAGCTAAATTGGCTTAAGAGAAAAATTGAGTGGCTTGATCCTTTCATCGAATGCGATGATGAATTGCTGACAGAAGAAGACAAGCGAAATCTTATCTATCCCGAAACCGATATGAAGGATAATAGAGCTACTTTCCATTCATATTCTGAAATGCCCCCAGAATTCACATTTTGGAATAATCCTTTTAGGAGAAGAAACTAAAAAGGCTCTTTGCTTGTATTCCTTCTTTTGCGACTATTGAGGAGGTCATTATTTGTATCATAGTCAATATTATTAGTTAAAATGCGACTCGCGCAAAAATATTTGCGCGAGTATAACATGCCCCCGATGTTATCAGGCAAATACATGAATTAATGACGCACACTCCTGCCTCAATATAAGAATCCAAGCATCCAAAGTGGCAATTTTGCCCCATCAGGCATGTCCCAGTCATCGGCAAAGATGTAGGAATTCTCCACACCTGCAATCTGTGAAAAGCCCTTACTGCGTCCTCCTATCTCAAAAGTGTATTTTCCATCGACCTTGAAATCGCCTTGCGCCTTGCCATATTCGACAGTATGGCTTTCTGAAAGGCTACATATCGCAAAGGTTTCACGTAGTGTCCCGATTTCAGCCTTTGTGGGTGTCAACGCGTAAAGTATATTGGGATTTTCCAAATAGACCTTGTCTGGTTTGGAAAGTTTGCCAATCTTTTTCTTGTCGGAATATAGCAGATTGAGAACTTTTGCATCACCAAGATACTTCAAATACTCCACTACTGTGTCACGCCCAATTTCAATAGCGGCAGCTATCTTATTAGCATTTAGTTCAAATGGAACTTCACTACAGATAAGAGCAATGAGAGCCTGCAATTTCCTGACATTGGCCACATCGACCTTACAAATCTGAGGCAACTCTGTTTCTATAATGTAGTTCACCACTTGTTCAATCTTAGTGTAATATTCCCCTTCGCCCTCCAATAAGAAAGGATAGTATCCCTTCTCCAAATATTCCTTAAAAAGGACAACAGGTTTGCACTTCGAAGAAACTTCTTGCCATAAATCGTATGGATGAGCCAGTATGTCATCCAATGCCCATCGCTTGAATTCCAAACCATGATAGAAGCGAAGTGATTCGCGGAATGAAAGTCCTGGCATCGTGTATTTGACAGCACGACGAGACAGGTCAGCATCTCCTTCCCTTAGTCGCAGAAGGGAAGACCCACTGACGATCAGTTTTAGGTCGGGGTACAATTCGTGAATCTCTTTTATTTCACGACTCCAATCAGTTGTACCAGACTTGTACTTGTGAATTTCATCAATTGCCAACAGTTCGCCACCATGAATAGAAAATTCCTCAGCCAACCCCACAAGTGTTCGCATAGAAAAATCTACTGTATCAGCCGAACAATAGAGTATGTGACGGTCACCGAGTCTATAATTTTCCTTTAGATACTGCTTGATGAGTGTAGATTTGCCCACACCTTTGGCTCCCATAATGGTGACAAGTTGAGCATTCCAGTGTATTTCGTTCATCTTGTCACGAATGATTTCTGTTTGGGTGTTAGCCAGCAGCCTGTCACTTTTTCTGAATAATGAATCCATACGATTTTTGTTTTATCGGTGCAAAGGTAATAAAATTGTTGCATACAACCAGCATTTTATCAAAAAAATGTCGCCTGTGCGCAACAATTTATACACAGAGGGATTAATGTTGTCTGATTTCATAATGTTGAGTGGAATAAGTTTAAGCGGAATGAATGCGTATCAGTAAGATCCACATAAAGAATCTGATTATATACAAAAAACATCCAAATCTTATATTCTTTCCGACATAACAGTTTATTATCAAACTATTATTCGTATATTTGCAGCACAAAAGTTCAATAATAAGCTATTATGGATGACATTTACATGCTTGCCGATACCATTATCTTTAATAGAATAGTTGGTAACTTGAAAGCGGCTAGACTGAAGCAGAATATCACTCAACAAAGCTTGGCTGATGCGGCAGACATCTCTCTTTCCTCTCTGAAGAAAATTGAGAAAGGAGAGATTGGCTCGTTTAATTCGCTGCTGAGAGTATTGCGGACATTAGGGAAACTCGATGTACTTCAGCCTTTGGTGGAAGAAGAACAACTGAGTCCGAGCGAATACTATAAACTCGTACATTCAATCAAGTCAAGACGTCAACGAAAACGAGCATCCAGAATGTATAAGTCAAGTTGAAAAATCTTCACCCAATACCACAAAAATCACATTGTGGAAAATCTTGCGTAAACAAAGGGTAGTCTGGTTGCTTTTGCGAGGCCTTACCAATGAATAGTCTGAAGGTTTTATCTCAAAAATGCGATTTTTCAACAAAAGTGCCTTCAGAAGAGTAAATGCAAATGTAAATAACCATCGAAATACATTGATATACAGCCGTTTATTCTCAAATTTTGCGTAAACAATGCGTAAACATCGCGTAAACAATGCGTAAACAGAGCAAATAAAACAAAGATTTGGTTATTATTCCACGAATGAATAAGTGAAAACAAGTAGTCTGTGGGTTTTATAAATGTGGACAAATAGGCAAAAATCATGTCTGCGTAAACAATGCGTAAACATTTTATTTCAGTTAGGGGTATTTTTATAAGATTCTGTGAAAATCACAAAAATATAAATCGTTGAATATCAATATAGTTACATATCATAGAATATCATGAAAATCGATATTTGCGGCTCATAATCTGGAGGTCCCAGGTTCAAGCCCTGGCTGGTCCACACTGAAAATCAGCAACTTGAATTTCTTCTAAGTTGCTGATTTTTCTTTTTGGAATCTGTTCATGTTGTTTTACCACAGTACAAAGCGGCTGTACTATCGGTACAAGGCCTCTGTACTATCAGTACAAAGGGCTTGTACTGGGAGTACAAGGCGCTTGTACTACAGCCATTGAGTCTCTTTTTCAGTTCTATCGAACTTTACTTCGTATCCAAAACTGCGGAAAACGCCAGCTATGTATTGCTGTTCCTCTGGCGTAATACCACGCAATCCGTTGCGGCGAAGGTAGTATGAGCCTCGTCCGAAGTGATCAATTAGCGTTCCTCGCAGAGATGCGATATGGTCAGCCTTCACTTCATGAAACGAATCTACCATACCGTAAGCTATCGTCACTATTCTATTTTCCTTATAATATGGGCAATTCTCCCCACAGCATTGCGTGGGATTCACTACCGTTACTATACTATCCTTTTGTCTTCCGCTCCGCGCTGCCAGCCGATGCAGACAGTTATCGGCCAAAGCACACTCGTCGTTAAAGCACAACAAATAGTGCTCTGGCATCTTCTCGTATTGTGGTTGTTTCTTATTCATACCTGATACCGTTGTGAGGGCATACTATCATCAAACTAATGGCGACTTCATGAAACTTTCATTTTCTGTACTTACAGTAAGGGTGTCATATAAAGCGGAAGATAAGTGACACCATCCTCTACCTTATAGTCGGCTGCATGCAAAACGGTAGGAGTGGTCATATATTCTCCAAACTTCTTTATGCACTTCGTCAGGGAAGATAACGTGTAGTTCTTCCCGCTTTTGACTTCTATCAGACGGATATTGTGGCGACTGGTCACTTTGTCCTTTTGAAGCAAGAAGTCTATTTCCATTCGTTCTTCGGCTTCCTCCGATGACTTACTATAGAAAAAGAGTTTATTACCACTGGCTGCCAGCATCTGAGCCACGATATTCTCAATAAGCATTCCCTCGTTCACCTCCAACTTCCCAAAGAGCAGTTTCTGGTAAATCTCAGACGACACAATGCCCTTTTCATCGAAAGCATGGCTGATTAACAAGCCCGTATCGTTCATATAACATTTCAATGTCGTGCGGTCTTCGTTCATCTTCAGTCCGATGTTCGGCTCTGTCGAATTGTAGCAGATGTTGACAACCCTCGCGTCCTTCAGCCAGAAGAATGCATCGTCCCAATCGCGGTATTTCGCGCCTGGTTTCAGGGCTGACAACCGAAACTTCTTTTCGTGCTTGGAGAGCTGAGAAGGAATCTGGTCGAAGATAGAAACCACCTTGTCAGCAATCTCACCAGCATAATTGAAGATGTCATTACGATAGATAGTCAACACATCGCGCTTTGCTGCATCTACGGCATCAAAGTCTTTGGTCTCAACATACTTCTTGACGGCTTGGGGCATTCCACCCACTATCATATAGAGACGGAAAGCATCCATAGCCTGACGATGGAAAACTTGTCCCATCGGCTTCCGCTCTGCATACATATTCTTTATCAAGTCCATCAGCATGTCGTTACCTGTAGCCCAAAGAAACTCTTCAAAGTCCATCGGGTACATCTGAATGGAACGTTCTTCTGAAGGGAGTACAATACCTTGCGTGTTTTTCTTGATGCTCACCAATGATCCTGTCTCAATATAGTCATACCTTCTATCGGCCACCAGGAACTTGATGGCAGCTCTTGCTCTGGGGCATAGTTGTATCTCATCAAGGATGATGAGCGACTTGCGCTCATGGAGCCTCACTTTGTAGTGCTGACTCAGATAGAGGAAAAGCGTGTCAAGATCTTCCAGATAGAGGTCAAACCAATCTCTGACCATCTGGGGAGCCTTATTAAAGTCGATGAGGATATATGACTCATACTCATTCTTGGCGAACTCCTCTACGATATAACTCTTTCCGATGCGTCGCGCTCCCTCTATGAGTAGTGCCACCTCACCGTTTCTTTTCTCCTTCCAATTAAGGAGTTGCTGATATATTTTACGCTTCATAATGATGTCGCCTGCACCTTTTTGAGATTTCTGCTCTACCATATTTTACACCTTTTTGAGGTTTTTGACGGTGCAAATATACACCTTTTTGAGATTTTTTGCAAGGATTTCGTTGAAAAACTATATAAAATATGGTTATTTTCGATCGTTGATTGATTTTACCCCCCCCCAAATTCTGCGTAAACAATGCGTAAACATTTTATTTCAGTTAGGGGTTTTTTCTGATATGGCATTTCTTGCAATTCCTTCATGCTATTCAAATAAATAGCTATATCTTTGTACCCGAATTTTGCAATAAAACAAGGAAAAATGAAAAAAGTTGGTGTTTCCGTAAAAAAACGATGGGTTTGAAGTGTCTTATATATAGAAGTGCCTCAAAAACGGGGTGCAAATATGAATAGACTGTTATGTTTGAACAGAGAATACTTGAAAATTGCGATTCAGCGAGTGCCAACCAAGCTCGCTTGGAGTTGGCCGAGCGTAAGCAATTTATCGAACAGCTTTTCCGCCGGAACTACAGCGAGATGATTCATCTGGCCTGTGTCTTGCTAGGTGACGACGAAGATGCTGAGGACGTGGTGCAGGACATTTTCTTGCGCGTGGCTGATAGCAACATTCCACCAAAGAATGACAGCTATCTGCTGACAGCCGTGCGCAACGCCTGTCTGAACAGAATCCGGCAGATGCAACTTCATGACAAAGTGAAGGGTTTGATGCCCATTGACGATGAAGCCGACCTGCAACCCGTTGACAAGCGGTTGGAACGGCTCGATGACATTGCCGCCTATGTAGACGAACAACTGGAGGAGCCTCACCTCAGCATTTTCCACCTCCGTTTCGACGATGATCTGACCATCAGCGAAATTGCCAGTCGACTAGGTCTGAATCCGAATACCACCTACAAGTATCTCATGCAGATCATTCAGCAAATCAGACATCACTTCGGTAAAATTTAAACGACAACAACAATGCAAACGACCAGCGAAAACATCCGTCAACTGTTGGAAATGCTCGACAACCCCAATGCATACACCGAGCAGGAAATCCAAGACATCATTAACCGTGATGAAGATACTCGCGAAACCTACCGTCTTATGGTAGAAGCCAAGCGTAGCAGCCTCCATCGTCAGAACCAAAAGCCTGTCGATATGGATGCCGCATGGCAACGCTTTAACCAGAAACTTCAGCCTAAGCAACAAGGCTTTGGTTGGATGAAGATAGCTGCATCTTTCATTGGTGTGCTACTTGTTTCAGGCATTGCCTTTGCTGCCATCCACTTTGTGCGGCAGTATCAGAAAGCGGAGGTTCCACAATCTGAAATTACCGAAAACATAACAAATCCCGTCACAACACTCCCTGCCGATACGCTTACCAAAGATACCATCACCGTGCAGCCTATCACCTACGACAACATCCCACTGGAGAAGATGCTACCCCAGATAGCCGCGCACTACGATGTCAAGGTGATATTTGCTAATGATGAAGCCCGACAGCTCCGTTTCCGCTTTGTATGGAATCCGCAGCAGGGCATCGATCAGGTCATCAGCGACCTCAATCAGTTTGAGCGTCTGACCGTCACACGAAAGGATAACCAAATCACTGTAGAATAGTCAGACGCCATGAACAGAAATATTGTACTCATCTTGCTTGCCCTGCTGCTGACTGTCAGCACACGGGCACAGAAGCACATCTCACGTGAATATAATAATGTGTCCATCTCTGATGCCCTCAATGGGCTCGCAGAGCAGCAGACCGACTATGCTATTATGTTCCTCTACAACGAACTGGAGGACTTCCGCATCACCACTACCATTAGACGAAAAACGCTGCCCGATGCCATCCAGCAGATGATTGGCTTCTATCCTATCCGCATGACTGTTGATACAAGCGACCCTGAGGATATGAAGATTTTCGTGGAGTGTACCCACAAAACCGACCGCCACCTGACAGGCACCATCATCGACGAACAAGGCCAGCCTGTAGCATACGCTAACGTTGCCATTCTCAATCCTGTCGACTCAACGCTTCTTGGCGGTGGAGTTTCGAATGAGAGCGGTTATTTTGTGGTTCCGACGGAGGCCCATCGTGTCATCTTAAAGTGCAGTTTTGTCGGCTATCGCACCTACTACCGCAGTTGCGAAGTCGGCAATGTAGGCACCATTCAGATGAAACCTGCTGAATACACGATAAACGGTGTTACTGTGGAAGGCACACGTATCATGAACTACGTTGATAAATCCGTCCACACCTTCTCCGCTGAGCAGATTAGTCAGGCCCGCAATATCCGTGACCTGCTAGAACACGTAGAAGACCTGAAAATTGACCCCGTGACCAATAAAATCAAGCGCATGGATGGCGGCAGCGTGAAGATACTGATCAATGGCATAGCATCCTCAGACATTGACCTGAAGGGCATTCCCGCCAATAAAATCATGAGGGTGGAATACTATAATATTCCTCCTGCCCGCTATGCTGATGCAGGCACGCTCATCAACGTGATTACCAAGCGGATGGACACGGGCATCAATGCTGGCATCGAGGCAAGGACTGCCATTACAACGGGCTTCACGGATGACGAGGCTTACCTGAACCTGACTTCTGGTAACCATCAGCTTTCACTCTCCTATTCGTTCAGCCTACGCGACTATACAAAGCGCTTTGGCGAACAAACTTACGATTATACATTGCAAAGCTATCTTCCCGACGGAACATCATCATCTTCCCCTGTCCATTACAACTATCAAGAAAAGACACACGACAAATTCGGCTATACTTGGAATGATCCTGTCATCAAGTACACCTATAACAAGCCAGACAACATAGCCGTGCAGATAGTAGCAACCCCCCACTTCAACAATAGGCATAGTGATGGGAAAAAGGATATCCAAAACATCTCCACCCTTAATACTTCCAAAATAGGGAAAGGGGAGTTTGGTAGCCGTATGAGCACTTTTGGACCTAACTTGAACGTGTATGTCCAGAAAACGTTGCCCAAGAATCAGGAACTGTCGATAGACCTCGTAGGTACTTATTATCACAACAGCAGTAAGAACTGGGATGAGGAGAGATCCGTGAGTAACGGTGAGACATGGCTGTCAGATAACCAGGAACAGCAGAACAACAAATACTCCTTCATAGGCGAACTGGCTTATACGAAAAAGTGGGAAAAGAACAGTCTAAGCCTAGGCTATCGCGGCACGTTCGGACGCTCTAACGCCACCATCAGCAATGTACTCTCCAACTATAAGGACTATGATTATTCATCAGCCAGCTATCAGCATTATATGTATGCCGAGTACAGCGGAAACATTGACAAACTGATGTACCGTATCGGTGCCGGAGTTACACAGGTGACTCAGGATAATACCGATGCCCACGACTCTCATTGGCTCTTCACGCCAAAGCTCATTCTGAGTACAAACCTTTCGAAGAAGATGAGTCTGCAGTGGGTCACCTCGTCACAATCAAATACACCACCTATCTCACAACTCAGCAACAATGCCAGTCTCGTCATACCTGGAGTGCTAAGCATTGGCAACCCCTATCTTAAGAGTTATAACACTTACCAGTCGGAACTTATCCACAAGTGGAACCTAGGCTGGCTGCAGACCCAACTCGGACTGTATTATGCATATACCGATTCTCCTATTAACCGCTATTATACACAGCAAGAGATTAACGGCCAGCAATATATCGTGGGCACGAACGAAAATGCCAACTATAGCAGTGATCTGGGAGGATCATACCTACTGGTCGTTAGTCCCTTTAAGAGCCAAATCCTGACATTGATTTTGCAAGGATATGTGGCTCGTCAGAACGTCAGCAGTCCTATTATCGGTCATTACCATCACACGTGGGCACCTCTCTATTTTGCCCTGCAGTTCCGTAAGGGTAACTGGGGAGCCTCCTATGTAGGGAACATCGTGTCAAAACGCCTAAACGGATCCACATTGGATGCAGAGGAAAACAGTTCACACCTGCAGGTCTATTGGCAAAAGAAGAACTGGCGCATCTTTGCCGCTGACTATTGGCTATTCACTCGCTCCCGCTATTCAGGCTACAGTATGCCAACAAGTATTCTGCAAAGTACTTATAAGACATGGATCGATGACAATAAGTCGATGTTTATCCTCGGCTTCAGTTACGACTTCTCTACAGGAAAGAATATAAAGATTAATCGTAAGCTCCAGAACAAGGACTCTGATACAGGTAGTTTTTAGTTACTTTTTTTATTTGTTCTTGATTGCATTAACTACCAGCACATCGGCGGGTAGCCATTTGACGCTGTTTAGTTCATCCATTGATAACCACCTGGCAGCCTCGTGCTCGTTCAGGTGCAGGGCTTCAGATAAAAGTGAGCATAGGTAGCAATGCATGGTTAGATGGAACTTAGGATAATCGTATTCCACGGTACAGAGGAACGCATCCACGCTGATCTCAGTGGAGAGTTCTTCATGAATCTCCCGCTTCAGCGCCTCCTCTGGCGTTTCCCCGGGTTCCATCTTCCCACCAGGAAACTCCCACCAGTCTTGCCATTCGCCGTAGCCTCGCTGCGTGGCGAAAATCTTATCCTCTTTGCGTATGACCGCTGCTACTACCTCTATCTTCTTCATTCTTAATCTATAACTATCAAGATACGGAAATATGACGCAAAGATACGATAATTTTGCAAGATTCTTTCAATCAACTTTTGTTTTTTTCATTTTAATGTTTACCTTTGCAATCACTATGGTATTGAATTATATTTGGATTGCATTTTTCCTCATCGCGTTCGTTGTTGCGCTGGTGAAGTTAGTCTTTTTCGGAGACGCCACGGTATTTCCCGCTATGATGGATTCCACGTTCTCCTCGTCGAAGACCGCCTTTGAGATCTCGTTAGGTCTGACGGGTGTATTGGCCTTGTGGTTAGGAATCATGAAGATTGGCGAGAAGGGCGGTGTGATCAATGTCTTCGCCCGCATCTTGAGTCCGGTATTCACCAAGCTGTTCCCCGAGATACCCAAAGGTCATCCTGTAACGGGCAGCATCTTCATGAACATTGCCGCCAACATGTTAGGTTTGGATAATGCCGCCACACCCCTCGGACTGAAAGCCATGGAGCAGCTGCAGGAGCTGAATGTAGCCAGAAACGAAGAAGTGGAGGCCGATGAAGAAAAGCGGAAGAAAAGAAACGTATCAGCCAGTAACTCGATGATTATGTTCCTGGTGCTGAACACCTCCGGACTGACACTCATTCCCGTGAGTATTCTGGTGTATCGTGCCCAGTTAGGAGCCGCACAGCCCACCGATATCTTCATCCCCATTTTGCTGGCCACCTTCTTCTCTACGTTGGCCGGTGTCATCATTACCAGTCTGTATCAGCGCATCAACCTGCTGAACCGCACCATGCTCCTCACCTTAGGAGGAATGTGTGCCATTGTGGCCGCCATTATCTGGGGATTCTCACAGATGGACAAGGAGCAGATGAACGTGGTGAGCACGAGTATTGCCAATATTTTGCTGATGACCATTATCGTGGGATTCATTGTGGCAGGTATGCGGAAGAAGGTAAACGTATATGATGCTTTTATTGAAGGAGCCAAGGACGGGTTCTCCACAGCCGTGAGAATCATCCCCTACCTGGTGGCTATTCTCGTTGCCATCGGTGTTTTCCGCGCTTCAGGAGCCATGGATATGCTCATCGACGGAATCTCCTGGACGGTAAGTGCCTGCGGTCTCAACAGCGACTTCGTCGGCGCCTTACCCACTGCCTTGATGAAGCCACTGAGCGGTAGTGGAGCACGAGGAATGATGGTTGACGCCATGACCCAGTATGGAGCCGACTCCTTCATCGGTCGTTTGAGCTGTATCTTCCAAGGTAGCACCGATACCACCTTCTACATTCTGGCCGTCTATTTCGGTAGCGTAGGCATCCGCCATATGCGTCATGCAGTAACCTGCGGTCTGCTGGCCGACCTCGCCGGAATCATCTCAGCCATCGCCATCTGTTACATGTTCTTCGGATAATCAGGAAGTCATATGGCAAACATGAAATCCCTGGCCAAGGATACGGCCATCTACGGACTGTCGAGTATTGTGGGTAGGTTTCTGAACTACCTGCTCGTACCGCTCTATACCCATTATATGCCTAAGGATTCAGGCGACTACGGCATCAGTACGAATATGTATGCCTACACCGCCCTGATTCTGGTATTGCTCACCTTCGGCATGGAGACCACCCTGTTCCGCTTTGCGAACGATGAGGCTCCTTCCGATGCTCAACAAGGAAAGAGATGGCCCGATACCGTATTTACCACCTCGTTTGCCGTGGTAGGAACGCTCACCGCCATCTTCCTGATCCTGCTCTTCAGCTTCATCACACCTATCAGTAATGCCCTTGGCTATCAGAAGCATCCCGACTATCTGCTGATGATGGGCGTGGTGGTGGCCTTGGATGCCCTGCAGGCCATCCCCTTCAGCTACCTGCGTTTCCAGAAACGCCCCATCCGTTTTGCCTCACTGAAACTGCTGTTCATCTTCATGAACATCGCACTGAACCTGATATTCTTTGTATGGTTAGGTAAGACATCCGTGTTCTACGTCTTCTTCCTCAACCTGCTGTGTACAGGATTTATCACCTTCTTCTTTATCCCCGACCTCCTCCACATTCAGTGGCATTTCGATGGGAAGCTGCTGCGCAGGATGTTCAGCTACTCATGGCCCATCCTGGTGCTCGGTGTTGCAGGTATCCTGAACCAAGTGGCTGATAAGATTCTCTTCCCGTTGATCTACCCCGACAGAGTTGCGGCTGATATAGAGTTGGGCATCTATGGTTCCTGCGTGAAGATTGCCATGATTATGGCGATGATTACCCAGGCCTTCCGCTATGCCTATGAGCCCATTGTCTTTGCCAAGAGCAAGGATGCTGACAAAGGTGAATACTACGCCTCGGCGATGAAATACTTCCTGATTTTCACCCTGCTGGCCTTTATCTGCGTAATTGGTTGGATGCCGGTGCTAAAGTATATCATCGGTTCCGGTTACCGCGAAGGATTAGGTGTTGTTCCGATTGTTATGGCTGCAGAAATCATGATGGGCATCTATTTCAACCTGTCGTTCTGGTATAAGCTTATCGACAAGACCATCTACGGAGCTTGGTTCTCGTTGGCGGGCTGTCTCGTCTTGTTAGCCGTGAACATCCTGCTGATTCCCAAATACAGCTATTGGGCCTGTGCCTGGGGAGGTGTGGCCGGCTATGGTACATCTATGCTGCTGAGCTACTTCGTAGGACAGAAGAAGAACCCCATCCCCTACCCGATGAAAGAGATAGGATGCTATGTGCTACTGGCTGCTTTCATCTCGTTCATGATCCTGTTCTTCAAGGATCGCCTTGCCTGGTGGCTTACCCTGATTATCAATACCGCTTGGATCATGGTCTTCGTGGCGTATATCATCAAGCACGACCTGCCATTGGCAAATATCCCCGTTATTGGAAAATATTTTAAGAAACAAAATAAATAATACAAAACGATGAAAAAACTGTTATTATCATTGATGTGTCTCTGCTCACTCACGGTCAGTGCCGATGAGGGCATGTGGACGCTTTACAACTTGCCTCAGGCTGTGTATGAGCAGATGAAGGCAGAAGGTTTTACCATGCCGTATGCCGACTTGTACGAGAGTCCTAACGCCATTAAGAACTGTGTAGTGAACTTCTCGGGCTACTGCTCTGGTGTGGTGGTGTCACCCAACGGACTGGTTTTCACGAACCACCACTGCGGATTCGAGTCTATTCGCAGTCATTCCACCGTGGAGCACGACTACATGCTCAACGGCTTCATCGCCAAGAGCTATGAAGAGGAGCTGCCGAACAAGGATATGTTCGTAAGTTTCATGCGCGAGCAGAAGGACATCACCGACCAGCTGGAAACACTGGCAAAGAGTAATCCTGACTATGCTGACGACTGGACAATACTTATTGACTCCTTGGAGCATGCCATGAACGACAGTGTCAAGAAGATCGACAAGACACTGGAAGTGGAGATTCAGCCGTTCTACGAAGGTAATGCCTATTATGCCACTACCTATCAGACCTTCCGCGACCTCCGCCTGGTGTTCGCCATTCCTAAGTCGATGGGTAAGTTCGGCGGTGAGACCGATAACTGGATGTGGCCTCGTCAGACCTGCGATTTCTCTGTATTCAGAATCTATGCCGACCCCGAGACGAACGGTCCGGCAGACTATTCAGAGAAGAATGTTCCCTACCACCCCGCTTCTTGGGCTCCTGTCAGCATGCAGGGCTATAAGGATGGTGATTTCTCCATGACCATCGGCTACCCCGGCAGCACCAGTCGTTACCTCTCTTCATATGGTATCAAGGAGATGCGCGATGCTGAGAACAGCGCCCGTGTACAGGTTCGCGGCATTAAGCAGGAAATCATGAAGCGCCACATGAATGCCTCAGAGGCTGTCCGTATCAAGTACGACAGCAAGTATGCACAGAGTTCCAACTACTGGAAGAACTCCATCGGTATGAACAAATGTATCGATTCCATCGGCATTATCCGTCAGAAGCAGGAGCTCGAGGCACGCATCCGTACCTTCCAGAATGAGACTGGCTATTTGAAGGACAAGCTGGATTTCGATTTGATGAGTAAGGCGTACGGTCAGCGCTATGAGTCGGTTCGCGCCTTTATGTATTGGGTAGAGACCTTCAACCGCACCAACGAGCTCGCCACCCGTGCCATGCGTGCCAATGCTGGTGGTTACAAGCTTCAGGGTCCGGAAGATAAGAGTAAGAAGCAGTACTTCGAGATCAAGGACAACAGTGACGAATGGGATGAGGCACTCGACAAGGAAGTGTTTGCCGCCCTGCTGAAGAACTACAAGGAGCAGGTGGGTGCGAAGTATCTGCCCGCCTTCTACCAGACCATCGAGAGCAAGTATCATAACGACTATACCAAGTATGTGAACGATCTCTATAAGAACTCTGTGCTCATGAAGGGTAAGAAGATCTATCCTGGTAAGAAGAAATATCTGAAAGACCTGGGTGTGAAGATGGGTCTTGACCTGGTTGAATCATTAGGTGTCATCCGTGAAGGGATTAGTGACACGAACGATGACATCATGCAGCAGGAGAAATACCTCTGTGCCGCCAAGCTGCGCATGGAGGCCGATATGCCACACTACTCGGATGCAAACTTCACCATGCGCCTCAGCTACGGTCAGGTGGGTGAATACCTGCTTGATGGCAAACCCTCTGGCTACTACACCACTGCAGAGAGTATTGTCGAGAAGATGAAGAGGGCAGATCAGATTGATGAGTATTTCGCCGAGCCGGAGATGCACGAGCTGCTCTCATCAAAGAACTTCGACCCCTATACCGACAAGACCACTGGTAAGATGCAACTGTGCTTCCTCACCAATAACGATATCACTGGCGGTAATAGCGGTTCACCTATGTTCAATGGTAAGGGTGAGCTCATCGGACTGGCTTTCGATGGCAACTGGGACTCTTTGGCCAGCGACATTAACTTCGACAAGGTACTGGCTCGCTGCATTGGTGTGGACATCCGTTTCGTTCTGTTCATGATGGACAGATGGGGACATGCCGACCGTCTGCTGAAGGAGATTAATGCGAGATGAAAATTAAACATTAAACATTAAAGATTAGAGATGAAGGTTAAGGGATTCGTGTTAGTTGGGGTCTTGCTGGCGCATCTGACAATGTTTGCGCAGCAAAACGGATCATACGTCCAGTCGGGCTATCGTGAGAAGATCGACCTGAGTGGGAAATGGCTGTTCCAGTTAGACCCCGACTCCACCCTGAAACCTACCAGTAAGTTCAACGATGTAATCTATCTTCCCGGTACTACCGATACGAATAGAAAGGGAAATGCTGCTACGAAGAAAGACGAGACCACCCACCTGACACGCAAATACAGCTATGTGGGCAAGGCGTGGTATCAGGTTCCCGTGCGGATTCCCAAATCGTGGAAAGGTCAGCAGATTGTCCTCTACATGGAGCGCACCAAGCCCACCACGGTGTATGTTGACGGGAAGCCGGTGGGAAGCAACAACGATATCTCCACACCGCAGGAATATATCTTATCGAAGCAGCTCAAGCCGGGAGTCCATTACATCACCGTGATGGTGGACAATAGTGAGAACACCGTTCCGCCACAGATCATCAGTAATTCGCATGCCTACACCGAGGATACCCAGACCAACTGGAACGGAATCATCGGCAGGATCTACCTGGAAAAACGGGCGCCTACGCACATCGACAACCTGATCATCACTACCGATAGTGAAAGGAAAGAGGTGCAGGTAACGGTAAATATCGACGGTCAGCTCAAGGCTGATACGAAGATGAAGTTCATCCTCATCCCGTGGGGAGGCGACTATGGTTATGTCATTGGCGAGAAGATGGTTCCCAAGACGCAGAATCCATTCACCCACGCCCGGGTTATCTACCGCGATGACAGTCTGAAGCTATGGAGCGAGCATCATCCTTCCCTCTATCGCATACACGTCACACTCGACGGATACGACGAGATGGAGAAGACCTTCGGCGTCAGGAGCTTCACCACACAGGGCACACAGTTCGCCATTAACGGTAACACCACCTTCCTCAGAGGAAAGCATGATGCCTGTGTGTTCCCCCTGACAGGTCATGTGCCCATGACCATGGAGGAATGGCGGCGGTACTTCCAGATATGCAAGGGCTATGGCATCAACCATGTGCGTTTCCACTCATGGTGCCCGCCAGAGGCTTGTTTCCTGGCAGCCGACATCGAAGGAATATACCTGCAGCCTGAACTGCCGTTCTGGGGTGACTTCAACAAAGACGACCGTAGGTTAATGGACTTCCTCATGAAGGAAGGTACACGAATCATAACCACCTATGGTCACCACCCCTCGTTTGTGATGATGGCCTTAGGAAACGAACTGTGGGGCGACATCCCTACCATGCAGCTTTTCACGAAGGCTTTCAAAAAGATGGATCCTACCAAGCTCTTTACGTTCGGTTCCAACTACTACTTAGGCTACCAGGGGTGGAAAGAGGGGATGGATTTCTTCGTCACCTGTCGTAACGGCGGGGAGGAATGGGGGAAGTTCAATACCCATACCCGCGGCTCGTTCTCGTTTGCCGATGCTGCCGGTGGCGGAATGATCAACAGCATCTATCCGAATTCTATCATGAATTTTGCCGAGGGTATCAAAGACTGTCAGGTTCCCATCATCGGTCATGAAACGGCGCAGTTCCAAACCTATCCCGACTATAACGAAATCAGCAAATACTCCGGAGTGCTCTATCCATATAACATGGAAGTGTTCCGCAGCAGGTTAGAGAAGGCAGGTATGCTCGATCAGGCAGCCGATTTCCACAAGGCATCGGGTCTGTGGAGTGTGGAGCTCTATAAACAGGAGATTGAAATGGCGCTGCGAACACCTGGTATGGGTGGATTCCAGCTGCTCGACCTGCAAGACTACCCCGGACAGGGCTCTGCGTATGTGGGTATCCTCGATGCGTTCATGGAACCCAAAGGCATGACCACTCCCCAAGAATGGCGTCAGTGGTGCTCTCCCATCGTTCCGCTATTCCTTACAGAGAAGTTCTGCTGGACCACCGATGAAACCGTCAAGGGGAAGATCCAGCTGGCCAACTACAGCGAGTCCATCGACGAGTATAAGTGGAACCAGGGTGTGATGACCTGGCAGCTGATGGATAGGGAAGGAATGACACTTAAACGAGGGAAAGTAAGCATCCCTGAAAATAGTCATGGTCTGACCGACTTAGGGGATATCAGCATCGATGTCAGCGACCTTCAACCGCAAAAATACACACTCGTCTTGAAATCCTATTATAATAAGGAGAGTGGGAAATGCTTTGAGAACTATTATTATATCTGGGTGTTCCCAAGCATGAAGAACCCGTTGTCGGTACCTAAGGATATTCTTGTGGCGCATCGGTATGATGCAGAAACAGCTAGAATACTGAGTGGGGGCGGAACGGTTCTGCTGATGCCCGACAGTACGCAGATGAAGGACCTTACCGTGGGCGGACTCTTCCAGACCGACTATTGGAACTACCGTATGTTCAAAACCATCTGCGAGAATAATAAGAAGTCGGTTTCACCGGGCACCTTGGGTATTCTTACGAATCCTGAGCATCCCATCTTCAACAGCTTCCCCACGGAGATGCACACCAACTGGCAGTGGTTCCCCATCATCAAGGCCTCACGACCGTTTATGCTCGACAATACCGCAGCGGCTTACCGACCCATCGTACAGGTTATCGACAATGTGGAACGGAACCATAAGCTTGGACTGATCTTCGAGTTTGCTGTCAACAAGGGTAAGCTGTTGGTATGTATGTCGCCGCTCGACCAGCTGCAGCAGTACCCCGAGGCTCGTCAGCTGTATAAGAGCATCCTACAGTATATGCAATCACCCGACTTCTCCCCGAAGACGCAAATCACAAGCAGGGATCTCCAGCAGCTTTTTACCACACCTGTTGTAGAAGGGAAGATCGGTGAGCTGAACAACATCTCACCCTATTGATATAAAAAAAGGCAAGATTATTTCTTGCCTTTCTTTTTGGGTTTCCTCCGTGCCCATCCCTCTTCCGAGAAATCGGGCTCCTCACCTACAAGTTCGATAGGTCCGCCTTGGAAGAACTGGCGCCAATCGTCCTTACGACCGCTTTCCATGCGGGCAGCACCGCGTTTACCACGTTTGCTCTCCACCTTCTTCTTTTTCTCGAAACGATCAAAGCTGGCCTCCTTTGAACTTTGAACTTTGTGCTCGGCTCTGCCGCTTTGCTCTGCAAAGAACTTTGAACTATGAACTTTAACCTTCTCCCTTTGTCCTCCATCCTCCTTCGTTCCCCTCTTCATGGAGGGGTTAGGGGTGGCCTCTCCATCATTACAACGCACCTCACGCCCCTTATATTTAGCGCCTGTCAGGTACTTTGTCACGCGGTCGGCATCCTCCTCAGCCACATCGAAGAAAGAGATGGTGTTCTGCAAGTCGATATGACCAACCTCCACATGACCCTTCACTTTCTTGTTCAGGAACTGCATCAGCTCACCGGGGAAGAAACCGTCTTTCTTACCTAAGTTAATGAACAATCGGCGGAAGCCAGCCTCAGCCTTTCGCGATCCTCGGCCTCTCGACCTCTCCTTCGACCTGCCTCCTTCTGCCTTCGTCCTTCCTCCTTCGTCCTTCCTCCTGGAACTCGGCTTCTCAATCTCTGGAGCATTGGCATAGTAAGAAAGGAACTTACCGAACTCGATGCTCACAATCTTCTTGATGATATCCTCCTTGTCGATGAACTCGAAGAAACGACTGATATCACCCATGAACGGATCAATCTGCTCCTCCAGTACATCGGTCTTCACAATCTGGTCCATCACCTTATAGAGCTGCTTCTTACAGATCTCCTGTGCCGAGGGCATCTCTCCCTCAGCGAACTCCTTACCGATGACCTTCTCGATGCTGCGTATCTTGTGCTTCTCACGACTGTGGACGATGGAGATGGAAGTACCCTTCTTACCGGCACGACCCGTACGACCGCTGCGGTGGGTGTAGTTCTCTATATCGTCGGGCAAGCCGTAGTTGATGACATGCGTCAGATCATCCACATCCAAGCCACGGGCAGCCACATCGGTAGCCACCAGCAGCTGCGTGAGGTGCTGACGGAACTTCTGCATGGTGAGGTCGCGCTGCGCCTGACTGAGGTCGCCGTGCAGACTCTCGGCATTATAGCCGTCCTTGATCAGCTTGTCGGCAATCTCCTGTGTCTCAATCTTCGTCCTGCAGAAGATAATGGCGAAGATGCGCGGATAGAAGTCAACAATGCGCTTCAAAGCCAGATACTTATCCCTGGCGTGCACCATGTAATACACATGGTTCACATTCTCGGCACCCTCGTTCCTACTGCCCACCACAATCTCCTTATGGTCGTGCAGGTAGTTCAGCGCAATCTTCTCGATTTCTTTGCTCATGGTAGCCGAGAAGAGCAGGGTATTACGCTCTGCCGGCACATGCTCAAATATCTCGTTGATGCTGTCAGAGAAGCCCATGTTCAGCATCTCGTCAGCCTCATCCAATACAACGCTCTTGATATGCTCTATCTGGGCCTTACCGCGGTGCATAAGGTCGATCAATCTACCGGGTGTAGCCACAATGATCTGTGCCCCATGCTTCAGGGCACGAATCTGCTGTTCAATGCTCGCGCCACCATAAACAGGCACCACGTGCACCCCTTTCATGTATTTGGAGAAATCCCGCAGATCATCGGCAATCTGCAGACACAGTTCTCGTGTCGGACTTAAAATCAGTGCTTGTGTTTCCTCGTTCTCCACATCAATCTTCTGTAACAGCGGAATACCGAATGCCGCTGTCTTTCCCGTACCCGTCTGGGCAAGGGCAATCACATCGTTTCCTTCCCCTAACAGATAGGGAATCACTTCTTCCTGGACGGGCATTGGCGAAACAAAGCCCATCTCCGTAATGGCCTGCAGTATCTCACTGCTCACGCCTAATTCTTCAAATGTCTTCAATGCTAATACTTATTATTACGGTGCAAAGGTACGATTAAGTGAGAACAAAAACAAATTTATTTGCAATTTTCTGAGTGAGAGCACTTTCGGCTCATCCTTTTCTTTGGCAAAGAAACAAACTCTTACCCTCTTTTTCTTTGGCGCAAAGAAAAGAGGCAAAAGAAACATCCTATATGGAGGGGCTTAACCGCTCCTTCTCGTCGCTCGTTCATTAAGGTACGCTCAGGGCATCAAAGCCCTGGCGTGATTTTTTAGTCGGCTTACGCCAGGTCGTTGGTGTCAATCACCACAGCCCATCATGCCCATCAAGCCCATCAAGCCCATTAAGTGGTTTCATCTCTTTGCTACACCCCACAAAGATAACCATTATTTCCCAAAGTAATAAATCTTTTATACCTATAAATGAGAAATGAATACTTATGCATTCCGAAACAGGCTGTTTAGAAAGTATGGCAGTTGGAGGGAGAGAATGACGTTCTCTCTCCTAGTGTTTGACGTTTTCTCTCCCAGCGTTTAAGACACTTGGAATAATCATACAAATAAGAGTATGAATATACAGTCCTGTATTTTAACTCAAATCATACTTATTACTTGTTACCTATTACTTATCACTTATTGTCATTTTGTGCCAACATCTAACCCAATATGCCTGAAATGCCCTACCACAATGGATTTGACAAGGGTTAGATGTTGCTTGAACATCTAACCTACATCTAACCTTCATATCCCTTCGAGCTTCCCTTCTCCAAATTGAAGAGAGAGTATCTGGGTTAGATGTACGGGATATCTGGGTTAGATGTTTGAACAACATCTAACCCACCTCAACCCCCCTGTATATCGATGTTTCAAGAGATTTGGGTTAGATGTTGGGGTGTTGAAGGAAAAAACTATTATTTACAGCAGACCTAAGTGAAAAAATGTTAAATATTTTCTTTTCCGTGCAAGATTTTGATTGTCGCTTTATTATATAAAGAAAAAGGAGTAAATTTGCACTCCAGCCACGGATGGTAATAAAAAAGATTATTAGCGAGAAAATATAAAGACGTGAAAAAGTATTTTTTTGTATTTGCCTGTATCATGATGGTCGTACAAAATGTGAAAGCGCAGGAGTATTTCTCCTCTGCTTCCGATTTTGCCCGACTGTATATAGGTGAGGTTGAACCACAGTATCTGTTATCAGCTTGGCGCGACATCCCCTATTACAAAGGCACAACAGACTTGTATGAGGGGCGCATCAGTTACCATGGTGTGGTTTACGATCATGTGAAACTGCGTTTCGACCAGTTGGAACAGCGGGTGGTGATCCTTTCTCCCATAGGGAATGTGTTTTGTATTCCTGAACAGGAACATATTGACTGGTTTGAGATGGATGGGCAACGATTTGTGCATGATCCGGAGGATGACTCGCGCTTTGCGGCCTTGCTTTCGGATGGAAGTACGAATGGCACCCAGCTGTATTATATTGCGTGGAAGGTTTGCAGTGGTGAGAACGCTTTCGAAGGAAGGAAATACCAGAAGGTGCTCAACACCAAGGAGCATTATACGCTGGTTACTCCCGATGGGGAAATGTATCATGTGAACCGCGCAGCGGATGTGGCCAAACTCTTTCCTGAACAGAAAAAGCAGATTAAGCAGTTCGCAAAGAAGAACCGTCTTTCCTTCTCAAAGAACAAACGCCAGAGCAGTCTGGTGAAGGTGGTGGAAAACCTCAATGGCAGACCCACCCCCTTACCCCTCCCTCACAAGGAGGGGAGTAGATACTCTCAAGACGAGCTTGCTAAAAAGGAACAGGCGGTATCGGTAACCACTCCCCTCCCTCAAAGGGAGGGGTTGGAGGAGGGTCTTCTCACGGGCATCCCCGTCCTTGACAACGACTCGGTGGCCGCGGCAGTGGCTTCCACCAAGACCAAGACGTATATCGTGCCGGGTGTGAAGAAGGCGAAGGCGAGTCTTTCGGATGACCAGGAGCTGGACGAGATCGTGGTGGTGGGCGGCCGACCGTCGGCGGTGAAGAATATGATGATGGGATCGGAGAAGTTCAAGCCCGTGCTACTGAAGAACATCCCATCGGCTTTTGGCGAGTCGGACATCATGAAGATCGTGCTCACGCTACCTGGTGTGACCACTGTGGGTGAGGCTTCCAGCGGATATAATGTGCGAGGCGGTGCTACCGACCAGAACCTGATTCTCTTCAATGGCGGAACGGTTTATAACCCGTCGCATCTGTTCGGCTTGTTCACCTCGTTCAACTCGGATGCGGTGGATGATGTGGAGCTGTTCAAATCGAGCATCCCCGTGGAATATGGCGGTAGGATCAGTAGCGTACTGAAGGTTACCTCGAAGGAGGCGAACATGGAGAAGCTTACCGGTTCGGCCAGTATCGGAGCGCTTACCAGTAAGGTGAATATCGAGATTCCGATTGTGAAGGATCATGTATCGCTGCTGCTGAACGGCAGGACCACCTATAGCGACTGGATGCTGAAGAAACTGCCTGAGAGCAGCGGCTACAAGAACGGTACGGCTAACTTCTACGACCTTGGTGGCGCGCTGACGTGGAAACTGAACAGCTTCCACCGATTGAAGGTGTATGGCTATTGGAGTAAGGATAAGTTCTCGTTCAGCTCGGAGGATAACTATGGCTACCAGAATCGCAATTTCTCTGCAGAGTGGCGCACGATTCTGAATGAGCAGATGACCGTTACGGGCTCGGCAGGTCTTGACCATTACGACTATTTTAACGAGGATAAGGCAACACCTTCCATGGCCGCCCGACTGAGTTTCGGTATTGACCAGCTATGGGGTAAGCTGCATCTCCGTCAGCGCATGTCGGAAACAGATGTACTTAACTACGGTCTTTCGGTGCAGCATTACCATGTGCAGGGCGGTAGGTATGAGCCGGTGGGTGAGGCATCGCGCATCAAGATCGATCAGCTACAGAAGGAAAAGGCTATGGAGAGTGCTGTCTATATCGACTATGAGCGAGCGCTCACCGAAAAGCTGTCGGTTACGGGCGGATTGCGCTATACGATGTTCAATGCCCTGGGTCCGCGCGACGTGAACCATTATCATGAAGGGGAGCTGCCTTCGGAGGCAACACTGTTGGAAACACGTAGTGAAACAGGAATCATCAAGACCTACCATGCGCCAGAGCTGCGCGTATCAACTCGCTATGCCCTGCTAGAGAACCTTTCGCTGAAGGCGGGATTCAACACCATGCATCAGTATATCCACAAGGTGTCGAACACTTCAATCATGTCGCCTACGGATATCTGGAAGCTGTCCGACTATAACATCAAGCCGCAGAATGGCTGGCAGGTGGCTGCAGGCATCTATCATGAGACGTATGACAAGAAGTATGAGTTCTCAGCAGAGGCTTACTACAAGCATATCAACGACTACCTCAATTACCGCAGTTCGGCTGTCCTGCTGATGAACCACCACCTGGAGACGGATGTGATCTCTACCAAGGGAAAAGCCTATGGCATAGAGCTGCAGGCGAAGAAGCCGACAGGAAGGCTGAATGGATGGATTAACTATACCTACTCGCGCTCGTTGCTCCGCCAGGACGACAAGCGGGTGGCCATGCCGCTGAACAATGGTGAGTGGTATCCGGCTGAATACGACCGACCGCATGAGGTGAAGGCGGTGCTGAACCTGAAGTTTACCGAAAGGTATAGTTTATCGAGTAACTTCAACTATGCCACGGGAAGGCCGACAACAGTACCTGCGGGGCAATATTACGATTCGTACCATAAAAGATACATGCCCCACTACACCGACCGCAACAACTATCGTATTCCCGACTATATGCGACTGGACCTTGCGTTCAATATAGAACCGACGCACAAGCTGACCAGTTTCCTGCATACATCGTTCTCTTTTGGAGTGTATAATGCGCTGGCCCGCAAGAATGCGTATAATATCTATTATGTTACTGAGGGAACGGATATACAAGGCTATAAACTCTCTGTGTTCGGCACTGCCATTCCTTACGTCTCCATTAATATAAAATTTAACTAAGATTGAAGATATGATGAAACTGAAACAATCAATATATGATGTGCTTTACCTCCTGATGGGCGCGTGGATCCTTTCGGGCTGCGTGGAGGAATTCGAGGCAGATATACCATCCTCGGATACTAACCTGCTTGTTGTTGAAGGCACGATATGTTCTTCGCAAGAGAATAAGTTCATCTTGTCGCGCACACAGTCGGTTAAAGGTTTCCATGAACTGCCAATGGTATTGGATGCCCAGGTTTATGTGCGTGGAACCGATGGCTCTATATATCAGGCATATCTGGCAGGTAACTATTACTCCTGCAAGGTAGGTGAACTGAATCCTGATGTGGAATACTACCTGCATATCGAGACGGGTGGTGAGGTGTATGAATCGGAGCCGCAGAAACCGCTTCGCACCGAGGGTATAGCCGAGGTGAAGGGAGTGCAGAACACGCCCGACAGCAATATCGATGTGCTCGTTACTCCCGAGGCTCCATTTGAGTCTGATCAGACAACCTATTATTCCTGGACATGTGATGAAACATGGGAAGTGCATTCAGACTACAAAACCAACATGTATTTCGACACAGAAACCAAGACGCGTTTATACCAGGCTCATCTGTTCCCTGAATGTGGATGGAAGGATGACGTAGGCTCGACTATCATGGTAGGTGCCAGCACCAATTACGAAGGACAGCATATCCAAAGTCTTAAGCTGTACGACATAGACTGTAGCAATGAGCGTGTATATTATATGTATAGCGGACTGATGCATCAACGTGCCATCTCAAAAGCCGAGTACGAATATGAATTGGCGTGTCGTCAGGCAGGTTCAGAGATGGGTGGCCTGTTTACGCCGCAACCGTCAGCCCTGCCAACCAATATCCGTTGTCTCACGTCCCGCAAGCACGTGATAGGATATGTAGGGTGCTCATTGAATATAAGCGATTACAGGTTCTTCCTCGATGCAGAAAACTTCTCCATCCACTATCCAAGAGGAGAAGATAACCGCGTGTGGATTGACCCATGTAACGAGGAGATATGCTGCGCAATGGTAGAAAAGGGGATGTTCTTGTGTGAATGGGAAGACAACAGGATTTCGATGCGCACATTGAAAACGGCATGGGCAACGAAGAACCAGCTGGATGTGAGATATAAAGGTGCATATATTGAACGCCCTAAATATTGGCCAAAACAAGAAAATGATGAAGATGAATAGTAGAATAGGATTACTGATAGCTGCGATGGTGCTTTCCTTGAGTACCTTTGCTGCGAGTGTTTCTACCGACCGCACTTGGTATCTTGCCGGTGAGGCGATGCAAGTGAACATCTCCGTTGATGATGCCCTGATAGCATATGCTGAGCTGTGCGATAAGTACAGCTTGGCTGCCAGCACGGTGGTGAGCTTGAACGACGGAAAGGGGACGGGCATCATCGAACTGCCCTCCGACCTGCATAGCGGGTATTATGTGCTGTCGGTATATACGCGTCATCAAGCCCAAGTGGCGCATCAGCTCGTTGCGGTTGTGAATGCACTTCACAAGAGTGAGGATGATGATATCGAATGGGCTAATATTACTCATCCCGATTCGCTGAGCTATCCTTCCTTCGGTAGAGCAAATGGCTTCTCTACTGCCGACTTGGTAGATGTAAAGCCGGTGGATGTTCGCGAGACGGAGGGCCACATCATCAAGGCTCGTGTGAAGAATGTGGATGGTGAGCAAATCTTACGGGGCAGTCTGATTCGTCCTTCACTGAGTATCGTAGGTAAGCAGATTCATTATTTTGAGGGGAAGATGGTGAACGACTCGCTGGCTGTGTTCTACACCTATGGCTTACACGGTAAGCAACCGCTGGTGCTCTCAGCTGCCTCGTACACAGGCGCGAGTCTGCCCATCGAGATGATTTCTCCGTTTGCTACCTTGCTCCCCAAACGACTCCCTCATCTGGTGTTCCATTACAAGCGTAGTGAGGTGGAAGAACGTTCTTTGGACATGCAGCGCCATCAGATTGCCATTGCTCCAGCGAAGCGTGAGCTGCAGTTGGGCGACTATGCTGATGATACAGCTGAGGATGGCGTGCCTTTGGATTATGATGACTCGTTGTTCGGTACGAAGCCTGATCCAGCGTATAATCTTGACGAATACCGCCAGTTCCTTACCATCAGGGAGGTACTGCTGGAATATGTGAACTGCGTAAGGAAAACGAAGATCAATGGGGTTTCGCAGCTGGTGGTACGCCGACCAGAGGATGCTTATGTGAGTGTTTGGCCTGCCATGGTTCTCATAGACGGAATGCCTGTGATTGATATTGAACGACTGCTCGACTATGATGCCCGACGCATTCATTATATCAATGTGTATGGCGGTCAATATACCTTTGGTAATGGGGTGTATAACGGCATCTTGTCGTTTGTGACACGCTCCGGGAAGCTTACCAACTATCCCATTGAGCCGAACATGCAGTATCTGGTGTATGAGTTTCCTCAATAAAAAGACTCCAATTGAAAATTAAGAATAAAGGAATGAAAGTTTGTGTGTTTTGTTCAGCGAACCACGATTTAGACCGTGATTTCTTCGCGAAGACATGGGAATTGGGTGAATGGCTTGCCAAGAACGGTCATACCTTGGTGTTTGGCGGCACCGACCTGGGATTGATGGAGTGTATCGCCAAATCGGTGCATGAGGCGGGAGGACAGATCATTGGTGTTGTTCCTTCGAAGGTAGAAGAGAACGGACATGTGAGTGAATACCTCGACGTGCATATTCCTTGCGACAATCTGAACGACCGTAAGGCGCTGATGATGGCACAGAGCGATGTGTTCATTGCCCTGCCAGGAGGTATCGGTACGCTGGATGAGATCTTCTCGGTGGTCTCATCGGCTACCATCGGTTACCACCAGAAGACCGTTATTCTCTATAACATGAAAGGGTTCTGGGATTCCCTCATCGCCTGTCTGCACGACCTGGAAGCCAAGGGAGTTACCCGCAAGCATTGGGATAACTATATCAAAGTGGCCAACTCCTTAGAAGAATTGGCCACCCTCATATAAATTAAT
Organism: uncultured Prevotella sp.; assembly: GCA_900314935.1. Taxonomy (GTDB): domain Bacteria; phylum Bacteroidota; class Bacteroidia; order Bacteroidales; family Bacteroidaceae; genus Prevotella. Next base: position 74,138 of record OMXE01000007.1, read on the forward strand.
TGTCAATTTTCAATTCTCAATTTTCAATTAGCAAAGCTTCCGCCATTGCCTTACCCAAGGCCTCGCACTGAGCGAATGTTTCGGGGGTAAGACTCTGCTTGATTTCCACCGGCGTGCCTACTGCCTCGAAGTGTAAACGCTCGTCGTTCCACTTCTGGATCTCTGCCACAGCCTTGGAAGCCCAGCCGAAGGAACCGAACCAACCCATCAGGTGGTTCTTGATGTCCTTACCTGCCAGCTCGGAAAGCAGTACATCCATCTCGTGGTAAAGACCGGTATTATAGGTAGGAGCACCCACAATCAGTCCTTTATAACGGAACACATCGCGGATGATATACGAATGATGTGTCTTCGAGACATTATACATCACGATGTTCTTCAGTCCTGCCTGTGAGGCAGCACGGGCAATCACCTCTGCAGCACGCTCCGTATTACCGTACATCGTACCGTAACAGATCACCAAACCCGGTTCGGTCTCATAACGACTCATCTTGTCGTACATGTCAACCACCTTACTGATATACTCGTGCCATACCGGACCGTGGGTGGCACAGATATAATCGAGCTTGATGCCTGCGAGTTTCTTCAGGGCGTTCTGCACCGGGGTGCCATACTTACCCACGATATTCGAGTAGTAACGTACCATTTCGAGCCAGAATGTATCGCAGTTGATCTCGCTGTCGATGATACCACCGTTCAAGGCGCCGAAGCAGCCGAAGGCGTCGCCAGAGAACAATACGTTACAAGAGGTGTCGAGGGTTACCATCGTCTCGGGCCAGTGTACCATCGGTGTCAGCACGAAGTTCAGCGTGTGCTTGCCAAGCTCGATGGAATCGCCGTTTTTGACTTCCAGCGTACCTTCGCCAATGCCATAGAAACCCTCCATCATCTGGAACGTTTTCTTGTTTCCGATGATCTGGATTTCCGGATAATACTTCTTGATCAAGGCAATGCTTCCGCTATGGTCAGGCTCCATGTGATTGATCACCAGATAGTCGATGGGGCGTTCGCCTATCACCTCCTGGATATTCTTCAGGTAGGGTACGAAGAAATCAACCTCTACTGTATCAATCAGACACACCTTCTCGTCATCAATCAGATACGAGTTATAGCTCACCCCATTGGGCAACGGCCACAAACCCTCAAAAAGGTTCTTGTTACGGTCGTTCACGCCCACGTAGTAAATCTTGTTTGTAATCTCTATCATATAACTTTGAACTTTGATCTTTGATCTTTGAACTTTATGATTACCTTTGGATCCTTGGTCTTTAACCTTAGTCCATTGGTTCTTTGGTCTTTAATTCTTTGGCCATTTTTGTCCCGAAATCCACGCTCACCGAGTTATGGATGCTCTGGCAGCAGTTGGCCGAGAATTCCTGTGCGCACTGGATAATCTGGTCCCATTGCTCTTCCGTCAGTCCCTGCTCGATGGTTTCACGGGTAATATCGTATTTCATCATTCCATACACCAGTCCTGCATTGAAGTTATCGCCTGCTCCGATGGTGCTGACCGTTTCGGTTGTCTCAACGGGATACTCTTTCTTTACCGTCTTTGTACGCAGCACCACAGGATCAGCCCCCTGGGTATAGACGAAGTTCTTGCAATAGAAAGAAACCTCTGCGTTAAACACCTTATCGGGATCATCCTTCTTGAACAGCACTTGGAAGTCCTCCTTCGAGCCACGCACGATATCGGCCAGCTCGAGGTTCTCCAGGAAATTCGGCTTCAGCTTCATCACCTCATGCTGATGCGAAGGACGGAGGTTCACATCGTAATAGAGGATAGCCCCATGCTGACGGGCATAGTTGAGGAAGCCGTAAACCTGCGTGCGGATGACCGGGTTCACCGCATAGAACGAACTGAACATCACGATATCATCAGGCTGCACATCAGGGTAGGTAAAGTCGAGCTGATCGTGCGGATGATCCTTGTAGAACAGATACTGCGCATCGTTGTTCTCATCAAGAAACGCCAGTGAAATGGGCGATTTTGACTCAGGGAACACATTGATGTTATCCGCGTTCACCCCATTATCGCGGGCAAAGCGGATGATGCTCTCGCCTACCCTGTCGTTACCTGTCTCACTGATGAACGAGCATTCCACGCCCGACCGTCCCAAGGAGATGACACCATTGAAAGCACCCCCTCCAGGCACGGCCCCTATCGGCTGATTGTCCTTAAAGATAATATCGAAGATGGTCTCCCCTATTCCTATTACTTTGCGCATACTAATTCCTATTTATTCCGCGCAAAGATACAAAATAAGTGAGAGACAGCCAAAATATTTCCCAAAATTGTGGAATACCACACTTAGCACCAAATGCTAGTAGTCGGAAAAATCGAACTCATTCATCTCAAAAGTTTCCTCCCAAGGTTCAAATAGAATTAATGGGCCCATCTCTTTATGATTAGTATCCTTCCAGAGGAAGGCAAAAGGACAGAGTACGATTTTTGCCTCGTCTTTTGTGGTTCTTAGTGTCCATTTGTGGGTTACTTGACCATCGCCTGTTGCATTGGCGTAGAACATGGCCTCGCCCCTTCGATCGGAAGGAAGTGACTCATACAGGAGCATGTCTATCAGACCCCAGCTTTCCACATTGTCGGAACCAACCAGACGAGTGGTTGTGACAATAGTACGTACATATTCGAAGGTTACAGGATCTATAGTAACCTCCCCCTTATCAACTTTGGTGATGGAGATAGCTGGTTTGGTGGTGCTAAAGGGCAGTCCTTTATCGAAGACCGTTGGCTGCGCCAACATCGAATTCTCCCGGTAGCAGGGTACTGCGGTGTAGGATACACCAGGCTCAAGTCCAGTAAGCGAGAAGGTAAAGGTGTGCTTATGACTAAGCGTCGGAATGATACCCATGTTGTTGCTGACGGTCTTTACCACCTCTTTGCCCTTCATAATACGTATGGAAGGATAGAACGGGTTGACGGCGCAGAGCAGACCGTTATCACTCAACCGAAACTCTGCATTGAACTTTAATTCGCCAGGATTCTGTCCATGACTTGTAATAATTCTGAAGGATTTGTCATCCATTTTGGGGTACAACGGATAGTTCCATTTGAAAAGCCCTGGCTTTACAAGGTCGAACAGGTTCCATGTCCAAGGCCCTATGGTATAGGCATGCTCATGAGAATCGTCCTCGTTTTCTGCCATATAATCAGCTTCGGTATTCACCTCTTTGTAAAAATCTTCGTCATCTACCAAACCTATAAGCTCGGCCAAACCCAAGGCATTATCGAAGGCAGGACCTAATAGAGCCTCAAACGAGAAGTCTGCTACGAACCTCACCTGAATACCTATTCTTGCCACAAACTCGATAGAAGGACAGTTTTCTATGTTTTTCTCGGCACTTTCCTTGGCATTTGTTGCTACTCCTATCTTTGCTTCTATTCCAAATTCCATATAAGGTTCCAATCGGATGGTGAAGGTCTTGGTGTACAGTCCTATTCCAAAAGTCACCTTAGGTGTGATGATGAAACTCCCTTCGATGTATGCACCAAGGTCAAACCCTTTCTTTTTAACTTCGACTTCCTTCCAGTATGCATCCCTGTCGATAAGATTGATGTGGTGCGTAGTAACAGTTGTCTTGCTGTAGGATATACTCGCTGTACCTCCAATCTTTGCTGAATATTGAATGTCGATGTCGATGAAGAATACCAGGACGACATAGCCCAATTTTACTGTTTTGTTCTTGACTGGTCGCCATTTTTTAAACGTACCACTTTTCTCGAATCCTCCCGAGATGTCGATGGTGAGCATTTGTTCCTCGGTTTCCACGACATCGATGTTGTAGTTACCATTGCGAATACTGAACTTGTCGAAGTTGAACTCTGTAGATACTTTCACATAATTCTTTTCAGCCTTCATGTCAATAGACCAATAGGCACCATCTTTCGTCCCTGAATAGCCAAAGGGAATAGGCAACTTAAAGGATACAGTGCTTCCACTGAACGAGAATCCTTCCTCAACATACTCTTCTGAACTGCCAGCACGTGTAGCCACATAATACTCGTCCTGGTTCACATCGTCGTAGGTGAGTTGACCGTCGATATCGAGTTCCTTGAAAGTCTCATCAAGCTTGGCATACTCAAGCAGACAACGGTATTTGCCATCAACGCGCTTCACAGAACGTACATGATGCGAAGCACCATAAGGAAAGAGACTGGTGGCCTTACTGACTAATATCTCACCCTTTTTCGGTAACAAGTTTTCAGGTGTATCGTCCTTAAAATCCACCTGCATGAATAAGTTCGTTTCATCTGCTTCCACATAGGCTATCTGTTGCTGCTCCTTTTCGTCCAACAAACGTACATTGTCGTTAAACTGATAGGTCATCTCAACACCGCTTACCGTCTCGGTAACCGGCTTGTCATAACCTTCTCCTGTATGGTGCGGTACTTGATCATAATCTTCCTCAAAGAGGGTGCAACCAGACAGCAGCAATGGGAGCAGTAGTAGCAGGTATATCTTTTTCATGACAGTTAGCATTATGAATATTACTGGATATGTAACGGGTAAAGATTGGAAAGAGTGCCGTGCGATTCACCGTCGAAGACAAACTCATCGGGGAAGTATTCGATAATTGCCTGTCCTTGACGATAGCATCCTATACGGATAATATCACCATACTCAAAGGGGCTCCACACACGGATGACCATATAGCTGATGCCATTGTAGTTCCTCACGACTCCCAGGCCGCGCAGTTCGTCACCACACAAGGCACCTATCATCATGTTCTCATCAGGTTGCTGTCCATGTACAGAAACATCAGCATAGATAACCATATCGTAGGGGTAGGCAGCAATGTTCAGTTTCCAACGTGGCACTACATTGACCAGACAGGAGTCTTCAAGCTGTTCACTCACAGAGATGGCTTTAACCATGGTTGTACCTTCGCTGACGGCCACAAGGGTGTTGTCCTCAAAGGTGACTACGCTGTTATCATATGATGACCAGAAGACCGCCATGTTACTGACTTCTTCCGGAGTAAACACACAAGGTATCTGCAAACGGTCACCAACCATAATATCCACCGAGTGCATTCCCAAACTCATATCTGTGGCCTGAACAGCTGTTGGCAGTTCGTAGTCAGTGAGCTCGCCACAGGATACGAGAAGGCAAAACGGGATGATCCATTTTACTATACCTACTGTAGGATATCTATGTTTCATTCTCATAACTCTGTTTTTAAGTGATAATCGTTGCATTCTTTTCACCCTTACGGTTTACTTGGAAGGAGCTTTGATCTTGACGGTATTCGATGAATTACTACCACGGCCATCTTTGAAACGGATGCTGATGTAATATTCGGCAGTCTCACCAGGACGTGTTAGTCGATCGACATGCGATGGGGTTTCCGACTTTGTCGAAATCAGGAATTTGAAGTCATCATCACGTGGTCCTTTGCGATAGACGCAATAATGGAACGGCGCATTGGCTGGTGTACTACCTGTTTCCCATGCCAGATGACACTCCCCTTTCTGTTTGTCGTAATCGCCATAGAGTTTGATAGGTATATCAAGTACACGCGGTCCGTTGAACAGGAAACTCTGTTGCATACTTAACCCGCTGCTGCTTCCCATCATGTTGATTGTTTCTATGGCATAATAGTAACGCTGATCTTGCACATAGTCGGGCTTATCCTCTATGAGGAATCGTACATTTTTCAGCGTATCAGCATCAATCTCCTTGAGTAACGTCCATGATTTATCGGATGCCAGTTTACGATAGACTCTATGCCATTTCACACTGGCTTCGCTGGATGCTATCCACCACATCTTGATGATATGATCGTCATAGTAGATGCTGTCGGCTCTACAAGGAAGAGGCGGTGTAAAGTCGGGCACGGCAACAGGAAGAACATCTGTGAACTCCGAAGCATTCGACGACCAGTCAACAGCTTTCACCTTATAATATACATACCGCTGGTTATTGCGGATGCTGATGGTGTCCTGATAGATGGTATCCTTCATCATTGTTGGCGAGATCTTTGAATACTCATGGTTGGGTGCATTGGCAAACCACACCTCGTAGGCAAACAAATCCCGGTCGGGCACAGCGGTCCACAACAGTGTCACCACACCTTCAGGGGTAGTGATTGCACGTAGATTCTGCGGTATCATCGGTGGTGTCAGATCACCAATACGCATTGTCTGCGGCAGCGAGGCACCCATGTTTCCAGCCTCATCAAGGGCAACAATGGCCACCCCACCCGTTCCTAATCCGGTAACATCCACCACACAGGTAGTATCTGTCTTCTCGATCAGGTCGCCCGACAGCGGTAACCAACGGTCGGCCAATAATTCTTCGTTGTAATAAACAGGTAGGTAACCCACCATATCGCTTTCCAGTGAATCCTTCTCCCAGAAGAGTCTTGCCAGGGTGATCGTGTCACCATGTGTAATCTCTATACGCTTCAGGTTAGGAGCCACAGGAGCCACCAAATCGGGCATCTCCACGCGTAACACCTCTGATGGGTTGGTACGTTCGCCAAAGCTATCATAAGCACGAATGCGGTACTCATAGATTCCCGGAACAACTCCTGCATCAAGATAAAGGTTGGGGCGATCCTCATTGTCAGTGGGGGTAAGCATGGAGATGTATGGCCGCTCGTTCAGCTTTGTCCATTCTCCATTGCTATCAACCTTACGCCGTTCCACATCATATGCGGTATAGTTGTCGCGCGGCCAATACAAACGGATTGTTGAAGGTGCCTCAATACTGTCGGTGAGTTCTGTAGAGAAAGCGATTGGCTGAAACTGGTCGTTACGTATCTTGTACACCAATCCTGCATTGATGGGTACCACGGAATCGGGTACGAGAGGACGGATGATATAGTCGTAGCTGCGGCCTGGTCTCACATCACGGTCCGTATAAGCCAATCCCATGGCTTCAGCCAAGTCGGGACGTAAGTCGGCTATGAGCATGGCGAAGCCGAAGAGGTTCTGCTGTTCCTCATAGACCTCCATGATGCTCCCTGGTGTTCCTGGTACATGTTCTGTCTGATCAAGGCTGGTGGTCTGTCCGAATATCGTCTGCACGGCAGCACCAGCCAACGAGTCGTTCTCAGCAAACCGTTCCATGAACTGCTTACGTGAGATAGGATGTACACACGAGGCGATGGTATCGCTTTGCAGATCACCATTGTCGAAGTGCGTCACACGTTGAACGAGGTAGCCATAGCCGTTCAAAACCTTCCAAGGAACATACTCGTCGGGAGCCCAGCGAACATATACACGGTCGCCATAGGTACGGGCAACGACATTGATGTTGAACCAATGGCGCTGATCTGCGAGGGTATCAGGTTCGGTTTGCAAGCTATTTGCGGGTACCGATTCCGTCACCTCCTGTGCGTTCATAGAAGTGCTGACTGTCAGCAGCACTGTTAGCAATAGTATTTTCAGGTATATCTTCATTTTACATCATTATTTATCTTGTGACCGTTTTCACGCATACTGCCTTTGGCCCGTAGCCTTCAACATATCCGTATTTTGTATCAACCGTATAGCCCATTTTGTTATGGTAGCAGTTCAAGCGGTATAGTTCATACTCAAAAGAAGTGTAAGTCTTCCACATATCCTGCCAGTCGAGTTTCCACTGTTCTGTTGGGATGCCGTTCCATACAGCATTAGCTATCGATGTATTCATTCGCCATCCCGGCAGCGCCAGACTCTTATTATGGTCACCACTCTTTTCAAAAGTAAGACTGTAAAGCAGTGGAATCTGATAATACGGGAAGCTAATGGTGCTTTTGATACGCATATAGCTGTCTCCTATAGTCTGATCCACTACACATTTCACATTACGGTATGTCTCGTTCCACTTTTTAGACAGCTTCGACAGTTCTTTAATCTTGTCAGACTGCTTTGATTTTTTGTTGGCTTCAGCAACATATTTCAAATAGTCAGACTTCAGTTGGGCTAGTTTATTATAGAAATCCCGTAGGATATAGATATCATTTCCTATGACACATCCCTCTATGGCATTACGGCATTCACTAAGCGTAGAGAAAGTGCGGCGATACCGCGTAATGGCGGGATTTGTGTCGTAGCCCATCGACGGACCGATATCCTTAGCTGCTGAAGCAATGTTGGCTCTTACATTGTGTAGATCCATCAGCAATCCTGACAGGTTGTACTTGGGGCGAACAGAAACAGACACTTTCTCCTGTTGTCCATCAGCATAAGTAAACCATTTATCGAAGTATGTGCCATTATCGATGTCGAGTTTAAAGCCTTCTCCACTGGTATATACCTGACTATCGAATGTGGTATTAATCTTGTAACCGCCAATCATGGCCCACCTTGCCCAATAGCCGATGCACAGATGCGGATCCTTCAGGAAGAGTTTCTCATCAACGAGGGCATTATCAGTCTTCTTGTATAAATCCGATTTCGATCTGTTGATTTTGCGTAGCATGACATAGTAATGTTCGGGTCTGCCATATGGGAAGCTGAAATCTGGTCTGTTGTTCCAATCATCGTACCAACTTCCTTTCTCTAGCCTACGATTGTCGGTAGTGCCAAGGATGGCAAACTGACTGGTGTGTACACCTGCCCATTGTTTCGACAGTTTCGAATAGAGTGTAACAGAGTAGTTGGCCAAGTCAAGCCTATCTTGCAGCTTGATATGACGGGTAGTGTCAGCATCCATTCCAAGTTCCTTTTCAGCCTGAGCAATAATCTCGTCCATGTAATCGCTCAAGTTCACTGTTGGTTCGGATGATGGAGGACGTGTTGTCGAAGTGTTCCGACTTGAAGATGTCGAAGAGCCTCGTGACGAAGACGATGTGTAACGACTGGATGAACCCCTCCTTCCTGAAGATGATGTGGTTTGTCCTCCAGTAGAGGAGTATCGTCCTGATCTCACACTGGTTCCACCCTTTCCGCTGGTACGAGTAGAGGTCATACGCTTTCGAGCTTTGAAAATCGAGTCAACCTTGTTCACCAAATCGCTGTATGCCTTTTCATCTACTTGGCACAATGAGAAACGGTAGGTGCGGCCAGGAACTAAATACTTTCGATCGATAGTCTTCTGGGTATAGATGAAAATCAAGTCGCCATCGTTGCTTTCAGTAAGTGGCATATTATAGAACTGTGACTTGCTGTTCGGCTTGCTTAACACCACTTGATTGGTATAGACGGGCTGATTGGGATACGTGTTTTGGCTGGACGAACTGCTTGAAGACGAACTGCTTGAAATTCCGTTAGATGAAGATGACGTAGCCTTCGATATGCCAGTTCCAGCTACCATACTTTGACCAATCTCATTAGCTAGTTGAGCCAGTTCCTTGCCTTTACCTCTGTTCCAACTCTCAACCTCCATTTCATCTTTCAACCTATTAGCATTGCTGGATGCAACAGCTCTGTTACTATTGCTCTCTGACGTGGTAAGCTTGACGGCAGTACCCGACTGTGATACTCTCGAAATAGCGGATGCTGTGACTAATGAGGCACTAGACATCGACTCAGTAAGCATCGCTACATTATTCTTTGTAGCCGATGTCATAGCTATGCCTCTAGAGCTACCTGTTGACTTTGAAGCCACAGTATAAACCTTTTCTGCACTATTCTCATCGGATGTCGTCGTTGCTACTCTCCTACCACTCTTGACGGCCTCCGTTGTTGCTACTCTCCTACCGCTCTTGATGGCCTCCGTTGTTGTTGATTCCTGATTGGCGCTGGCACTAACATGAGTGAAATAGTGAGTTTCACCAGATGATGAGCTGTTACTATTTGAATTGTTGATTTCCACAGTAATCCATCTGCCAGTCACTGGGTCGTAATATCTTGTGCTTCCAATATTGTAATTTTCGATATCATAATGATGTTCAGCGCTACCAGAACCACCCGAGTTGTAAGGTCGCCCATATACATCCACATTATCAGGTTTTTCGTTACCATAAACATCCACACATTTGACTGTAGCCTCAACATCGGGACATAGCCACATATCATAGTCCTCATTCCAGTACTCCAACCTACCACGAACAGGCTTTTGGGGATCGTTCAACAGATTAGCAAACGACCATCTCATAGCCAGTGTCGGGCGTTCCAAGTCGGCTTGATAGTCAGTATGGAAAATGGCCACAGCCTCGGACAGTGATGGAGGTTCATTTGATGAGCGGAAATAATATGCCACAGAGTCACGCCACTCCTTATGCACATCCTTCCAGTTTGTAGTCGAGTCGTTGAAGATAGGATCAACCTCCTTTCCATTCACAATTTCCTTGGCATAGCCGCTCAACACCACCCGATAACCAGTATTCAACGTCATTGTACCAATACCCAAAGAGTATGACATATGGTTCGTCGTCGTATAGGGAATACGTGTTACTGATGTCGGCTTTACTTTATTCTTATCAGCATCGGGATCTGGATCAGCAAAGATTTCCAATTGCATCGTCTGATCAAGGTGGAACACATAGGTACGAGATGCCTGCTCGGTATACTTCTCCAGTTCCTCATCGTAGTTGGCCATACTATAGGCTATGTTCTTGTCGAGAATACGGATGTGGTTATCCATCACCATATTAGTGGTGAAACGAGGCGTAGAGAATGGCGACACGACATTGTTCTCACTCCATCCTTCTGACAAGTCATCCTCGCTTCCTGGTGACATATCCTCGAAGATCTTGATATCATCGAGCGGGTTACCAAACTCAGGTACACATACCTCGCCCACCTTCAGTTCGACTGTTGTAGAACCCTTGATGAGACCACCCAACAGCTTGTACTTGGCTTTCATCTTTCCGTAGCACCAAGACGGATTCGGGAATCCACCTTTGAGCAAGGCACCCAGACCGACGCTCACCAACGGTATTTCACCCTTGAACAGCCAGCAGTTGATCATCAGTCCCAATTCGCCCATGGCCAGAGCATAGATCTGTCCCATAGCGTAATAGCCGTTCTTTGAACCCATCTCCTTGCCGCCAATACAACGAGTGCCTTTGGCTAATTTCTTCAGAGCCAAATCGAAACCTGCCATCAATGTGGCACGAGCATATACAATACCTGCATTGACACCGAAGTCGCCCCACGCTGTGGCACCGAACATGATACCACCGGCACTGTTCTTATTTGCAGAGGGCTCCTTAAATTCTTTCAGTGTACCCTGACGTTTGCTTTCTGCCTCACCCGTTAAATTCTGACTGTTTCCACTGATATCAGTGCCTCCCAGGAACTCTGCGATTTTGTCGGGAATGGCTGGTAAACCATATTCTTTGCCGTTATCGTCAACTAATTCGTTACCTACACAGAGATAGGCATTGGCTCCGATAGAGCACCACAAAGCAAAGGCATCATCCTTCTTACCCAAGGCAAAGTCGATGAGACGTAGTTCGCAGCGTTCCTTCTGCGGTGGTCGACCGATATAGAGATGCCACTTGGTGGGATCTTGATTGGTGCCGTTGCGCTTCCACGTGATACGGAAGTTCATGCTCACCTTGAAGCCCATTGATGCCTCGAAACCTGTCTTACCCTTATCCACACTCTCTTCGTTACCTGTCTTCGAGTAACGATTGGGGTCTTTCTCATCGGGGGCAAAGGTTCCAAGGCCGCTTTTCTCACTCACCGTTTTAAGAATACCTGATGCTTCGCCAGCCAGTTTGGCAAGATCATCTTTCATGTCAACGCCACCTTCGCTGGTAATATCCAAATCAAAGTATTTATCCTTATCGGTACAAGAATACACGATCTTTGCCTTTGCATTTATCAGACCATCATCTTCATTTTCTCCACACAGTGCATGAACAGTACCAAACAGACTGATCGTTGACAAGCGATCCTTCTTCATATCATAGAACACGGTCAGCTTCATGTCGCCATTGATGGCCTTAGAAGAACCAGAGGTCGATATCTTTACACCTAACAGTCCACCCACCATGCCATAGGCTGGTATTCCTTTTTCGCTGTTGTCTTCATTCTCGGTGGCTTGCTGATCGAAGGCTTCCATTCCGGAACCGTTCTTACAATTGAAATAGAAGCCGCCCTTGATGCCATTGATCTGGATGGGCGGTGCCGGTATGCCATTCTTTGAAGCAAGTGACACCACCAGATAGCCCCATGTATAGGTCTTTGAACCATATACATCGCCAGCTTCTTCGCTCTTAATGGCCGCTATCTCGTATTCATCGTTTGCTGCAGTGGCTGCTGCCAGACGAGTGGCACGATCAGCCTGACGCTGGGCGTAGCTCATAGGATAGTCGCTTGTTCCTCCTTTCAGCCAGTTGTTATAGCCTTTTCCCTGCTGATCGAGTTTACGTTCCTCCGCAGTCTTCTCCTTTTCCATCCATGCTCCCAGTACATCAAAAGTAAACAGGTCGCCAGGCATAGTCATCTTCAGTTTAGCCTGATAGCCTTTCCCTTCGAGTCCGTTGTCGGGCATGGTAAACTCACCATCCAGCATTATACCACCAAAACCAGAATGGACCTCAGCCCCATCGAAGTAAGTGCCTTTATAACTGATGCTTCCCAAGTCGCTCCAGTCTACGGTTGCCAATACCCTGACCGTGGTCGATGCCTCTATCTCTCCACCGAGCATCTTCAGTTTTCCACCAATCTTCAGACCGAAATCGTTCTCTTGGTCTATCAGATCAAAATCGGTGACTGTGAAATCAAAGCCTGCTACTTTCTTCTCGGGTGAGGCAAAACTCCAGCGTCCGATATCGAAACGTACGGTTCCATCGCTGTTTTTGAGTTCTCCGCCATCCAGACTGATACCCTTAAGGGCGTCTTTTTCATAACCTTTAGCGGTGAGAATACCCTGATAAAGGTTGTCCAGTTCCTTGGCATAATCTGTGTCACTCTGGCTGGCATTCGATTTCTCCAGCTCTTTATACAGATCACCGGCGGTCTTTAGGTATTTCGACTCCCAGCGTGGACAGTTGGCCAAGCGCATTCGGGTGAACTTGATACCAGGTAGTTTCAGCTTATTTGCACCAGCAATATCAATATGCCCACCCAAGCATAGTTCAATCTTGGGCTTCTCTTCTTCTTCATCGCTTTCAATGAGGAAGTAGGTTTGTTTCTTATCAAACGTTGCCTCAGCCAGGAAGAAGTCCAGACTGATGTCCGCTTGTTGAGTAGTGGCAAACACCCATACGGGATTGCGTTCCTTTCCCTTGTCTTGCAGGTACATGTTTGCCAGATAGTTGATCTTGGCCGGTTCCTTATCACCCTTTTTGTTCTTCTGTTTGAGCAGAGGTATGGTAAATGCGCCTGACAGACCAGCATGGTGGAAATTGTTTTGCAAGACCGCACACTCAGCTTTATCAATGCTCAGTGCCCAGCCACCACATGATGTGGTAGAGCCGTCGAAGATCTTGTTCACAGAGAAGTTGGCAGAGAACTTCTGGTCGATCATCATATAATCGATCTTCGTACTCAGTGCTTTGGCTGTGCCGCCATCCTTTTCCGAGTAGTCATCCATGCCCTTATCATCATCGAACTTGATGACCTTCGGGAACCTCACACCCATATCCTTGAAATAGACACCTTGCCACTTCAGCGGGTTCTCCTTCAGTCCCTTGATACCGGTTACATCAGCATCCGTCTTGTAGTCAGCAGGTAGCTTATCAAAGAGGTTGACCTTATCCGAGTGGTCGTAACCCATTTCGCCGGGAACAAAGGTCCAACCTGGCAGATCCTCGCTTTGGAACATGTCCATTTTACCATTGGCCCACCAACTCTCCCAAGATTCAATCTCGGCTTCCAAGTTGATAATAGGCATTTCTTCAAGCACCTTGTCCTGAACCACTTTTTTCAGGTTAGGTACTCGCATCTCCATCTCCGCATGGAGCACGCTGAACTTGCTGTCTTGCCAATGCAGGTAACAGCCGTTCTTGGGATTGCTCACATCGTTCGGAGCCTTGAAGGTGTAGGTTAAGTTGGTCTTGGGATCAACGAAGGTGAAGTTGTCGAACATCGACACCGTTCCGCTTTCAGGTATGAGCTTATCGGGTTCTACGCATAACTGTGGCGCACCAAAAATAAGAATGTCGTTGTCGTAGCGTTCATTCTCAGGCAGTTCAAAAGCGCCAAAAAGGTTCATGTATGCAGTAGTGGCTGAGAACACCATACTGGCAATCTGGATATCGACGGGTGAAGAGTTATACTCCTCGGGGATGCGTATTGGCATGTGACAATCGGTCAGTTCCAGATTCTTCAGGTCGTCCCACCCGGTCATTCCCAGTTTATAATAACTGTAGTACTGTTGGATATCCAGTTTCTCGGCCAGGTCGTTCAATCCACTCTTTCCATCACCGCTGATACCTTCTTGGATCTCACTGGCAAAAGGAATACTGGTGTCTCCAACAAGGTTATCGAGCCCCCAGTCGGAGAACAGCTGATCTACCACCTGTGCGTTGGTAACCCCTTTCACATCATCTTCACGAGGATAGGTATAGCACTGATTCTTGTATGCATACTTATCTGTATTGATATACAGCGAGTCGAACTTTACAGCTACAGCTATCTTGAATATACCTGGATTCCATGCGATATGTCCGGTGCCTTTGAAGCATTTCTTATCCTTCACACGTTCCACGGTCTTCAATGTCAAGTCGTAGGCTCCCACATGCACCACGTCGCCAGCCTTCAGTTCTGTTGTGAGAGGCTCTTGATTTTTAGGAGCCTCACCGCCCTTACACTCAAAGAGTTGCGAGATGTGCTCGGTTAAGGCAAAGTCCTTGATATTGGTAGAGTCCTCTATAATGGTCAGTTCATCCTTGCCGAACTTATTCTGGCACTTCGGCTCAATACGCATCACAAGGTAGTCGCCGGGTTTCACCGACTTAGCAATGTCGTCCCACTTGATAGTAGCCTCCAGTTCCTCTGTTTCTTTATTATAAACAGGTTTGCCTGCGAAAATCTCTTCGTAGCTCTCGGTAGTGCTGGCAGAAAACAATTGAACATTATACTTCCACTTGACTGTATCCTGACGTTCGCCCTTACCGCCTTTGAACCATGCCTTACGCCATTCCGGATGGATATCATCTCCTACGAAAATCTTTCGTGCACGTCCCTCCTCGAATACAGGTTTCGTAAGGGTGGGCACAGAGAAGGAGTAGAGTGAACTCTTTTCTTTTTCAGAAGACTCGCTATCAAGACTGAGGCTTGATTTTCCGTCGTCCTTATCTTTCTCTTCTGTTACAGTTACCACATCACCATCAGTCACACGGAACATGCGCCATGAACTCTTTCCATCGTTGTTGATAAGTACGAACGACAGAGAGCCTTCCTTTGTATCAGGAGATTTTGCCGTAACCTGCACAGCATAGGTCTCCCCTTCTTCCAGTTTTTTCATGACATGATCTGGAAGAAGAGCACTTGTAGCCGTCAAACTATAGTTCTCATACACCGTACCATTAGACATGATGGCATCGTCTGGTGGTTGGTTGTTGATGATATGTACAATCTTAATATCATAAGTAAATGTCGTGGATTGACAGGCAATGGTAGAAGGAGTCCATACTACCATCGGAGTCTTTCTCGACATCGTTGCTACGTTAAAGTCACCGAAGGGGTCATCGGCTGAAGCACCGTTAGTGAACTGCGGCATTGAGAATGTGGGAGCCTGCGCTATATAACACACCTGGAAGGTACACATTCCATCATTTGGATCGTTCAAAGGAACCGGTGCTGTCAGTGTCGGATCATATTTATAGGCTGTTAGTCTTGCAGAATAGAAGCCTTCCGGCAGCAATCCCTGACTTCCCCTGTTATATTCATTGAAAATATCGGAACGCACATAGATATCGCTCAACAACAGATGGTTGAACAGATTATGCATTTCCATAGCGCTTAAGGTCTTGGTATAGTTAGCAGGAACAACGATGGCCTGTTGGGGCATGCGTGCTGGAGGTGTAGATACGATAAGGTCATTACCATTGGTCACATCATGCACCTGCATGCCAAAGTAGATATTCTGTGTCACCGAAGAGTTGTTGGTTACTCTCACAACGAAAAACTTTTCGGGCGTATTAATGTAGCTACCCACCTGTGGAGGAAGAATGGGGCGAGTGGCAGAGACTTGAACCATCAGGTCCTGAGCCGCCACCGGGAGGAAAGAAAAAAGGAAGAAAGGTAAAAGCAAGATGCCTTTAACCGTTTTCTTTATCTGTTGATGCAAATATCTATCCATATTGAAGTGTTTACTTATTTACTTATTAACCTTTTTACTTTTCTCTTTAGCCTCTCCCTTCTTTTTCAATTCCAAGAGTGTGAAGGTATAGGTATAGTTGAGACTGGCATTAATCTCAGTAGTTTTGTAACTCGACTCGTCATCAGTGATGTTAACATCATTGTATTTATTCACACCTGCGGCAAACGAGAAGGCATGTACCTTCTTGAAGGTATAGCTAAGGCTCATGTCGGCACCTGCTGACAACATGCGCTGATTGTCTTTGATATCATTGTAGCAAAGCGATACTGATGCTGAAGCATGAAGGTTTTTCTCTTTAAGAAAAGCCCGATCGGCAGTGAACGACAAGATATCTGTCGTGTACCTCGTTTCGTACCCCTCGCTCTGCTGGTGATTCAAGGAGGTGACAAAGGAAGTCTCCCATGCCTTTACATTCATAGAATGACTCAATCCGGCAGCCATGGTCTTTACGTCACTTTCTCCAGTGGCAAAGCGATTCAAGTCTTTATTCTCCGTGTAACTGCCGGAAAGAGAGAACATGTGATCAATATCTGTTCCGGAAATACTGTACGATGGGGTGATGTACAGACTATGCATGATACGATGAATCCGAGTGGAATCGTTCACCTGTATGCGCCCATCCCCTTGTGTCTGCAGATAACCGTTATAACCAACAGAAAGAAAAAGGTTCTTACCCAGTGCCGTAGATGCGTTGGCGTTATAGACAAAGCCACGCGTGGTATATAGCTGTCTGTTCGTCAAGTTATCCTCCTGACCTGTAAAGGTTGCAGAGAGGGAAAGTTTTCTGAACAAGTTTGTACTTGCGGTAATACCCAAGCTATGGTAGTTGTTCGACATATAGTAGGTGCCCAACGAAGTATAGTCGGGCTGTACCATGCGGTAGAATATGGAAGTCTGGAAATTGTTTAGATGAATGCTCATGGTTGCATCACCAGCAAAGCGAGCCAACGAAGTATAGCGAACATCAAACACCTTGTCCCATTGCTCCATCTGTCCTTCTCCCATCTTGGGAGCTTCCGTATTACTGGTGAATGCCGACACAGCAGCATTGGCTGAAAACGACAGCCATTTGGTTGGGGCTGTACGAGCACGCACACCTACTACTAAGTTTTCCTGGGGAGAAACATAACTGCGCCAGCGTTCATCAATGGAACTTAGTCGGTCATAGGCACGAAGCAGATAAAGATCAACGGAATGCCGTGCACTTCCGTATCCCACATAGAAGCCCCATCCCATTCTTCGATACTGCGGTGCACGGGCATTAGGGTTCTCAGGATTATCATTAATGGCATTCCTGAGCTGTCCGTAGAAGGCTCCTGTATGGAACTTACTGTTTCGGTACTCCAAACCTACACCATTGAATGAGACATTCATCACATAACTGCTGAAAGGCATGGATGATCGTCCGAAATGACCTGTCCAGTTCTTGTAGCGAGGAGAGAGATTGAACGAAAAGTGGGGATAGTTGAACGAAGTGTTCGAGTTAGCATAATAGAAAGAGAAAGGCATACTGAAGCCATACACGGAGATGTTCAGGTTCGCCCATACCGAGTTTGTCAACGGAGAGGCAAATCCATTTCCCATCGACGAATGGTAGTACGTGTTTTGCGTACCCACTGCACCCGTAATGATTAACGGATCGCTCTTGGCAATCTGTGAGATATCCTGGGCATGGACAACCTTTGGCCATAGCATCAACAGTGCGATGGCTAACGTTGCTTTTATGTCAGTTCTGCTCATACCTTCTCTTTATATATATAATAAGGTATAAAGAGTTGGGGGTGTCAGCACTCCCAACTCCTGTACTTACTTCTTACTTCACGATCTTCTTGCTGAAACGAGCGGTTCCGTTATTGACGGTAATGATATACATACCGCTGGGAAGTCCTTCGAGTGAGAACGACGTACCAACGGTTGTACGTACCACAGTACCGGCCGCATTGGTAATCGTGATGACGCCTTCGCTATCGCCAATGGAGATATTACGGATAGCCGTTGTTCTGCCAAAGAGTTCCACGGGGTTCTTCAACGAACCTGCCTTACTTCCGTATGTAACTGTATTGTCCAAGTCGGAGTAGGTTCCTTCCATCTTATTGTAGAGCTTGAAGGTAACGGTCTCACCAGCAGTACCGGCTACATTGATGAACATATACTTACCTCCTGCTACGTTTCCTTCACCGCGGCACTCATCACCCACGAAGGCACCTACGCTGTAGTTTTCAGGATCGTCAATACCCGACAATACGGCCACGATCGGCATGTTATCGGCATAGGCTCTGTTGTCGTACTGCCATTCCTTAACACCATTCGATTTTGCATAGAAGGTGACATCAAAAGCCTTAGCTGCAGATGGATTAGGTGTACCCCAGTCGATGGTCTTTCCACCATTACCCAGCGTATAGTACATATAACCCTTGCCTGCCTTAAAGGTGAAGCCATCGGCTGCCACCCACTCACCATTACTGAACTCAGCGAAGTTATCCTTACCGATAATCATATCACCCTCTTCTGCCGTACTTGCCAAGGCAGAAGCCAAAGCTGTAAGAGGCTGATCGATCTGATGCGGATAGCCCAACCAAATATAGCCTTTCACGGTTTGCGGAAGATCGGCTGAACTGATACCGCTCACGTTGGAACCGAGTTGGAATACCACGCTACCCTCTGTCTTGATCTTATACATACCGTCACCGGGTTTCAGTTCTGTGATGTCGCCGAAGAAGCCGTAGTTAGGATCGTTATAGAGCAGTGCCTGCTGCGAGCGGATCTCTATCACCTTGTTCTTACCGTTTTGCATCTCAGGTATCCAATTGCTGTTACTATAAAGAACGATAGAATTACTACCCGCTGGCAGTGCATTCACTGTTATCCAATCCCAACCTGATTCCAGCGCAATCTCCTGCGAAACAGTAAGTGTTCCTGTTTCTGTCTGCTTGATGGAATACTGGTTCACTCCGTCGTAGCTTACATAGAAGGTAAAGGTTCCTGCCATGGAAGCTTTGATGGTCCATTCCAAACCCGTTTCATCAGGCGTTGCAGTAACAGGAACCGCTGTTGAGTTACTTGAGAAGGTTACCTTTACCTTAGCGGGATCAATAGTACCACCAACTGTTTGTGTCAGGGTGAGGGTAACTGCTTGTCCTACGGTTGCTTCCAATTCCGGGGCGAATGTCAAAGCTACAGGTTCCTCTACGACAACATTGAAGGTAATGGTTGCTTGTGGATTGTCCTCTGAGGTCACCACCACTTTCCATGTACCAGCTTTGGTGACGACACCATTCTCAAATGCAGTCGCAGAGTTCTTATCAGGTGTCAATGTTATATTCTGATTGGTAGCATCCGATGGGTTTACGGTAACCATCTGTTGTATTAATCCGAACACATCATCACCCAACTCAGCATTGATCGTGGTGATCTCGGCCGTGAGTGAGGTCACACCCTGTTTGATGGTCAGACTGATTGTCTTAGTCAGCGGAGCACCTGTAGCATCCATACCCTTGGTGGTGATCTTCACGTTAATCGGGTTCTTTGTTACTTTTGTTGCCACATAATCAGCATCGTAATAAGCGGTATTGGAGCTTGTTGACAGCGTATATTCCTTATTTATATATGCTGCAGCCTGTTTGTCATTATCCCACTCGGTGGAACCAATCGTGATTACCGCATCGATCGCATCCTTCACATTGTCGCCCACATTCACGGTCAGCTCATCCGGACCGTTGATATAGTCGGGCAATGCCATTACAGTTACATGTACCATTTTGGTGGAAGCTATCTGTGTTTCGCCATTCATGGAATAGACATGTACATCACACTCACCTGGTTTGATGGCAGTACCCTTGCTCACATTGGCAGTCTCCTCCACAGTGAAGTCCTTATAAACCTCATCGGCATCGGTTGGTGTATAGGTAACTTGATCCTTCAGGGCTTCCTTCACATCATTACCTACATACACGGTGATGGCCTTGCCACCCAGTTCTATGGCGGTTACAGGTTTTTCGGGCTCTTTAACAATCAGCGTAACAGTTGCTGTTGGAATATGTGTGGCAGGATGATTAGCTGCAGTTACCGTCACCGTTGTGGTTCCTGCTTTCACAGCCTTACCTGTTTGTTGATTATATAAGGAGGCATCATCGGGAGTGAACACCAATTCCTCATCAACAAAGTCACCGCTTGGTGTCCAGGAAATTACTTGTTTAATCGCATCAATAGCATTCTGGCCTACTTCTACAGTTGCCGTTGGTTCTACTGCAGTAATTTCATTGATATAATCCAAAATCGTCACATTTATCTGAACGGGACTTACTTCATTAGAAGCAGGACTGTTAGCCTCAACCGTTACTGTTGTCTGACCACTCTTTGTTGCTATATAGTTCTGATTCATCATACTGTTAGGTTCGTAGATGATAAAGCTCGTGTCGTCAGCATCATCAGGCTTAACAGTAATATGAGGAGTGATGGCAGATAGGATGTTATCACCTACATAGACGGTCAGTTCATTGACATCACTGGAAATACTGGTTACGGGAACCTTTGCCTTTGTGATGCGCACGCCGAAGCTTCTGGATGTAAAGTTTGTTTCCTTGTTATCCATCAAATCTCTCACCATTACATCCATACCTAACCTCGCATCTTTCTCTCCTGTTTCTGCCACTGCGGTGATAACGCCGTTCTCATCTATCGTGTAATAGGCAGCGTAATTGCCTGCATCCCATTTCAGGAAGATCTCTGTTTCATCGGTATCTATTGACGATCCTGTGATTGCAGAGGCAGGTTTGTTTTCAGCGCCGAATGCCAAAGATACCATGCTACCCAGATCTTTTGTTCCGGGTAGTGATACCTCCACCAGTTTCATCACCTCATCAGGGATGATAACGCCTGAGAGTGCATCAAGGGTGAGTTCAATCGGCACGGGCTGGATGGTTTCACCATTCCACGTTGCCGTAGTAGTGAACTTATACACTACGCCTTGATAATAAGCCTTGAAGGTAATGGTTTTCCCTGCATCATTCTGAGGATCACCCTTGACATTCAGTAAGAATACGTCATTGGGTAAGTTACCTTGCTGTGCCGGTTCATAAAAGTCAGTTGCTGCAGCCCTACATTCCGGTCCACTTTCTGTATCCATAAAAGCAGCCACTTCAAGTCCGTCGTTAGGTGAAACCTCATTACCATTCAAGGTGATTCTGAGATACACCGGACTCTCACCGCTGTAGCTGTTGTTGCTCACGGGATTCCATCTCTGTGCCCATGTCACCAATGCGGCGACCATCAACATCATTGTAAACAGAATTCTTTTCATACGTCTTTATGTCATTAAGTTTTTGTTCTAATATCAAGCACATTTTCACGTTACAAAATTACCAAAAATATCGTTTGGCGAATAGGACTTTTCGCGCAAAAACTAGGACTTTTCGCGCATTTTTTAGGAAAAATCGCTATTTGGAAGTCCAATTGGATTCCAATTGCCTATTTATTCGTACCTTTGCCGCATGAAACAAACATTATTATCACCCAGTAGCTACAACACCTGCAGACTGTCCAACGGACTGCGTATCATTCATTTGCCGAGCGCTTCACCGGTGGTTTACTGCGGCTATCAGATAGCGGCAGGCACCCGTGATGAGGAGCCGGGTGATGAAGGACTGGCACATTTCTGCGAGCATGTTACGTTCAAGGGGACTGTCAAGCGGACCTCCTTGCAGATCGTGAACAGCATCGAGCAGGTGGGTGGTGAACTGAATGCGTTTACCAATAAGGAAGATACGGTGTTCTATGCCGCTGTGTTGAAGGATCACTTAGCAAGAGCTGTGGATGTGCTGACAGATATTGTGTTCCATAGCACCTATCCGCAACACGAAATCAATAAGGAAATCGAGGTGATCTGCGATGAAATAGAGAGTTATAACGATTCACCGGCAGAGCTGATCTTTGATGACTTCGAGAATATCCTCTTTGAAGGACACCCCCTGGGTCATAACATCCTTGGTAATGCCGAACGCCTCCGTCAATACACCACCGCCGATGCCCTTCGTTTCACCAGTAAGTATTACCGTCCCGACAACAGCATCTTCTTTGTTTATGGGGATGTGGAGTTTAGGAAGGTGGTGAGAATGTTTAGAAGATTGTGGAATGTGGAGTGTGGAGTGTGGAGTGAGAATAGTACTAAGATACTGGATTCATCTAAAAAACCACTTGTTCTCGAAAGCATATCTCATTCCACATTCCACACTCCACACTCCACAAATCCAATCATCCTCCACAAATCCACCCACCAGGCGCATGTGATGTTGGGCAACAGGGCTTATGATATCCATGACAAACGACGGATACCATTGTATCTGTTGAACAATATCTTAGGGGGACCTGGGATGAATGCCCGACTGAACCTTGCCTTACGGGAACGGAACGGATTGGTTTATACCGTTGACAGCAGTATGGTGAGCTATGGAGACACCGGAATGTGGTGCGCCTATTTCGGTTGTGATACGCAGGATGTGAAGAGATGCTTGCGGTTGGTAAGACGTGAACTGGACAAACTGATGAAAACGCCCATTTCATCGGCACAATTGCGTAAGGCCAAGCAACAGATTAAAGGACAGATAGGTGTGGCCTGCGATAACCGTGAGAGTTTCGCCCTCGACTTCGG
Source organism: uncultured Prevotella sp. (assembly GCA_900314935.1). GTDB lineage: Bacteria > Bacteroidota > Bacteroidia > Bacteroidales > Bacteroidaceae > Prevotella. Next base: position 96,956 of record OMXE01000007.1, read on the forward strand.
AAAGAGCTTCCTGCACTACGGATGGGAGAAAGATATCAGACACTTATTTGCTGATATCGATGCCGTTACCGCTGAGCAACTGCAAGCAGTTGCCCAGGAAATCTTCGACCCCACTAAAATCACTACATTGATTTATCAGTAATCCCTACTTACTTAGTTTCTGCACATACTTCACTGGCTCACCATCACCCTTCAGCACATCGGCAAACGACTGTGGTTTGATGGTAACAGGACCGCGCATGAACTCCGGAATATTGTAGCTCTTCATGAACTGGCGATGGAAGTCAGGATCGGCACAAGGCAGTTCGAAAGGCTTCGTACCTTTTCCATTCTCATCGATATGAGCAATAAACGGACGAGTGTAGTTTCCATCATCTCTGCGACTGCTAAACACAACCCATCGACCATTAGACGACCATGAGTGGTAGCTTTCTGTTTTGAGCGAGTTGAGTTCGTTTGCAGGACGAACTACTCCCGTCTGCAAGTCGAGCATCCAGAGATCGGCATCGTTGTGCCAAATATGGAATACACCATATCTCCCCAAAGTGAACATCAGGTAGCGGCCATCAGGCGAGATGCGCGGCAGGGTGGCACTCTTACCCAGCGAATCAGCATCAAAAACCAGTTCGCGTGGACCAAATTCCATCGTAGCAGGATCGAAAGACTTGCGGTATATGTTATATCTGACCGTATTGTATCGCTTGACAAACTCCAAGACTTTGTTATTTGTTGAGTCGGGGTACTCGAAATGTGCACTACTGTAGTATAAATACTTACCATCAGGTGCCCAGAAGGGGAAAACCTCCATTTCATTGGGGTCTTTCTCGATATTTGCCACTTCATTCTTCTCAACATCGTAGGCAATCAGGTCGCTCTCTGTATCATAAACCTCAATTTTATTGGGGTGATAAATATGGAATACCTGATGTGTCAAGTTAGTAGAATAAACAATGATTGGCAGCGTGGGATGCCATGTGGGATAAACACCCGCTGAAAGGATGGAATCGTTGCGCATATTGATTTTACGGATCTTTCCATCATAAGCAACGACAGTGCCACCAAGGTTATGACGTGCATGGAATTGCATTTTGTCAGGATCGTAATGCTGGTAGTTATGGCAGTTGATACACTGCCCCTTCGGACCATCCGTACAAAGCATATTATCGTAAATAACACTCTCATCATAGTTTTCCAAGCAGCGCTGACTGATAGTCAACTCTTCATAACAAGTATACGATGGTGAGATAAGACGATAGCTGATATATGCATCAATAGAGTCAGGTGACACATGAATGGAGAATGGTTGATATCGGGTCCATTGTCCGTCTTTGCAGGCATAGGTCTCTACTTGTATATCCTTACCTTGAGCTGCTACAGTAAGCTGTTTCCAATCATCGATATCGGGTAGTGACTGATTGCCCCTGCAGATAATTTCTTTTTCACCGAAGGAATAGCGCACGACCATCTCCTCTGATAGGTCATCCATCTCGAAGGTCAGCGGTGCGATGTTGACGGGAACTGTTACATCCGTATAGTCAGGATATATCTGAGGAAGTGAGTCAGATTGTGTATACTCTGACGGCAACTGCTGATTACAAGCTGTCAGGAAAAGGCAACTGAATAGCCCCATCATGAATCTATTGTATCTATTTCTAATCATAATCCTTGTTTCTTAAATCCTAATATCTTGTCTTCTAACATTTAACATTTAATCATTAATGCCTTAAACCAAAATAATAATCATAAAAATAGGTATTTCCATAGAAGGGGTGTAGTGCTGCGCGACCCATCTGTACAGACTGACCATTATATTTCATGGCCTCATTCATAAAGGCCTCATAGTTCTTTTTTACACCTGATTCGATAGGCAACTTATCAATATTGGGCATGTTATTAATATTACCAAAGAGATATGCCGCTTCTTGGAAGATACGCGGTATCGGACCATGGGGATGGAGACGGACATAAAAACTAAAACGGGGCCAGAATTGTTGGATATTCCTCTTTCTGAGGGTTGCGAGAACCGACTGCTCCTGAAAATAGGGATCGTAGGAGTTCTGACGCGCGAGCAAAGTCATTACATAATTCTCTACGTTGCCTTCGTCAAATCCCAATGCATTATTGTAGTGTAACATGTGAGTGATAGGACCCATCTCTCGATCCTCAGCAATCTGCTTGGGGTGTTCCATTTTTTCTAACAATGCATCAGCCCATTTACCATAATACATGGTGTGTTGAAGTTGATTCATGATCTTTCGTGCTGCCTTTTTCTCACCGCATAGCACAGAGCAGCGAGCCATATACTGTTGTAATTCCACACGCCAGCCATATTCCACACCATCTTCCATACACATACGATGGCAATCGTTAACCAACCCATACTGATAGTAGATCATGCGTCCGAAGACATGGTACATTGTATTGAAAGGCATGGGGGTATTTGCTTTTTGTTTTCCTCTCGGGAAACTATACGTTTCATCAGTCAGACGTCCTAATCGCCAAAGAGCAATATCATGCATCATGGAAATGGCGCGTGTTGGTTCATCAACTTGTTTCTGAGATTCTTGGAGTACACCTTCCCAGTCTGCTACTTCAATACAACGTTGCATAGCAAGTTCGTGGTGGAAATTCTCATCTTTATACCAAAAGTGCCAAACTCCAGCAATGAGCACAACCACCAATACGACTTGAAGGCTCCACTTGTAAAGAGGTCTCTGCCACTTTGTGGATAGTTTCTTCTGGTAGAATACAACCAGCAGAAAGAAATAGGCTAATAATATATAATAAGGTATATAATAGCGTGGATATGACTCCTTAACAACGAAAGCGGGTATGCCTGTGGTCCAAATATCACCAAAATAGGTCTCATGATAGACATACCGATAACAGAATAAGGGAACAGCAATATTACTTAGTAATGCAACTACCGAAAGAATAGCATTGTGCGTATAATTACGAGAAAGCCGCCAGATCCAGATACCCATCAGCAACACGGCGGCCATCGCATAGACACCAAACAATGGATAGCCCACAACGGCTGTTACGAGGATGATGCCAATGCGAAACCATAGTCTTCCACTCTCTTTAGAGAGCACATCGGGTGCGGCTTTACGGAATGCCCACAGCATGGCCACTGTAGCAGTTGTACCGATAGTAGCAACGAAAAAATACCCTCGTAGTCGCATGAAATAGTGCCAATATCCTAAGCACATGTTAGCTATTAGAAGGATTGCCACAGGTATCAGTGTGAGCAAAACCCATTCGTCAACTATGCGGAAGGTACGTTTGATCAGCCACATCAGCAACAACCACCAGCTACAAAGCACAATCACGCCTAGCCATGGATGATAGAAGAACTGGGTGAAGAAACAACTAATATATGAAAGAAAACCACCTGACACCACCATCCGCTCATGAAAAAAAAGAGGGGTGTCGAGAAATAGGTTGTACTGCTGAACTTTCCAGAGCAAATCAGACTCGAAATACAGCAGCGCAATGGCTATGATCAGTAACGCTGTCAGCCATGTGAAGATAGGTATGATTCTTTTCATTGAACGCAGATAGATTTTTTTGCAAAGGTACGATTAAGTGAGCACAAAACCAAAGGAAAACTCATTTTTCTTTATTTTGTCGAAATAACGGGACAACGAATACCATCATGCAATTGACCAATTGCATGAATGACTGAGTGACGGAGGAAAACAAAGTAAACGAGAGTAAGTTCAGCGAAGCCAAAGTTTTTTCCGATAATACTTGCAATAATTAGAAAAAAGGGCTACCTTTGCAAAAAGTTCCGGCTGACAACACCCAAAGCACCATGCTTGCAATGTATCAGCGAAATGTTCAAATGTTTATTATTTGTTTCAATAAACCACATATAATGTATCTAAAAGAGCGAAATTAACCATTCGAAACATTTTTTAACCCAAAAAGGAAAGTCTGTTTGGGAAAAATAGCTTACCTTTACATCGATTTTATAAAATAATGGAGATATACTTATCTTATAATAACATTATTCAATTAACAAACCAATTAAGTTTTAGCTTATGAAAAAGTTTTTTACTCTTGTTGCAATGGCTTTGATGGCCGTTGGTGCAAACGCTCAGACACTGGTCGCAGAGATTGACTGGACCACTCAGGATGCGTACACAGGATGGTGCTCTGGCGAGAATGGTTCAAGTGCTGCTATTGGAGCTGAAGGTCTTGAAATTAGCGTTCCTGCTGAAGGTAGTGTTTACTGGGAGCCCCAGACAATCATTCTTCAGCCGTTCGATCTGGAGGAGGACGCATCTTACAAAGTTGTCATTACCGCTAAGGTTCCTACAAGCGGTGAACTTCAGTTGAACATGGGTAGCTGGGATGACGGTGTTAGCCAGCAGCAAGTCCTTAATGTTGAGGCAAGCAATGACTTTCAGGAAATCGTTCTTGATTGCCCGGACTGGGAAGCAAACACAACAAATAATCACGTGTTGTGGCAGAGCGGTAAACTTGTAGGCACCAGCATTATTAAGAAGGTTGAGGTATGGAACATGTCTGGCGACACACCTCCTGCTGGAGACACTGTGATATCAGAGATTGACTGGACCACTCAGGATGCGTACACAGGATGGTGCTCTGGCGAGAATGGTTCAAGCGCTGCTATTGGAGCAGAAGGTCTTGAAATTACAGTTCCTGCTGAAGGTAGTGTTTACTGGGAGCCCCAGACAATCATTCTTCAGCCGTTCGACCTGGAGGAGGATGCTTCTTACAAAGTTGTCATTACCGCTAAGGTTCCTACAAGTGGTGAACTTCAGTTGAACATGGGTAGCTGGGATGACGGTGTTAGCCAGCAGCAAGTCCTTAATGTTGAAGGTAGTGATGACTTCCAGGAAATTGTCCTTGAGTGCCCAGACTGGGAAGCAAACACAACAAATAATCACGTGTTGTGGCAGAGCGGTAAACTTGTAGGCACCAGCATTATTAAGAAGGTACAGGTTATTCAGATAGGTGGTGCTACAGGAATTAAGGCCGTTAAAAACGAGAGCATTCTGAATAACACTCGCTTCAACCTTGCAGGTCAGAAGGTTAACGACAACTACAAGGGTGTTATTATCCAGAACGGTAAGAAGTTCATCCAGAAGTAATTCTTTTGAACAAACAACCATAAAGGGATTTGCCGAAAGGCAGATCCCTTTTTCTTTGCCATATAAACTAGCGTTCTTGGAAAAGCTATTGTTTTCTAGGTAATCCTAGCGACACTAGATAATCCTAGCAATCCTAGATAAGCTAGTATTTCTAGGTAATCCTAGTGGTTCTAGATAAACTAGTGGTTCTAGACAAAGCGTTTCAAATCGGGCATAGGCACACGAACGTTTGCGTATAGGCGTTCAATCGATTGGGTATAGGCGCTTGATTGTTTGCGTATAGGCAATCGATAGTAAAATAGCCGTTTCATCCCTTTATCCTTATGGTTTCACCCTGCTATCCTTGTAGCTTCTCCCTGTTGCACTTGTAGCTTCTCCCTGTTGCACTTGTAGCTTCTCCCTGTTGCACTTGTAGCTTCTCCCTGTTGCCCTTGTGCCTTCTTCTTGTCCTTGTGCTTTTGAATCCTAAAGGTAACAGAAGAAGGATAAGTTAGCTACACAAAACGATGTGCTCCTTTGAATATAGATATAAAACAAATGCTCTGCACCAATTGGTGCAGAGCATTGATGTTATTGATGAGTACAGTTAACTGTACTTCTCAATTCAGGTGATTACCAACCTGGATTCTGATGCAGAGCTGGGTTATTATTCAAGAGATCCTGAGGATAGGGGAAGAGCTTGTGCTTCTCCTGCCAGCCTACTTCATTGCCTGCATCTTTAGCAGGATGAGTATGTATCAGATAGAAACGGCTATTTGACTCACTACCATACTGCCAAACAACATCCTCATCAGTTGGTTCTACCGGACGGAATACCTTATCGCAGAGGTTAGGAATATGGGAGCCTTGCTGCTTGAGACGTGCAATACAGGCCTGATCATAAGCATCGTTATCAGCCTTGAGCCAGCGGAGTATATCTTGATAACGGCAGCCCTCGAACCAGAGCTCGAATGACTTCTCCTTCTTCAGTGTAATCAGGTCAACACTCTCGCTGATTGTCTGAGAACCTGCACGCTCCTGAATCATATTAATGTAAGTCTTTGCAGTAGCAGCATCACCTGTACGGAGGCAGCACTCAGCATAGTTGAGAAGAACCTCAGCATAACGCATCACAATGATATTGTTCAGACGATGAACAGCTCCGTATGTGTTTCCATCTTCAACTGCATCACCAACTCTAACGACATGCTTGAGAGGTATCCAGAAGCACTGTCCGTAATGACCATTTACGTCACTGATACCATACTTATCAGATTTGAGTTTTTCTGACTCCTTCATCGTCTTGAGCTTGTCGTTATATTCCAGGTATGAATTGTCAGTATTCTGGAATACCAGGTCATCAATCTTAACCATTGTAGCCTTGAGACGATCGGAGGCCTCACCATCGTTTTCAACGAAGGCATTTGCGAACCATTCGGGAAGACCGATTGAACCCCAACCTTCGACACCACCTGTATATTTCAACAAAGGATTCTTCTTGAACTTACCTGAACGAATTTGGAACGACTGGGCTTCCATCCAAGTACTATGGTTCATATAACCCATACCGCTACCTGAACTCCAGTCACCTGAGCTACCATTGTATCTGAAGTTAATCTCGAAGATCTTCTCTGGGCATCCATCACCTTGGATGTGGAAGAGATTGCCCCATTCACTACCGGGAACCAACTCGTACTTTTCAGAGTCGATTACCTTCTTAAGAGCGGCCTTAGCCTCAGCAAACTTGCCAGCAAACATCAAAGCCTTTCCTTGTAGAGCCCATGCAAATCCCTTAGTTACACGATAGGCACCTTCCTTATCTGAAGGATCTTTACGTTCCATCAGGTCTGCAGCAGCCTCCTCACATTCCTTTGCAACCCACTCAAAATAAGCCTCCTGAGTCTTCGGTGCATTCTCTGCAGCATCTGGACTATCACTATTCGGAGGAAGAGTACCATTTGTCAAAGTATGATCCACGAAAGGAGGTGTACCCCAGTAACATGCAAGCAGGAAGTAATTGAAAGCTCTGAGTACTCTTGCCTCAGCAACTGCCTGTTTCTGGAAATCGGTAGCTCCGTCTGCGAAATTCTCGATAATGAGGTTGTCACGATAGATAGAAAGGTAGATACCTTTGTAATGATAGATGATTGCCTCAGGCTTAAAGAGATAACGGAACTCGTTAATGGCACCACCCCACTCGTGGTCACCAAAGCACTCGCTACCATAGTTAATATCATCACCTGGGTGGTTAGCCAAAACTCTCGCTGGTGTGTAAATACCAGGAGCATTTGCATCCACATTAGTACGACCAAATGTATTGATTTGGAAGTTCTCATATGCTGCAGCAAGTGCCTGCAAAGCGTCGTTATCCGACTTATAGTAAGTTTCCGTTGACAAAGTAGCCTTCTGCGGAATATTAAGCTGATCCTCACAAGAGGTTAATGCTACACCGCCAGCAACAAGCGCGAGCATTGATACTATAATTTTTTTCATAATCTGTTCTTATTTCAATTCTACAATCTACTGTTTTAGAATGCAATATTTACACCAAATACAACCTTCTTAGATGTCGGGTAGCTACCTGTATCAAAGCCACGCTGAGCACCGCTGTTCAAAGAAGAAGTTTCAGGATCGGCACCTGGATAGCTTGTAATGGTGAAGAAGTCATCGAGAGAAACATAGAAGCGGAGCATGCTGATCATCGCCTTCTTAGTTAGCTTAGCAGGTAATGTGTAACCCAGCTGGATCTGCTTAAACTTGAAGAATGAACCACTGAAGACATTGGCAGAAGAACTGAAGAATGTCCAGCTCTTTGAAACGTTCTTCATATCAGGATACTTTCCTTCAATAGTTGTTACTGAGCCATCCTCATTTTTATTCTGCTTCCAAGAGTCCTTCCACCATACATCAAGACCGTTGATACGGTTACGGTCGGCAGAAACCATCAAGTTATAGATCTTGTTGCCAGAAGCACCTGTACCGAATACGGTGAAGTCGAAGCCTTTGTACTCGAGGTTAATGGTAATACCATAAGTAAACTTAGGAATACCGGAACCGAGGTCCATCATATCAGTTTCTACAGGAGCATCCTTGAGTCCGATTTCAGTCATCGGATTACCTTCAGCATCAAGTTTCTGCTCACCTGTAACTTCATCAATTACCGGAACATAGCCATAATACTGCGGCTTTCCTGTCTCTTGATCAACTCCTGCATACTTGTATCCACAGAAGTACCAGAGGGTATGACCGGTCTCAAAGGTCGGCTTCAGTGTACTATTGAAACCACTTACAGTACCTTCTTGATAACGTGGGAGTGCAGCGTTCACTTTCTTCACCTCGTTCTTGAGGGGGTTGAAGTTAGCGTTGATGCTGTACTTGAGGTCACCGATATTATCACGCCAACCAGCTTCAATGTCGAAACCAGTGTTAAGAACCTGGCCAGAATTAACTGTTACAGAACTGAAACCAATTTCAGGTAAAGGTGCAATGTTGACGAGCAGGTCTTTAGTAATCTTACGATACCAGTCAACATCCAATGACAGGCGGTTACGGAAGAAACGTGCATTGAGACCGAAGTCTAACTGCTCGGAAGTTTCCCAAGTCAAATCGGGGTTAGCCAAAAGAGAAGGCTGTCCACCTTCTTGTGCTGTGGTACCACCAGTTGAGTATTGATCTGTAAAGAAGTAGTATCCACCAAGGGCAATGGTCGGATTATACTTGTAACCACTCAGGATGTTTATGTTACCATTACGTCCCCATGAAGCACGGAGTTTCAAGAATGAAATTGCGTTATCGCTGATGGCATTCTTAAAGAACTTCTCATTGCTGAGAATCCATGCTGCAGAGAATGAGGGGAAGTAACCCCAACGCTTGTCTTTCATCAACTTCGATGTATCGTAAGCATCGGCACGGAAGTTAGCCTGGAACAAGTAACGGTCGTCATATGAATAAGACAAACGTCCAAAGTAAGAGAGCTCTGTAGCATCACCAGGTGTGTTACCTACGGTAAGGTGCGACAGACCATTTGCATTAAGACAGTCGATATAACGGAAGCTAGGAGCATGATCACCTCTTAGAATCATCTGGGTATCTTGCGAACGTACGCTAGTGTTATCCCAATGGTTCTTCGTAAACGACATACCAGCCATGGCACCTACATTGTGCTTGCCGAACTGCTTGTTAAAGTTGGCGAAGTTCTCCCACTGATAGTAAAGACCTGCATTTGTATTGGCAGCAATAGAATAATTCTCATCATGAGCCATAGATGAAAGATAGTAGGGCTCACCATAACTGTGACCATTACTCTGGGTGATGCGGTAGCCGAGACGTGATGTAATAGTCAGGAAGTCGAACGGTATCAGGTTAGCGGCCAAAGAACCACGTACGTTAATACCTTCGTTGGTTGAATTAGAACGATCGCGCTGTCCCAGCGGGTTGGCAGTAGCCTCAACGATATACTTAGAGGTACCGTACCATACAGGATTGTTAATATCGAAACCATTTGGCAGTAATAAATTACCATGGTTGGGCGAATTCCATGCTTCTTCTACACCATCACCAAAGTCTTTTTGGTCATAGATGTAAGCAGGAGTCAGCGGGTCGATAGAAACCACAGCGTTCAAGAATGATCCGTAACCATTATTCAGAGACTTTCTCTTCCACTTTTCAACAGAGGTATTGCTCTGAACGTTAAACCACTTGAAGAATTTATAATCAGCATTGAGTTGAGCAGTGAAGCGCTTGTAAGTATCTTTATCTCCCTTGACAATACCATCGTTGTCAACAATGCCGATACCGGCGAGCATGTGACCCTTATCATTACCACCCTCAACGGTGATGTTGTGCTGGTAGCTCCAGCTGTTATCAAATACTTCGTCGTACCAATCGGTATCGAATCTCGGAGATCCTGTTTCTGCAGTCAGAGGATTGCCTTCAGCATCATATCCATAATAGCCTTTGGATACAAGTTCAGTTTCTTTCAAGTCACCAAGATACTTGTGATAGTCAATCCACTCTTGTGCGTTGAACACTTGAGCTTTCTTGCCGAGAGATTGACTGGCAGCTTTGAACGAATAAGAGAGTCTTGCCTGACCTTTGGAACCATTCTTTGTAGTGATAAGAACAACACCATTACCGGCCTGAGCACCATAGATAGCTGCAGAAGCACCGTCCTTCAACACCTCGATTGACTCGATGATTGAGGGATCCAAATACTGGATGTTGTCAACCTTCAGACCATCAACGATGAGCAGCGGACCTAAGCTACCTGAGTTTGAAGAATAACCACGAACGCGGATCTCAGCGCCACCACCAGGTGAACCGCTGTTAATGATCTGCACACCTGATACCTTACCCTGGAGAGCAGCACCTGCATCCGTAGTACTCAGGTTCTTGATGTCGTCACCCTTTACAGATGCAACGGCACCAGAGAGGTCACTCTTCTTCTGTACACCGTAACCAATCACAACCACGTCGCTCAACGTTGTGTTGTCTTCCTTCAGTGCGATGGTGATGTTGCTTCTACCACCAACGTTGACTGTCTGGGTTACGTAGCCCACATAAGAAACTGCTAACTGAGCGTTGGAAGCTGCATTAACCGAGAACTTACCATCCATATCGGTGATAGCACCCGTGTTTGTTCCAACTACTTTCACTGTTGCACCGATAATCGGTTCACCAGCTTCATCATTTACTATTCCCTTAACTACGCCCTGAGCCCATGCTCCCATTGGAAGCAAACAGAGCAAGAATAGTAATACTAACGGCTTTTGTAACGATTTAAAGTTCATCATGTGAAATTTAAAGATTAATTAGTATTATTATTATTTGCTAAGTGTTCATGATTCGTCTGCAAAATTACATCATTAATTATTAACGAGTGTTTCAGTTTGTAACGAAAACTTTATCAAATATTTCATTTATGATACAAATGTAGAAAACAAGGCCTATAACTGTATCAAAAATGATATTAAACCCTTCGGTTTCATCGTGATTAAAGATAAAGAATACTTTCGTTTCCCATGTTGAAAAGCAGGTCGAGAATGCTTAGATTGGGTTGAAATCCCCACTTCTTTTGATACACCTGATAATAGGTTTGGGGGGTGAATGTCTCATCGGGGATGGGGTTTTTGGGGCGGATGGAGGTGCGGAAATCTGGGATGTTGCTGGATGGGGTTAATGGGCAGGATGGGCTTAATGGGCTAGCTACACTAGAAACACTAGAAACACTAGAAACACTAGAAACACTAGAAGAACTAGTTGCAACATATTTCTCGGTGAACTGAATATTGGGGTGGATATCCAGCAATTCGCACATCTTATGGGTGATGGCCATGTTGAAATCAAAGAGGTTCTCCCAGTGATCCTCAAAGAACGGCTTCAGATCGTCCACATAGTAATCAAAGAAAGGGCTGTCGCCATAGGCGCTCATCAAGGCGTTCCAATGCAGATGCCGCCAGTTACCATGGTTACTGATGCGTATATCCGTAATCAGCCGTGAGCTATCCTCCCCTTTCTCCTGCGTATGCTCCACAGGAATACTCAGTGTCTGCAGTCCGTTGGTGGTGGCAATCACGCATCGGTTGCGGTAGGTCTGCTTGACGAAGCTCTCACACCTTTCTATATATATAGTATCGAACCTGTTCAGTTTCTGATACCACTGAACAGGTCCGAAATACGTTGTAGAAAGCAGAGCCTCACTTCTCACCTCTCTCTTCTCACCTCTATTTGATCTTATCCACCCACTTAAACAGTCGGTTCCATCGAACGCCACCGAAGCCGCTGCGGTCGGGATCGCTGCTCCACCACACAAAGATGGGCTTACCCACAATATGGTCCTCGGGCACGAATCCCCAATAACGCGAGTCGGCAGAGTTATGACGGTTATCACCCATCATCCAGTAGTAGTCGAGCTTGAACGTGTATTCATCCGTTTCCTTACCGTTGATGAAGATCTTACCGTTCTCCACCTTCAGCTCATTACCCTCGTAAGCGCGGATGGGGCGCTCATATACGGCAATGTTCTGCATGTTCAGCTTGATGCTCTTGCCCTTGGCAGGAATCCAAACCGGACCGTAGTTATCTCTTGTCCAGCCTGTATTCCCATTTCTTGGATAAACCTCGCCAGCAGGTGCATCGGTATTCAGTCGGATGCTCTCCACAATATCTGTCCTACTTTCCAAGCCCTTCTTGGCAGCGGCTGTCAGCGGCATGGTACCAAACTGATTCAAGTCGCGCAGCTGTTCCGTACTGATGCCATATTCCTGCATCACCTCTTCAGGAATCGACTGCTTCAGCTTCACATAATAAGAATACTGCACATTATCCGGTTCCTTATTGGCCTTTCCATCGAGATATACGATATGATCCTTGATCTGGAGTGTTTGTCCGGGCAGACCCACGCAGCGCTTTACATAGTTCTCGCGGCGGTCGGTAGGACGAGTGGAAATGGTTCCCATCTTCAAGCCCTGTCCGTTTTCGCGCAGATAAGCACTACCCATGGCGTAAACTTTCTGATACAGGTCGTAAATCAGCGTATCCGACATGGCAGAGAAATCCGGATTACCATATTTCTCGGTATAGAGCATCTGTCCGTAGTCGTATGCCAAGCGGTAATACTCGGTCTGATAAGGTTGTTCCGTACAGATGGTATCACCGGCGGGATAGTTGAACACCACGATATCGTTCAGCTTCACATTACCCAAGCCCTTCACTCTTCTGTATTCCCAGTGGGGCCATTCTATATAGCTCTTACACTCTATCACCGGCAGCGTATGCTGGGTAAGCGGCATGGTAAGCGGAGTCTGCGGGATGCGCGGCCCATACGACACCTTCGACACGAAGAGGTAATCGCCTGTGAGCAATGATTTCTCCAATGAAGAAGAAGGGATTACATAGTTCTGGAAGAAGAACTGATTGATGAAATACACAGCCACGAGGGCGAACACCAATGCATCCACCCACGACATGACGAACTTCACCGGTCCTTCACTCTCTTTCCACCACTGCCACTTGATCTTCTTGGTGATATAGATATCAAAGATGAACGGCACGGCCAGCAGTCCCCACCAGCTCTTCACCCAGTAGAGGAACAGCAGATACAGCACCAACACGGCAATGAACTTGGCCCATTGCACCTTCGGATTCAGCTTCTTCTTTGTTTTGTCTATCATTGTTTTTTATTTTTAGAGGAGAGAAGTGAGAAGCAAGAAGCAAGAGATTAGCATTATTCGCTTATACTATTCTCATTCCATATTCCTCACTCCACAATCCACAAATTATTTAGAACGGAAACATATCTGATATGGTAAGCAGTCCCTGATGGTTCTGCGTATATTCAGCTGCTAACACAGCACCGAGGGCGAAGCCACGGCGTGAATGCGCATCATGGGTGATGGTAATCAAATCCTCCTCGCTGTTGTAGCTGATGGAATGAATGCCCGGCACCTCGCCTTCGCGAATGCTGGTGATGGGAAGCTGGTTGGCCTCTGCTTTGCCGCAGCAGCTTACAGAACCATCCGGGTTCACCACCTTATCCACACACCAATCGTTCTTGCGGTCAAGATTGTCGATAATCTGCTCAGCCAGTGTGATGGCTGTTCCGCTGGGATGATCCAGTTTGTGTACATGGTGCACCTCTTCCATCTTCACATCATACTGTGGGAACTGGTTCATGATCTTGGCCAGATAGCGGTTCACAGCCGAGAAGATGGCCACGCCTACCGAGAAGTTCGAGGCCCAGAACAGCGTATTACCCTCTTCCGTACACATCCGCTTCACGTCATCACCATGTTCCTTCATCCATCCAGTAGAACCCGATACCACCTTCACGCCCTTGGCAAAAGCCTTCAGGTAGTTACCATATGCAGCCTGCGGAGCTGTGAACTCAATGGCCACATCAGCAGAAGCGAAGGCCTCGCTCTCAAAGTCCTCCTGGTTGTCGATATCAATGATACTCACAATTTCATGGCCACGGCTTTTGGCGATCTCCTCGATCATCTTTCCCATCTTTCCGTAGCCGATTAATGCTATTTTCATTTCCTTTTTCTGATTATGTTTTGCAAAAGTAGTGTAATTCAAGCACATGACAAAATAATACATTGTTTTTTAACACTTTTAGGGGGAGGAAGCACGAAGGAGGAGGGAGGAAGGAGAATAGCACTGAGATACTGTAGTCATATACAAAGTCACTTGTACTTGAAACATTTCTCCTTCCTCCTTCGTCCCTCCTCCTTCCTCCCCCCCCAACCCTGCGGGGTTGGGGTATCAATTTGTAGCAAAAAAGGATGGGATTTGTAGAACTGCTTAAAAACAAGCCCTTTAGCTATTGCAGGAACAAAATAATGTTATATATTTGCATACAGAAATATAATGATGTATAAAGTTTACTCCCGTGAGGGAAGAAAATATAATATTAACCAAGTTTAGTTGGGATATTTGTTAGTAATTACAAATGTGTGTTATGCAAATATTTGGTTAATGAACAACTATTCAATGTGTAAATAATGGTATATGATTATAAGGGATTTGTCGTGAGACAGGTCCTTTATTTTTTGCCTATTTCGAAAGACCTAACATCGGTAATAGTTAATTGCTTTATTTAGAGCAACTTAGAGACAATAAAGGTGCCTAAAGACCTAACATAAACCTAACATAAACCTAACATAAGACCTAACATAAGACCTAACATAAGACCTAACATAAGACCTAACATAAGACCTAACATGTAGTTCGCTTTAAAGATGATTTGTAGTGTAGTTCGCTGATTTAGGTTGTCAGTTGAATGTTAGGTGTGATGTTACCTTTATGTTAGGTTTATGTTAGGTCTTATGTTAGGTCTGAAAATCGTGAAACGCCTTTGTGTAGGGGATTTATGCCGTGAAACTGTTAGGTCTTGGGGAAATCGAAAATTTTATTACCCCACCCCAGCTGCGCTCACCCCTCCCCTACGATGGGAGGGGAGTGCGGCTCCCCACCCCTCTAAGGGGCGGGGTACTGGCAAGGGGGGCGGGGTAAAGATAACAGGCATAAAACTATTTATTCCCAACGTGGGAATAAAATGTTCCCAACGTGGGAATAAATGCAAAGTAGACTACCATTAAAACAGTGAAGGGGGCATGTAGCCCCCTTCTGTCTGTCTCTCAAATTTTCATGTTTTTACCAATCAAAGTCGCCCCACAGGTCGAACTCCTTGGCAGTTGATGGAGGTCCATCTTCACCAGTGTAACCACCGAAGCCTGGCATATCCTCACCACCATTAGGATTTTCACCATTATAAGGGCCGTTCGCGCCCACAATTCCGTTAATGCTCGCGCAGATCATCTGTCCCGTCTCTGATGAATAGCGTTCTGTTACGGGACTAATATATACTCTTTTCATTATCTTTTATTCTCTCAATTAACGTACTACGATCTTTTTACCATTCACGATATAAATGCCCTTCGACAGGTTGCTCGTGGATTGGTTACCTATAATCTGTCCATTCAGGTTATAAACAATTCCATTGTTCACGCTCTTCTGATCGGATACAGATTCTATGCCTGTGGTGATTCCGAAGATCTCCTCTTCAGGAATAATCAAGGTGAAATCAATACCCATTGATTTGGCATTACTATTATCTGTTGCAAAATTATCTGTTTTGCGAACAATGGAAGTAAATTCAGACCATTTCTCGGCAAGATCGGTTGTTGTTACATAAAACGCCAACGGCCACCTGGTAGGATTTTTGGGATCGTAACCCAAATAGAACGAGTTTGCAGGCAATGTCTGTGGTTTGAATGTACCTCTAAAGAAATAGTCATTACCGTCCGTACTTGTATTTGTAACATCACGTACTAATGGACGTTTCACAGTTTCCAAGACTTCATCACTGTTAGCATCAACAATGGCTTGCGCTTCCTTCACATTAACACCTGCGATGGTGCGGCCATATTCCTTACCATCAACTTCTATTATTTCAACACGTGTTCCCGGATGAATCATATAAGGACGTCCTGCCTTAATATAACCAGCCATGTTCTTATCCCCAGTCGTACCACCCCATGAAGTTGCTGAAGGAATACTTGGTTTCGTGTTGAAGCGAACCGTACGTGTCAGTTTTCCATTGACTGTATGCTCGCATACATTGGTAAACTCACGTACATCGGTATTTGTACCATAGACTGATTCAACCTGGTTGTATGACATATCAAAGGGGAACACTGCAGAATACCAACGACTCTCAACTAATCTGGTGTCAGGCCAAGTCTTCTTATCAATATCACCTGCAACTAACATAAAGTTACGCCAGCCACCATAATCATTACCTTGAATCAAATCGCCATTGCCATTAAAAAACGAACCTGCTTCTCTGAAGAATTTCTTTATAGAGCCATCCACAGACTCAACCTCTACCCATTTCCCTTTCTTAAATGGCTCATACTGATACTGATGGCTATCTGGATCGGGTTGTATTCCATATCTTTGGAGAATCTCGTTTACTTTGTTTTGTGTTGGGCCAGGAGAGAAAACATTATCCATCTGATCAAACAAATCTTCCATCTCAGGATCATTGAGAGCTCTTAGATATGGGTTCACATAATTCTGAGTTGCTGTAGTATTGTTAGGAATATGTAAAAGAAGGGGATGATCTGTACTTCCTTCAGTTGTAGCAGGCTCCCAATCAGAAAAATCATAACTGGTTTTGTTCTTCTCATTTTTAAAGTTGTAAGTCTCATTTTGGTTAAATGCGCCATCACCTATTTTTACATTGTTACCTAACACATACACATCGGTCATGCTGTAATTAAGTTGGAATGCACTCGTTCCAATTTTTGTTACGGATGCAGGGATGGTTACTGATTTTAAATTACCGCAATCGCCGAAAGCATTTTTACCTATTTCTGTTAACGAGTTAGGAAGGAATATTGCTTCGAATGCACAGTGCTCAAAAGCATTTTCTCCAATTAAAGTAATACCATCTGGAATCCTTACGATTGAAAGGTTCCTACAACCTTGAAAAGCATTTTCTGGTATTACTGTTAAACCAGCGTTCTCCAACAAGATTATCTCCTCAAGTGTAGTGTTCTCGTTAAACACACCGGTTGGTATCGCTGTGGTTGATTTTGGGAAAACAAAGGATTTGAGTTTTTGAAGGCCTTTGATTTTAGGATCGTTAGTTGGTTTTGCATATTTCATTTTCACAAGATACGCATTATTTCCAAGTACTGCTTCACCCATATCTAACTTTTCCAAATTAGGAAACAGTGTAGCAGTAAATTCATAATCACCTTGACTACCCATAATCTGAGTGGTCTCATCATCACCAAGTGAATAACCTTCAGCAGTCTTGAAAACTAAAGATGTGGCATTCTTTACGTAAACTGGCAAATCTGCCATGTTAGCATATTCTCCTGTCGCAGTAGCATCGCCATTGCTAAAAGTCAACTCATATGCACCCGAAGTTGACTCTGTAGGCGGTACAACTGTAATTTTAGCTTGCATACCAATTATACAAGCAAGGCTCATAACGAATAGTAGTAAATACCTTCTCATGATTCTTTAATTTTTTATGTTATTATAAGTTTATTGATATTCTAATTTTACTTAACTCTCTTTTGCAAGTTTTGCATGTGGGATCTTACTCCGTTTACTCTTCAATTTGGATTTCTTTACTTGAGGCTCCCTATATTAAAATAATGTGGAAGTCGATACTTGAGAAGTCCGTTTGCGTACACAACGCTGTTTTCAGTTCGTGCGAAAATCGGCGCAAAAGTACAACAAGTTTTCTAAACCACCAAATAAAAATAGGTAAAATCTTGCCGAAAATCACATTTTATTCAAATAAGTACCCTTTTTACAACAATTCATTACCACAACGCCACCTTTACATCGACATAAACTTAGTTCAGTTTTCATGCCTCCACCAGGAGAATCTCTTAAGAATCTTAGTTTTATCAGTCCCACAGAAAGAGATTGTATTTCACACAGAAGATATTATTTCACACAGAAATCACAGAAATCACAGAAAGGCTTCGCCGGCCATGCGGATTGATGCTATTGCTTCTGTGGATTCTATGTATTGGCTTCCCCTAAAGCAGCGCCGTTGGTTCTCGCCTCAGGCGATCCAAAGATAATACGAAATAGACGTATTCCTTTGGACACGCAAAAAAAGCAGCTCATTTGAACGTCGTTTGCAAATTTATTCTTATCTTTGCACCGTAAAAATCTTTAATCTAACAATTATGGATATACAAAAAGTAAATCATTACAAGTCAATTTTCGATTCCATCGCCCACACAATCAAGGACGATGATGGTAATTCAATGGAAGTATGGTATGCCCGTGAACTACAGCATGTTCTTGGTTATGCCAGGTGGGAGAACTTTGTAGTAGCCTTAGGTAGGGCTATGGAATCCTGCAAATCATTGAAGATCAATGTGGATGATCATTTTCGTGAGGTCACGAAAATGATACTTAGGTCAACGAGGCATTAAGCCAGAAAACCTTCCTCCTGAAGAAGATATAAAGAAGGTGGAACGAAGGGTGGCAAAGGAAGAGAAAGAAATGCTGAAAGATGGGACGAAGATACCGAAGAACCCAGAAAAGTAAAGCATTATTCCTGAATTTCTATATTCCATAAAACCACATGGACGAGACGGTAGAACCCGTTTCGTCCTTTTTTATCGGTTGAATCCGGACTATCCGTGTTCAGTTAATAAATAATAACTTTCTGGAGTGATTATTCTAATTATAGTAATTTCTTTTTGACAACAAAAAAACGGAGCCTGTCATCCCGACAGACCCCGACTCACAATTAACTCAAGTATTGAAAAGCTATTTACTTCTATTAATTTTCAGTCTATTACATAAAACATAACTAACAAAAACATTTTCTTTAAGACTAATTCTATTCGCAATATATAAATTTGAGTTATCCTTTACCAATCGCCCCAGAGGTCGAACTCCTTGGCTGTTGAGGGGGGACCGTCCTCGCCAGTGTAGCCACCAAAGCCTGGCAAGTCTTCGCCACCATTGGGGTGTTCACCATTATAAGGACCGTTAACTCCCACTACTCCGTTTATGCTTGCGCAAACAACCCCTTCGGCCTCAGCTTCGACTACCTCAGTCTCAGGGCATATATATATCTTTTTCATTTTTCTTATTCTCTCTATTATCGTATAACAATCTTTTTACCATTTACAACATACACGCCTTTCGACAAACCTTCCAGGGAAGCATTGTTCTCACGAACAGCTTGTCCGCTCAGGTTGTAAACCACGCCTTTATTCTTGCTGCTCTCGTTTACAACAGCATTCTCTACGGCTGTGGTAATGCCGAAGTCGTCTTCAATGAAACTCTCAAAGCCCAGATCCATGGTCTTAGCAAAAGAGTTAGCATTTGGATCTACCTTACGAACCACAGAGGTGAAAGCAGACCATTTGCCCTTCAGTTCTTTCGTTGTCACATAGAAGGCAAGTGTTTCTGGTCTGTCAGGCCACATACCCAGATAGAAGGTATTGGCAGGGATGTCACCATCTTGATAAGAGCCCTTGAAAGTATAGGCTTTTGGCTCTTTTACCTCTCTGCCGCCTCTAAGGTGAGCGTTCTTGATCAAGTCGCCTTTCACCTCTTCCAGATCCGTATTCTTCGCAACTACTTCTTTAGCGGCATCCACGTCCACACCGGCAATAGAGCGATAATAGCTAGACTGAGCACCACCAGCAGCTTTCTTCACAGGTACTACACGTACACCCGGGTGAATCATATAAGGACGACCTTTCTTAACAAAGCCTGCTGCATTCTTGTCATTGTTAGGCATATCTGGAATAGTAAGGAACGACACGGTACGAACCTCCTTGCCGTCATCATCTGAATGCTGATTCACATATGAGAACTCACGAACATCGGTTTTTGCTCCATATGTTGTCATCACCTGGTTGTACGACATATCGAAGGGGAACACTGCTGAGTACCAGCGGCTCTCAACGATACGACCGTCTTCCCATATCTTCTCTTCAATGTCACCAGCTGCAAACATGAAGTTGTGCCAACCATTGAATGGGGTATAGTTTGTACTTCCTTGAGGAACGACATTCTTATCCAAAAGATCACAATACTGATTAAACATTCCATTATCATCTTTGAAATAACGATGACCTTCCATTTCAACCCAGTTACTAGGATTAAACATGGTAAGTTTACCCATGTCATTGGTTTTTATACCATAGGAGTTGAGCTTCTTCTTTGTAGCTTCAGAATTGAGATTACGCAGTTCTTCTATACTTAAATCATTAAGAGCTCTCAAGAATGGATTCACACAATACTTATATGCTTCTGGATCATTGGGGAAATGAAGACGTGCAGGATGTTTTACATACGACTTACTTGATTTCCAATCATTGATTGAAACAACGCTAGTATTCCCATCATATCCATCATTAAATGTAAAACCATCATAAGTGTACTCTTGATTAAATGATCCATCAAAAGTCTCTACATGTTTGCCTAACACATATACATCTTCAAGCTTCTTATTCTTTTGAAATGCGTTATCGCCTATATAGTTAACATTTGGAGGTATGGTAACCGACGTTAATTCGCTGTTATACCCAAATGCATCATATTCTATTTTTTTCAAAGTATTCGGGAAATGGATTGATGCGATTTTGGGTGCTTTTCCCTCCGAAGCCCCTGCAAATGCACTGGTTCCAATTTCCTCAACTCCTTCTGGTATGCTAACAGTTGTTAGGTTGGTAGCGTTCTGGAATGTTTTAGCAGGAATTACCGTAAAGGATGAGAGATCATTATTGTCAGGGTTCTCAAACATGAGAACTGTCTTTATATGATTATTATCCTGGAACATTCCTTTATCATTATAGAGCAGAGGAATGCTTGTGGTTTTTTCTGGGAACGCAAATGTCTCAAGCATCTTTAAATTGTCAAAACCTATGTATTGCAAGTCATCATAAGAATTCAACTCAGCCTTCTCCAAATCCAAAGTCTTTAAGTTAGCAAAGAATGGGGTTGCATTTGCAGATTCACCGGTTAATTTCTTCATGTCATTTGTAGACAATTTATAACCATCAGTTACAATCTTCACAGAGGTAGCTGACTTAATACTAGTCAGTGCGTTCCAATCATTAGCAGTTGTTCCGCTGGTAAAGGTAAGGATATATGATCCCGTTCCAACGTTCTCAACCTTGATTCCAGCTTGTGCCTCAATCATCCCGACAAGACACATCAACAATAGTAGTAAATACTTTTGCATTTTAGTTGATAATAAATTTTGGTACTCAGTAAAATGAGTAATAGTTGATAATAAGTTTTGCTCTAATTTTGAAATGAGCGAATAGTTGATAATATGTTAACGCACACACCCAAAAGGGCATAAGGCTGTTAGAAAAATCGGGTGCAAAAGTAGAATTTGTTTTTGAAACCTGCAAATAAACAGCGCAAAAAATGCCTACAAAAACCCTACATTCTACAAATGAATACCCTATTTTCTACAAATGAGACACATCACACGTTAATTTTAAGGGTATCTTTTGTTGTTTCCGTACACAATTTTCATAACGGGAAATGCAGAAAAAGATCGGAAAAACGGGTAAACGCGAGCAAAATCAACCTTGATTTCCCGCAGATATGTTGTACCACGCACACAGATTCCACACATTTTTTTTAATGTCCCGCAGAAATCGCAGAAATGGCAGAAATGAGCTTCGCCCAGCCATGCGGCATGATTATCTATAGACATTAGAATCAGTTAGAAACTAAAATTTCTGCTATTTCTGCTATTTCTGCGGGACAAAAAAACATTATCTGCGGGAAATAGTAAATCTGTGAGATGGTAAAGATCTGTGTGAGGTTCTTTGACTCAATCAACCTCATTAATCCTTTTCTTCCGTTATGGATGTATGTTCGAACTCACTTGGATAGCAGCCATACTCCTCCTTGAAATACTTGGAGAAGATCTTGGGACTGTTGAAGCCCACCTCGTAGGCCACCTGCGACACCAGCTTCGCTGGATCAGCCGACAGGATCTGACGCGCACGGCGCAGACGCAGCGTGCGGATGAATACCAGCGGTGTCTGACCCGTGATAGCCTGCAGCTTGCGGTTTAAGCCCGTTCTATGCATACCTAACTCGTTGGCGAGTTGATCCACGTTGAAATCGGGGTTTTCCATATTATTGCTCACCGCCTCGATAGCCTTTTGCAACAACTGCTCATCAACGGTGGTGATGGTAATCTCCGATGGCTCTATTTCCGGGTTCAGACGGAATTTCTTCCGTTTCTCCACCCCTTGCTCAAGCTGTTGACGGATTCTCAAGCGCAGCACCTCGAAGTTAAACGGCTTCGTGATATAGTCGCTGGCACCCAACTGCAAGCCCACCAGCTCATCCTCGGCCAACGCCTTGGCCGAGAGAAGGATGATTGGTACATGACTGATGTCCACATCGCTCTTGATGGTACGCGTGAGCTGTAAGCCATCCATGCCTTCCATCATCACATCACTCACCACCACATCGATATCCGTGTTATGGAGAATCTCCAACGCCTGTCGACCCTCAGTAGCCTGGAAGACGGTATAGTCGGCCGACAACACACTGGTCATATACGACAGCATATCGGCATTATCCTCCACGATCAGCAAATTCTTCTTTTCATCAGTCGTCTGCTCCAGAGGTTTCTCTTCAGGCAAAGAGACGGCAGACTTCTGCGTCTCTGGAAGCAAAATGGTAAATACAGCACCGCTCGGCTCATTATCACCAGCCTTTACCGTTCCACCATGCAGCTCTACATAATGCTTCACGATATTCAGTCCTAAGCCGCTGCTACCCGTATTCGTAGCACCCCTCTTCGACATATAATAACGTTCGAATATCCGGTCGCGGTTCTCCTTGGGAATACCCTGTCCGTTATCCATCACCTTGATCTGTACCATTCCATCGGCACCTTCGGCAATATCCACTGCGATAGCTCCGCCGTCGGGTGTAAACTTAAACGAGTTCGACAGCAGGTTATTGATCACCTTACGAATCTTATCCGCATCCACCACCATCAGCAGTTCGTCAACAGAACTATTCACTGTGAACTGCATCTTTCGTTGCTGGGCCATCAGCTGGTACGACTCACATTCGTTCTTGATAAGAGCCACCAGGTCGGTGGTATCCAACGACAGCACATCATTCGAGCTACCCAGTCGCTGGAAGTCGAGAATCTGGTTCACCAGCGAGAACAATTGATGTGCGTTTCTGTTCACCACCTCGAGCACCTTCTTCGTAGGCTCCGGCTGCTCTTGGTTCAACAGTTCCTCCACAGGCGTCATAATCAAGGTGAGCGGCGTACGCAGGTCGTGACTCACATTCGTAAAGAACCTCACCTTCATGTCGTTCATCTCCTGCTCGCGCTGCGCCTCCATCTTCATCTCACGCAGTTTCTTCTGATACCTCTGGCGACGGCGGAAGAAGTTCAGGAAGGTAATCAGCGAAGCAACGATAATGCCCAGATAGCACAGCCATGCCCACCAAGAGTTCCAGAACGGTTGTCTTACATGTATCGACAGCATGTCGTATTCCTCCCACTCATCCTCCTTATACACCTGTCGGCGTATCTTCAGCTTATATCTTCCTGGCGAGAGGTTCGACAGGCGCACGATGTAGTTATCCATCGGTATCCACTGGTCAGACTGCCCTTCCAACTGGTAGTAGAACAAGCTGCTCACCACCTGCTGGAAGCCACGAGGACGACACTCGAGCATGATGTTATTCTCGTTGAAATCGAGCTCCAGGTCCTTCACATAGATAATATCACTATGGAAAGAAAGCATACGCGAGGGATCGGCAGGAAGCAACTCCTGGTCGTTAATCCTCAATGAGGTAATCAGCGGACTCTCCTTGGTGCTGGTCTTCTTCAGCAGTTCCGGCAGTTGGTTGGTGTCTATCAGGAAATAGCCCTCGCTGGCACCCGAAAGTAACCGTCCGTCCTTCAGCTTGATCAGCGCCTTGGCGTTATAGTAAGGAATCGTTCCGTAGTAGCCTCCGCGATAACAATACAGCTGGAATGAAGGGGTGGCCTCATTCACCACAATCACGCGCACCATACCTAAATCGGTAGTACACCACACATCGCCATTATTGTCTTCAGCGATTCCGTTGATGCCATATCGTGCCAGTTGGTCCACCCGATAGGCCTTTTTGTTATGGATATCGTAGATATGCACCTCCGAATGGTTCCTGTGACTCACCATCCACAGCCAACCGCGGTGATCGATAGTCAGCGTCTTCGCTCCCGCAGCGATACTTGGGTTCTCTCCGAAGAGTTCCATCGGCACCGGTTCCATCTTCAGTGTACGAGTGTCGATAGCCATCAGATACTGTCCTGAAATGCCATACACCTTACCTTTGTAATAAGCCAGCTGCATCATCCAGATAGCCCCCTCGTACACCGATGTGGTATTTCCCGTTACCGGGTCAACCATCCACAAGCCTTGTCCGAGTAACGACACGAACAACCGTCCTTGGTTATCCTCCACCATCGAGAAAGGCGACAAGCCACGGAAGAACACCCGGCCATCGCTCGCATACAGGCCCTTGCCATACAAGCCGGTCCATACCCTACCCTTCGAGTCCTGGTACACCATCGTGGCCGCTGTTCCCGGATAGCGGTTTTCCAGAATCTCATGTGTGGCATCAGCGCTCACATGGTAGATACCGTTATCTTCGGTACCCAGCCAGAATGTGTTATCGCCAGCATCAGCCAGAGCAATCACATCCTCAAACATATATTGCGTGGCAGGAACAGCCACATGGTACATCCTGTAACTGTTCTCCTGATGACTATACAGCGCCATGCCCATCTTATGGTAAGTAATAATCACCAAGTCTTTCTTCTTGTCGAGATAGATATGCTGTATATGACTGTTATGCAAGTCGTCCTGCTTACCGGTTGTGGCATTCAGGTGCTTGATCATTTCACCGTTCTTCTCATATTCATAGATACCATCGTTCGATGTCCCCACCAGCACATGTCCGTTAGGCATCATATCAATGTCAACAATCATCGATGGCACCTCGTCGAGCGTCCTCCACTGCTTTCTGCCTCGGTCGTAGCGGAAACAATGCAGACTGTTAGAGAAGAACATGCTTCCCGAGCCGTCACGACTCACAAACGTACTGTTGTAATAAGAAGGTTCGGGAACCGGAGCAACCTTGCTCACCTTTTTCTGTGCGAAAGATACCGAGTAGATATACTTGGTTGTAACCACCAGTGCCTCATGGTCGTTCGTCGCAATCTCCATGATGTCCCCTGCCGACTTCGGTAATATATATAATAAGGTGTGTCCTTCTTTAAAGTCGCGCATATACACCTTGTTCTTATTACCAATCCACACGCGCCCCTGCTCATCAGTCTTATGTGCGAAATACTCCTCCACATAGATGCCGAACTGCTTCAGGTATTCGTAAGGAGTAGATATCAGCTCGTTGGTACGTGGCGAATAAACCAAGATATCCATCGACTGCGTCTCCAGCCACAGTCGTCCCAGGTTGTCCTGATCGATTTTCCGGATAATATCACTCAGTTGCGGATGACGGTCGTAGCTGAACGGCACGCGCCCCTCTAGCTGCGCGTAGGTAATCAGTCCGTTGGCCGTTCCTAGCCATACGATGTTGTCTGCATCGCGGAACACACAGAACACCCCTTGTCCCTTGGTGTCTATGTAGTCGAAATGCAAGGTTTCATCTGCAGCATGTGCGGGAATTGCCATGCTACAAAAGAGAAGAAACAATATAATAGTAAGCCCTTTTCTCATCTGTTAATAGTTATCAAGTGTCGTTATGCAATGTCAAAGGTACGGTTTTTTTACCATTCGCGCAAATCTTCCTGCTTTTTTTTGCCCATTTCATCCGTTTTTCGTAGCTTTGCATGGTTGTTAACGAACACCGTAGTATTATGGAAATCTTACTTCACTATTGCTGGAAACATAAAATGCTCCCGATGAGGGAATTAACCACCACCGACGGATATGCGGTGGAGGTGATAGATCCTGGTCTGCATAACCGTCATGCAGGTCCTGACTTCTTCAATGCCAAGGTGCGTATCAATGGTACGCTCTGGGTGGGTAATGTAGAGATACATGAGAAATCAACCGACTGGTATGCTCATGGTCATCATCACGACAAGGCATATAACAATGTAATTCTTCATGTGGCAGAGGTTATCGATACTGATGTACGCACATCCGAAGGGGAATATATTCCCCAGATGCAGATGACTGTTCCTCCACAAGTGAAAGAGCATTATGAAGAACTGCTGTCAGAAGATAAATACCCACCTTGTCACCGCATTATTCCGGAACTTACCCGACTGACTGTTCACTCATGGATGTGTGCCTTACAGACGGAACGACTGGAACAGAAAACGGAGGCAATCCGGGAACGGGTCAGACAATGTGAAGGGTCGTGGGAGAAAGGATATTTCATGACATTGGCACGTAATTTCGGATTCGGTGTAAACGGCGATGCTTTTGAACTGTGGGCAAAGGTCATTCCCTTAGAGGCTGTGGCGCATCACCGCGATGATTTGTTTCAGATCGAAGCAATATTCATGGGACAAGCAGGACTGCTGGAGCCAGATTTGATTCCAGAGTATTACCGAGAGGAAGCTCTTCAGGAGGGGTATTTCACAAAACTGCGTAAGGAGTATCTCTACCTGCAGCATAAGTTCAACCTCACACCGATGGATGGAACACTATGGAGATTCCTACGACTCAGACCGCAGAACTTCCCGCATATACGTATCGCACAGCTGGCTACTTTGTATTATGAACGACGGGCAGGACTCAGTCAGCTTATCGCTTGCGAGACCATAGAGCAGCTTAGCAGTTGTCTGACCTCTTATGTCACGCCTTACTGGGAGACACACTATACCTTTGGCAGTACCAGTTGCTATACAGAGAAGCACCTGTCGCCAACGTCCCTGAACTTGCTGATGATCAATACCGCTATACCCATGCTCTTTGCCTACGGCAGACACCTTTCGAAAGAAACACTATGCGACCGTGCCTTCAATCTGTTGGAACAGCTCAAGGCAGAAAACAACTATATCACACGGATGTGGAAAGAGTGTGGTTTGAATGTGGAAAACGCTGGTGATAGTCAGGCACTGATACAACTGAAAAAAGAGTATTGTGACAAAAAAGACTGTCTGCGCTGCCGCATCGGGTATGCCTTGATCGCTAAGAGTGTAAACGTCACTCATCGGGAGTAAATGCCGTGCTCAATGTTATTTAACAATATCACAATAGTTATTTAAAGGATTTTTGCATGCTACAAGGGTCGAAATTTGGTATCTGCTGTTTTTTTTGTACCTTTGCAAACACATTATGAAGGATATGGACTTTATATTTGAGACAAAGATGATGGTTCGCGACTATGAGTGCGACATCGAAGGCATTGTGAACAATGCCAACTACCTGCATTACATTGAACATACACGTCACCTCTTCCTGAAGGAACGCGGACTGAGCTTCGCGGAGATGCATAACAAAGGTGTTGATGCAGTGGTGGCCAGAGTCAATATGCAGTTCAAGGTGCCCCTGCGCTGCGATGATGAGTTCTACTCACGACTGGCGCTGAAGAAAGAGGGCATCAAATACATTTTCTACCAGCAAATCAACCGCGCATCAGACAATAAACTGTGCTTCCGCGCAAATGTGGAACTGGTGTGCCTGGTGAATGGAAAGCTGGGAGAAAGCGAGGAATATAATCAAGCGCTGCTGGGGTGAACGAACAGGAGACGATATACACGATGGCGCTGACGCGCATGAACTACTTCAACCTGGCAGGACTGCTGCAGCTGTATAGGGAGTTGGGAAGTGCCACAGCCATCATAGAGAACCGGGAACACCTTAAGGAGATGATTCCTGAGGTTTCACCGCGACTGCTAAGCGGACTGAAGGACCTTGGAGACGCGATGAAACGGGCGGAAACGGAATGGGAGTATGACCAGCGATATGGCATACAGGTCATCACCATGAACGACAGTCGTTACCCGCAACGGTTGAAGGAGTGTGAAGATGCTCCGTTGGTGCTGTTCTACATGGGTACAGCCGACCTGAACCAGCAAAGGGTGATCAACATCGTAGGAACACGCCATTGTACGGCCTACGGTCAGGATGTTATCCGACGATTCGTGCAGGAACTGAAACAACGATGTCCACAGGTGCTCATCGTGAGCGGAATGGCCTACGGCGTGGATATCCACGCACACCGCGAGGCGTTACAGAATGGGTATGAGACAGTGGCTGTGCTTGCGCATGGTCTCGACTACCTCTACCCGCAACAGCACAAGGCAACGGCCAAGGAAATGCTGACACAGGGCGGACTGCTTACGGAGCATTTCACGCAGACGAATGCGGAGAAGATGAACTTCGTGCGACGTAACCGCATCGTGGCGGGAATGAGCGACGCCTGCATACTCGTGGAGAGTGCTGCCAGAGGTGGAGGATTGATTACCTGTCGGCTGTCGCGCGAGTATAACCGCGACGTATTCGCTTTCCCAGGCAGAACGAACGATCGTTACTCTGAGGGGTGTAACAACCTGATACGCGACAATGGGGCAGCCTTGATTAATAGTGCGGAGGATTTCATCCACGCCATGGGATGGGAGGAGGATGCCGCACTGGTAAAGGCCCAGCAGCAAGGAATAGAACGCAGTCTGTTTCCCGAGCTGTCACCCGATGAAACCGCGGTTTTTGAAGCACTGAAGAAACAGAATGATCAGCCGGTGAACCGACTGGCTGTGAACACGAATATCCCCGTGGGGCGTCTTACCTCTCTCCTCTTCGAAATGGAGATGAAGGGTGTTGTAAGGACGTTAGCAGGAGGAGGATATCATTTGATGTGAGAGCCCGAAGGCTCTCGAGGAAGGACGAAGGAGATATGATGCTAAGATTGTGTTATGAACATTGGTAATATACAATTTGGAGACAGACCGCTGTTCCTCGCACCGATGGAGGATGTGACGGATATCGGATTCCGACAGCTATGCAAACGCTTCGGCGCGGCTATGGTATATACGGAGTTCGTTAGCGCCGAGGCTTTGGTGCGCTCAGTGAAGAGCACCATTAGTAAGCTGACCATCGATGATGCGGAACGACCTGTGGGCATACAGATCTATGGACGTGATGTACCACAGATGGTGGAGGCTGCAAAGATCGTGGAGGAACAGGCGCACCCGGACGTGATCGACCTGAACTTCGGCTGTCCGGTGAAGAAGGTAGCGGGCAAGGGCGCTGGGGCTGGCATGCTGCAGAACATTCCACTGCTGCTGGATATCACACGCGAGGTGGTGAAGGCGGTGAAGACACCGGTGACGGTAAAGACACGACTGGGGTGGAACAAGGAGCAACTAGTGATTACCACGCTGGCTGAACAACTGCAGGACTGCGGCATACAGGCACTGACGATTCACGGCAGAACGCGTTCGCAGATGTACACAGGCGAGGCCGACTGGTCATTGATTGGTGAGGTGAAAGCGAACCCGCGCATCCATATCCCTATCATCGGCAATGGTGATATCACCACCCCCGAGCAGGCCAAACAGGCGTTTGAACGCTATGGGGTGGATGCGGTGATGATTGGACGTGCCACCTTTGGAAGACCGTGGATATTCAAGGAAATCAAAGACTATTTTCAGGAGTACGGGGGCACGGAGGTACGGGGGTACGAGGGTACGAGAATAGAGCCAGAGAATGATGGTATTCTCGCACCACCGCACCACCGCGCATCCGCACCACCGAAGCATACTCTAACAAACTCTGAGAAGCTGGACATCCTGATTGAGCAGCTGCATATCAACATCGAACGCATCCATGCCATTAAGGGTAAGGATATTAGCGAGAACGAGTATCGGGGCATCCTGCATACCCGTCGGCACCTGGCTGCCACACCGATCTTCAAAGGCATTCCCGACTTCCGACAGACACGCATCGCGATGCTGCGGGCAAACACGCTGGAGGAACTCCTACGCATTCTGGAAGAATGCAGGAGGAGGTTAGGTTAAGGGTGCCCGCAAGCGGGCAGAAATCCAACAAAATTTGAAACAAAATTAAACAGAATAAAAAGAGATTTTGTAAGATTTTGAATTAGATTTTGTATAATTTCTCGCCGAAGGCGATCAAAGAAAGAATAAAAAAGAATCGAAATCAATGATAAACCTATTAGCAACAAGTGCATTTCACTCGGAAGTGATTCCCGCATGGGGATGGGTGCTTTTCTATGTATTGGTCATCCTGATGCTGGTGGCCGACCTGAAGATGTTCGGGCGGAAAGGACAGCATGAGGTGAACG
Source organism: uncultured Prevotella sp. (assembly GCA_900314935.1). Taxonomy (GTDB): domain Bacteria; phylum Bacteroidota; class Bacteroidia; order Bacteroidales; family Bacteroidaceae; genus Prevotella. The sequence goes on from OMXE01000007.1 coordinate 127,387, forward strand.
TGGGCGAAGCACTGAAGATGACGGCGGTATGGATAATCGTTTCACTTATCTTCTGCGCAGGCATCTATCTGTTCTACCCCGTGGACAGTCATGAGAAAGCCATGGAGTTCCTGTCGGCCTACCTCATCGAGAAGTCGCTATCGATGGATAACCTTTTCGTGTTCCTGATGCTGTTCTCGTTCTTCGGCATTGAACGTAAATACCAGCACGAGGTGCTCTTCTGGGGCATCTTCGGGGCCTTGGTACTGCGTAGCATCTTCATCTTTGCGGGCGTGGCCGTGGTGCAACGCTTTGAATGGGTGCTGGGCATCTTCGGACTCTTCCTGCTCTATACGGGAGCGAAGATGTTCACCCATCAGGAGGAGCAGACCGATGACCTGTCGAAGAACGTGATTGTAAGATGGTGTAACCGACTGTTTCCCGTGACCATGCAACTGCATGGTGACCGCTTTACGGTACGTGAGAACGGAAAGCTGATGGTGACACCGCTGCTGATTGCCTTGATCACCATTGAGACCTCGGATGTGGCCTTTGCCGTGGATTCCATCCCTGCGGTGTTCAGCGTGTCGCGCGATCCGTTTATCTTGCTCACCAGTAATATCTTCGCCATTCTCGGCTTACGGGCTCTCTATTTCGCCTTAGCGGCCATCGCCAAGTATTTCCAGTATCTGAAATATGGATTGGGTATCATCCTGATCTTCGTGGGGGTGAAGATGCTACTGGCGATGAACGAATATGTCAATGCGGTATTAGAATGGCTCGGCATTCCTGTTACCATGCCACATGTGGAGATCTCAACGGGTCTTTCCTTATGCATCATCTTTGGAACACTACTGCTCGCCATGGGCATCTCAACCATTGCGACGAGGAAATTAAACATTAAAGATTAAAGATTAAACATTAAAGATTAAAGATTAAACATTAAAGATTAAAGGTTGAAACAGTTTTTACGCATACTTGGGAGTTTGCTGGGCATTCATGTGCTGGGCTTACTGTTCCTCTCCTTCTACCGCTGCATAGAGTTCTTCGTGCTGCGGGGCATGATTACTGACCAGACCACCGCGGTGACGCCTGCCTTTATCAGGGGATTGTGGTTCGATAATGTGATGGGCTGCTATGTGATGATTGTTCCGCTGGCACTGGTGTTATTGGCTGCCTGCTTCGGCTACTGCCGACGGTGGATGCTGCGGACTGTGGCTGTGTGGTTCGGTGTGCTGTATGCACTGCTGATGATGGCCTCAGCCGCAAATATCCCTTACTTCGCTTATTTCTTCAAGAATATCAACTCATCGATATTCGAGTGGTTCGGCTATACGGGAACAACAGCGGGGATGGTGTTCCAGGAGAAGACATGGTGGGTGTATATTGCCTTGTACTTCGTGCTGACGGCGGTGTTCTGCTGGTTGGTGTGGAAGATCATGGAAAGAACCACCCTTACGACAACGAGCAGGAAACACTGGCTGCCCTCGCTACTGATGACGGTGGCCTTGATTGCACTCTGTCTGTTTGGTATCCGCGGCAGAACGGGTTATAACCCCATCAAGATCAGTCAGGCATACTACAGCAACGACCCGTTCCTGAATCAGCTGGGTATCAATCCTGCCTTTAACCTGCTGACCAGTGCGCTGGATGATATGCGGAAGGAGAATGCGGAACTGATGCTGATGCCTTATGACGAGGCTATTACCTATGTGCGTAATTCGTTGAATATCACAGGTCCTGCTGACTCAACGCAAATTCTGTTCCGACAGATGAGGAACAGTGATCGGGAGGAGGAGAAGATATTGACCGTCACGAAGCCGAACATCGTGATCATCCTCATGGAATCAATGTCGTCGGCACTCCTAGGAAAGGGTTATACACCCGTACTCGACAGTCTGAAGACACAATCGCTCTACTTCAGTAACTTCTACTCGGCAGGTATTCATACCAACCATGGCATGACTGCCACGCTGTATTCGTTCCCAGCCCTGATGAAAAGGAACCTGATGAAGGGTACCGTAACACCTAAACGCGACGGACTGCCCACGGTGCTGAAACAGAACGGCTGGCATAACCTGTTCTTCATGACGCATGAGGCGCAGTATGACAACATGAATGCGTTCTTCCGCACCAACGGCTACGACGAGATCTATGCTCAGGAGGACTATCCGAAGGAGGAGATCGTGAACAGCTTCGGGGTGTCGGATCATTTCCTCTTTGACTTTGCTTTAGGGAAACTGAATAGCACAGCAAAACAGCAGCAGCCGTTCATGGCCACCCTGCTCACCATCAGTAACCATCCACCGTATATCATTCCCGACTGGTTCAAGTCCTCGTCGAAGGAGCCAGAAACACAGATCGTGGAGTATGCCGACTGGTGTATCGGGGATTTCCTGAAGAAGGCAAAGAAGGAGAGTTGGTACGACAATACGGTGTTTGTTGTGCTGGCTGATCATGGTAAGCTGGTGGGAGCGGCTGATTCCGAATTACCGCAGTCGTATAACCATATCCCCCTGATGATCTTCGGCGCAGGCATTCCATCGCAGGAATATACCCAATTAGGTATGCAGGTAGATGTGATGCCTACCTTATTAAATATGTTAGGCCTCGACTACGACTACAACGGCTTCGGTATGGATCTGCTACACCAGCAGCGACAGATGGTGTTCTATTCGGCCGATAACCAGATTGTGGCAAGGGATTCCATCCGCTGTTTCCTCTATCATCCGCAGATGAAAAAGAGTTTCTGCTATGATATCGGTCATAACGGACAGCTCATCCAGACGCACAACGAAGAGTCTTTTGCTTCGCTGCGCCGTTATGTGTTTGCCATGGAACAGACGGCAGAGTTTCTTTTTAGAAAATTGAAGAATTGAAGAATTGAAAAATTGAAGTTAACGAAGCTAAGAATTGAAAGATTGAAGAATTCTTCCGACCGCTTCTTTGAGATAGCAGCCTTGGGCCATGCGTGAACTCACGATGGCCACCCGCTGGCGCATCTCGGATAACTGCTGGGTTGTGATGGAAGGAAGAAGGGTGTTCAGTTCTTCTATCGAATCAATGCAGAAACCTATTCCTTCCTGCTGCACAATGGGGGCAACAGCCGACTGCCGCCACACAATCATGGGTAATCCGGCACGTATATAGAACGATACCTTATGAGGAGTATTCCAACGCAGATACTCCCCGAAATGACCGCTGCAGGTGTCGAGGGAATCACCATCCCACACCAAACCGAAGTCACCTTCCACCTCACGGATAAAGGTATCGGCAGAGAGGAAGGGGTTCACCTTTATATGACCACGGGTCTGAAGGCGCGGCAAGCCCTTGTGCTTTCCGTAGATCACCAGCTCGTAATTACCCACCTGCTTGGCCATATCCATCAGGAAGGCATTCTTGCGCAGGGCAAGTGTTCCGGCATAGACAACCTTTAAGGGCGAGTGCTGAACAGGCGGTCGTGATACAGAATCCGAGAGGTAGTCGTGCAATCCTAAGTAATCCAGTGTCTTCGTATATCCTTTCTCCTTGAGCCATTGCATCATGACCGCATTGGTGGCTATCACACCATCCGCATGCATCAGTCGGCTGATCTCCTCCTGCTCAGTAAGCTTCTTCCTGCGCATGCAACCTAAATCGTGGATGAGCGCAATGGTTTTCGCCCCACGACGATGGGCAATGCGGCAAATCAGACTGAAGTATTTCTTGACGGGATACTGGAGGACGATGATATCACCCTTCTGCACCTTGGAAGACATATGGATGATGCCCATGAGGTTACGCACGAACGAAACCACCTGACTGGTGGAGAACGTGGTCTCTAATCCGAGATTCGTTGCCCCCAAATCGCGCAGGATCTGTTCGTAATCGGTCTTTGCCTTATTACCCGCACTACTCGTGCCACGGTAGTTTCTTGAAATAAAACATAATCGGTTCATCATCGCTCAATACAATCATCGTTACAGTTCCAGATCAAACATCACCTCGTGCCTTTTCCGGTATCTTGTCCAAAAGCGTTCCCTGGCAGACAGGGCAATACGTATAGCCTCCTCCTCGTTGAAATGGCGGTTTTTGGCATAGGCACATATCAGCTCACAGAAGAACTCCTTCGGTCCCCAGAGACGAGCGAAGTTCTCACATCCCTGCTTCATGTCCACCTCACCGAAATACATACGGTTGATATCCACCACAGAGAACTGATAAGTACCATCTATCACGTCCCACAGCACATTCCCTGGAGAGAAATCGCGGTGCATGAGGTTTTTCTCATGGATCTTAGCTGCAAAGGCAGCAAGGGGCTCCACCATCGGTAACCATTGCTCTTTTGGCGCATTACCGAACTCATACAAGGTATGTTGCAGCTTACTTTGCACGGTAATGAGATAAGAATAGGTGATGAGTCCGCCTTTCCTATCCTCTATATAGGCAATAGGCTCAGGTGTATCTATTCCCTTTTCCAATAAGACCCGCGGATACTGATAGCCCCGCAGACCCTTCGCCTTGCGGATGCCGAGGGAATAAACAAGGCGGTTGATGCCCTTAGGAATGCGATAGCGTTTTACGTTCATCTGCATGTCGTTAGGTCCATCGAACACCTTGATGAGATTCCGCCCCTTGTAGATGGTGCGGCCCTCCTGTTCAAACCGTCTGGGAATCTGTGCCACAAACTCCTTGAGGTCCTTATATTTCTCTCTAAGAATCAGTTTCCTGCTCATTCTGTTCTTATCACATGCTAATTATCGGTGGAACGGTGGCGCGGTGGCGCGGTGACGCGAGACTACCACTAAGATGCAATATCATAGTTCTATTCTCGTACCCCCTACTCCCGTACCCCCGTACCTTCGTGCTCATTTCTTCGTAAATATTCCTCATGCGTCCGCTTCCATCGGTTATGCGTCCAGAGGTAGTATTGCGGTGCTCTACGAATCGTTTCCTCGAGCATCTGGAAGAACTGTCGTGTCAGTTCATATTCCTCCAGTTGTCCTGGCGCATCACTCATCCGTTTGAAAGTACAGATATACTTCCCTCGTTCAGGTCGTTCCATATCGACATAGAACACCGCATTGTTCATTTTCCGTACGATCCTCTCTGCGCCGGTAAACACTGGCGTGTCATGATTCAGGAACGGCAGCCACAGATGGATATTTTCCCACTTCGGATTCTGATCGGCGATATAGCCGAACAGCGACATCCGCTGCTCCTTTCTATACTTAGCCAGATAGCGAAGAATTTCCTTCTTGGGGATGCAAGTACCCTGTTTCTTCTGTCGTAGTTGGATGAACAGACGGTCGAACGCCTTGTTCCTGAGCGGATGGTAGATAAGGCCCATTACAGCCGACTGCCGTTCGTTCGTGGTTTCTTTCCAGCGCGGCATGGCCAAGGCTGTTGTGGATAGCAGTTCCCAATTGCAGTAATGCCCCAAGAAGGCCGCGCACGACTGTCCTTTATCAAAGCACTGCTCTATCTCTTCGGAATTGCGGAACTCGATGTGCTTCAGTAGCGTCTCATCCGATACACTCAGCAGTTTCAACGTCTCAACGAAGTAGTCGCACAACCAGTGATAGAAAGCCTTCTCAATCTTCTTCAGTTCCTGCTTATCCTTCTCGGGGAACGAAGAAGAGAGGTTCTTTCTGACCACCTTCTTACGATAGCCCACAAGGTGATACACCAGCAGATAGAAGACATCGGAGACCACATACAAGATGCTATACGGCAACAATGATACCGCATAGGCACAACCATATAGCAACTTATATCCTATCCCCCCTTTCATTTCCTACGATTGCATCTCATGGAGTTTCTTGTAATAGCCGTCGCTGTTGAGCAACTGCTCATGCGAGCCCCGTTCAACGATTCGTCCCTCATGGAGCACGCAGATCTCATCCGAGTTCTTGATGGTACTCAAACGGTGCGCAATGGCCACAGTGGTACGCGTCTTCATCAGTCGTTCGAGCGCATCCTGCACCAGTCGTTCACTTTCAGTATCCAGTGCCGATGTAGCCTCATCGAGAATCAAGATAGGCGGGTTCTTCAGGATGGCCCGGGCAATGCTTACACGTTGGCGCTGACCGCCACTGAGACGGTCGCCACGATCACCGATATTCGTATCATACCCCTGTTCGGCAGCCATGATGAACTGGTGGGCATTGGCAATCTTTGCCGCATGTTCCACCTCTTCGCGTGTAGCATTTTCCACGCCGAAGGAGATATTGTTGAAGAAGGTGTCGTTGAAGAGGATGGCCTCCTGATTCACATTACCAATCAGCTTGCGCAGGTCGTGAATACCCAGATCCTTCACGTTGATACCATCTATCAGCACCTCACCTTCCTGCACATCGTAATAGCGCGGAATCAGATCCACCAATGTAGATTTTCCGCCGCCGCTCTGTCCCACCAAGGCGATGGTCTTACCTTTCTCAATAACCAGATTAATGTCGCGCAGCACCCATTGGTCGGCATATTTGAACGACACGTTACGGAACTCTATCTGATGTTCGAAGCTATCGATATGCTTGGGGTTCTCGGGCTCCTTGATATTGTTCTCGGCCAGCAGAATCTTATCCACACGCTCCATCGAAGCCAATCCCTTGGGGATGTTATAGCTGGCCTTGGAGAACTCTTTCAGCGGATTGATGATGCTGTAGAGAATGACAAGGTAGTAGATAAAGGTTGGTCCGCTGATGGAGGCATTGTTCAACACCTGGATACCACCGAACCAGAGCACGATAACAATCATTACCGTTCCCAAGAACTCACTCATGGGGTGCGCCATCTGCTGACGGATATTCACGCGCATGATATCGTTACGATACGAAGAGTTCACATGGTCGAACCTGCGGTTCATCTTCTCCTCAGCATTGAAAGCCTTGATGATACGCAAGCCGCCTAAGGTCTCTTCCACCTGACTCATCGTATCGCTCCACAACGACTGTGCCCTGATACTCTTGGCCTTCAGCTTCCTGCCCACGAATCCCATGAACCAGCCGAAAAGCGGGGCGAAGATAATGGTGAAGAGGGTGAGTTTCCATGAAACGATGAGCAATGTGGTGAAATAGGCGATGATCAGGATGGGGTTCTTGAACAACATATCAAGACTCGCCATGATGGATGTTTCTATTTCCTGTACATCACCACTCATTCGTGCAATGATGTCACCCTTACGTTCCTCGCTGAAGAAACCTAAAGGCAGCGAAGTGATTTTCTGGTACAGCTGGTTACGGATATCACGCACCACACCTGTTCTAATGGGGATGATGGTAGCCGACGACAAGAAGTAAGCACCGGTCTTCAGGAAGGTCATAAACGCCAGGAAGAGTCCGATAACCAGCAACGATGTGGTAGCACCTAAGTTCAGCACCATATCCTGTACCAGACAGTTCGCATTGTTGCTTACCACCTCGGTGCAGTTCTTCAGGTTCATCTCGCCCCACTCTATCCATTCCGTCTGTCGCATACCCGATTCCGTCTGGAAGAGGATGTTGAGCAAGGGGATGATGGTCATGAATGAGAAGATATTCAATATCGCACTGAGGATATTGAAGAGCACCGTTAGGAACAAATACTTCCTGTAGGGTGGTATGAAGCGTTTTAATACCTTTAAGAATTCTTTCATGCTTTTATTTTCCTCCTTCGTCGATAATAGTTCCTTTCAGCGTGGCGCTGGAACTCTCTGTGATCTTTACTCGAACCGTTTCGCCGATATGATGCCCGTCTTTGTTGAACACCACGGCCTTGTTCTGCTCGTTGCGTCCCATCAGCTGTTCACGAGAGCGCTTACTGAATCCTTCCACCAGCACGTCGAACACCTTTCCCACATCCAGCTTATTACGGTCGGCTGAGATCTGTGTCTGCAGCGTGATCAGCTCGTTCAGTCGGCGAATCTTCTCCTCCTCAGGCACATTATCCGCCAAGTGTTTGGCAGCATAGGTACCTGGTCGTTCCGAGTATTTGAACATAAATGCCGAATCGAACTGCACCTCACGCACCAACGAGAGCGTCTGCTGGAAGTCCTCTTCCGTTTCATCGCAGTAGCCCACGAAGATATCTGTTGAAAGACCACAATCAGGGATAATCCTTCTGATGGCCTCCACCTTGTTCAGATAATCCTCACGGGTATATTTGCGGTTCATCAGTTTCAGGGTATGGTTACTTCCGCTTTGTGCCGGGAAGTGGATATGCCTACACAGATTCGGTTCCTCGGCAATGGCGTGGAGAATGTCCTCGCTCATATCCTCGGGATTAGATGTGGTAAAACGCACGCGCATCTCAGGAACTGTTCTTGCCACCTTTCTCAGCAGTTCAGCAAAACTCGTTCCGTCGGGCAGTGGTTTTCCGCTGGGAGATAATCCATAGCTGTTCACATTCTGCCCCAACAGCGTCACCTCTTTGAATCCCCGCTGCTGCAAGTCTTGAACCTCGCGCAGAATACTCTCCACGTCTCTTGAGCGTTCCCTTCCTCGGGTATAAGGCACGATGCAGTAATGACAGAAGTTATTACAGCCGCGCATAATACTCACGAAGCCGCCCACCTTGGCCGTATGCAGTCGTTGGGGAAGAATATCTCGGTAGGTTTCGGTATTGGAGAGTTCGATATTAATCGCTTTCTGCCCCAGTTCGCACTGCGCAATCAAGTCGGGCAAAGAAAGATAGGCATCCGGTCCTGCCACCAGATCCACATGGTGGTTGGTAATCAAGTCATCCTTTACCCGCTCAGCCATACAGCCAAGAACACCTATGATTAATCGAGGAGTGTGGGGTGTGGAGTGAGGAGTGACGCTTGAAGAGTCGCTGGCACGTTTGTTGCGCAACGCATTCAGCTCTTCCAAGCGGTGGTAGATTTTCTGTTCGGCATTATCTCTTACCGAACAGGTGTTCAAGAATACGGCATCTGCATCCTGAATATCTGTGGTGACCTCATAATTGGCCATCTGCATCACAGAGGCAACAACCTCTGAGTCGGCCACGTTCATCTGGCACCCATATGTTTCTATATAGAGTTTCTTCACTATTTTGTTATTTGGTGACAAAGGTACGTATAATTATTGTAACCACCAAATATCGACCCCCTACAGCGCGTGAAAATCCTTTAACAAACAAGATTCTAACGTTAAAAAACACTGAACGCCGTAAACGCTACCAGCGTTTGACGTTCCCGCTATCAGAGAATGACGTTCCCGCTATCAGCGTTTGAGGCACTTTCAATTGGAAACTGCCATAGTTTTTAGCGCAAAGTGCCATAGTTTCCCTTTTCGTTGTTACGGGATCACGTTATAAGTTATAACGACACCTCGACATTCCGATACAAATTGTGACATTTGTGACATGTGACATTTGTGACATTAAGGATTTTCGATGTTGAGAAACGATGATTTTCGATGTTGAGAAATGAACATTAGATTATATATTATAAGTAATTATATTTTATATTATATATATAATATAACCCTTCAAATCCACATGTAAAAAAGCTTATTGTCACAAAAGTCACATGTCACAAATGTCACAATTACCACAATTACCACAAATCGAGCCATTCGTCGTCATCGCCAACCCACGGATCCTCCTCGATGTCGATGATCTTGTCGTCTTCGGCACTATCATTATCGATGGCATAGCCCGGCTTTGAACGCGCAAGGATGTGGGTAGCCTCATACGGGGTTACCCACATCTTCGGTGCTATGTACTTCTTCTTCATCTTCTTCTAAACCTCTAACCTACTTCACGAAGAACTTCTTGCCCTTCACGATATACATTCCTTTAGGCAGGTTCTTTCCAAGGGTTCCTACCTTACGACCGGTGAGGTCATAGACAGCCTCATCGTTGCTCAGAATCTGTATGCTTGGTAGTTCAGCACCAGTAGTCACTCCTGAAGGCTCTTTGAAGAACATACCGTATATTTCCATCGAGAATTCTTTCGACGACTGCTGATCTAATTCTTTATCCAGATTGATCCAGCCCCTGAAACCCTTGATAGGAGTATCCCTCTTTAAATGGAAGATGGTGGCTTTGCCGGTAGTGGGGCTGCCACTCACAGCGTAAGAACCCTTGGGAGCATAGATATTGGTTCCGGTTCCGGTATAGATACCGTCTGAATCCACATGGAAGTTTGTCATATCGGAGGTTTGCACGTAGGTCACCGATGCTGTGCCGACTTGGATATCGTCACCAAACTTGTCACCCAACTTAATGGTCTCTGTGTTCTCCATCTTTGTTCCGACTGCCAAGAGGTCGTGTTTATAACTATCAGGTTCATCATTAACTGAGAAGTATTTCCGACCCAGTTCATAATACTCTGCTTCGCGTCCCCGTGGATCGATGCCCTTGAGAGGGAGTTTTGTCGGCTTCAGCAAATAGAACTGTCCTGGCTCTACCACTGTCTCTGACGTAAACAATGTTTTAGTCTGGAAGTCTATGACATTATCATGTTGTGACAAACCGCCAACGCTATGTATATACGCCAATTGTGCATCTTCGCCAAATGCTTGGCGTATCTGCTCACCTGTCAGATTTAGTGGGAAACTGAAGGTATTCCACTGGTCTGTCAATAGCGAACGTTCAATGCATATAGCACCTGCATACTGTCCTGTGGGTGAAGCTCCGAGATACTGCTTGGTATTGGTTGTAGCAGGAATAATATAATCGAGGTCTTCCTCTTCTTCGTAGAAGAACGCTGGGCGAAGACCGAGGTATGACATACGGAAGTCATCGATGCAGACCCAATCGGTGTCGTAATAATAGGTTGTACCTTCGTTCTCTTTCCCTTCACTTTTAGTTGCCTCGTCCTTACCAACACCGATTTGCAGAATTTTCAAATCCCCATTACTGGAATTGAACTGTTCTTCCGTTACGCAAATCCACACTGTGTTCAGCCAAAGGTCTTTTTTGCCACGTTTGGGGTTTGTCAGGTCCTTACCTATTTCGAGAAGATTTTCCATATTATCCTTTCCTGAGTATGTACCTGCTTCCACCTTTACGAGGTTATGTTTTGACTCTCCTCCTGTAGATGATGTCCCTGAGCTACCTTTTACCTTAGCAAAGATATAAGCATCATGATTGGATTCGCTCTGCACAAATCCGTAGCATTGGACAAGATACCACCCAGGACTCGGTACCACCACCTCAGTGTATGTGCGTCCGACACCTTCGAAGAACAGGAACCCATTCTTAGCATTTTCCCATCCGTATTTATTATCTTTTTCAAAGTATACCTTCAGTCTTAACGGTTTGTTCCAAGCGTCTTTCGGGTTATACTCCGTCTGTTTCCCTGTTTTGTTCAATGTTCCGTAAGTATATCCTAATCTTCCTTTCTCAGAATAGTTTGCACCGCTCTTATTCTGCATTTTCCAATAATCTTTGAAGTTCGTTGCATTACGGGTAAAGTCACGGTCGTTAATAAGAACTGACACACTTGGATTCAAGCCAATTTCATCATTGTCAAGTTCTGAAAGGAACTCTTCTTCTGAAACAAGGCGCCACTGATAGAGCTCGTTCAAGGCTATCATATCACCATTTACCTCATATTCCTGGGTGTTGGTTCGTGGGTCAACGGTCGTCCAAGCCGCGCGATCATCATCCATGTGAACAAGCGTTCCATTACCTTTCCATGCAGGGTTACCATTTTTGTCTACGGCCCAGCATTCACCGTAAGCAGCGCCGAGAAAATACATATTACCAGTAAAATCGCCTGTGTCATTAATAACATTCGATTTTTCATACATGTAATAAGTGTGTGCACCTTCTACTTGTTCTTGTTCCACAGGGATGAAGAACCATCCGTCCCGTGTTCCTGAACTAGCATCCATCATCAATGTAAAACTATATTCATTCCATTTTTTCCAGTCTTGCTGAGAGTGAAAGGCTCCAGGTGCATTGCAACCGAACACATTTTTATTGCCATTTTCTTGCACACCACTCTTGATCAATCTGTTGGACTGTAGATACATCGGTCGGCCGAATGTCTCATGAAACAATCGACCTTCCATTCCCCAGTTACCGCCTTCGATGATGAAGCGACCTGTGCCTACATTATACAAATAGATTTTCTTGCCGTTGGTGGCATATTTGCTATTCCCTATCACTGTATCAACATCAATGCCTTTCCACTTCAAACTTGAGGCATGGGCATGTGTATCTTCTGTCTGTTCTTGTGCAGCCAATTCACATAGCGGTAAAATGCTCAGGAATAGGGCAATAAGGAATATACAATAATACTTCTTCTTATCCATAGGGACACCAATTTCTTGAATTAATTATATTTGATAGAACGCACAAATATACAATTTATTCGCATGCGTTATACCCAAATATTCAAGAAATTAAGATTTATTAACCCTATATCACCACTTGTAGGTACAAAATCGGCTCAAAACGCCATATAATAAGGCTCCTGTAAGCAATCCGGCAATGGCATCAATGGCATAGTGTGCCTGGATATAAACCGTGGCAAAAAACATCAGGATGAAGAAAGGTAAAAGGATGAAGAACAGACGTTTGCTCTTGCTGTGCCAAGCGAGGAACATGAGTACGGTAGTGATGCCCACATGACTGCTGGGGAAGGCTGCCGTTGGGCGTTCGCCTGCATTATGTGCATCTTCCACCATCTGGTAGAAAATACCTTTGGCATATCCAGGACTCGTCATTCGCTCCATCGAGAAGTTGAAATAGTCGTGTATGTTGGGGAAAACACCCTGCGCCACCTGATCCATTCCAATGGCTCCATAGTAATATTGCGGACCCGTTACTGGCAGGAAGATGAAGATGACATAGTAGATGAAGAAGGCGCCTAAAATGATGAATACGGTGCGATGAAACTCTTCGTAACGGAAGAAGAAATAGAAGATGACCACCGTGACTATCATGGGGAAATACGACACGTAACCTAAATCCATCAGTTCACTGAACCACGGCCAAGGCATCAGCTGCGAGAAATGAAACGCTGGCTGACAGCTGAAAAGCTGCTGTTCCCATTGGGCAAAAAGATGATCGAGATTGGGAAAGACGCGGTTGATTTCATAGGTATCGGGATACCACCAGGAAAGTAATGCCAGCTGAAGGGTGGCACGCGCCAAACGGGTGAAACGACAAGGAATCAGTCGATAGACCAGAATCATGGCTGCCGTTGTAACAACCACTCGCACTCGTCCCCAAATCATTGCCTGCGCATTCGGCATCTTGGTATAGCAAAAGAAGATGACAATCAGGGTGAGCAACAGATAAGCTGCCACCACCCACTCATACGCAAACAACCCCTTATAGGGTTTCTTCTCTATCGCAAACAGATTTCTCATTTTTAACTTCGTTGACTTTCGTCACGACTCGGCCAATCATGCAAGCATGGTGGCACTCGCTGCTCCAAAAGTTCTTGCCTCTTGCCTCTTGCTTCTATTATATCCAATGATGCTCCTTATACCACGCAACCGTTTCTTTTACTCCACGCTCCAGCTGGTATTCCGGCTGATAGCCCAGTTCATCGATTGCTGGCTGAATATCGCACCGCCAGTTGCGCTGCTTCAGGATATGATACTTATCGTTGTTCAGCGCGGATATCTTTCCCGTTATCCTACCCACCTGCTCACCAAAGAAGGTAACAATGCGCAGTATCCAGATGGGGGCTTTGATGCGCAGACACCAGGGGTTGCCAAGTTCGCGGATAAGCAGGTCACTGAACGTAGCCGACTGATACACTTGTCCGTCGCTCAAGAAATAGCACCTGCCGCTCTTTCCGCGTTCCATGGCCAGAAATATGGCCTGCACCACATCTTTGACATAAACAAAGGTGATGTCCTGACGTTTGAAGCCCACGGAGAAATCCGAATGCGACTGGATACTCTTTACCATCAGGAAATAGTCTTTTTCGCGAGGGCCATAGACACCTGTGGGGCGCAAGATGACGTAAGGGAGTCTATCGGCTGCTTCCTTCAGGAAGGTTTCTGCCTCCAATTTACTCTTACCATATTCCGTGTTAGGCTGCGGTGTATCGGTTTCACGGATGGCCTCGTAAGGCTGTTGTTCACGAATGGCACCGAAGATACTCAGACTGCTCAGATAGATGAACTTCTTCAAAGGCATCTGCAAAGCGAGTAAGGCATTCACCAGATGTTTCGTTCCCTCGGTGTTCACCGCATAGAACTGCTCTTTACGAAGACACTTCGTGACACCGGCGGCATGAACCACATAATCGAAGACATGATCTTGAAGCTGCTTTTTCAGCTCGTCCTCAGAGGAAAGATTCAGTTCAATGAAATGGATACGTTCATCCTGCAGCCATTCGCGAGAACTGCTTCTCCTGACGGCTGCCCATACTTCCATGTTGCGCTTCAATGCCTCTTCCACGATAAAGCTACCGATGAATCCAGAGGCGCCTGTAATGAGTATCTTATCCATTTTGACTGCAAAAGTACATATTTTTAGGCAAAAAAACACTCCTTTCATGGAAATTATGTATATTTGCATCACGATTCTATTAAACATAACGACTATGGCAAAAGGTAAGAACAAAGGCAAACGCCTCACTAAGAATAAGCTGAGCGAAATGCTGCAGACCTTATTCCAGCAGAACCCTAACGAAACATACACCATCAAGCAGATCTTCAAGACACTGCACCTTGACAACCATCCCTCGAAGATGCTTGCCATGGACATCCTCGAGGATATGAGCTGGGACGATTTCTTGAGTAAGCCCTCTGAACATAGCTACCGACTGAACTTAAGAGGACAGGTGGCCGAAGGTATTTTCATCCGTAAGGCCAACGGAAAGAACTCGTTCCTTGCCGATGGAAGTGACAAGCCTGTGTTCATTGCAGAACGCAACTCGATGTTCGCACTCAATGGCGACCGTGTTAAGGTTACGATGATGGCCCGACGCGAGAAGCATATCAAGGAGGCAATGGTCACGGAGATTATTCGCAGGGCTCACGACCAGGTGGTGGGAAGACTGCAGGTGGAACGCGATTTTGCCTTCCTGATTCCCGATGGGAATTTGTTCGTTCACGATATCTTCATCCCCAAGAAGAAACTGAAGGGGGGTAAGACGGATGATAAGGCGGTGGTAAAGATTACACAATGGCCTTCGAAGGAATCGAAGAACATTGTGGGCGAAGTGATTGACGTATTGGGAAAGATTGGCGAGAACAATGCTGAGATGCATGCTATTCTTGCTCAATACGGACTGCCGTATAAGTACCCGAAGAACGTGGAGGAGGCGGCCAATAGAATCGATCCGGGCATCACTGAACAGGAGATTGCCCGAAGAGAGGATTTCCGCGATGTTACTACCTTTACCATCGACCCGAAGGATGCTAAGGACTTTGATGATGCACTATCTATACGAGAGTACGAAGGTAATCTCGCACTCCCGCACTCCCGCACCTCCGCACCCCCGAAACTATGGGAGGTAGGTGTTCATATCGCTGATGTCTCCCACTATGTCAAGGAAGGTTCCGTTATCGACAAGGAAGCTCAGAAGAGGGCTACCAGTGTGTATCTCGTTGACCGCACCATTCCGATGTTGCCCGAACGCCTGTGTAACTTTATCTGTTCCTTGCGCCCTGATGAGGAGAAGTTATGCTATAGCGTAATCTTCGTTCTCGACGGCGAGGCGAACATCAAGGACTGGCACTTGGCTCACACGGTCATCAAGAGTAACCGCCGCTTTGCTTACGAGGAGGTTCAGGAGATCTTGGAGAAGAATGGCGTGAAAGATGGAACAGGCGAACCTGCACCTGCCAGAAAGAGCTATGAGGGTGAATACGCGAAGGAATTGATTACTTTGGATGCGCTTGCCAAAGAGCTGCGCAAGAAACGCTTCAGGAACGGATCGGTGAAGTTCGACCGTGAGGAGCTGCACTTCGATGTAGATGAGAACGGTAAGCCCACACGCGCTTATTTCAAGAAATCGAAAGATGCTAACAAGCTCATCGAGGAGTTCATGCTCTTGGCCAACCGTCAGGTGGCTGAATCAATAGGTAAGGTGAAGAAAGGCGAGAAAGCCAAGACACTACCCTACCGAATTCACGACCAGCCGGATCCCACTAAGCTGGAACGACTGCGTGAGTTCATCACTCATTTCGGCTATAAGGTGAAGACCACTGGCTCTAAAGAGGATATCTCGAAGAGTCTGAACAAGCTGATGGACGATGTGAACGGTAAACGGGAACAGAATGTGATTGAGAGTGTGGCTCTGAGGGCCATGATGAAGGCAAAATACAGCGTGTTCAATATCGGGCACTACGGACTGGCCTTTGATTACTATACGCATTTCACTTCTCCTATACGTCGTTATCCTGATACCATGGTCCACCGTCTGCTTACCCGCTATCAGGAAGGAGGTCGAAGTGCTAACCGCGACCATTATGAGGAGCTCTGCGAGCACAGCAGTGACATGGAGCAGATTGCACAGAATGCAGAACGCGACTCCATTAAATATAAGATGGTGGAGTTTATGTCGGAATATATCGGGGAAGAGTTCGATGCGCATATCAGCGGCATCACCGCCTTCGGCATCTATGCGGAAATCGACGAGAACCATTGCGAGGGTATGATACCCTTGCACGACCTCGATGATGACTACTACGACTTTGATGAGCGGAACTACCAGTTAGTGGGACGGAGGCGCCATAACAAATATATGTTAGGCGACCCCATCCGTATTAAGGTAGCCAAAGCGAATATCGAAAAGCGACAGCTTGATTTTACGATTGTTGATTAAACATTCAGTTTCCAAGTCACCCCATCCTTGGTGTCCTTCACCTCGAATCCCGCGGCTGCAAGGGCATCACGGATCTGGTCGCTGGTGGCCCAATCCTTGGCTGCCTTAGCCTTGGCACGCAGATCGAGAACCATATCCACCACCTTACCATAGGCCTCCTCACGGGCATCGTTGTTAGAACCCTTGTCATTGCGGAGTCCTAAGAGGTCGATGGCGAACAGATGCATGGTGTCGGAGAGTTCCTTCAGGCAATCGGCGCAGATCTGTGCCTTATGGTCGAGCAAGGTGTTCACCACACGACAGGCCTCGAAGAGATGACTGATCACGATCTGTGTCAGGAAATCATCGTTCATCGCATCATAGCACTTCTGACGCAGTGACTTCACGAACTGCTCTGTTTCAGGATCACACTTATCAGATACAGGAACACGCTGCAGGTCGTTGATGCCGTTCATCAATCGCTCCAATCCTTTCTCACTGGCCTTCAAAGCCTCATCCGAGAAATCTACCGTGCTACGATAGTGGGCAGAGAGGATGAAGAAGCGGATGGTCATGGGTGAATAGGGCTGACTCAACAGCTCATGGTTACCTGTGAAGAACTGCTCCAAGGTAATGAAGTTGCCCAACGATTTACCCATCTTCTGTCCGTTGATGGTAATCATGTTATTGTGCATCCAGTACTTCACCATGTCGTCACCCTGCGATGCTGTGGCTTGTGCAATCTCGCACTCATGATGCGGGAATACCAGATCCATACCTCCACCGTGAATGTCGAAATGATTGCCTAAGTATTTCCGTCCCATGGCCGTACATTCACAATGCCAGCCAGGGAAGCCCTCACTCCAATGACTCGGCCAACGCATGATATGCTCGGGTGATGCCTTCTTCCACAAGGCGAAGTCGGCTTGGTTGCGCTTCTCGCCTATGCCATCAAGGGCACGACTCTCGTTGATGACGTTCTCCAAGGAACGACCAGACAGCTTACCGTAATGGTATTTCTTGTTATATGCCTCAATATCGAAATACACACTGCCATTACTGATATAGGCGAAGCCATTGTCGAGAATCTCCTGCACCAGCTGCTGCTGCTCGATGATATGTCCTGTGGCATGTGGCTCAATACTTGGTGGCAACACATTCAGTGCCTCCATGGCCTGATGGTAGCGGTTGGTGTAATACTGTGCAATCTCCATCGGCTCCAGCTGCTCCAATCGTGCCTTCTTGGCAATCTTATCCTCACCCTCGTCAGCATCATGCTCCAGATGACCCACATCGGTGATGTTACGCACATAGCGCACCTTGTAGCCCAGATGCTTCAGGTAACGGAAAAGGATATCGAAAGTGATGGCAGGACGGGCATGTCCCAAATGGGGATCACCATACACGGTAGGGCCACATACATACATGCCCACATTGGGGGCATGAAGGGGTTCGAAACGCTCCTTCTGACGATGAAGGGTGTTGTATATCAATAATGTCTGTTCCATAAACCTTTACATTTTGGGTGCAAAGGTAATAGAAATCGGCGGGATAACAAAACATCCCGCCGATTAATTTCATCTTTATGGTTTTCCGTCTATTACTTACAGACAAATACCGAACGTAAGTGAGCGGAACTTCACACCATCTTTCAATACGGTATTCGGGCTGTACTTCAGGTACAAGTCGATCTCTGGAGTCTCGATAACACCCATGATATCGAAGGTGACCTTCCTCGGGTTGATATGCCTATCAATATCTTTAAATTTCCCATCATTCATTCTGTAGCGCGTCTTGATACTAGAGGCTGTAGTAAAGTTAATAACTGGTCCT
Organism: uncultured Prevotella sp.; assembly: GCA_900314935.1. Taxonomy (GTDB): domain Bacteria; phylum Bacteroidota; class Bacteroidia; order Bacteroidales; family Bacteroidaceae; genus Prevotella. The sequence continues at coordinate 145,883 of OMXE01000007.1, forward strand.
AAGGAGAATCCCCATTGCTTGTAACTGTAAGAGTAAAGAAGTGCACCTGATACGCTGTGTATCTGAATACGCGAGAATTTCGGTTTGGCTCCTTCAGGATAGGGTGCTAACTCGACGTTTCCACTTTCATTCTTCACGAAGCGTGTATCACCCGTCATACGATAGTTTCGCCAATTGAAGAAAGTCCGCAGAGTAACGGCATGTGTATGACTCTTATCGAAGAAAACTGTTGAACAGATGAACGGCAGGGCAAACTCCCATGAATGGAACGTACTAAAATCTGTACCTACATCAGTATGTGTAGGTGCGGTGAAACCAATCATGAGCAGGCCACCGAGAAACACATCTGCTTGACTGTTTTTCTCATTATTACCAGTCACGCTGACAGAAGGAATGATGTCTTTCAGACCCCAGCTATCCTTGTTGATCTCCACATTACTTACATAGTTGCTGTCAACAAGTTGGAGTGTGTTACTGTACTCGTAATTTCTGTCACCCTCCCTGCCTTGAACATGAATCCTCTGACTGGAGTTATCGGTAACGATGGTCACCTTCCTGGGGTTTTTAATCACGATAGAATCGCTCTCGATGCTTTGTGCACTGGACATCTGCGGCAAGAATATTGCTGCGAGTGAAATGATAAACTCTTTCATATGATTTAATTTTTTCGTTATTACGGTATTATGATATTACGTTATTTTAAAATCTCTTTCATCTTCTCCAAGGAAGAGAGAGTGCCCTCCATGTAGATCACCACCATCTCGTTTTTCTTCTGATTCTTCTTGTTCACCTTCGCACAGAGATAGCGGTTCAGTTTCCCTTGCGGATCCAAACGAACCATGAGGGTTTCGGTGGTGTTCGTACTCATCGTACTCCTCTCCTGCATGTCGCCCTTGGCTGGATCTCCCATATCCACAAGTGTCATGATGAGATGTGTTTCATTGGGAGTGGCATTGAACCGCACACTATGGAAGTATGATAGTTGGTACTTGGCAATCATCTTTCCGCGTACCTTCGTCTCCATCATCCGTTCCTGTGGAATAACCTGTCCTTGGAACAGTTTGTTGATCGGCAGTCCTTGCTGGGCATGAAGCAACAGCACGGCATGCAGCATGATCAGGATGATACTTATTCTTTTCATATCCTATCTTCGTTTTAATTGAACATCTCGTTTAACTGACTCTCTATGTCGGTCTGACCTTCGGTCATGGTACCTATACTATATTCCAGCTCGTGCATGATCAGATCGCGGTCGGTGGTTTTCTCTCCATAGATATACGCCACACATTCGTTCTGCTGTTGCTGCCAGAGGAAGCTTCCGCCAAGGAGGAAGAGCACGAGAACAGATGCAGCAATCATCACCCATTTACGCCAGTTACCCATCTTTTTCTTTGGAGTGATGGAGGGAGTTTCTAACTGTATCTCTTCCAGACCAACGAACAGCGGTCGTAAAGACAGCAGGTCGTCGGGGACTTCCTCACTGCGGTAGAACGCATACAACTCGCGCTCTTCTTCCAGTGTCGTCTCTCCTTCCAGGAAACGATCGGTCAATGTCCGTATTCTCAATATATTACTCATATCTCTAATCCTCTAATAATCTATCCTCTAAATTTCTAATAGTCTAATCCTCTAACCTTCTCCGCCAAGGCTTTACGTGCCCTGCTCAAAGCTTTCCGCACTGCCACCTCAGTGGAACCTGTTAGCTGTGCTATTTCACTCATCTGCATTCCCTCCATGTGGCGGAGCCGGATAATGGTCTGCTGCATATCAGGCAATGTTTCCACCATGCGCATGGTGCGTTCCAACAGGTCATGATCAACATCTTCCTCATAAACATCCACCAGCTGTTCCATCCGTACCACCGATTTCTGTCGTCTTAACTTGTCGATACAGCGGTTTCGCACCAGGATTCCTGCCAGGGAATCAAAAGGAATACGCAAGGTATCGATCATCTGCCAAAGCTGCAGCAGCACATCCTGTACGATGTCTTCCGCCTCGTCGGCATCATGGAGATACCGCTGGGCGGTAGTCACCAGATGGGATCTGATCCGTTTCACTTCCTGTTTGAATTCCTCTTGCGTCATCATGACTTGTTTACCCTTATTACGTAAGATAACGGAATTTGTGACATGATATTCTAAAAAAATATATAGAAATTTTGTAATCCCGCTGATTTGAAGTACCTTTGCACCAAATAATCAATATACAATTTTATTATCAGATCATGGCTTATACACGTATGACCGCTGCCGAAGCTGCAGCACTGATTAAAAATGGTGACCATATCGCCATGAGTGGCTTCACACCTGCTGGTGTTGCCAAAGCCACTACAAAGGAGTTAGCAAAAATCGCCGTTGCCGAACATGAGGCTGGAAGGGAATTCAAAGTAGCTATCTTTACCGGAGCCTCAACAGGACAGAGCACTGATGGCGACCTGGCCAATGCCCAGGCTATCCTTTATCGTGCTCCCTACACCACCAATCCTGATTTCCGCAAGCATGTCAACTTGGGTGAAATCCCCTATAACGACCTGCACCTGAGTCATATGGCACAGGAGCTTCGCTATGGCTTCTATGGAGATGTTGACTGGGCTATCCTTGAGGTGTGCGACATTGAAGAGGTGGGTAACGACTATCATGTCTTCCTGACCGCTGCAGGTGGTATCTCTCCTACTGCTGCCCGTCTGGCCAAGCATGTGATTCTGGAGCTGAACTCGTTCCACAATCCGAACGCAAAGCACATCCATGATGTGTATGAACCGCTCGATCCGCCTTACCGTAAGGCTATTCCCATTGAGCATGTAAGCGATCGTATTGGTGTACCATACGTTTCCATTCCCAAAGAGAAGGTGGTATGCGTGGTAGAGTGCAATATCCCCGATGAGGCTCGCGCCTTCAAGGATTCAGATCCTGTTACTGATAAGATTGGTTATCTTACTGCTGAGTTCCTCGTGGAGGAGATGCACAAGGGTCGTATCCCCAAAGAGTTCCTGCCGCTGCAGAGTGGTGTAGGTTCTACAGCCAATGCCATCCTCGGTGCACTTGGACAGGATAAGCATGTGCCCGATTTCAACATCTACACCGAAGTGCTGCAAGACAGCGTGGTGGCCATGATGCTTAGCGGTCGAGTAAAGGATGCTTCTGCTTGCTCTCTGACAGTAAGCAACGAGTGCCTGATGCAGGTATACGACAATATGGACTACTTCAAGAACCACCTCACTCTGCGTCAGAGCGAGATTTCCAATAGTCCTGAGATTATTCGCCGATTAGGTGTTATTGCCATTAACACGGCCATCGAGGCCGACCTCTACGGTAATGTGAACTCCACCCATATCAGTGGAACGAAGATGATGAACGGTATTGGCGGTTCAGGCGACTTCATCCGCAACGCTTATCTGTCTATCTTCACTTGTCCGTCAGTGGCCAAGGGCGGTGTCATCTCTTCCATCGTTCCGTTCGTCTCTCATCAGGACAGCTCAGAGCACGATGTGAACATTATCGTAACCGAGCAGGGTGTGGCCGACCTTCGTGGCAAGGGTCCCATCCAGCGCGCAGAAACGATCATCGAGAATTGTGCTCATCCCGACTATAAGCAGCTGCTGTGGGACTACCTGAAGATTGCGAAGATGGGACAGACTCGTCATAACCTGCCTGCCGCCTTCGCTATGCACGACACATTGGCTCGCAAGGGTGACATGAAGCTGACCGACTTTGCAGAGTATGTGAAGTAAGTTAGCAGGACAAAACAAATAAGATGCCGCCACCAAGTGGCGTTCTTACTGAATAATTCTCGAGAGAATTTGTGAGAAACTATGGCACTTTCCATGAGAAAGTATGCCACTTTCTCCTGAATTCTCTCGAGGTTTTTTTATCCCAGAATGTCCACTATCGGGCTTTTCCAGGAAGAAATGATTCACAGGATAACATTTTTATTACGGTTAACAAAATAACTATAGCAAGTTTTTTATATCTTTGCAACGTCAAATGTACTTACTAACATTATCATTAAAACAACAAAATGAAAATTTCTACCTTACTACACTCTCGAAAACAGAGAACTCTTTGTTACGTAACTATGTTGGCTTGCCTTTCCCCGATGAAAGTCAATGCCCAGTTGTCATCTAACCCTGATAAGTTCCTTGGAAACATCACCACAAGGTACCAGATGGATGCTGGAGGCGGAGTAGATCCGTATTACAAGCTCTGGAACCAAGTAACCCCTGAGAACGAATCAAAATGGGGATCGGTTGAAGGAACAAGAGGTAGTTTCAACTGGGGATGCGACACTCCCTTTAACTATGCTAAGAAATATGGGTTCACCTATAAGTTCCATGCTTTCGTCTGGGGAGCACAATACCCCAACTGGTTCACAAGCAGCTTGTCCATCAGCGAGCGCTATAAAGCCATTGTCACATGGTTTGATGCCGTGAAGAAAAAGTATCCTGAACTGCCCATGATTGATGTGGTGAACGAAGCTGTTGGTATGCACCAGCAGGGTAACCCCTTGATGAAGGAGTCGTTGGGCGGTGGAGGCAAAACCGGTTACGACTGGCTTATCAGGGCCTTTGAAATGGCTTATGAGCGCTATCCCGATGCTATCTTGATCTACAACGACTACAACACCTTCCAGCATGACACCAATAGCTATCTGGAACTTGTCAGAACGCTGCGCGATTTCGGAGCCCCCATCGATGCCTATGGTAACCAGTCGCATGATGTGGATGATATCAGCGTGGAGAAACTGACAAGCTCGATGAAAACGCTGAATGACGGATTGAAGATGCCGATGTATATCACGGAGTTGGATATCAACGTCGCTGATGACAATAAACAAAAGAAACAATATGAAGATATCTTCCCTATTATGTGGGAAGCTGAGCAGTGTGCCGGTGTCACCATCTGGGGATATATCCATGGTGCTACATGGGTGAGCAACTCGGGTATCATCAAGAACGGTAAGGACCGTCCTGCCATGACTTGGTTGCGTGAGTATATGCAAAGTGATGCAGCCAAGAATGCCAAGAGTCCGTTCCCTGGAATGAAGAAAGAGGCTTCTGTTTATATCCGACCAGCAGATATGAATGTGGCTAAAGGCGACAAGCTGCCTATCAAGCTTCGTGCAAGCATGGCCACCAAGACCATCGAGAAGATCGACCTCTATGTGGGTGAAGAGCTGATTGCCACCTTGACAGAGGCTCCTTATCTGACAGAGTATGCTGTTCCCGCAGATGCTGAAGCAGGATGGAAGGATCTGAAGGCTGTCATTACAGCGACCGATGGCTCTACCTACGAGCGTTACTCACGCTTCAACGTACTCAATTCAACCGAGCTGAGAGAGCCTTTCAATGGAACTCCGGTTGAACTGCCTGGTACTATTAATGTGACTGAATTCGATAAAGGTGCTCAGACTGTTTCTTACAACAAAGCATCACGCACTGCCACATCATCCATGCAATCAGACGGCTGGATGGAATATACGGTTGACGTAAAGGAAGATGGTATCTATTCGTTCGATGCTGAGGTTGCCTCAACAAGCTCATCTGGTGTCTTCCACCTGGCAGAGTATTCTCTCGACGGACTGCAGTATCTTTCTGATTTCATTGCAGTACCCAAGACGGGTAGTACAACCGACTTCCAAGTGATGCATAATGTTATTCAGAAGCCGCTCACTGCTGGACGTCATCGCATCTGTCTGAATATCGACAAGGGTGGATTCTATATCAAGAGTCTGACCTTCAACAAAGAAGAGAAGGACGAGAGTATCAGTATTGGCTTTGGTGATTCACCTGTTGAGATTCTTGGAGGCGAGAAAGCCACCATCACTGTGGATGCTTCTTCAAATACAAGCACCATCAATAACGTGAAGGTGTATATCAATAACCTGCTGGTTGCCACGCTGACAGAGGCTCCTTACACCGTTGAATATGAACCAACAGGAAATGGTAAAGTTACCGTTACAGCAATTGCAACAGATGCTGAAGGCCGATCTAATTCTGCATCCTATACAATGAAAGTGACTGCCAAGCGTGAGCCGTTCACAGCTGGTAAGCCCGCTACTCTTCCTGGAACTCTTCAGACTGAATATTATGATAAAGGTGGTGAAGGCGCAGCTTATCATGATAACGATGCTCAGAACCAAGGTGATGCCAACTACCGAGCCAGCGAAGGCGTGGATATCGTAAACGGTAATGGCGGCAGGGCCCTCGGTTATACAAGTACTGGCGAATGGGTGGAATACACCATCGATGTACAGGAAGCAGGAAACTATTCCTTCAAGGCCACCGTCTCTTCTGGTGTTAACAACTCAGGCTTCTCTATCAACCTGAATAAGAACGGTAAGATTACGAAGCTGGCTGACATCAGGGTTCCTCAGACTGGTAGTAACAGCTGGGATACCTACAGAGTAGTAGAGGGAACACTTAGTCAGCCATTGGAGGCCGGCGAGCAGATTCTTCGTATCGTTATTACTGGTTCTAACTGTAATATCGACAAGATCCAGTTCACCAATACAGCCACTGGTATTATTGATATCAACAACGATGCTGCTTCACAGCAGGGCAGCTACGACCTCTTCGGACGTAAGGTGAACGACAGCTATAAGGGCATCATCATCCAGAACGGTAAGAAAATCATCAATAAATAAATGAAAAAGACTATAACATTGATCGCTGTGCTGCTGGCATTCGTACTGAATGTCAGCGCACAGAATCAGGTGGGTGCAGACGCTCCTCAACTGGAGTTTGTCATGCAACTGAAAGTAACTTTGGGAGAAACCTACTCCTGCGGTGAGACACAACACGGCCGTCGTACCGTAATCCCCATTACAGGCGGCACCTTTGAGGGTCCTAACATCAAAGGAACCATCCTGAATGGTGGAGCCGACTATCAGTTGGCAAATGGAGGACGTACGGAGATTGAGGCTATCTACAGCATCAAGACCGATGATGGCATCTATATCCATATCCGTAACAGAGGTATCATCGCCTCTGGTCAAGCAGAAGAAGGCAGACCGTCTTTCTATTTCAGATGCGCTCCTCAGTTTGAGGCACCCTCAGATAGTAAGTATGCGTGGCTGAACAACTCTCTCTTCCTTTGCGCTCCCTCTTTCTCACAGGGCTTCCAAGGTATCGTACTGAATGTCTGGAGAGTAAAGTAATGGAGAAAATACTGCGGGTTGGCATTATAGGAACAGGATGGATTGCCGAGAAGGCAGCCATCACGTTAAACGGACTCACAGAGTGTGAATGCTATGCCGTTGCTTCACGTACATTGGAGAAGGCTGAGGCTTTTGCCAAGCAATGGAAGGTGAAGAAGGCGTATGGTTCCTATAGCGAACTGATTGCGGATGAGGCTGTCGACCTTGTATATGTGGGCACGCCTCATTCGCACCACTTTGATGTGACCAAAGAGGCATTGCTGAATGATAAACCTTGTCTGGTGGAGAAGGCTTTCATGGCTAACTACCGACAGTCGGCAGAGATTATCCAACTGGCTCATGAACGGAAGGTGTTCCTGGCTGAGGCCATCTGGACACGTTATCAGCCAGTGGTTAAGATAGTGCGCGACCTGATCAGTAGCGGACGGATTGGAACACCACGGCTCGTTACAGCCACCTTAGGCTATTCCATGGGCGATAAGCCTCGTATCATGCGGGCCGACCTCTGTGGCGGTGCCTTGTTGGATTTAGGTGTTTATGCCCTGAATTTCGTACGCATGTTCTTCCCTGCAAAGATTATTCAGATAGAGAGTCAGTGCGTGAAGAGCAAAACAGGCATGGATCTCACGAATGCCATCAGTCTGGTACTCGAGGATGGCTTACTTTGTAACCTGCAGTCGAGTGCTGCTTGTGTAGGCGATAACATCGGTGTGATAGCAGGTACCGACGGCAATCTGATTATCGACAATATCAATAATCCGCAGAAGATTACCGTGAACACCCATGATCGTGAGTTCGTAGAGGACATCCATGTGCCACAGCAGATCACAGGATATGAATATCAGTTCCTGGCTTGTAGGAAAGCACTGATTGAAGGACTCTTGGAACCTCGAGAGATGCCGCATGAGGAAACGCTCTATATCATGCAGCTGATGGATGATTTCCGGAAGAAATGGGGCGTACACTACCCCATGGACGATGAGTCCTGATACCTCTCATCATTCAGGATGTACGAACTGAATCAGCGTTCCATCCTGCCCTACCTTTAGATTCACCTTACAACCTTCCACCATCGGATAGTTCTTGCCGCTATGATGCCCTACTGGGAAATCATAGCAGACAGGGATATGGTAGTGCTGTAAGTACTCGTGAAGCATCTCGTACATATCAGCAAAACCGTTCTCGGGAGATTTGTATTTGGAGAAATGTCCTACAATGATGCCATTGAGTTTAGAAAGTACACCGCGGATCTCTAACTGATGTAGCATCCTGTCAACCTTTGTCATCGACTCATCGGTGTCTTCGATGAAGAGTATCAGACCCTCATCCGCCCGATTCAGGAAATCATATTCCGAACCAGCCAAACCGCAGAAGACAGAGAAGTTACCCCCAACGAGTATTCCTGTGGCCTCACCTTGTTGATTCAAGGGATGCGCAGGTGCCTGATAAGTAGGAAGCTCACCTTGTAACAGCTTACGAAGAATCATATTCACCGAGTCGCGCTCCCCTCGCATGGCGATGCCGTCACACATCGAACAATGGATACTCATCACGCCCGCTGCAACCTCAGCACTATGTAAAGCCGTTACATCACTGAACCCCATGATCCACTTTGGATGATTACGGAACTCCTTTAAGGGAATGCGCTGTAGCACTTGTACAGCACCATCGCCACCACGACTGCAGATGATGGCTTTGATGGAAGGATTCCTCAAGGCCCAGAGCAAATCTGCCGTCCGTTCATCTGCCGTTCCAGCAAAGCCATGATAACTACTTAGAGCATGTGCTCCCACCACAGGTACATAACCCCATGAGCGAAGCGTGGCGCAACCTTTTGCCACCGTAGCAGAATCAGGAACACTCGATGGAGAGATTACAGCAATGGTATCACCAGTCTTCAATGGCGTTGGCATCACCGATCTTTGTTGAGCCTCAACACATAGAGAGGCCGTCGTCAGCAATGCCGAAAAGAGAAGTCTGGTTACCTGTTTCCTCATTTCTTCTCGATCCTCACATCATTCTTCTTGATGAACAGATAGTCATGTCCTGTCCTCAGTTCATAGTAGTCACCATGTTCATCGTATTGGTCGGCTATGACAGTTCCTTTAGGAACAGTAGTGAACACTGGATAATCGCCTTCACCCACATAGTTCTCCCCATAGATAGGCATATTGTCACGGTTGGCAATCAAGACCGTCTTTCCACTGCCGTCATACCAGTTCTGGGATCCCAGGTATTTGTTATATACCCAGCCCGTAACACGTTCCACACTGATCTTACTCCATGTGCTTCCCTTCTCCAGTAACACGCCAGATCCAAGACCATGCATCTGACCATATAGCTTTGTCAAGACCTTCGACTTGGTGGAAGCCCCTGCCCTGACATTCAGGAAGCCGTCATCAGATGTAGCATAGACCACTGTGAACACCTTTGGTTTCTGCACGCCACTGCTTTTCGTAGCAGTCTGTCCTCTGCTGATATTATAAGTATAGAGATGGTTATTGTAATCAACAACATAGAGCATCTCCCTACCATTCACCTCCTGCAGTTCCATATACTCCACCTTATACACCATGGGAAGCTTACTATATACCTTACCCGTCAGCTTGTCGAGCATGAACAGGAACTTCTTCTCAGAGGTAAAGCCATACGAGCAGAACACATACTTATCGTTGAGGATGAAGATATCATTGCTCACCAGATAATCTGTTTCCCAGACAATACGCTTGTCGGGTACACTATAGCAATAAAGCTTACTGCCTTTACCGTTAATCAGCTCAGCATAACTCGGACAAGCCATATTGAACAGCAGATTGTGGTTATCGGCATCCCATCGCACATCCTGCACCTCACAATAGCGGTTATTGGCAATATCACACAGGTTCAGCACATGTATCGGCTTCAGGTCGTTATTATAGATCACCACCACGAAGTTATAGTTATCGTCACTTGTCGGTAGTCTGTAGAACCCCAGCCATCCCATATCTATCGGTTCCGAGATATACAACTCCAGTCCTTCGGTCTCAGGCACCCGAGGCAGATCGGTGCGCTGCACATCCTTACGAAGTCGAAACATGTTACCATTAGGCTTATTCTTGTTCGACACGCTTTCCGTCTTCCATACTTTACCGTAACGACCAACGAGAACCAGTTTCTGTGCCATGGCAGTGCTTAGCATCACCATCATTGCCAACAGGCAGTACATACGTTTTTTCATACCTATTATAAATATATATTATAATCCCCTTGCCCTGAGTAAGCTGGAAACATCGGGACTCTTCATTCCAGTAAAATCAGTAAACATCTGCATCAGGTCGCCTGTATTACCCCGACTTAAGATCTTATCGCGGAAATCCTGTCCTGTTTCAGGAAGCAGCGGACCACGCTTTGCAAAGACATCGGCAATATTATCTGCCAGCACCTCCGTCCACAGATAACTATAGTAACCTGCTGCATAGCCGCCACCCCACACATGATTGAAGTAACTGGTGTGGTAGCGTGGCGGAATCGGAATAAAAGGATTCAGAAGTCCCACCTTACGCAACGATTCTGTCTCGAACTCAATAGCCTTTTCAGCCGTAGGGATATCCTTCGATGAGAGCATGTGCCAAGCCAGATCGACACAGGTAGCAGCAAGATTCTCACCCAGGGCATAGCACGGTTGGAAATTGATACTCTTCAGCATACGCTCCTTCAGATCGGCAGGCATGGGCTCTCCAGTCTTGTAATGACGGGCATAATGATCGAATACTTCTGGGATAGCAGCAAACGATTCATTGAACTGCGAGGGCATCTCAACGAAGTCGCGAGCCACAGAAGTACCGCTCAGTTTGTTGTACTGACAGTCGGAAAGAATGCCATGCAGCGCATGTCCGAACTCATGGAACATCGTTGTCACCTCATCCCATGTAAGTAACGAAGGCTGTCCCTCAGGAGCCTTGGCGTTGTTGCACACATTGAAGATGATGGGCAGCTGCTGGCGCTGACGACTCTGCTTCTGGAAGCCGTCCATCCATGCACCGCCGCGCTTGGTGGGACGACGGAAATAGTCGCAATAGAAAAGGGCTTTCGACTTTCCATCCTTATCAAAAACCTCAAAGACCTTCATGTCGGGATGGTATGTCGGGATGTCGGTACGCTCCTTGAATGTCAGTCCATAGGCACGATTGGCTGCATAGAACACACCATTGATGAGCACGCTATCCACATTGAAATAAGGCTTCACCTCGTCCTCAGAGATATCAAGCAGTTCCTTCTTCATCTTGGCAGAATAGTAGAAATAGTCGTAGGCCTGCAACTGGAATTCGGCACCCTGACTCTTACGGGCAAATTCCTCGATGGCCTTTGTCTCGGCATCAGCCTTGGGCACATAGGCCTTAATCAGGTTCATCAGGAAGTCATAGACATTCTCGGGGGTCTTTGCCATGGTCTTCTCAAGCGAGTAGGAAGCATAGTTAGGATAACCCATGATCTCAGCCTGTTCAGCGCGGAGTTTGGCAATCTCCACCACGATGGGGAAGGTATTGTACTTACTTGTTCCATCAGCACGATGGATAGAAGCCTCATAGACCTTCTTGCGCAGTTCACGATTGTCGAGACTGGCCAAAGGAGCCTGTTGCGTGGTGTTGACGATGACAATGGCATACGGTGCTTTCTTTCCACGACTCTCCGCATCCTTGGCACATTGGGCAATATCGGCCTCGCTAAGTCCAGCCAATTGTTCTTTACTGTCAACCCAAACCACCGCATCATTGGTAGCATCGGGTAACATCTCACCCCACTGCTGCTGCAGATCAGAGATACGCATGTTGATTTCCTTCATCCGTGTCATCTTGTCTTCCGGCAACAGGGCACCTTTTCTTACAAATTCCTTGTAAGTCTCTTCCAACAACTTCTTGTCTTCGCCCTGAAGAGAATCATATTCCCGTTCATATACTTGTCGGATACGCTCAAACAATGCCTTGTTGAATGAGATCTCATTCTCGAGATCTGTCAGCATGGGCGTCACCTTCTTCTCTGTCTCACCAATCTCAGGCGTCTTGTCAGCCTCTACCAAAGCAAAGAAAGTGCGCGTCACACGATCCAGTGTCTTTCCACTCTCCTCATAGGCAAGGATGGTATTCTCGAAAGTAGCCGAATCCTTGTTCTCTGTAATCTGTGCAATCTCATCCTTTGTCTGCTGGATAGCTATCTCAAAAGCCGGCAGATAGTCAGACGGTTGGATCTTACTGAAGTCGGGAGCACCAAACGGCAGTGTGCTCTCTTGCAGCAATGGGTTTTCACGTTGGGTCTCCTGACAAGCGGTAAGCTGCATCATGGAGGTTGACAGCACTGCTGCCGAGATTCCTAATGTCATCAGTTTCTTCTTCATGTTATCGGGTTTTTAGTTTCATGTTCGGTGTAACAAGTGTAGCACGTTCAGAGATTTCTGGTGCTGTTTTAGTCAGGATCACGCCACCATTAGGCTGCATCGTGATGGTTGCCTTGCCTTTCTTGTCAACCTTCAGTTGACGGAGCTGCGATTCTTTCTTGGCATCATCCACATAGTAGTCGATGGTCTGTCCTTTCCACTCTGGCATTTCAATCGTCAGCGTCTTAGCCTCTGACTCTGCGTTCAAGCCAGCCACATACCAGTTGTCACCATGACGTCGGGCTAACACCACGTACTTTCCAGGATAGCCGTCAAGGAAACGGGTGTTGTCCCACGTTGTAGGCACCTTCTTCAGGAAGTCGAGCTCAAACTGTGGCAGTTCTTTCAGGTTATTGGGTTGGATGGCAATACATTGAACGGGAGTCTGTGTAACAATGGCTACAGCCATCTCAAAGATATCAGTAGTGTACCGACGATGCCTGCTCTTATTATCTCTCGACAGATATTTGTTCATGATGGTGCCTCCCCAATCCATCGGTCCTGCGGCATTACGGATAAAGGGATGCAGACAGAGTTCGAAGGCCTCGCCCTTGGCGTGCCCCTCAGAGAAGAATACATTCTCTGAAGCAAGCACAGCTTCCGAGGCCACATAGTTGGGATACATCAGCTCCCAGCCACGAGGCATGGTGCAGCCATGGAAGATGACCTGCAGACCATACCGGTTGGCATCATACAAGATGTTCTCATAGAGCTGCATGGTAGGCTGCTTGTCACCACCGAAGAAATCCACCTTGATGCCCTTCACGCCAATCTTCTGAAGCCATGCCATCTCCTTGTCGCGGGCAATAGCCGTTGACAAACAGTCGCGTGGCGTCTGCGGCGCATCATTCTCATACCCATTGGAGTTGTACCACAGCATCAGTGAAACACCTTTCGACTGTGCGTATTTTGACAGTTCCTCTATTCTGTCACGACCGATGCGCTGATCCCACCAGTTATCCACCAGACAGTATTCAAAGTTCATGGCTGCAGCGAGATCGATGAACTGCACCTGATCGTCGTAGTTAATGGATTCATCCTGCCAGACGAGCCATGACCAAGTGTATCGACCCGGTTTGTATTCCTGAGAGGGTTTATACTTCGGCGACACCAGTCCTATACCTGTCATATCCTCCACAATCGGTTTCAGCGAGGCACCAATAACGATGGTACGCCACGGAGTGGTATAAGGAAGAGGAATGCCCGCAAACGGTGTTCCATTACCATTGTTCTCGCCAGCCTGCGGGAAGGCAATGGTATAACCCGTTTCGGGTTGATAATCGCTCAAGTGAGAGCCCACATAGCTGCCATCGACACCTACCTCGCTCACCAGCACCCAGGCATTGAAAGTGTCGGCTGACTTCCCTTTCTTTCCACCTTTACTATCAAAAGTCACCGGCACACGGAACAGACAAGGGAAAGTATATCCCTGTCCGAAACGCGAACGATCGGTCATCGGCGCATCCGCCTTATAGTCCTCTTCGTAACTGGGCTTAGTGCGCTCCCAGCCAGTCATCGGACCAATCTGCGGACAAAGGAAGGTGCTGGTGCCTTCGGGGAAGTTGAATGAAGAAACCTCGCGACGGATAACGGCACACTTTGGATTCTCGCCAGGACGAGGAATCTCATAACAGTATGCCACGCTATTGTTGGTTATCTGGAACACCACCTTCATCAGCTGTTTCCTGGCGTTCGTGAATGTCACGGTGAAGCGTTCTGCATTCTTCTTGACCTCCGACTTCTTCAGATACGGCGGTACGGCATAAAAGGTGACATCCCTGAACTCCACCTTTGAGTCGCCCATCTTCAGGTCTTTTGTGAAATCCCCGAAATCGGCCTCAAAGCCCAAGCGCGACGGTGCCATTACCTGTACACCATCATATTCTACGCTGTAGGTGGCTATTCCACCATCATCACTAACTGTCAGTGCCAGTCGTCCGTTCGACGAAGGCCAGGTTCTTGTCTCTGCCATCAGTGAGATGGACGTCAGCAAAGCCGCTGCAATAACGAATAGTCTCTTCATGGTTTTGGGGTTTTAAATGATGCGACAAAGATACAACTTTTATGACAAATATCGTCTGTCAAGACAAAGAAAATACACATGGATCATACTAACAAGTCGAAAACGGTCTGATAGAACGCTGCCTTCTTCTCTATACTCATCGGATAAGCACGTGATGAACTCGGCATTCGGTACAGTCGCAACGCACGTCCTTCAAAGTCTATCGACACGAAAGTGCCCACCTTGGGCTCCTCCACGCCCATCTGCTGAGCACAAAGTGAAGTGGCCAGCTGACCCGCCGTGACGATGGTTGTGCATTTCGGCAAGCGTCTCAGCATACTTTTGATATCGGTCTGCTGCACCACCTGCAGATCCTTGTCGCTGGCTGTGTTCTTTGTCCGGATGATTTGTGTGCAAGTATCATACAGGGCAATGCCATGGGAAGTGAGAAAGGCTTTAAGTTCCTCCAACCGATAGTGCCTCCCGTCGTCTTCCACGAAATGCAGTTTATCGCCGAAGAAACAATATCCCACAATGCGCCACATGTCGTTGGTGAAGTTCGGGTAAAAGAATGGCATCGACCACCGCTTCTCTGCTGGAGGAAAAGTGCCCAGCATCAGCAGTCGCGCTCCTTCAGGCAGGAAGGGTTCAAAGGGGTGGTTTTCCACCTTATCGACTTGGTTCATTACTGTTTTCTCCTTTTGTCTATTCGATATATATGATGATTCTACGATACGATACCAGATGGAAGGGGCCGTTGTCGTGTACTTCACAAACGAGATGAACAATATCACCGGTAGCATGAGGAATCTGTATCGATACTTTGGGACTATCAGAAGGACTGATGTCTACTTTCGTCTTCCCGATTTCCGGTTGTTGCCACCAATGGAAAGAAAGGGCATCTCCGTCGGGATCCTTCGATTTAGACGCATTAAGACGAATGGTTGAGCCCGCTTTGGCGTGAATGACAAGAGGCTGAAGTCCTTTACTGTCATTGATGATTACCAGTGGATTCCTATTCCCTTTGCCTTCGTCGGCCCACTGCATGCGAGCCATAAAATCGGCGATTTCATCGGGGTAGAAGCGTTTCTTGTAGGCTACAGAAGTACTGTAAACAGGTTCCTGCCAACTGGTCCAGGCCGTTGTGAGCGAATCGGCACAAAGTCCGCGTTCATGATAACCCGCCCAACCAGCCTGTCTTGGATCTTCAGGGTCATTGAGTCCGTTAGGTAATACATAGAGGAAACTGGGTGTATCTCCTTCCACTCCCCATTTGTAATCAGGGTACTCCTTTCCCAAGGCACCTTTTCCCTGAATATGATTCTTATGCAGCGGCCAGTTTTGCTTACCTAACTCGCATTGTTCCTGCCACGTTCCCTCATCCCAAACGAATTGAAGGTCGTCGGGAAAGACTTGCCGCAACCATTGATGAGAGCTATAGGCACGATTCAAACGCATATTATACTGCATATCTTGGTCGGTAATGGTATAGATACGGAACTTCTGCACGAACCGTTTCAGTTCCTCTGGCGAACGAGTCTGCTTCACCCGCCAGATAGCCTGAGCCAAGGTGTTCGCCCCACCCCATGCTGCCACATAGATCGGTCGTGGGTCGTCTTCATCGGCCAAACGGATGAGTAAGTCGCTGCCTTGCGAATCATTACCCTCGCCTATCACCTTGATCCCGCCATGCACACTACCCATTACGGCACGACTCTTAAGATAGTCGGTACTGGGCCAATAGCCGATGTGTTGCATTCCATGTTCTTTCTCTGGTGATAGGAAGACGCGCTGTCCTGAGCGTTTCATCAGCTTTGGCACATCCTTTTGGTAGGCTTCAATCACACGCTGCAGATACTTCGCCCATTCAACGGGATAGGGATCGCAGTTCCAGCCCACCGTTGTGATAAGGGCTTCGATCTCGAACTGGTCGGCATAAGACATCAGTCTGACCATCGACTCCATGTCGTCTGGCTCAACATCTGCTGGGGCAATATCTGTACACACCACAAGTCTTGGCTTCCAGTCGGTCTTTTTGACAAGACTCTTATCCATCTTTGCTGTCGCGGCATGGGGTTCATCCAAGTGAATCACCAAGGTGGTAATACTTTGAGAGGGCATATCGACGAAGAGATGACTCCCGTTGAGCGCAACACTATTTGCTGCATCTGCAAGATTCTCGTTTTCAGAAGTACGATAGGCAGTGATGCTACTTATATATTGGGGGAAATGGTGAAGGTCGATATCATGGGTGTTCGCCTTTCCTTGATTGAGAATTACTATCACCAGCGTGTCGCGATGGGTGTTGAGGGCAGCCAACGACTGCCTACAATCGGAGTTGATGATGGTATAGCCTGGTTTGATGAAACGTGAGCATTGCTGTCGTACATAGTAGTTCTTCACCTTAGCATACGTCTGATTGGCAAAGCTACCACGGATGGTACACCATTGATCGTTGGCTTCTTCCATATATTGCCAGTCTATCCAGGCCTCCGGCTGAATGTAACGCATGTCGTCGAAGAGGCGTTGTGTCAGACTGAGGTTGCCGGCTATTCCATTGCCACCTGCTCCTGTTTCACTCATCCAAAGGTGTTTACCGGTCTTGCGGGCCAGTTCACCATAGCGAATCCTCTCTTCGTTGTTTCCTCCATAGGTATGGGTGTTCCACTGACCAATGTATTGATCGATGCCTGATGAGACATAACGGTTCAGTCCTGCAATGGCCTGACCCACATTGGTCTCGTCGGCGGCAGAGATAACAGTGTTCAAACCCGATTCCCGCAGAATGGGCTCAAGTACCTGGATGAACTTGATTTGCGACTCGTAGTCGAAATGACAGCCTTCTTGCGAGCCATTGGCGTGCCAGTAGTTGGCGGCCGACTCGTTGAAAGGTGCTAATGTCTTGAACTCAATACCGTATGTATCCTTGTAATGTTTGCATACATCCACCAGATAGTGGGCAAACGCCTCATAATACTCCGGGCGGAGGTTATCCTTATTCCCATCGGAATGACCACTTACACAGCCACTATAGGTCATATAATAAGGACATGAGTTACTGAAAGCCTCGAATACGGCATCTGGTCGCTTCTCCTTGATCTTCAACATAATCTTACGTTGGGCTGCATCGCGGTCCCAATGGTAAACATCATCGAGGGAATCCTTGAATCCTTCCATCTCGGCCCGCAACCCTTTGCCGCGCCCCATGTGGTGGGGAGTGCAATGGCGGTTGAAGGGATCATCACCTCCACCGATGTTGTAGCGGAAATGATTATAGTTAAGACCTTCAGGACTAACGAGCCAGGTGACGATCTCATCTATCTTCTCGTCATCCCACTTGCCGCATTGTCCTGCCCACCAGCACAACGATACACCCCAGCCATCGAAGTGCTGTCTGACCAGCAACGGGTTGACTTCATAGCGCAGCGTATCTTGTTGCACATTTGACTGAGCCCACACAGCGCTGTTCATCACACAGCAAACGACTGCAAGAAACCAACGTCTTTTCTGTTTCATCATATCTTTCTTTACGTGTTTCAATTTATTCCCAACATGGGAACATTTTATTCCCAACATGGGAACTTTTTGTTCCCAGCGTGGGAATGATGATTACGTTTGCAAATATACGAAAAAAGAATGATATATCATTCATCTGAGCAAAGCATTATCCTTCTTTCTTCTTCCATACCCTTTGCGTTTGCAGAAGAACGCTGAGGAGAATCAAAGTGATGCCGATATAGAAGGAGAAGTTGATTTCACGACCTTCGCCAAAGATGAGGAAAGCTAAGATAATGGTATAACAAGGTTCGAGGTTATAGGTCAGGTTAACGGTAAAGGCCGAAAGGCGCTTCAGGGCCTGGATCTGCAAGAGATACATGCAAACGGTACAGAACAACGAATGACAGAGCATGAACCAAAGGTTCGCTCCTTCTGGAACAACCATAACAGGTTGCTCTGAAGGGAAGAAAAAGAGATAAACGGGAATGATAGCTGATACTGCTATAAGACCTCCTGACATCTGATACATCAGTACGGTACGACTCCGAATGCCTTTACTCACCTTCTTATTACAAATGGCATAAAGGGCGCAAACAGCCGAAGAAACAATGCCGATAGCAATTCCATAACGATAGCGGGCATCGAGTGAGAAGATACAAAGCACACCTGCTACGGTAATCAACGAGAAAAGCAGCTCAAGCCACGAAAAACGTTTCTTGAACAACAGGGGTTCAAATACGGCTGTAAAGAAACCGATGAGCGAGAAACAAATCACACCGATGGAGACATTCGAGGCCTTGATACTTCCATAAAACAGAATCCAATGGATTCCCAATAGAGCTCCGCAACCGCAAAGCTGTAAGAATTTGCGCAAGCCCACCTTGGGCAGACCTGTGAATACCAATAGTATCATACTGGTAAACAGCATTCGATACCATACAATATCCACTTCGTTGAGCGTAATCAGTCGTCCGAACAAGCCCGTAAAGCCTGCCAAGAGCACACTCAAGTGCAACTGTACAAATCCTTTTCTTGTCTCGTTCATCGGTCTTTTTCTTTATTTACTCACCGCCGAAGAAGAATAAGCTGACACCAATCACAGAGATGAAAGCACCCAAAACGGCTTTCCATGTAATCTGCTCGTGGAAGAGCCAATAAGAAGGAAGGAGGATAATAATCGGCGTCATGGCCATGAGCGTAGAAGCAATGCCTGCAGCGGTGTATTGGACAGCCATCAAAGAGAAGCCTACTCCCACGAAAGGACCGAAGATGGTGGTAGCTATAGCAACGGTAAGACCCTTCCGGTCGTGCATGGCCTCACGTAAATGACCGATTCCATCGCGGAAATAGAGCAATATCGTGAAGCCGATGATGCCCGCAATACAACGGTAGAAATTGGCGCTGAAGGGTATCAGCCACTCAGATACGCCTGCCTTTGCCATGGCCGCCACGTCATAATGATCCATGCCGATCTTACTCAACACCAAGCCAATGCCCTGACACATGGCTGCACCTATGGCGAAGAGTACGCCATTAAGGGGTAGCTTCAAGGATACCATATGGTGATTACCTCGTCCCAATACGGAGATGCCTATACCGAAGAGGGTAACCAGCATCGCCACAATGCTCATGGGTTTCATCTGTTGCCCCAGCGTTATCCATGCCATCAAGGCGGCAGAAAGAGGAGCAAGGGTCATAAAGAGCTGCCCGAAACGCGAACCGATGAGGATATAGCACTGGAAGAGACAGTAATCACCGATGACATAGCCCACCAATCCCGACAAGAGCATCCAGCCACAGGCCTCAGCGGGCACACCAGCAGGTAAGGGATTCCCTGTAACCACACCGAACAGCACCAACGAAAACAAAAGCGCCAGTCCCATTCGCAGCACATTCAGCGTCAGGTTACCCAGTCGTTTGGAGCCAAACTCACTCAGCAACGCCGTAGCTGTCCACGAGAATGCCACACCTATTGATATCAGTTCACCTATATATGCCATGGATGGTTTATCGGGTATAAAAGCAATTACACTGCATGTTAACTCTATTTCAGGCGGCAAAATTACAAAATCTTCTCGAAGAAAAGAATAATGTAATGAAAAAGTTGTATCTTTGTGGCGATGTCAATGGATTTAGAAACAAGAATTACCGAACAACCTTCACACTACGACCATCTGGAGCAAATGCCAGTAGCCGAGTTGTTACAGCACATCAATGAAGAGGATGCGCTGGTGGCGAAGGCTGTGAAACGGGTTCTTCCACAGATAACACGACTGGTAGAGGCCATAGAGCCAAGGATGAAGCGAGGGGGCAGACTGTTCTATGTCGGGGCAGGCACCAGCGGTAGACTGGGTGTACTGGATGCAAGCGAACTGCCGCCTACGTTTGGTGTGCCTGACAATTGGGTTGTGGGTGTTATCGCAGGGGGAGACAAGGCTTTGCGGCATGCTGTTGAGAAGGCGGAAGACATTGCAGAGCAGGGTTGGCAAGACTTGCTGACCTACCAACCCTCGGAAGATGATTCCGTTATTGGCATTGCTGCTTCGGGCACTACACCCTATGTTGTTGGTGCTATCCGGGAAGCTAAACAGCACGGATTACTAACAGGTTGCATCACCAGCAATCCCCATACGCCATTGGCTGAAGCATCCGACTACCCCATTGAAACCATTGTCGGACCGGAATTCGTGACGGGCTCGAGTCGTATGAAAAGTGGAACAGCTCAGAAAATGGTACTGAACATGATTTCAACTTCGCTGATGATTCGTTTGGGACGTGTGGAAGGAAACCGTATGGTGAAGATGCAGCTGACCAACGCTAAGCTCATTGATCGCGGAACACGAATGATTCAGGAGTCGTTAGGTCTGGATTACGAAGAAGCCCGCCAACGCCTCCTGACAACAGGTAGCGTGGATAAGGCACTGAAAAATAAATGATAGGAAAACAAAATAGGTGAGCCCGATTAGGCTCACCTATTTATATAAAGGTCTTACAACGATTAGTCAGCAAGCTTTGCCTTGATGAACTCGCGGTTCAGGCGAGCGATGTTGGCAATGGTCTCGTTCTTCGGACAAACAGCCTCACAGGCACGAGTATTGGTACAGTTACCAAATCCTGCTTCTTCCATAGCCATAACCATAGCTTTTGCACGCTTGGCTGCCTCAATACGACCCTGAGGAAGCAGGGCGAGCTGAGAAACCTTAGACGATACAAAGAGCATGGCTGAACCATTCTTACAAGCTGCCACGCAAGCGCCACAACCAATGCAAGAAGCGCAGTCCATAGCCTCATCAGCATCTTCCTTCGGAATCAGGATAGCATTAGCATCCTGAGCCTGTCCTGTACGGATGGTGGTATAACCACCAGCCTGGATAATCTTATCGAAGGCATTGCGGTCAACCATACAGTCCTTAATCACAGGGAAGGCAGCTGAACGCCAAGGCTCAACGGTGATGACATCACCATCGTTGAAACGACGCATGTAGAGCTGACAGGTGGTAGCACCGCGCTCAGTGAGTCCATGAGGTGTACCATTGATGTAGAGTGAGCACATACCGCAAATACCCTCGCGGCAGTCATGGTCGAACACGAAGGGCTCCTTGCCCTCGTTGATGAGTTCCTCGTTCAAAATGTCAAGCATTTCAAGGAACGAGGTATCATCGGGGATGTCCTTCATTTCATGGGTATCGAAGTGTCCCTGGTCCTTGGGGCCGTTCTGGCGCCAGAACTTTATTGTAAAGCTTATATTTTTAGCCATAATTCCTTAGTTTTTATAGTTACGTGTCTGTACCTTGATTGCCTCGTACTCCAGCGGCTCCTTGATGAGCTCGGGCTCGTTGCCCTTGCCTTTGTACTCCCAGCAGCCTACATAGAAGTAGTTCTCAGCATCGAAAGCAACGAGCTGACCCATGGTGAAGAAGTCACGCAGGTGGATAGCCTTGTCGAGCTCGATGTTCAAGCCTTCCTTGGTTCCAGGAACGAAGAGGTTCTTATCGAATTCTTCCTCCAGTTCGTGCATCTTCTTCAAACCGGTCTTCAAGCCTTCGGCTGTACGACCCATACCAACATACTCCCACATGATGTGACCGAGTTCCTTATGGATAGAGTCAACAGAACGCTTACCCTTGATGTTCAACAGACGATCCTGCTCGGCGTCAACCTTCTTCTCAGCCTCTTCAAACTCGGGCAGATCGGTAGAAACCTTCGGCCAAACAGCCTGATCGGCCAAGTAGTTCTGGATGGTGTAAGGCAGAACGAAGTAACCATCGGCCAGACCCTGCATCAGTGCAGAAGCACCCAAGCGGTTAGCACCGTGGTCAGAGAAGTTACACTCACCAATAGCGAACAGACCAGGAATAGAGGTCTGCAGCTCATAATCAACCCAGATACCACCCATGGTGTAGTGGATAGCGGGATAGATCATCATCGGCTTGTAATACTTCACACCATTGATCTCATTGGCTACGTCGCCAGGGAATACGTCGGTAATCTCCTCATACATCTCGAACAGGTTAC
Organism: uncultured Prevotella sp.; assembly: GCA_900314935.1. Lineage (GTDB taxonomy): Bacteria > Bacteroidota > Bacteroidia > Bacteroidales > Bacteroidaceae > Prevotella. Next base: position 168,463 of record OMXE01000007.1, read on the forward strand.
CATAACGCTGCATGATTACATCCAGACCCAAACGGTTGATAGACTCTGAGAAGTCGAGGAACACAGCCAGACCCGTGTTGTTCACGCCGAAGCCCTTGTCACAACGCTCCTTAGCGGCACGAGAGGCCACGTCACGAGGAACGAGGTTACCGAAGGCAGGATAGCGGCGCTCCAGATAGTAGTCGCGGTCTTCCTCAGGAATCTCCCAGCCCTGCTTGGTTCCAGCCTGCAGTGCCTTAGCATCCTCGATCTTCTTGGGAACCCAGATACGACCGTCGTTACGTAGTGACTCAGACATCAGCGTCAGCTTAGACTGCTTGTCACCATGAACAGGGATACAGGTGGGGTGAATCTGTACATAAGAAGGATTTGCAAAATATGCACCCTTACGATAGCACTGAACAGCTGCTGTACAGTTACAACCCATAGCGTTGGTAGAGAGGAAGTAGGTGTTACCATAACCACCAGTAGCAATAACTACGGCGTTGGCGCTGAAGCGAACCAGCTTACCTGTGCAGAGATCCTTAGCGATGATACCACGGGCACGACCGTCAACAATCACTACATCTTCCATCTCATAACGGGTATAAAGCTTTACCTTACCGGCCTTAACCTGACAGCTCAGAGAACTGTAGGCGCCCAGCAGCAACTGCTGACCGGTCTGACCCTTAGCGTAGAAGGTACGACTTACCTGAGCACCACCGAATGAACGGTTGGCCAGCATACCGCCATACTCACGAGCAAAGGGAACACCCTGAGCTACACACTGATCGATAATATTGTTGGAAACCTCTGCCAAACGATAAACGTTGGCCTCACGGGCACGGTAGTCACCACCCTTCACTGTGTCGTAGAACAGACGATAAACAGAGTCACCATCGTTCTGATAGCACTTGGCGGCATTGATACCACCCTGAGCAGCAATAGAGTGAGCACGACGAGGTGAATCCTGGATACACAGGTTGATCACATTGAAGCCCATCTCACCAAGTGAAGCAGCTGCAGAAGCACCAGCCAGACCAGTACCAACCACGATTACATCCAGCTTCAGCTTGTTCTTGGGGTTTACCAAACGCTGATGAGCCTTATATTCCTTCCATTTCTCAGGTACTGGACCTGCGGGAATCTTAGAATCAATTACTTTTGCCATAATTTCTTTAATGCTTAATTCTTAATACATAATGCGTAATTAGCAGCAGCTTGCAACTTCAGCACAGCAACTTGCTCCATCGCAGCAGAGAGGGGCAATACCGAAAGCGAAGGCCAGAACAACTACCAAGAAACAGAGCAACAGCAAGGTTACGTAGATGTAACCGATGCACTTCCAGCGCTTGAACCAGATCTTACCACTCCATCCAAGGGTCTGAAGAGCAGACCAGAAGCCATGGGTAAGGTGGAACCAGATGGCAACAAGCCAAATTACGTAGAGCACAACAAACACAGGATTAGAGAAAGCCTCCTTAATCCACGCAATGCCGTCGGTCGGACTGTAGGCAGTTGTAGCACCAACAAGCTCTGCAAACATCATGTTGTACCAGAAGTTCCAGAGATGGAGCAACAAACCCAACAGGATAATGATACCCAGTACGAGCATGTTCTTTGAAGCCCACTCCACCTTTCCTGAATTCACAGTCGTTGACACCTCATAGCGGTTGTTTCCACGGGCGGTACGGTTCTGTGCAGTCAGGATGAATGCATAGACAATGTGAATCACTGCCAAGGCAGCCAAACCAAGAGTAGCCACTACAGCATACCAGTTGGCGCCCAGGAATTCGCAAATCATGTTGTAACCCTTTGCCGAGAATAACGCAACCACGTTCATACAACCATGGAAGGTCAGGAACAAGATTAGCGCAATACCCGTAACGGACATTACAACTTTCCTACCAATTGATGAATTGATTAACCACATAAATGATTGATTTTAAATTATTTAATTGTTAGACTATCGTTTCAGAAGCCCCTGTTTAGTGGGTAAGAATCAACGGTTAATGGTTGACTCTTCCACATCTGTTATTGCACAAACAATACCTTTTAATAGGTATATTTCCTCCCTATTGGTTTGCAAATATAACATATTTTAATGAGAGTACAAAGTATTTTTAATAAAAAACGCTTTTTAATCAGCAAAAAAACCTTTTTAGTTCTTCCTGTTTTATCAAAAGATTTTGTATTTTTGCATCGCATATTCACATGATTTGATATGATTCTAAAATATGATGTCATCGTCATTGGCGGTGGACATGCTGGTTGTGAGGCTGCATGTGCCAGTGCGAACATGGGCGCCAGAACGCTTTTGGTGACCATGGACATGAACAAGATAGCACAGATGTCGTGCAATCCTGCCGTCGGCGGTATTGCCAAAGGGCAGATTGTGCGAGAGATTGATGCTCTGGGCGGCAGGATGGGAATCGTAACCGACCAGACCGCTATTCAGTTTCGTATGCTGAACCGCTCTAAAGGACCCGCCATGTGGAGTCCGAGAGCTCAATGCGACCGTGAGAAATTCATCTGGGCATGGCGTCACCAACTGGATATCACAGAAGGATTAGATATCTGGCAAGACCAAGCCGATGAACTGTTGGTAGAGAATGGTGAGGCTGTTGGAGTCAAAACCATCTGGGGCGCTGAGATTCGTGCCAAGGCGGTGGTGATTACTGCAGGTACTTTTCTCAACGGACTGCTGCATATCGGTCGGAAAATGATTCCCGGAGGTAGGATTGCAGAACCGGCTGTGGCTCATTTTACAGAGAGTATCACCCGTCATGGTATCCATTCTGAGCGCATGAAAACGGGTACACCAGTCCGCATCGACCGTCGTAGTGTGCATTTCGAAGATAGTGAGATACAACCTGGAGAGAACTCACATACGGGATTCTCTTATTTGAATATTCCGCATACAAGTAAGCAACTGCCTTGCTGGACCTTCAACACCAATGCGGAAGTGCATGAAATCTTGCGTTCAGGATTGGCTGATTCTCCTTTGTACAATGGACAGATCCAGAGTATCGGTCCGCGTTACTGCCCTTCCATCGAAACCAAGCTCATGACCTTCCCCGATAGGGATTCCCATCCCTTGTTCTTGGAACCAGAAGGTGAGAACACCAACGAGATGTATCTCAATGGTTTCTCGTCAAGTATGCCCATGGAGGTTCAGATAGAAGCGCTGAAAAAGATTCCAGCCCTGCGAGACATTAAGGTGTATCGGCCGGGGTATGCCATAGAATATGACTTCTTCGATCCTACCCAGTTGAACCATTCGTTGGAATCAAAGGTGGTGAAAGGTCTGTTCTTTGCAGGACAAGTAAACGGAACAACAGGCTATGAAGAGGCAGCAGGACAAGGATTGGTAGCTGGCGTCAACGCGGCAATATTTGCAGGACAAGACAAACAGAGTCCGTCGAACACGGAGCCATTCGTGATGCACCGCGATGAAAGCTATATTGGTGTATTGATTGATGATCTGGTAACAAAAGGAGTGGATGAGCCATATAGGATGTTTACCTCACGGGCCGAATACCGCATCCTACTGCGCCAAGACGATGCAGATGCCCGTCTGACCGAAAAGGCTTACGCTTTAGGAGTAGCCAAGCGCGACCGATACGATTGGTGGTTGGAAAAGAAAGAAGCAATCAACAAGATTATTGAATGCTGTCAGCAAGCTCCCGTCAAACCCAAATTCATCAACGGTGAGTTAGAAGCTCTGGGCACTACCCCACTCCGCGCAGGATGCAAAGCCATCGATCTCATCAGCAGACCCCAGATCTCTCTGCCCATCCTCAGTCAGTTAATACCCGAACTATCTAACGTCCTCGATTCTCTTCCCAACAGAAAAGAGGAAATCATCGAGGCTGCAGAGGTGAAAATGAAATATGCTGGCTACATTGAACGCGAACGAGTGATTGCCGACAAAATGCACCGACTGGAAAACATCAAGATCAAAGGTAGATTTGATTACGATTCGCTGCAGTCGTTGTCAACTGAATGCCGACAGAAACTTAACCGCATAAACCCTGACACATTAGCACAAGCAAGTAGAATTCCTGGGGTTTCACCCAGTGATATCAATGTGTTATTGGTGCTGTTAGGGAGATAATGTTTCACGTGAAACAAGATAAATGCAACAAACAAATATCATATGAACAACAAGATTCTATTACAAAACCTGAGATGCATCAAGGACTTCCCCGTGAAGGGCATCAACTTCAGAGATGTAACAACGTTATTTAAGAGTCATGAGTGCTTGGAGATCATGCTCGATGAACTCTACGAAATCTACAAAGACAAAGGTATTACCAAAATCGTTGGAATCGAGAGTAGAGGGTTTGTTATGGCTTCTGCCTTGGCTGTTAAGTTAGGTGCAGGTGTGGTTCTGTGCCGCAAGCCAGGCAAACTACCCGCTGAAACCGTGCAAGAGAGTTACAGTAAGGAGTATGGTACCGACACGATTGAGATCCACAAAGACGCCATTGATGAGAATGATGTCGTTTTGCTTCATGACGATCTCCTTGCCACCGGTGGAACCATGAAGGCTGCTTACAACCTTGTCAAGAAATTCAACCCGAAGAACATCTACGTCAACTTCATCATTGAGATAACCGATGAGGGGCTGCATGGCCGTGACATCTTTGACAAGGAAACGGAAATAACGACTTTGATCACTGAATAGAAAGAATTACCCAAAGTCAGTAATTGTGGTGAAACAAGAGAAACGTGTGCTTGTTTCACGTGAAACATCACTCTCTTAACTGCAATTATAATAGGGATTTGCAAGGATGACCAAGGAAGAAAACGAGAAGAGGTTAGAGAAACTTCATGGTATTGTTAGTAGCTTACCAGAGAAACCGGGAAGCTACCAATACTATGACGAGCAAGGTGTCATCATCTATGTTGGCAAGGCAAAGAACCTCAAGAGTCGTGTTTCTTCCTATTTCCATAAAGAGGTTGACCGCTTCAAGACAAAAGTACTCGTCAGTAAGATTCACGACATCACCTACACAGTTGTCAACACGGAGGAGGATGCATTGTTACTGGAGAACAGTCTGATCAAGAAGTACAAGCCCAAATACAACATCCTTTTAAAAGATGGTAAGACATATCCGAGTATCTGCGTAACGAAAGAATGCTTTCCGAGAATCTTCAAGACGCGCAACATCAACAAGAAAACGGGAATCTACTATGGCCCATACAGTCATATAGGCAGTATGTACGCGGTTTTAGACCTGATCAACAAACTGTATAAACCCAGGAGATGTCGTTTACCACTTACGAAAGAAGGAATAGCTGAAGGGCGATTTAAGCCATGTCTGGAGTATCATATCCATAATTGTGATGCACCTTGCATTGCCAAACAGTCGTATGAAGACTATATAAACAATATCGGTCAGGCACAGGAAATATTGAAAGGTCGGTCAAGAGCAGTTCAGAAAATCCTCTACCAGGAGATGCAGAAGGCCGCAGAAGAACTACGTTTCGAAGATGCAGAAGTATTGAAGAACCGCTATTTGGCACTCGAAAACTATGCCGGAAAGAGCGAAGTAGTGAGCCATACCATAGATGATGTAGATGTGTTCTCTATCACCAACGACGAAAAAATAGCCTATATCAACTATATGCACGTCACCAACGGCAGTATCAATGCAGCATTTACTTACGAATTCAAGAAGAAACTGAACGAATCAGAAGAAGAGATCTTGAGTTTGGGTATCGTTCAGATACGTGAACAGGTGAAGAGCAAATCCAAGGAAATCATCGTTCCTTTTGCTTTGGAAACAGGAATCAAAGATACTATTCTTACCATTCCGCAAAGAGGAGATAAGAAAACCCTACTGGATTTGTCGATAATGAACGGCAAACAATACCGTTTCGATCGCCTTAAACAGGCTGAGAAGCTGAATCCAGAACAGAAACAGACACGACTGATGAAAGAACTGCAGAATGCTCTGAAACTCGAGAAACTACCTTATCAGATAGAGTGTTTCGACAATTCTAATATATCTGGTACTGATGCAGTAGCAGGATGCGTTGTGTTTAAGGGGATGAAACCGTCTAAAAACGACTACCGTAAATACATTATCAAGACGGTTGAAGGACCGGATGATTATGCTTCCATGCAGGAGGTGGTGCGAAGGAGATATAGCAGGATGATGGAAGAAGGATCTCCCTTACCCGACCTCATCATTACAGATGGTGGTAAAGGACAAATGGAAGTGGTTCGCCAAGTGGTTGAAGACGAGTTAAAACTGACGATTCCCATTGCAGGACTGGCCAAAGACAATCGTCATCGCACCAATGAGCTGCTTTTTGGATTTCCACCCGTGGTCATTGGAATGAAAACAGACTCTGAACTCTTTCATTTCCTTACCAAAGTACAGGATGAAGTACATCGGTACGCCATCAAATTCCACCGTGACAAGCGTTCTAAGCGCGCTTTACACTCTGAGCTGGATGAGATCAAGGGGATTGGGGAAAAGTCGAAGGAAACACTTCTAAAACACTTCAAAACAGTAAAGAAGGTAAGGGAAGCTGACCTTTCCACACTCGCTACTGTAGTAGGAAAGGCGAAAGCAGACATTATTTTCCGTCATTTCCACTAATCAAAAAAACAGCAATATATTTTGTACTTAGCATACTAATCCGTATCTTTGCAGAATGAGAGTAGTAATACAAAGAGTTAGTCGCGCAAGCGTTACCATAGAAGGTACCATCAAGTCATCTATTCAGAACGGATTCCTTATCCTGTTAGGCATCTGTGACGAAGATACCATGGAGGATGTGAATTGGCTGGTACATAAGATTGCAGGATTACGGGTGTTTGACGATGAGAACCATGTCATGAATCGCTCCATACTTGATATCGATGGAGAGATTCTGGTGATTTCGCAGTTCACGCTATATGCAAGCTACAAGAAAGGCAATCGCCCCTCATGGTTCAGAGCAGGTTCTCATGAGCATTCCATCCCACTATACGAAGCCTTCTGCTCAAGTCTTTCAGAGTCTATTGGAAAGTCTGTTGGCACAGGCGAATTCGGAGCAGACATGAAGGTTGAACTGCTGAATGACGGTCCGGTGACTATTTGTATGGACACCAAAAACAAAGAGTGATAGTAACCAATTCAGTTGAAATATGACCATTAAGGAGGCGCAAGAAGCGGTTGACCGCTGGATTAAGGAATATGGCGTTCGCTATTTCTCAGAACTGACCAACATGACAGTTCTGACAGAAGAAGTAGGCGAATTAGCACGTGTAATGGCACGCAAATATGGTGACCAGAGTTTCAAGCCAGGAGAGAAAGACAACCTCGGAGAGGAGATGGCCGACGTGCTCTGGGTACTCATCTGTCTAGCCAATCAGACAGGGGTAGATCTGACTGAAGAATTACAGAAATCTATCCAGAAAAAGACCTTCCGTGATAAAACCCGCCACTTGGATAACCCTAAGCTAAAGGCGTGATATACAGATAATTACATTACTAACTAAAGAATAACAATTATGGCAGACCATCAACACGAGCATCACTTTGAGATGCCACAAAAGAGCAAATACGAAGAGGCTCTGAGTAAGTATAACCTCGACATCAACGATGAAGAGGTGAAAGCAGCCGTGAAGAAGATCATTGCTGAGAGAGTTCCAGAAAACGACACGATGGAAGTAAAGAAATTCCTCTTTGGAAGCATTGAGCTGACATCGTTAAAGACTACCGATTCTGATGAAAGCATCATGGCTTTCACAGAAAGGGTAAACCAGTTCGATGAGCAATATGCTAACCTGCCCCATGTGGCAACCATCTGTGTCTATCCTTGCTTTGCCAAGACCGTTTCCGAAACATTGGAAGTTGATGGTGTGGAAATAGCTTGTGTATCAGGTAGTTTCCCGTCATCACAGGCCTTGATAGAAGTGAAGGTGGCTGAGACCTTGCTAGCTGTAAAGGACGGAGCCACAGAGATTGACATCGTGATGCCAGTAGGAAAATTCCTTAGTGGCGACTATGAGTCATTGTGCGATGATATCAGTGAAATGAAACAAGCTTGTGGCGAAGCAGCCATGAAGGTGATTCTCGAGACCGGTTGTCTTGTTACTGCCTCTAACATCAAGAAAGCATCAATCCTGTCGATGTATGCAGGTGCCGATTATATCAAGACCAGTACAGGTAAGGAGAAGATTTCTGCCACCCCAGAAGCAGCCTATGTGATGTGCCAAGCCATTAAGGAATACTATGATGAAACCGGTATTCAGATTGGTTTCAAGCCTGCTGGCGGCATAAATAGCGTAATGGATGCGATGATCTACTACACGATTGTCAAGGAAGTATTGGGTGAGAAATGGCTTACCAACAAATGGTTCCGCCTTGGTACATCGAGACTCGCCAACCTGTTACTTTCAGAAATTGAAGGCACAGAAGTGAAGTTCTTCTAATAATATAGGTAAGAATCATGTGGGAACTAAGTTTCTCGACTTTACGTGAAACTTAGTTCTTACGCTGAATAACATATTCGAGATAGGCCGTAAAGGCGTCTTGCAACTCTGGCTTGACGCTTTTACGGATAAACTCAAGACCTTCAGCGGCGAGTTCATCCATCTTTTGCATTGCGTAATCAATGCCTCCATGTGCTTTAGTAAAGGATACTAAAGTGGCAATTTCATCGGGAGTTACGGTTCCATTCTTAACCTTCTTGGCCAATGATTGCATAGCAGCATCATCAGTATGGTTCAGCGCATAAAGAACAGGAAGCGTGAGCTTACCTTCAGCCATGTCATTACCCGTGGGCTTACCAATCTCTTTGGAGTCGTAATAATCAAAGATATCATCACGGATCTGGAAGATGGTACCGATAATACTACCAAATCGTCTAACCTCCTGAATATCATTCATGGTAAGACCAGCGGATAGTGCACCGATGATACAGCACGACTCGAACAAAGCACCAGTCTTATTCTCAATGACTTGGAAGTATTTCTCTTCAGAAAGACCGTTTTCATCGGTGTTTGTAAGCTGAAGAATTTCACCGTTAGCAAGCGCCCTACCCAACTCAGCTATCTGACGGAAGATGGCTTCCTGGTGCGTCATGCTGACATGATAAAGTGCGGTAGAAAGAACATAATCGCCAACCAGCACGGCCACCTTATTATCATAACAAGCGTTCACAGACTGCTGACCGCGTCGTTCTTGCGCTTCATCCACCACATCATCATGCACCAGACTTGCCGTATGAAGTAATTCCAGTCCTACGGCAGAATGTAGTGTTGCCTCATTAACCACTCCGTAGTTCTTGGCCATAAGCAAAACAAGTATGGGACGCATGCGCTTCCCTCCCCTATTCCGGATATGCGACAAAGCCTGACCCAGTAAGCCGTCAGGATGTGTCAGGGCATGATTGAACATCTCAATGAAGTCGTTCAATTCCCTTTGAATAGGTGCTGTTATGACCAATTGATTATCCATGTCACAGAAATTTCATGCAAAATTAAGTAATTTCTTCGGATTAATGAAAAAGAATTTGTAATTTTGAGCGAAAATTAGAATATTTATGGATAAATTGTTTCTTTTAGACGCTTACGCACTCATTTACCGCGCCTATTACGCATTCATGAAGAACCCTCGCATCAATTCCAAAGGACTGAACACATCAGCCATTATGGGATTCTGCAACACCCTTCATGAAGTACTTGAAAAGGAGAAGCCAACGCATCTTGGTGTGGCTTTCGATCCCCATGGTCCGACCTTCCGTACAGAGGCTTTTCCAGCTTACAAGGCCCAGCGCGAAGAAACACCAGAAGATATACGTGCCTCTGTACCCATCATCAAAGAGATTCTTGGTGCCATGCGAATACCTGTGCTACAGGTAGATGGCTTTGAGGCAGATGATGTAATCGGCACATTAGCCACCAAGAGCGGTGAAATCGGCGTTTCTACCTATATGCTCACACCAGACAAGGATTACGGTCAGTTAGTGAGGAAGAATGTCTTCATCTACCGTCCTCGTCATGGTGGCGGTTATGAAACGCTCGATGAAATGGGGGTTTGTAATAAATATGGTATCCCCACCCCACTTCATGTCATCGATTTATTGGCCTTGATGGGCGACTCCGCCGATAACTTCCCTGGCTGTCCTGGCGTAGGAGAGAAAACAGCTGTGAAACTGATTAACGAGTTTGGAACCGTAGAAAACTTGTTGAGCAATACCAATCAGGTAAAAGGAAAGTTGCGCGAGAAAATCGAAGCAGCGGTGGATGACATCAAGATGTCGAAGTTCCTCGCCACGATCCGAACCGATGTTCCCATCGAACTGAACATGGATGACTTGAAGGTGATGGAACCAGACGAGAAGGCATTGCGTACTATTTTCACCGAACTGGAATTTAGAACACTTGCCGACAAGTTTCTCAACAAACCACAAAAAGCACCCGCAAAGGTGGATTCGCAACCCGATCTGTTCGGCTTTTTCGCTCCCACCAGTACGGAGAGTCATGAAAACCCCCAGTTTTTTTCATTAAAAGATGTTAACCACAATTACAAATTGGTTGAGAATGAGAAGGATGCGGAAGATTTATATGACTTTTTACGGACAAATGAAATTCTCGTTTTAGATACAGAAACCACTTCAACGAACCCAATTGATGCCGAATTGGTGGGATTAAGCTTCGCTGTGAAGGAAAATGAAGCCTTTTATGTCGCGATTCCATCTAATCGTCAAGAAGCCGAAAAATATGTTAATATTTTCAAACCACTGTATGAAAACCCCAAGATCTTAAAAATAGGACAGAACATCAAATACGATCTTGAAGTACTTCGCAACTATGGAGTCGAACTGAAGGGAGCGTTATGGGATACGATGATTGCCCACTATCTCATCCAACCCGAACTCAGACACAACATGGATTACATGGCCGAGACACTGCTCAACTACAAGACCATTCATATTGATGAGCTGATCGGACCCAAGGGAAAGAACCAGAAATCCATGCGCGACCTCCCTCCTACCCTTGTCTATGAATATGCATGCGAGGATGCAGATGTGACATTGAAGCTGAAAAACGTGTTGGAACCGAAACTGAAAGAGTCGGGTGTGGAACATCTGTTCTACGACATCGAGATGCCTTTGGTACCGGTATTGGCGGAAATGGAAATGAACGGTGTATGCATTGACACCGATTCACTGAATGAAACATCAAAAATTTTCACCAACAGGATGCAGGAACTCGAGCAACGAATCTATGAGTTAGCCGGTGAACAATTCAATATCGCCTCGCCCAAACAAGTAGGTGATATCCTCTTTGGGAAGATGAAGATTATTGACAAGCCCAAGAAAACCAAGACAGGACAGTTTGTCACCAATGAGGAAGTACTCATGCAATTGAAGCACAAGAGTGAGATTGTAGAAGACATTCTCAACCACAGAGGGTTAAAGAAACTGCTCGGCACCTATATCGATGCCTTACCCAAACTGATTAATCCACGAACAGGACATATCCATACTTCGTTTAACCAGACCATCACAGCCACTGGGCGACTCTCTTCGAGTGATCCCAACCTGCAGAATATCCCGATACGTGGCGAGGATGGCAAGGAAATCCGCAAGGCTTTCATACCCGAACCAGGCTGTCTGTTTTTTTCAGCCGACTACAGTCAGATAGAACTACGCGTGATGGCCCATCTTTCCCAAGACGAGAACATGATGAACGTGTTCCGTGAAGGTAAGGATCTCCATGCAGCCACCGCTGCCACCATCTATAAAAAGGACATCAACGAGGTGAGTCGCGATGAGCGAACCAAGTCGAAACGCGCCAACTTCGGTATTATCTATGGTATCACCGTCTTCGGACTCGCTGAACGACTGGATATCGCTCGCGATGAAGCCAAGCAACTCATCGATGGTTTCTTCCAGACCTTCCCGCAAGTACATCAATACATGGAAGCGTCAAAGCAGAAAGCCCGCGAGAAAGGCTATGCCGAGACCGTGTTCCACCGCCGTCGTTACCTGCCCGATATCAACTCCCACAACGCTACGGTCCGCAACTTCGCTGAGCGCAACGCCATCAATGCCCCCATCCAAGGTAGCGCAGCAGATATCATCAAGGTGGCCATGATCCGCATCTTCAACCGTTTCAAAGCCGAGGGCATTCGCTCGAAGATGATTCTTCAGGTGCACGACGAACTCAACTTCAGCGTCTATCCCGAGGAGAAAGAGATGGTGGAACGCATCGTCATCGAAGAGATGCAGAACGCCTTCCCCCTCAGCGTACCCCTCGTAGCCGATTCAGGCTTCGGTCAGAACTGGCTCGAGGCCCACTAATTCATGCATCATTAAACAACAGTCAATAACCGAATCATTATGAATATTGGAGACAAGGCGCCCGAGATTTTGGGCAAGGATGAGCAAGGACGTGAAATCCATCTGAGTGACTACAAGGGTCGTAAGTTAGTACTCTACTTCTACCCCAAGGACAACACCAGCGGCTGTACGGCCGAAGCCTGCAGTCTGCGCGACCATTATGGTGAACTGCAAGGAGCTGGTTACGAAGTGGTGGGTGTGAGCAAGGATTCTGCAGCCTCGCATGTAAAGTTCAAGGAGAAGCACGAACTACCCTTCCCACTGATTGCCGATGTAGATAAAACGCTGATGGAGGCAATGGGTGCATGGGGTGAAAAGACCATGTACGGTAAGAAGACGATGGGTACAATCCGTACCACTTTCATCATCAACGAGGAAGGCATCATCGAGCAGATCTTCGCTGGTAAACAAGTGAAGACCAAAGAGCACGCCGAACAGATCTTAGCGAAGTAAGATTCCTGTGAATACACGACCCGAATTGATGCCCAAACGACGAGCAGAGAAGTAGGTCTTGTACTGTTGGAAAGTGCAATCATCAGAGACAGCAATCTGATTGGAAGGAATGCCCGAAGAAATCAGCTGCTGACGGTTGCAAGCGGGTAAGTCGATGTGCCATTTAGAAGGTAAAGGTGAATGTTGAACAGTGAATGATTTGCTATCGTTTATCGGATACCTTTTAGAGATAAGCTCCATATTGAAGCCTTCTTTTTCAAAGGCCTCATATACCTCGTCACCTACCTCGAAACTGTCCAGATGAATGCCCGGTCCTATCTGTGCCACGATATCTGTAGGACGCAAGTCATAAACGGCCATCATCTCCCCTACCGCCTTTTCCACGATGCGTTTTACCGTTCCTCTCCACCCGGCATGGATGGCGCAAGCACAATGGTGCACCTTATCATACAATAGCACGGGAATACAATCTGCAGTAGAAACACCGATGCATATCCCCTTCACATCCGTCATCAGCGCATCAACACCCTCAAGGCGTTCCTTCTGCTCTTCAAAAGAAAGACCCAGGAAGTCTTGGTCGATAACCACCATTTCCGTCTGATGCACCTGATGCGGCATCATCAAGTGGCAGTCATCTATCCCCAACAGTCGGCACAGTAATTCGCGGTTCTTACTAATCGCTTCCTCACTGTCACCACAATAATGATTGATGTTGAACGCGCTATAGTTACCTTCGCTGTAACCGCCATGTCTTGTCGTACTGAAGGCCGTTACATGCTCATCAAGAGGATAGAAATGCAGTTCCGGTTGTACCATATTCTGATTTTTACTTGCAAAAGTACTAAAAATCAACGAAAATGTGTACCTTTGCACACAAATATAAACGTTTATAAAAGAACATGGCATTAAAATGTGGTATTGTAGGATTGCCCAATGTGGGTAAATCCACTTTGTTCAACTGTCTGAGCAGTGCCAAGGCACAGGCAGCCAATTTCCCTTTCTGTACAATTGAACCTAATGTGGGTGTGATTACCGTTCCTGATGAACGTCTCACCAAACTGGCAGAACTGGTTCATCCGGGACGCATCGTTCCCGCCACCTGCGAGATTGTAGATATAGCGGGTCTGGTAAAAGGTGCTTCCAAGGGCGAAGGACTGGGAAACAAGTTCCTGGGAAACATCCGTGAGACCGATGCGATTATCCATGTACTGCGCTGTTTCGAGGATGATAATATCACCCATGTGGATGGTACTATCGATCCCATCCGCGACAAGGAAATCATTGATACAGAGTTGCAATTGAAGGACCTCGAGACCATTGAGAGCCGTCTGGCCAAGACCGAGAAGGCTGCTGCCGCCGGTAATAAGGAGGCCAAAATAGAAGCAACGGTATTGAAGGCATACAAAGACGTGCTGGAACAGGGAAAGAATGCCCGTATCGTGGAGTTCGACACCAAGGATGAGCAAGACTGCGCCAAAAACCTCTTCCTGCTCACTGCCAAGCCTGTGCTGTATGTTTGCAATGTCAGTGAGGCAGAGGCCAAGAGCGGTAATGACTTCACCAAGAAGGTAGAGGCTTTAGCCAAGGAAGAGGGTGCCGAAGCCATGATTATTGCTGCCAAGACCGAAGAGGATATTGCTGAGCTCGAGAGCTATGAAGACAAGCAGATGTTCCTCGAAGAGCTTGGTTTGGAGGAGAGTGGTGTGAACCGTTTGATCAAGAAAGCCTATGCCCTGCTCAACCTCGAGACCTTCATCACTGCCGGTGAGATGGAAGTAAAGGCCTGGACCTACAAGAAAGGCTGGAAGGCTCCGCAGTGTGCCGGTGTGATCCATACCGATTTCGAAAAAGGCTTTATCCGCGCAGAGGTAATCAAGTACGACGACTATATCCAGTATGGCTCAGAAGCCGCAGTCCGCGAGGCCGGTAAGATGGGCATTGAAGGTAAGGACTATGTCGTTCAAGATGGTGATATCATGCATTTCCGCTTTAATGTCTAACCCCCATAAACCCCATTAAGCCTATTATGCCTATCATGCCCATCTCATCATTCATCCACTGGAACCCATCATTAACCCTCGGTCCTTTCCGCTGGTACTCCCTGTGCTGGCTCATTGGTTTGGGGTTAGCCTATTTCATTGTACGAAAGCTGTTCTATGAACAGAATATAGCAGAACGTACGATTGTCAATGCAAAAGGAAAAAAGGAAAAGGAGAACGTCTTCGACCCCTTGTTCATCTATTGCTTCCTGGGTATTCTGATTGGCGCACGCTTGGGGCACTGTCTGTTCTATCAGCCCGATTATTTCCTCACTTCCGGCAAGCACCTCGTGGAGATGTTCCTGCCCATACATTTTGTAGATGGCAACGCACAATACGCCACCAACTGGCTATATAAACTAACTAATGGAAGTGCTGCTTTCACGGGCTTTGAAGGACTGGCCTCTCACGGCGGCACACTCGGCTTGATCATTGCTCTGATTCTCTATGTTCGCTGGTCGAAACTGAAGGTATGGACCGTTCTTGACAATATCGCCATTGCCACGGGTACCACCGCCTGTTTCATCCGCTTGGGCAACCTGATGAACTCTGAGATTATCGGTAAGGTAACCGATGTGCCCTGGGCATTTATCTTTGAGCGTGTGGACATGTTTCCAAGGCATCCCGGACAGCTTTACGAGGCCATTGCCTACGCCGTCCTTTTCTTCATCATGTGGGCTATCTACAAACGAAGTAAGAAGACCGGTAAGCCACAGGTGGGAACGGGTTGGTATTTCGGATTCTGTCTTACCTATATCTTCACCTTCCGCTTCTTCATTGAATACACCAAGGATGTGCAGGAAGCTTTCGAGGAAGGGATGATGTTCAATATGGGACAACTGCTTTCCATCCCCTTCATCATCATCGGTATCTGGTGCATGATCAGGTCAGGAAAGAAAGAGTTTTAATATTAGAAACAAAGTGTTCCCATGTTGGGAACAAAATATTCCCACGTTGGGAACAAAACATTCCCAAGGTGGGAATTATTTTCCACTTACAATTCGCTTGATGTCGTTGAGCTTATTAAGGGCTTCAAGAGGCGTTAGGTTATTCACATCCAAGCCCAGGATCTCGTCACGAACCTGACAGAGCACTGGGTCGTCGAGCTGGAAGAACGAGAGCTGCATACCGTCACGACTCTTGTTCAAGGCCTCAGCCGAGGGTTTTCCTACGCTCCCTACCCCACTGTTATCATTCTCCAACTGACTCAGAATGACGTTTGCCCGTTTCACAATACTCTTGGGCATTCCCGCAATCTGCGCCACATGAATACCGAACGAGTGTTCAGAGCCGCCGCGCATCAGCTTACGCAGGAAAATCACCTGGTTGTCCACCTCCTTCACACTCACATTATAGTTCTTGATCCGCGAGAAGTTCTTCTCCATTTCGTTCAGCTCATGGTAGTGCGTGGCAAACAATGTACGGGCCTGCGCTTTGGGATGTTCATGCAGATACTCCACGATGGCCCAGGCAATACTGATACCATCGTAAGTGGAAGTACCTCTTCCCAGCTCATCGAAGAGCACCAACGACTTCGGCGTAACGTTGTTCAAGATGTTCGAAGCCTCGGTCATCTCTACCATAAACGTAGATTCTCCCAACGAAATGTTATCCGAGGCCCCTACCCTTGTGAATATCTTGTCAACCAGACCGATTCTCGCGCTTTCTGCCGGCACGAAGCAACCAATCTGGGCCAACAGTACAATCAAGGCCGTTTGACGCAACAGCGCCGATTTACCAGCCATATTCGGACCGGTAATGATCATGATCTGTTGCTTCTGTGTATCAAGGTAGATATCATTAGGCACATACCGCTCACCTAAGGGCAGCTCAGTTTCAATCACAGGGTGCCTACCCTGCTTGATGTCTATCACATCCGTATCATCCATCACCGGACGGATATATCCGTTCTCTTCAGCCACCTTGGCATAGCTCAGCAGACAGTCGAGTTGGGCAATCAGACTGGCATTTACCTGGATGGCAGGTATAAATTCCTGCATGGCCATAACCAGTTCGTTGAACAAGCGTGTTTCCAACGAAAGGATCTTATCTTCGGCTCCCAGAATCTTCTCTTCGTATTCCTTCAGTTCCTGCGTGATATAACGCTCCGCCTGAGCTAAGGTCTGCTTACGAATCCAATCAGCCGGCACCTTGTCCTTATACGTGTTTCGCACCTCCAGATAATAGCCAAACACATTGTTATAGCCAATCTTCAGCGAGGCAATACCCGTCAGCTCGGTCTCACGCTCCTGTATCTTCAGCAGGTAGTCCTTTCCGCTATAGGCAATACGGCGCAGCTCATCCAGCTCATCACTCACACCATCCTTGATCACCCCACCCTTGTTCACCAGTTGTGGAGGGTCGTTCTGTAACTCATGATCAATACGATGCACCAAAGCATCGCAAAGATTCAGCTGTTCGCCAAACCTGTTCAGCTCCTGGTTATCCGCCATGTTACACGCCGCTTTCACAGGCTGCAATGCCTGTAAGGCCACCTTCAGCGCCACCACTTCACGAGGTGAAACCCTTCCTACTGCCGCCTTGGAGATGATTCTCTCCAGGTCGCCAATACGATGGAACTGCTCATCCACCAGCTCCTTGAATTCCGGATGACGGAAGAAATACTCCACCACATCCAGACGCTTATTGATTCGGCCCACCTCTTTCAAGGGGAATACCATCCATCGTTTCAGCATTCGAGCCCCCATGGGCGACACCGTCTTGTCGATCACATCCAACAGCGACTTCCCGTCCTCCTGCATCGGATACACCAGCTCAAGAGAACGGACTGTGAACTTATCCAGTCGGACATACCGTTCCTCCTCAATACGAGAGAGTGTGGTGATATGACCGATACTCGTATGCAGCGTTACCTCCAGATACTGAAGGATTGCTCCGCTGGCAATAATACCGTTATGCAGATGATCTACGCCGAATCCCTTCAGGTTCTTCACCTGGAAATGCTTCAGCAGTTTCTGTTTGGCCGTCTGGTCGGTAAACACCCAGTCGTCCAACTCAAAGGTAAAGAACTTCGTTCCGAAATAGCGTTCAAAGTCGTGCTTACGCGTTCTGTCAAACAGAATCTCCTTAGGTTGGAAGTTCCCCAACAGTTTTTCCACATAGTCGTAAGTGCCCTCACCTGTCAGGAACTCACCAGTGGAAATATCCAAGAAAGCCACACCACAAGCCGACTTACCGAAATGAACGGCTGCCAAGAAGTTATTCTCCTTGTAGTTCAGTACGTTATCGCTCATGGCCACACCCGGAGTAACCAGTTCTGTGATACCCCTCTTCACCAGTTTCTTGGTGAGTTTAGGATCTTCCAACTGGTCACAGATAGCCACTCGCTTACCTGCTCTGATCAGTTTCGGCAGATAGGTGTCGAGGGCATGATGAGGGAAACCGGCCATCTCATCCCCTTTGGCTCCCGCTCCATTGTTACGGTGTGTCAAGGTGATACCCAAGATTCCTGCTGCGATAACGGCATCATCGCAGTAGGTTTCGTAGAAGTCACCGCAACGAAACAGCAGCAAAGCATCAGGATGCTTCGCCTTCAAGTCGAAGAACTGTTTCATCATCGGAGTGAGTTCCTTGCTCCCTTTATTGGCCATCTTTTGTCTTTCTGTTATTTGACTGACAAAAATACGAAGATTTTCCGAACTGACAAAATGATTGTGCTTTTTTCCGAAAAAAACACTCCCTGCGGACTGTCGAATCCGCAGGGAGCATCATGGTTCTTTAGTAGGGTAGAGTAGGGGTTACTTTACCACGAATTTTCTACCGTTCTGGATATAGATACCCTTTGTAGCCTTCTCTACTTGCTGACCGGCAAGGTTGTAGATAGCACCGTTTGCCTTGCTGATCTTCACGTTCTGGATGCCGGTAGCCTTTTCTACCTTGATCAGATAGCCACTAACAAGCTCTGGTGTCTCACCATACTTCTGGAGTTTACCCTGGAATATAACCAAGTCACCTTCAGAGAAGAGGTTTAGTGTTTCTTCGGTGAAGTCTGCGTTATCATAACTCTTTCCACGGAAGATGGTCAGTGTAGGAGTACCTCCTGCCTCATCAGCAATTTCCAAATTCACGTTACCATACAAAACTCCATCCTTGCGTTGGTAATCAGGAGTACCAACAACATAGCCTGACACGATGTATTCCTTTTCGGTCTTCTCCTTGTCGGCTAAGCCACTAACGATTTCCAATGCCTTAGCTACATCTATCTCTTCGAGGGCAGAGGATTCGTCATCAAAAGGACCGTTTCCACTAATCCTCTTATAATATACTTCTCCTAGAAGTAATACCCCATCCTTATAAGTAATAGGTATTGTTATGGTCTGTCCGACTTCCGATGGATCACTTGATTTAATAATTGTCTGGGTGAATGTTCCAGAGCTACCATCAAGCATATATGAGTATTGGATGGAAGAATAATGGGAATCTACTTTTCCTTGAGTTACCGTCCACCAATCTGCCGTATTATTCGAATAGAACTTGAGATGCATGACTTCATTATCTGTGGCATCATTCTTTAATGTACCATCAGACGTACACTCCATCCATTCCGCTATTGCAGACACTTCGGAACCTTCGCTCACTTTGATCAGATAGCCACTGACCAATTCTGGGGTTACCACGCCGTCCTTAACGTACTTCTGAAGCTTACCCTGGAAGACAACCTTATCACCTACCTTGAACTGATTGATGGTTTCTTCTGTGAAGCTTTCATTGTTATAGCTCTTAGCACGGAAGATTGTCAGCTTAGCCTCACCGCCAGCCTCATCAGCAATCTCCAAGTTCACATTGCCGAACAATGATCCATCATCTTTGCGCTGGAAATCAGGATTACCAACAACAAAACCTGTTACGACATATTCCTTATCGGTCTTCTCTGCGTCGTTCAAACCACTGATGATTTCCAGAGCTTTGGCTACGTTAATCTCTTCAGGAGTATCGGGGGTTGGAGGATTATAAGAGCCTCCTATACCTGCGACATAAAAGCTTTGGATCTCCCATGTACCAGCGTTTGTTGAGGTACTGGTATATTTGAAGCCCACTTGTATCTTTTTCCCTTCGTATTCGTAGAGAGGAATCTGAACAGGAATGAATTCAGAGAAAGTCTTTCCATCGATAGTGGGATAGGTAATCTCCATTTGCTTCCATTCGCCACCTACTTCACGTATCCACGCTGTTGCCTCTTTGGTAACATCGCCAAAATACTTGTTGATGGCATGTTCAAAGCCTAATTCCGGAGTCTTGACTTCTGCCAGATCAATCTCTGGTGAGATGAGCCAGCTTTCTGATTCGATATTATTACCACCTGCATAAGCAGAAGCTTTCATACCATAGTTACTATCGTGCTTCCAAACATACGAAAGACCTTCACCCAGTTTTACATCATTGATGGTGAAGTCGCCCAGTCCGTCTGTAGGGAAGTTTGTCAGATAGACAAAATCGATATCTCCAAGACCAATAGAAGAATAAGCATCCTCACCATCCTGGCCGATATAGACAACGATCTTCGTTGCCCTTACCTGAGCTTCTGTTGCCTCAAACATCACCTCATCGGAGGAACCATGCCACCAGAAATGAGGACCGTCATCTTCACTGTAATATTCATCATCGTCCTGACCTATTGTATCTAAGTTACCAGGACCGTATTTTTCGTCACCGTTTGCTGTACAGGTGAACTCTACGAAAGTGATCTTACCTACAGTAGAGGTAACAGTCAGCGTATTACCTTTGTAGATACGATAGTTATCATCGCGGGCAAGTGTTCCAATAGGATTATCAGAGGTGTTCGAACCGACATCCAGTTTCAATGTAATGCCGTCTTTCGTCAATGTTGTTGCGTCTGCTGCATCTTTTGCATTGTCGGCAGCTGCTTCAAAAGTTATTGTCTGTGCGAATGCTGTTCCCCAAAGGATAGACAAAACACACATCAATGAAAAGCGTAATAAATGTTTCATAAGCGTTATTGTTTTAGTTAATACTATTATACTTTCGACTGCAAAGATAGTAATTTTTTCTGATACGGCCATCCAATAAAGGGAGAAATATCTCGTGTATTTATTAAATTTAAGCTTGACCGTTGTTTGTTCCAAGTTTATTTCGTACCTTTAACTGCGTTGAAGCGTACTTCCGCTCGGAAAAACCCAAAATCATTTGGTTTTTCGCTCACTTATGCGTACCTTTGCACACAAAATTAAAAGAAGTAAAGTATTATAAAGCAATGGAATACAATTTCAGGGACATCGAAAAGAAATGGCAACAGCGATGGGTTGAACAGCAGACCTATCGTGTTGTTGAGGATAAGAACAAGAAGAAATACTATGTTCTCAACATGTTTCCGTACCCCAGTGGTGCAGGTTTGCATGTAGGACATCCACTGGGATATATCGCCAGTGATATTTATGCCCGCTATAAGCGTCAGCAGGGATTCAACGTTCTGAACCCCATGGGCTATGACGCCTACGGTCTGCCGGCAGAGCAATATGCCATTCAAACCGGTCAGCACCCAGAGAAGACCACCTTTGAGAACATCGACAGATATCGCAGTCAGCTCGACAAGATCGGCTTCTGTTTCGACTGGAACCGCGAGGTTCGCACTTGTGATCCTATCTACTACAAGTGGACACAATGGGCCTTCCAGAAGATGTTCCAAAGTTTCTATAGCCTCACCCCCCTGACCCCCTCTCCAAAGGGCGAGGGGGAGAAAAGCTCCGGAAAGGCAAGACCCATTAGTGAGCTGATTGCCTATTTTGAACAGCGTGGTACTGAAGGACTTGATTCCTTTGGCGTTGCACAGAGCGAAGAGCTTTCTTTCACTGCAGATGAGTGGAACAGCTGGGACGAGAAGAAGCAGCAGGAAATACTGATGAACTACCGTATTGCCTACTTGGCTTATACGATGGTGAACTGGTGCCCCAAACTCGGAACGGTATTGGCCAACGACGAGGTGGTTGAGGGCGTTTCTGTTCGTGGCGGCTATCCTGTGGAACAGAAGAAGATGCGCCAGTGGTGCCTTCGTGTTTCTGCTTATGCACAGCGATTGCTCGACGGTCTGGAGAAAATTGATTGGACCGACTCGCTGAAAGAAACACAGCGCAACTGGATTGGTCGTTCAGAAGGTACTGAGGTGGAATTCAACGTGGCTGATTCCGACAAGCACTTCACCATCTTTACCACTCGTGCCGATACGATGTTCGGTGTTACCTTCATGGTACTGGCTCCTGAATCAGAGCTGGTGGCTGAACTGACGACACCCGAACAGAAAGCTGAGGTTGACCAGTATCTCGACTATGTGAAGAAACGTACCGAACGTGATCGTCAGATGGATCATAAGGTAACGGGTGTGTTCTCTGGTTCCTATGCCATTAATCCTTTCACTGATGAGAAGATTCCTATCTGGATTGCTGAATATGTATTGGCTGGTTACGGAACAGGTGCCATCATGGCTGTGCCTGCTCATGATTCCCGCGACTATGCCTTTGCCAAGCATTTCAACCTGCCCATCATTCCGCTGATTGAGGGTGCTGATGTGTCTGAAGAGAGCTATGACGCCAAGGAAGGTATCATGTGCAACTCAGCAAGTGCGAAGTTCAGTCTGAATGGTCTTACGGTAAAGGAAGCCATCGCAGCCACAAAGAAGTTTGTTACCGAACAGGGCTTGGGTCGTGTCAAGGTGAACTACCGTTTGCGCGATGCCATCTTCTCTCGTCAGCGCTATTGGGGAGAACCGTTCCCTGTTTATTACAAGGACGAGATGCCTTATATGATTCCTCAGGAGTGCCTTCCTTTGGAACTGCCTGAGATTGATGAGTACAAACCCACGGAAACCGGTGAGCCCCCATTGGGACGCGCCAAAGTTTGGGCTTGGGATACAAAGAACAATACAGTAGTATCAAAAGAGCTCATCGACAACAAGACCATCTTCCCCTTGGAGTTGAACACCATGCCAGGTTTTGCTGGATCCAGTGCCTACTATCTGCGCTATATGGATCCTAAGAACGAGAATGCCTTGGTTGACAAGGACGTTGATGAATACTGGCGCAATGTGGATCTCTATGTAGGTGGTACAGAGCATGCAACTGGTCATTTGATCTATTCCCGTTTCTGGAACAAGTTCCTGTATGATGGTGGTTACTCTTGCGAGGACGAGCCTTTCAAGAAACTGGTGAACCAAGGTATGATTCAGGGTCGCTCTAATTTTGTTTACAGGATAAACACTAGTGATACTAGTAGTACTAGTGGTTCTAGTAATCCTGTATTCGTGAGCTTCGGCTTGAAAGACCAATATGATGTTACTCCTATCCATGTGGATGTGAACATTGTTTCTGCTGATATTCTCGACATAGAGGCCTTCAAGGCTTGGCGCCCTGAATATAACAACGCTGAGTTCATCCTTGAAAACGGACGGAACAGCGAGAGCCGCCAAGCAGGCTTGGATGGCCGAGTCGCGACGGACGAAGGCGAAGCCAACGGACAATACAAGTGTGGCTGGGCCATTGAGAAGATGTCGAAGTCGATGTTCAATGTGGTGAACCCGGATATGATCGTTGAGAAATACGGTGCCGATACCCTGCGTCTCTACGAGATGTTCTTGGGTCCTGTGGAGCAGTCGAAACCTTGGGACACCAATGGTATTGATGGCTGCCACCGCTTCCTGAAGAAGTTCTGGAATCTCTGCTCTGCTGGCTGTGATGATACGCAAACAGCAACCCCAGAGGAACTGAAGAGCGTACACAAGCTCATCAAGAAGGTTTCTCAGGATATTGAGCATTTCAGTTACAACACTTCCATCTCTGCCTTCATGATCTGCGTGAATGAACTCTCGCAGCTCAAGAGCAAGAACAAGGAGCTGATGAAGACACTCGTGGTGCTGATTGCCCCGTTTGCTCCGCATATCGCTGAGGAACTGTGGGAGCAGCTTGGCGGACAAGGCTCTGTATGCGATGCAGCATGGCCCACCTGGAACGAAGAGTATCTGGTAGAGAACACGGTGAAGTTGGGTGTAGCCTTCAATGGTAAGACCCGCTTCGAGATGGAGTTTGCCGCTGATGCCGACAACCAGACCATCCAAGAGGCTGTGCTTGCAGATGAGAAAGCTGCCAAGTACCTCGAAGGAAAACAAATCATCAAGGTTATCATCGTCCCTAAACGTATGGTGAATGTAGTAATCAAATAATGAATGACTATTGATCATCAAATCATCTGGAATGAGGCTAAGGATTATATCTTTATAACCCTTGGCCTCATTTTGTATTCTTTCGGTTTCACCTTCTTCCTGATGCCGTATGAGATCGTTACAGGAGGTGTATCGGGTATTGGTGCCATTATCTACTATGCTACTAACTTTCCCATTTCCTATACCTACTTCTTGGTGAATGCAGCCTTGTTGGTTGTGGGATTGAAGATATTGGGGTGGAAGTTCCTGATGAAGACCATCTATGCCATCCTGATGCTTACTTTCCTTTTATGGCTCATGAAGCAGATAGCACCTGTTGATGAGCAAGGGAACATGGTGAAGATTCTGGGCGAAGGACAGAATTTCATGTCGCTCATCATTGGATGTATCATGACCGGTTCTGCCTTAGGTATCGTGTTTCTGAACAATGGTTCCACGGGCGGTAGTGATATCGTGGCAGCTTCGGTAAACAAGTATTATAACTTCTCGTTGGGTACCGTTTTGATGATTATTGATTTCATCATCATCGGCTCCTGTATGTTCATCCCGCAGTTCGGAACAATGCTGGAACGCGCTTATATGGTGGTGTTCGGCTTCTGTACGATGGTCATCGAGAACTTCATGCTCGACTATATCTACAACCGTCAGCGGCAGTCGGTACAGTTCATGATCTTCTCCCAGAAATGGCAGGAGATTGCCAATGCTATTGGTACACAGATGGATCACGGAGTAACCATCCTTGATGCCCACGGCTGGTACACGGGTCAGGAGCGCAAGGTACTCTGTATTCTTGCCAAGAAGAACGAAAGTGTGAACATCTTCCGTATCATCAAGATGATCGACCCCCATGCCTTCGTCTCACAGAGTGCCGTTATCGGTGTCTTTGGCGAAGGATTTGATGCAATCAAGGTAAAGTGAGAGATGAGAAATGAGAAATGAGAGATTTGTCTAATTCGTCCAATTCGTAGAGAAGAATGAAAATAGTCTTTGCGACAAACAATAAGAACAAGCTCAAGGAGATTAGAGAAATCTTGGGCGATAGGGTAGAGGTGTTGTCCTTAAAGGATATCGGCTGTTATGTAGATATCCCTGAAACGGGTGCTACCCTTGAGGAGAATGCCTTGCAGAAGGCACAGTATATCTACGATCATTACCATATGAACGTCTTTGCCGACGATACCGGCTTGGAGGTAGAAGCGCTGAATGGTGCCCCTGGCATCTACAGTGCCCGCTATGCCAGTATGGAAACTATAGAAACTAGTAATACTAGTAATGCTAGTTCTACTAGTTCTGCTAGTTCTGCTAGTTCTGCTAGCAATTCCCGCCCAGCCAGTCATGATAGCGAGGCCAACATGGCTCGCCTGTTAAGAGAGCTGGAGAATGAGAGCAACCGCAAGGCGCGTTTCCGCACTGTGATAGCTTTAATCATGGAAGAAGAAGGAAAACCCAAGACTGTTCTCTTTGAGGGAATCGTTGAAGGCGAGATTATCCGTGAACGTAGGGGAGGGGAGGGCTTCGGCTACGATCCTATCTTCCAGCCCACAGGCTACGACAAAACTTTTGCCGAACTGGGCTTATCTATCAAGAATACGATATCCCATAGGGCACGAGCCGTTAACAAGCTAACCCACTATCTGCTGAATACATGATACAAGCATTGTCTGTGTTGATTCCCACTTATCACTGCAGATGTAAGGAACTCGTCTGTTCTTTACATCAGCAGCTCATGGAACAACCTGTCACCTTCGAAATCATCGTGGTAGATGATGGAAGTCATGACACAGCATGTATCCAAGAGAACCAGGTCATCACAGCATTGCCACATTGCACCTACCATATTGAAGAACAGAACAGGGGTAGGGCAGGGGTGAGAAACTATTTGGCTCAGCTGGCTCAATACGACTATCTGTTGTTCATCGATGGAGATATGAGCGTAAGAAACGATACTTTCATTGCCCAATACCTCCAGAATGAAGCTGATGTATGCTATGGCGGTTATACCATACCCATGGAAGAAAATGCCCCACAAGCCAATTTACGCTATCGCTACGAGCTTCATAACGCAGTACAGAGGAATGCCTCGGAACGCAACAAACAACCGTTCATGGACTTCCATACGTCGAATTTCAGGGTGAAAAGAAGTATTATGCTTTCCTTACCGCTTGATGAGCGCTTCACATCCTATGGCTACGAGGATGTGTTATGGGGGAAAACATTAAAGGAAAACGGCTATACCATCACCCATATCGATAATCCTGTGAGCTTTGAAGACTTCGAAGACAATGAACATTTTGTTGCTAAAACCGAAGAATCCTTGCATACACTCCACCAATTCCAGTCGGAACTGCAAGACTATTCGCGCTTATTAAGTCTTCCAAGCGCCTATCGCAAGTTGGCCGGACTGTTCTACCCCTTACTGGGTAAAAGTCTAAGAAAACGCCTTATACACAATAAAATGCCTGTTTTTTTGTTTAATATATACAAGTTGATGTATTTTGCACAAATAAAACAATAAGTATATGAACAGAATAGCAGTCATCATATTATCCATTCTTTCTCCTCTACTTCTTCAAGCAGCTACGATAGGAGAATGGAATGTTTACCCTGCTTATGCAGATATTACCGACATTCAACCGGCTGGAAACACCGTTTACGTTCTATCGTCTAAGAACCTCTTTTCCTATCATCTGAGCGATAATAGTGTGAAGACCTACGGAAAAGGACATGGATTGAGTGATGCGGGAATCACACATATAGCCTGGTGTGAGCAAGCTAAGAAACTTGTTGTGATTTTTGATAACTATAATATTGACTTCATCGATCAGGATGATAACTATAACAACTTGTCTGATTATTATCAGAAATCCACTTCACTCAACAAGACCATTAACAAGGTGAAAGTCGTGAATCAGTATGCCTATCTGTGTACAGGATTCGGTATTCTGAAAATTGACGTTAAGAAAGAAGAGATTGCCGATGTTTATCAGTTGAATGATAATATTGCCGACATGACGATTGTCGATCAAGTGATGTATGCCATCAACAGTAATGGAAAGAAAATCTATCAGGCAAACACCAAGGATAACTTGTTAGATCCTAATAATTGGACTTTATTTGATGGAAATAAATCTGACATTTTTAAAGAAGATGAAAACACCATCAAACTCTCTACTGCCAATGTAGTAGTGTTTGATAAAAAAAACAACTGCTATTGGTCGGACAATAAAAACGGAAATCTGCAATCGTTTGTTTTAGACGATAATAAAGAACCTGTCATGAAGCTTGAAGGTATTCATCCTGACGGTCCGCAATCCAATTATTTCTACTTCATGAAAGTGTTCAACAACAAGCTATATACCGTTCCTGGAGGATGGTCGTGGGTAGATAATTTCCTGCGTCCTGGAATGATACAGATTTTGGACGAAGATAAAAACTGGACCATCTATGGAAAGGATGTAAAACCCGATTTCGGAAGGAATTTTCAGGATGTGTCAAGTATTGCCGTTGATCCTAGAGATCCTACTCATTTCTTTGTAGGAACAGGTGGTACAGGTATCTATGAATTTAAAGATGGAGAGAAAGTAAATAACTTTACACATGGTAATAGCGACGATGCTATCTATTCTACCTTGAGAACCATCAATATCAATCATAATTATGTGCGTGCCGATGGTGTGATCTATGATGCTGATGGCGTACTTTGGTTGGTTAATGGTAACTCTCCGAATCCTGTTATTTCTTTTACCCCTGACAGAAAATGGGTTACTTATCATCCGGAAGAACTGATGGGTAATAATGGTAATGGATATAGTAATCTTACACGTACTTGTCTGGATAAGAAAGGTCGTTATTGGGTGGTTAATGACTATGGTAACTTTCCTGCCTTATTCTGTTTTGATACAGTGAATAAAACAGGAAAAAGGTTCGTAAATTTCAAAAACCAAGATGGTGTTAAGTTTACCATTTATCGCGTTCCCAATGTCAGTGAGGATCTTCAAGGAAATATCTGGCTTTGTACAGAAATAGGTCCGCTTATGCTGACTGAAGAACAAATCAATGATCCTTCGTTAGGTTTCATACAAGTTAAAGTACCCAGAAACGATGGAACCAATTATGCTGACTACCTGCTCAATGGTGTATTCGTTACTTGTATGACTATAGATGGCGCTGGTAGAAAATGGTTTGGTACAGACAGTAAAGGAGTCTATCTGATCAGCGAAGACAACAATACGCAAATTGAACATTTTACTGAAACAAACAGTAATCTCCTTTCCAATACTATTGAGAGTATTGAGGTTAATAACAAGACTGGTGAAGTATTCTTTGGTACCAGTAAAGGATTATGTTCGTATATGAGTGATGCCAGTAAGACAGCTGAGGAAATGATTAAGGATCAGGTATATGCTTATCCAAATCCTGTTCGTCCTGATTATACTGGTTATATCACCATTACTGGTCTTACCTACAATGCTGATGTGAAAATCCTCACCGTTAATGGTACTTTAGTAAAGGAAGGACGTAGTAATGGCGGTTCCTTTGTATGGGATGGAAACGACCAAAACGGCAAACGTGTAGCAAGCGGTATCTACATGGTAAACACTGCTACACAAGATGGTAAGAAAGGTACGGTTTGTAAGATAGCTATTATAAACTAACTCAAAGCCAGCATCTTCTCAATCGGCTTTACAGCCTCTTTAGCTATCTCTGGATCAACTTCCACCGATGGCCAGTCATACTTTAATGCGTTGTAGATTTTCAACAACGTATTCATCTTCATATACTGACATTCATTACAACTGCATCCTAAGCCTCCCTCGCTGATTTCTGGCGGTACAGGTATAAATTCCTTATCAGGACAGGTTCGTTGCATCTCGTGAAGAATACCGGCTTCTGTGGCTACAATAAACTGCTTCTTATCACTCTGTTGAGCATAATTCAACATAGTGGCTGTACTGCCCTTTACATCGGCTAAAGCCAATACCGGACCCTTACATTCCAAATGAGCCATCACAACAGCTTCTGGATACTCCTTCTTCAAGGCAATAATACTATCAATAGAGAAACGTTCATGTACATGACAACCGCCATTCCATAATAACATCTTCCTACCAGTAACCTCATTGATATAGTTTCCTAAGTTATAGTCAGGACCGAATATCAACTTGGCATCTTCAGGTAATTGATCAATTACTTTCTTCGCATTACCGCTGGTTACAACCACATCAGTCAATGCTTTTACAGCTGCTGTAGTATTCACATAGCTCACCACCTGATAACCAGGATGTTCGTCTTTATATTTCTTCAAATCCTCAGCCTTACAACTGTCAGCTAATGAACAGCCAGCATTCAAATCAGGACATAATACAACCTTATCAGGAGATAACAGCTTACAGGTTTCAGCCATGAAGTGAACACCACACATCACCATTACCTTAGCATCAGTCTCTGCGGCCTTTCTGGCTAATGCCAAGGAATCACCAACAAAGTCGGCTATATCTTGAATATCTCCTATCGTGTAATAATGAGCCAGGATAATAGCTCCTTTCTCATCACACAATCTTCTAATCTCTTTCTTCAAGTCTGTTCCTTCAGCAACCGGTTCATCAATATACCCTTGCTTTATCCACACTTTTTTCAGTTTCATATAATTATTATCTTTAGTTTTTATTTTTCTTAATTCCTATTAGTAGAATGATGATTAGCTGTTGATATGTGAAAAACTTTTTATCAAATAGTTTGCATATGAAGATATCAACGTTTGAGAACGACTTTTCCACACACTATACTCATTGTTTCTTCTTTACGATAAACAATTTATGTACTTTATCCACATTCTGCTATTCTGGTGCAAAAATACTAAGTTTATATCTTTTTTCCAATAGAAAACGTGGAAAACTTTAGAAAAACATAAAAACAAGTTTTGAGATATCCACATAACAAAGAAAAAAAATTTTTTTTGTGGATTTTCTATATATAATATACCTATTTATCCACACGTACATGTGCATAACTTGCAGAGAATAAAAAATTTAGGGGTCGATTAAACTATTCTTCAAACCCTGCGTCAAATAACCAGAAAACAGAAACAAAATTATTAATCACAAGTAAGGATGAAAGCTATTTATGACAAACAGTGGCAGTCCTG
The DNA here is from genome assembly GCA_900314935.1 of uncultured Prevotella sp. Taxonomy (GTDB): domain Bacteria; phylum Bacteroidota; class Bacteroidia; order Bacteroidales; family Bacteroidaceae; genus Prevotella. The sequence continues at coordinate 198,620 of OMXE01000007.1, forward strand.
AAATAAAAAAAGTAAAGGAGAAAAAAAATGAAAAGGATCGTATTATTCGTAGTGGCAATCATGACAATGACATGTGGTTTCGCAAAGTCAGACAACAATGAAGGTACAAAGCAGATGGAGCGTCGCATGATGCATGTAAGAAACGCAGCAGACTATGATATGTCTTTCGACGTTCGCAGATTGGCTGAGAAGCTGGATCTCACCTTCGACCAGATGGATGCAGTTCAGATCATCCAGGACATCTTTAACGATGAGATGCAGTCAGCAGCAAATACTCATGGTTTCCACCGCTCAGCAAAGGTTCGTCAGGCTGTGAAGAACGATGTGGATAAGATGCGTACAGTATTGAACAGCAAACAGTTTGACACCTATATGATGTTACTGGGTACTACTCTTCGCAATAAGTACCTCTAAACATCTCGAAGATATAACCGCAAGACTTTTGTAACGATAACGAGCCGCAGCATTTGGTCATACAATACTAAATGTTGCGGCTCGAACTATATATACATCTGTTTATCTATGATAAACACGGTGTTTTTTATTGATAAACACTGTGTTTATGACTTACAAACACTGTGTTCGTAACATACAAACACTTCCCGAACACTTTTTCTTCGATTTTATATATGGTTTGAATGATATGTCGGAAAAGTTTTGTACCTTTGCGTTTCCATAATCAACTATTCAAAGGTATATGACAAAAGATGAAGTTTTCAAGAAACAGGCAGAGAAAGGATTGATTTGTTTGAACGGAATATGTGAAAAACGAGAGCATTGTCTGCGTTGGCAACTACGGGAGTATGTAGCAAAAAACCGTATGACGTTGACGTGTATAAATCCCAGACATAAGGATGTGGCAAAGGGAAAGTGTCCACTGTATCTGGATGATAAGAAGATACGAATGGCAAAAGGAATGATGCAGTTCTACGATGAAATGCCGCGTAAGATGGAGGTACTCATCAAAGGACAGCTCATTGCTGCCTACGGACGTACCATATATTATGAGTATCGTAACGGCAAACGACTCATATCACCCCAGAAACAGGCATTTATCCGTGAGGTGTGCCAACAATGTGGGTGGATGAAAGAACCGCATTACGATGGTTTTGTCGAAGATTATCTATGGGGGTAGTCCAATAGAAACTACCATACATAAACCACCATCAAATGAGGATAAATAAATAGAGGAGAGTGTGAAGCTCTCCTCTAGTTGATTTCTTAATCACCTTGCGGCCATTGCGGATATAGATTCCCTTCTGAGTGGGTCGCCCGTTAAGTTTTTTCCATCAAGAATCTCGTTATGATTTGTTAAGTGTACGATGGCTAATAGTCGCAGACTAAGCGTATGGCGGCACGATAAAAGTTATATGAATCATTTCTGGAATTATATTTATAGGGATGATTTCCAAAACCTAAAACAGTTCCCTCAGAACTAATACTACATGCATCATATTCATTGTCTGAAACCCAGAACTGGACAAGTACACCCTCATTATTTATCCGATCTCCATAACTGTACGCATTATTAAACCACTCATAATAGATTCCACCAGCACCTATATTAAGAGTATTACCGTTACAATCAAATCGCACAGCTTTTACGGAACCTGTTATCCATGTTCGTGAAGATGCATAGAACAGTTCTGCGACTTCTGCCTTTGTCGGCTTGCGCCAACCAGAAGGTACTGCTGTGTCATAATCATTGTATGTATAATCGTATTCTCCAGTGGCACCCAGGTTGAGCTTTGCCCATTTCACACTGAGTCCTAAGTTCTTCCAAGTTTGATCCGAAAGTGTTCCGGAGGCATCAGCTGTCACCATGGCCTCACTCAAGGTGAAGGTCTTGCCATAAACCGTTCCAGCGGTGTAAGTGGCTTCCTTGGTAGATACCAGTCGTGAGTACTTACCGCCATCGGCATCCTCTGCATGAGCCAGCAGACTGGTATTTGTTGAGCCAAAGACAGCGAAGTAGCCTGCATAGGTATCAGCGTCGTCGTCGGATGCTGTTACACTGACCACATCCGTAGAAGCATCGCTGCCGCTGACGGTACCATCGGAGGCAATCGTAACAGTTTTATAGACCCCACCAGCTGAATTCATGCCGATAGAGGCGATAGCCTTTGACTCAGATGTGAACCTGAAGCGAAGGTAGCTGAGGATATGTGTGGTAAGACCCGTAATCTCGGCCTCGGCCTGATCATCGGTCAGTTCCAATGCATCACCCTTTAGGATATCGTGCTCAAGGGCATCAGCCAACGTGCCGCCGCCAGCTGTGGAAAGATCCAGTGAGATAGCCCCGTCGGATACGCTGACATACCCCTTCGAAAGGGAAGTAGCACTGACGGCATACGGGGTATAAGAACCTGCGGTAACAGCATCGGTAGAGGTAAAAGAACCTGTACTTGTCCCGACACCGTCGCTCAGTGTCAGCGTGATTGTGGTACCGTCACTCTTGATGAGGAAGATCTTGTCGCCCTCCTCCCATGTGGCATCTTCACTGCCATACGCGATTCTCGTCTCGGGATCACCAACCAGATCGGGACTCTTCGTTACTGCGGCAACGGTAAGTGTTACCTGATTACTGCTCCTTTGCAGTGCTGATTTCTCCAGCTCATAAGTTTCAGAGGTGCATCCAGCGATGATCATCGTCATCACGGCTGATGCTAAAAATATAGTCTTTTTCATATGTCTTACCAAATTTCTCCGTTACTGTCTGCACTACTTTCATCAATACCGGCACCTTGCAGTTTGGCACCCATGCTCGCAGCGAGTAAACACTGCTCTACGTCAATTCTACGCACCTTTATCAAGGGTGCGGAATACTTTCTTCTTTGTTTCTTGTTCATAATTGTTTAAATTGGTTAGTTAATTACTTTTGTTTATATAATAAAATTCTTTCTACTTCAGAATCAACATACGGCCATTACAGGATATAAATATCCGGTAGGTCGACTCACAGGCAAGAACTGCCATGCACAGCGATATAAATATTCTTTTTTCATAAGTTTGAGTTGATCAGTTATATATAGGTGCAAATATACCTTATTTATATATAACAATTTTTCTCAAAACAGATAAAAGAATTCTCAAAATCACAAAATACTTGCTTTTGCAGGTGTTTTTCCGGTTACAATTTTGTAATTGCGGTAGAAAGTGCCGAGATGGGTGTAACCCGACTGGGTGGCTATTGTTTCGATGTTGTATTCGGGATGTTTCTTCTGTAGTTCAATGGCATGCTCTATCCGTTTGCGATTGATGTACTTGGTGAAGCTCTCGCCAGAGAGTTCCATAATGGAGCGTTGGATGTATGTGCGGTTGGAACCTAACAGTGAGGCCACATCACTGATTTTCAAGTCGTGCTGGAGATACAGATGTCTTTCGTTCATCAGCTGCTCCAAGCTAACCGCTAATGAGGAGGTTGTCTGCTCGTTCTCGTTTTCAGCAATGCTTGGTGAGGAGGGTGTAAGTTCGTTGTCGTTCACATTACTGATAGAGAACACCGTACGACTTCCTACATAGCCTATCATAAACAGTAGGGTAGAGAAGAAGAGCGATGGGATGGCCAATAAGGACGTATCATCCAAGAAACGCCAACGACCGATGATGTTACTGACAAAGGCAAGAAAGACTCCTACGACAAAGAGAATCAAGATGGTTTGTACCTTTTCCAGTCTTTTATTCTCCGTATCAGCATAGGTGTTGTCAATAAATCTTTTGTATTGCCGAAGATTGCGGAACCCAAGAATGAAGATGATAATCACTTGTATGGCAAAGCATAGCTTGGCTATTTGGTGCACCACAGCCTGAAGGAATGTCGTTCCATGGAGACCAGAGAAATCGTTATGATAGAGGTAAGTCTCGATGAAATCGCTTCTTTCTGCTGATGACATCATGAGATAAAGAACGCCAATGATGAGGAATATAACCAACGCCGGTAGGAACAGGATGCACCGATCGTGCCACAGTTGCCTACGGTTGTCCAGATAATGCGGCACCGACAATCCTTTGATATACATGTGGTAGAGTGGAAACACCAAGAGGTTGCAGGCGCAATATAAGGTATCTGTGAAAGGCAGAATAGAGGTGTTGTGGTTGAAGAAGACAGCATGTCCCATATAGAGCAGTACGGCTACAACCATGAATTGCCACAACCAAAGGCGCAGCTTATCATGTGCTGCAGACCAGTCGAGTATCAGCACGATCGACCAGAACGCACACACCATCATGGGTAATATGGACAGAACTGTTGTCATTGTTTACTTCTCATCTTTCATCTCTTCATCTCTCATCTCTTCATACTCATCCAGCTTCTTCAGGAAATAGGTCTTGAAGTCGTTCCAATGGTAATAGGGAGCCATATCAGTGGCAATGGGTAATGTAGCTTCGTTCTCATTGAGGAGCACCTTGAAGATGACATCGCCGCCGAAGGATTTGCGGTAGAAGATGAACTGGATATTCGCACCCATAGGGAAGATGCGATAGTTATACCACCCATTAGCAACCAACTGCTCCAAATCGTCGGTTTGCTCACCATAGCCATTGAGGTTCAACAGACAGGTAAGGGGCAGTACCATGGTTTCATGTCCGAAGCGGAGGGTGGCACCAGGACGTTCCAGCTGAATACAGCTGTCGGCCTGATGGATGATATTCCGCAGCAGGTTGCGCTGTGAGAAAGGCTGGGTGCCACCGTTATACTTACAGTTGGCATAGGTGAGATACCACCATACATTGTTCTTCTCCCAGTTCTGGTAGATCTCTTCAGGTGTAAAGAGGTCGTAAAGGGTAATCTCCTTGCGCAGTTCCGAACTCTGCAGGTTACTGGCCAGTTTGAAAAGCGTATTACAAAGCTCTTCCCCATCAACATCATAATGGATATAGTCGGGATCGTTGAACAATGAGCTCATCACCCGCTGATGAGTAGGACGACGGTCGCAGAACTCCTGGAACAACACCTTGGAGCGCTGAGGCAGTTTCTTGTTATATAAAGGCTTGTCCTGCTGATTCATGAAATACATATCGTGTTCGCTGGCATCATGGGTGATGCGCAGCTTGGGGTTCTTCAGCAGGAACTGGTGCAACTCGTTCTCCATGGAAAGGATGCATCGTATCACAATGGTACTCTTTGCATCAATGCACACATCGCCCTTGAACACCTCAGGGAAACGTTCGTACATGCGTGCCGCAATCTGCTGGTGCTGTTCGGCACCTAACTGAGTAAGCTCACCATCGCGTTTCTCTGCTTCGTCGCGTATCATGATCAAACGGCGCAGCACATCCTTACCAAAGGCTGTCAGCTTACCCTTCTCATCGGCTTCTGTCAGGATATCCACAGGGTTGTAATAATCGTCAGTACCGATGAGATAGCGAGAGCCGTGACGTCCGTAATGACTGATGTAGAACGGCTTGTACCCCTTGGGTGCTTTGGTCAGTTCCTTGGTAGGACCTGGATAAGCAAGGTAGTTACTGGCAGAGAAGCAAGGGTTCTGCGCAATCTCTTCCCGTGCTGTCTGTGCATTCATGACGAGGGCGAAGGTTGCCATCATCAGGATAATCATTTGTTTCTTCATATTTTTCTCTACTTCTTTTTCTCTACGAATTTGACTAATTAGACGAATTTCAACTCTTCTTCATCCACACGGCAAGTGTTTTGGCCCTAAGGTAGTTCTCACTGAGATACATCCAGCCGCCGAAGGGGTTCTCTGTGCCCCAAGAGTTCTTGCAGATGAAGTAGCGACTGCCCTTTTCCGTGCGAGCCAATCCGATAATCTCCATACAATGGTCATCGGTAGTCTGCCGTTGCTCAAAGGCCTTCTGCCGCATTTCCTGCGTCACCCGCTGTTGTTCGTTCTCTATCTTGGCAATACCCTTTGCGAAAGAGAATTTGGGTTCACTGATATCACCCTCCCAGCATACCGCATGACCGCTTTTCAGTGTTTTCTCTATCCTGTTCATCAACGTGTCGAGTGGCACATTCAGGAAAGAGTCGTGGAAATGGTTGTCGGGTGTTTCCAGCACGAACCTGCTTCCGAAGGGATGGTGAGTGAAACTGGTCAGTGCCTCGTAGTCATCCTCATGACAGAGGCTATGCGCAAACTCGAGTGTTGTATATTCGGCTCCCAGCATGAACACATAGCGAGGTAAGCCGTGAAGACTTTCATCGAGCATGCCTCCTATATCCTTGCGGAAAGCCGTAAGACCCTTCCGTTCTGCCATACTCACCAGTGCCATCTGCTCTATCTTGCGCGTCAGAACGCGGAAATCTACATCATCGCGGTGGAAGGCATCATAGTGCGTCATTCCGTAACGACTGAGCAGGTGCAGAAGCATCGACGACATACCCCGCATACTGATTTTCTCCTTTCCGCCCGACAGATAGAAGCGGTCGGCCTGCTCCTCCAGGTATTTCCGTGCGATGAACTGCGGAGACAGGTTCACGGAGTCACCCTCCATCAACCGGTCGCTCTCGATGGTAGCCAACATGGCATAGATCCAACAGAGCTCGCTCGCCCCCTGGTCCTTCACGGGGGTGGTCTTGACCAAGCATTCCGTCTGTGGCTTCTGCAGTATCTGCTGCACCTGTCGTTCGCGGTGGCAGGACGTTAATGACAAAACCAGTGTCAACAGGATGACAAGTTTCTTCATAACCTTTTTATGACGTTATCTCGTATCTTCGTAATACCGTAATCACGATGATATCTCTAATTACCCCTCGCCCCTTGGAGAGGGGGTAGGGGGTGAGGCTTCTCATCTCCCAAGGTTCTTCCTGAGCTGTTCCACGCTACTGGCTCCCACGATGACAGAAGTGACACCCTGTTGTTCCAGAATCCAGTTGAGCGCCAGCTGAGCCAACGTCTTGTTATCAGCCTTAGCCTCTTCGTTCCAATTACGTAGCTGTTGCAGCAGATCAGGTGTGAGCATGGCCGATTTCAGGAAATGCTCCTTGGCCATCCTACTGTCCTGGGGGATACCGTTCAGGTAGCGGTCGGAAAGAAGTCCTTGTGCCAATGGAGAGAAAGCGATGAAGCCGATACCGTGCGTATGGCAGTAGTCGAGAATCCCATTCTCCAGCGGTTCCCTGTTGAGCATGTTCAGCTTTCCTTGGTAGATCAGCAAGGGAACATCCCGTGAGCGGAGATACTCATCGGCGAACTTCACTGCTTCCAAAGGCCAGTTGGAGATGCCCACATACAACGCCTTTCCTGCCCTGACGATATCAACAAGCGCCTGAAGCGTTTCGTCCATGGGCGTGTTCGGGTCGAAGCGATGACTGTAGAACAAATCGACATAGTCGAGATGCATGCGCTTGAGCGACTGGTCTAAACTGGCCATGAGGTATTTTCGTGAACCCCATTCGCCATACGGACCGGGCCACATGTCGTAGCCCGCCTTGGTGGAGATAAACAACTCGTCGCGGTAAGGACCGAAGGTATCGTCCATCAAGCGTCCCATCGTCTCCTCGGCGCTGCCATATACAGGACCGTAGTTATTGGCCAGGTCGAAATGGGTAATACCGTGGTCGAAGGCAAAACGGGTAATCTCCCTGCTGCGTTCATAGGGATCCACACTTCCGAAATTATGCCAGAAGCCCAGACTGATCTCAGGCAGTAAGACACCACTTTGTCCGCAGCGTACATACTGCATGTTGTCGTAACGGTCAGGGGATGCTTTGTATTTCATATTCATTTGTTTTCTCCTTCCTCCTTCGTCCTTCCTCCTTCCTCGATAAGTTCTAGCAGCTTCTCCACGGCCTCTTCCTCAGGAATATTCTTCATGATACATTCCTTACCCTTATAGAGCGAAATCTTGCCACGGGCAGCACCTACATAGCCATAGTCGGCATCAGCCATCTCACCCGGACCGTTTACGATGCATCCCATGATGCCAATCTTCAGTCCGACAAGATGCTTCGTGGCAGCCTTGATACGCGCAATGGTGTCTTGCAGGTTGTATAAGGTACGTCCGCAGCCCGGACAAGAGATATACTCTGTCTTGGTGAATTTGATGCGTGCAGCCTGAAGAATGCTGTCGGCCAGTTCCACGAGTTTCTCATCGAGATGGGGAATACCCTGAACAGGCACACTGTTATGGATGACGAGCTGATGCGCTTTCTGGTCGATAAAGAGCGCACCTACCGCCATGGCCGCCTTCAGCTGAAGCGACTCCCAATCGGTTTCCTGCAGGTTAAGGGTAACGGTATCATTGGCAATAGACTGTTCCGCCTGTTGCCTAAGCAAGGCGCATGCTTCAATGGAGTCAACCAGCTTTCTTGCCACGGGAATCTCATATTCCGGCTCCTCTGACAAAGAGACACGGATGGTATCGCCGATACCTTCTGTGAGCAAGGCACCGATGCCCACAGCACTCTTGATACGACCGTCTTCTCCTTCCCCGGCTTCAGTCACGCCGAGATGAAGCGGGTAGTGCATGTTCTCCTTGTCCATGGTCGTTACCAGCAGACGGACCGTGCGCACCATCACCACGGTATTACTGGCCTTGATGGAGATGACCACATTGTCGAACGCTTCCCGCTGACAGATGCGCAGGAACTCCATACAGCTCTCCACGATGCCCTCAGGAGTATCACCATAACGACTCATGATACGGTCGGAAAGTGAACCGTGGTTCACACCGATACGTACGGCGGTATGATGTTCCTTACATATTTGCAGGAAGGGTACGAACTGTCGTTCTATCTTTTTCAGTTCCTCAGCATATTCCTCATCCGTATATTCGAGATGCTTGAAGGTACGACCGGGATCCACATAGTTTCCTGGGTTCACACGCACCTTCTCGCAATAGAGCGCTGCCACATCAGCCACCTTGGCGTTGAAATGCACGTCGGCCACCAAGGGTGTCTGATAACCGCGTTTCCGCAACTCCTCATGGATATGCTGCATGTTGTTGGCTTCCCGGGTGCCTTGAGTGGTGAGTCTGACAAGCTCACCACCTGCCTCGATGATACGGATGGCCTGTTCCACACACGCCTCGGTATCCATCGTATTCGTGGTCGTCATCGACTGAATACGGATGGGGTTATCGCCACCCATAGGAACATTGCCCACAACGGTCACTGAAGAAACTCTCCTCTGATACGTATTACTCATCGTCAGGAATCAATCTTGTATTCGTATTTCACTTCAGATAAAGCCTGGTTGGCCTTCTCAATCTTAGCCCCGAGTCCGTTCTTGTAGGCTGCCATCTTACCAGCCAGTTCGGTATCGCTCAGGGAGATGATCTGACAAGCCAGGATAGCTGCGTTCATGGCCCCGTTGATGGCTACCGTGGCAACAGGAATGCCCGGAGGCATCTGCAGGATGCTGTAAAGAGCGTCCACGCCATCGAGTACACTTCCCTTGATAGGAACACCGATAACGGGTAGGGTAGTGCTGGCGGCAATGACACCCGGTAAGGCGGCAGCCATACCAGCGCCGGCAATGATTACCTTAATGCCTCTTTGCTGGGCCGACTTGGCGAATTGTTCCACGGCATCGGGTGTGCGGTGGGCAGATAATGCGTTTACTTCGAACGGCACATGCATATCGTTCAGGAACTGCATGGCTTTTTCCATGACGGGCAGATCGCTTGTGCTGCCCATGATGATGCTAACTATTGGAGTCATATATCTATTTACTAATGATTACACTTGATTAAAACCTCAATATAACGATGAAAGAGAGGACGAATCCCAACAGGAATCCTGCCACCACTTGCGACAAGGAATGCTGTCTGAGAATCATTCTGCTCGTTCCTAATAAACCAGCCACGATGATGATGATGCAAAGCCACCATACGGGGTTATACGAGAAAATGCCAGAGAAGGCAATCAGTGCTCCTGCCACACCTCCAATGGCCGCTGTGTGGGTACTGATTTTCCAGAAGAGGTTCACAAAGGCGCACACCACCTGAATGGCCAGTGCTGCCACGATGATGCTGCTCATGAAATGCGGGATGTGCAGCAGGTTCATGATATAGTAGCACAGGAGATAGCACACAATGGCGATGACATAAGGTATGGCACGTCTTTCCCTTGATCCGAGTTCGATAAGCGACCATCCCTGATATTTCCTGTAAATCCTGATGAGCCATGCCGGGAGGAGAACGGTGCAGAGATAGACAAAGCCGAGTACCGACAGCTTGTAGTACATCGGCAGCACACTCATATAACTGAAAATAAACAGGAATATGAGTCCTACGGTAGCCAGATAAAACGGGTGGAAAATAGCGCTGATCACCCTGGCTGCAAATATAATGTCTCTTTCTCTCAATTCCCTAAACAATTAAACATTTTTCCATTCTTCACTCCACACTCCACACTCTTCACTCCACACTCCACATTTATATATGTGATGTTTGTTTCCTTAATCGTGCCACGGGAATACCCAGTTGTTCCCTGTATTTTGCCACTGTTCTACGCGCGATGGCGAAACCCCGACGTTTCATCTCCTCCGCCAACAGATCGTCGTTCATGGGCTTTTGCGGATCCTCTTCCTTGATCAACTCCTGCAAGACTGCCTTCAGCTGTCGGGCCGACAGCTCCTTGCCGTCTTCGGTCTTGATGCCTTCGCTGAAGAAATGGCGTAAGCGGAAGGTGCCCCATCGTGTTTGGGCGTATTTGGAATTACAGACTCGCGATACCGTACTGATATCCAGTCCTGTTTTCTGTGCAATATCCTTGAGCACCATCGGATGAAGATCGTTCTCATCGCCTTCAAGGAAGAAATCCCGCTGAAGCTCGATGATGGTCTTCATGGTAACATACAACGTATGGCGGCGCTGTTTAACTGCCTCGATGAACCCTTTGGCGCGGTCCACCTTTTCGCGGGCATAAAGCAGCGCCTGCTTATCCTGTCTGCTCATGCTCTGCTTGTTCTCCTGATAGCCTTTGAGCAGATCGGTAAACGAAGGTGACACATACAAATCAGGCACCCGTCCTTTGTTGATATAGAAAGAGATAGTGCCATCGTCGGCAGTATCTACTACGAAGTCGGGCGTGATCTGCTGCAGGTTCCTTCCCTCCGTCTCCCCCATGGAAGCACCTGGCTTGGGGTTCAGCTTCTGGATCTCCGTCTGCAACTGCTCGAAAGTCTCTTCGTCGAGGTTGAGTTGCTGAGCTATCTTGTCCCAATGCTTGTTCATGAAATCGTTGAAGTGCTCGGCAATCAACGTTTTCATCAGCTGTCTGATGGGTGATGACTTGCGGCGTTCAATCTGCAGCAACAGACATTCTTGCAACGAGCGGGCTCCGATGCCTGCAGGATCGAAGCCTTGCAGCAGGTGCAGCACCTCCTCGATCTGTTTCTCAGTGACGTTGATGGCATGGTAGATGGCCAACTCATCAGCCACGTCTTCAAGCGGTTTCCTTAGCAATCCGTCGTTATCCAGCGAGCCTATCAGGTATTCCATCACATCCTGCTGCTCAGGCGAGAGCTCCAGTTCCCGCATCTGCTCCTTCAGCTGATCATAGAACGAGCGCTGGTCGCCATAGGTAATCTCTTCGTATTCCGCTCCCCCGGAGGCAAAAGCTTTATACGAAGGCTCAGGCATCTCATCATCGCTTCCCATGTTCTGCAACGCGGTGTCGAGCGCATCGGCCCGCTCCTCGCGTTCCAATGATTCCTCGTACGATTCGCTTGAATCTGTCGATTCCTCGTTTGTAATGAAGCTATCATCCTCAGGGGGTGTGGTTTCGAGGGCGGGATTGTCATCAATCTCCATCTGCACGTTCTGCTCCAGCTCTGCCAAAGGCATCTCCAGCAGTCTTACCTGCAGCATCTGTTGCTGGGTAAGTCGCTGTTGCTGAATCAGCTTCTGTTCCTGAGTCTGTACTAGTTCACTTCTCACCTCTAAAATACTCCTTCAATTGTGCAGCCAAGGCAGCCAACGCCTCCGGCCGACCATTTCCGAACCTGTTCCAGATAGTCTGACAAGGCGCCATTAGGGGTGTCAGGATGATTTCCATGCGGTTCAGATAGGGATCGCAGATCTGGAAGATCTCCATGATCTTCACAATCTCTTCTGCCTTCATCTTCAGTAGTCGTGCCAGATCCTGTATCTCAGGTGTCTCCACAACCATCGTGTTGGGTGTTAGACGGAAATAGAGGTCGAGAATGATGATGAGTGTGATGGGCATGATGCGCTCATCCTCGGGCAGCGGCTTGTAGTCCAGCTCCCATGATTCCACTGTCTCCACACCCTCATAGAAGGCATCGGCACTGCTAAAGCCCTTCATCTGTCGCAGCATGCGCACCCCCTTAGCCAGTCGTTTGGGGTTCTGTCCATACCGCTCCCACAGCTTCTCCATACGAGGGGTGTCCAACTGTCGTAGGTTGAACATCTGCTCATAGAGAAACTCTGGAGGAATATGCAGCTCCAATGCCAGCTTTACCATCGCCTTTGAATACAGGGGTTTCACCCCTTCGGGTTTCTTCAGGTAGAGTTGCATCAACAGCAGCCAGTATTCATCCTGCCATAACGCGTGCCTGTTCATGAGTTATGCTTCTGAGAACTCGTCTTTTCCTACTCCACAGATGGGGCACACCCAATCGTCTGGAAGATCCTCAAAGGCTGTTCCAGGTTCAATACCGTTATCAGGGTCACCTACCTCAGGGTCATATTCATAACCACAGACGTCACAAATGTACTTTTTCATCTTCTTGTTTATTTATGGGTAAATAATAATCTTTAATTCTTAACTTTTCTCGAAATGACTCCAACCACCTTTTTTACGATCTGCTCTGGTGCGATGTTCTGCAAACAAGCATAATCGTTGCGCATACAGACTTTATCGCCATATACGCTGCAAGGTCTACAGGGGAGGTCGATCTGAATAGTGTCCTCCATGCGTTGTCCCCATCCCAGGAATCCGGCATAGGGATGCGTTGCGCCCCAGACACTCACCACAGGAGTGTCTACAATGGAAGCCATGTGCATGTTTCCGCTATCCATGGAAAGCATCACGTCGAGATGACTCATCAGGATGAGTTCCTGTCCGATACCCTTCAGTTCCTTCGAGGCCTGCTGGCACTGCGGATAACGCATACACCAGTCGTCGAACACATCCAGCTCCTTCTGTCCGCCGCCAAAGAGGAAGAGTCGGCTCTTGGGGTAGCGTTCTGCCAGCTGACTAATCACTTGTTCCATCAGTTTCAGCGGGTAGATTTTCCCTTCATGGGCTGCAAAGGGTGCAATACCGATCCATGTCTCCTCCGCATCTTTCACCTGGAAGGTTTCCGGTAGTTGTGAAAGATCACCACCTTCTGGCGGGAAGATAGAACGGAACTTGACGGTTACGGGGTAGCCTAACCGTTCCAGTACTTCGGCATAGTTCTGGAACGAAGTGGGCTGCTGCTTGAGAATCTTCTTGTTCGAGGATGTCAGACGGCGTTTCCCCTTACGGTGCTTGTTCACATGTGCCACATGGTAGCGACCCAGATTGAACCGCATTCGCAGATAGCTGGAACGCAGTACGTTATGCAGGTCGGCAATGGCCGTGAACTTCTTGGCGGTCAGTCGGCGATAGAGCGTATTCAGTCCTTTCACCCCATGGTACTCATGCTTGATGTCTGCCGCCATGAAGCCCACATTGGGTGCCAGATTCTCAAAGAACGGACGGGCGAACTCTCTGCTGAGCACTGTGATACGGATATGCGGGTACTGCTGAGCCAGTGAATAGACTACAGGTACCGCCATGGCCACATCGCCCAGGGCAGAGAATCGGATAATCAGGATATGCTCGTGCTTCATTATTTCTTCCCGTATAGCACTGGATTTGTCGATGGATCGTTGTACATCTTCATCTGCCGGTACACCTTCATGTATTTGCGTCCTGCAGAGATATCATCCAGTAATTGATCAATGGCCGTACTAAGGTCGACCTGCTGTTCCAACAGTACGTCCAGCTTTGCCTTACATCTCTCGCGATGCTCTGCGGGAGCATCCTGGCGCTCGGCCTGTTCACGCATGTGGTAGATCTTCAGGGCGAGGATGCTCAGACGGTCAACTGCCCACGCAGGACTCTCTGTATTGATGCGCGCATCGGGCAGCACCTTCACATTAGAGTACTGCTGACGGAAATAGCTGTCAATCTGTTCCACCAGATCGGTACGGTCCTGATTCGAGCGGTCGATGCGGCGTTTCAGCTGCAGGGCCTCAATCGGATCGATATGCGGGTCGCGGATGATGTCCTCGAAATGCCATTGTACGGTATCTATCCAGCATTTCAGATAGAGTCGGTTCTCTATGGTGTCATACCCATAAGGGTTTTTGATGGGCGTTTCAATATCGTCTTTGATATGGTAGTCCCTGATAGCTTGATTAAAAATCTGGTTGCACTGTTCTGTAAATGTCATGATCTATATGTGTATTATTCTGCAAATATAGAGATTAATTTTCAAATAGCAAACGATTTGTTCTTTTTTCTACTATCTTTTTTCCTCTATAATCCATGCTGAATCTACTCATGGCGGATTACAAATCAAACTTATAGCCCAAAGTAATCAGGAATACGCTGTTCTTTGTTCCTTTCAGCGCCAGATGCGTGATGACATTGTCGTTTTTATAAACATCCGTCAAACCGATGTTGTAGCGGGCATCCAATACGATGTTCTGATATTCATAGGAAATGCCTACGGGAATGGAGAAATCAATGGTTTCTGTATAGTCGGAGACATCCGACAGATCGTAGTTGCCGTCAATAAAGGATGTCTTCAAACTGAGGTCAGAACCAACGTTAACCCCCAGCTGTACACCCGCTTTCAATGCCAATCCTTCGGCTACATACACATTGGCCAGCAACGGAATGTCCAGGTAATCCACCTTCGCACTCACAGTGCCTAACTTCAAACCTGCAATGTTGAACTTCACCTTGGCACCTTGCATGGCATACAGGAAACCACCAGAGATTCCTAAGAACGGTGTTGCCTGATACTCACCTTCCAAGCCAACAGCAAAGCCGGCTTTCGTTTTCGTGTCTACCTCGCACCCCGTGAAGTTAGCTAATGTAAGACCAACCGTTGGCTTCAGGGCAAACGAACCTGTTGCATGTTGCGCACTGGCCGAGAGCGATATCATCGCAGCAACAGCCACCATTAAAAGTTTTTTCATAAGCATTTGTTTTTTTTGATTTCGCTACAAAGATAGTGAAATTTAGTGAAATGTTCATCGTTTTCTTCCATTTTTATTACCTTTGGCTTCGCCGAAGGTACTTTCGCTCGATAATACAAAAGAAAAGAACTCTTTCCTTTTGCATTTTGCTCGCTTATTTGTACCTTTGCACAAAGAAAGGGGGAAACCCCGCTAACAGATTAAACAACAAGCCCATGAAGATTCTGATTCTGAACGGTCCCAACCTGAACCTGCTCGGCGTTCGCGAGCCGGGTATCTACGGCAATAGCTCGTTTGATGAATACCTGCCGCAGTTGCGTGCCAAGTATCCCGATGTGGAGATTGAGTATTATCAAAGCAACATCGAGGGAGAGATGATCAACAAGATGCAGGAGGTGGGGTTCACCTACGACGGTATTATATTGAATGCTGGTGCCTATACACATACCAGCGTGGCCTTGCACGACTGTATCCGCTCGTTGAAGAGTCCGGTCATCGAGGTGCATATCTCTAATGTGCATCAGCGTGAACCTTTCCGCCACCACTCGCTCATTAGCAGTGCCTGCAAGGGGGTGATTTGCGGATTCGGATTGGATAGTTACCGACTGGCCTTGGAAGCGTTGCTCACTTTGAACATTAAACATTAAAGATTAAAGGGGCGATTGACGATTGAGGAGTATATTCTTGAGCATATAGATCCGGAAGGAGATTATCTCTACCGGCTCTATCGCGATACGAACGTACATCTGTTGCGCGGACGGATGGCCAGCGGTCATCTGCAAGGACGATTGCTGAAGATGCTCGTTCACATGATCCGTCCGAAGAATATTCTTGAGGTGGGTACCTTCAGCGGTTATAGCGCTATTTGCATGGCTGAAGGGCTGGAAGACGACGGAAGGGTTTATACTTTCGAAATCAACGATGAAATGGAGGATTTTACGCGTCCGTGGATTGAAGGATCGGCCGTGTCGGATAAGATCACGTTTATCATCGGCGATGCTGTTACGGAGGCTCCAAAGCTGGGCATTGTGTTCGACATGGCGTTTATCGATGGGGATAAGCGCACCTATCTGCAGACTTACGAAATGGCGCTCAGCGTGTTGCGTCCCGGGGGCTTCATCCTTGCCGACAATACCTTGTGGGACGGTCATGTGCTGGAAGTTCCAAGCGCAGCCGACCGCCAGACTCAGGGCATTGAGGATTTCAATGATTTCGTGGCAAAAGACGAACGCGTTGAGCGTGTCATCCTTCCCCTTCGCGACGGATTGACGTTGATTCGCAAAAAATAGGGCAACATCTAACCCAAATTGCTTGAAACATCGATGTGTAAAGGATTTGAGGCGGGTTATATGATGCTCAAACATCTAACCTACATCTAACCCAGATATACCTTATGCAACCTTTTGATGTGTAATTATGTAATACGAGATGTTTTTACGTAATACATGCTCAACCCCCATTTCCCACATGGTTACCCCATCATTCTTTGTATCTGCAAAGATATAAAAAATAAGCGAAACCACCAAAAACCGACCCCTCATAGCGTGCAAAAATCCGTTAACAAAACCACCTGTTTCTGTTAAAAAACACTGAACGCCGTAAACGCTCCCAGCGTTTGGCGTTCCCGCTATCAGCGTTTGGCGTTCCCACTATTGGCGTTTGAGGCACTTTTTACCAGAAACTGCCATAGTTTCTAACGCAAACTGCCATAGTTTTCTTCATCCCACAAGGGATGGAATTTAAGAAGCAAGAGGCAAGAACTTTTGGAGTAGCGAGTGCCACCATGCTTGCATGATTGGCCGAGTCGTGACAAAAGTCAACGAAGTTAAGCAAGAGATTACCGCTAAAATACAGTTCGTGGTAATTTGGGTTAGATGTTGCCTTTGTTTTCGCCACTACAAGCCTAGTTGGTGCCTCCAACCTGTCTTATAACGCCCTGACAGACTCTCATTTAAGTATCTTAACTGCAAAAATCTTCACTAAATTTGTGAATTTCGATTATTTATATTACCTTTGTACCCAAATCTGTGAATGATGTTTATTGAATACGAAAAAGACTATCTTGAAGAACTCTACAACGACGGTAAGTGCAAGAACAAAAAATACCGTTTTCAGAAAGCTGTCGTTACGAAATACCAAAAGCGTATAGATACACTGATGGCAGCCACACGAATAGAGGATCTCTTTGTGTTCAACTCTCTCAATTTCGAGGCACTTGACAATGGCTATTATTCGATAAGAATTGACTACCACTACCGCCTTGAATTCAAAATCAGAGAAGAGGGAGCAGAGAAAGTCATTACAATTTGTACCGTTACTGATATTACGAACCATTACCAATAATAGGGAGGAAAAGCTATGAACAGAATAACGACACATCCAGGTGATGTATTGAAAGAAGAGTTGGCAGCAAGGGGCATTTCTCAGAAGAAATTCTCTGAGGTGCTGAACGTGCCATATACCCAGTTGAACGAGATCCTGAACGGGAAGCGCCCGGTGACCACCGATTTCGCCCTCATGGTAGAAGCAGCCCTTGGTATCAACCCCGAACTGCTCATTAACATGCAGACGCGCTATAATATGTCTGTGGCTAGGCAGAAAAAGACGCTCCTCGCCAAATTGATGGATATCAAAAAGGCTTGTGCTGCCGTTTTCTGATGCTAAAGGAGGCACCCAACAGTCATAGTCAACTGGTGGTAGTGCTATGTGCTACATGATCAATGCATTCGTATGCAGTCGTGCTGAGCTTGCTCCGTGAGATCTCTTCAGAGACAAATGCCAGCTCCGAGCATTCAGTTACATTCCAATAAAGGCTTTTTGTCAGCTCGCCCTACGAATGTGGATGCCTCCAAATGGTTCAGATGAGTTCTGTTTGGAAATTGAGCGTTTGAATGGCAATGTCAAGTTTGCGCAATTTTGCTGAATACTCATCGATTTGATGGCTTAGTTGCTTGACATCTACAATTGTAACCATCTTAATCTCTGAGCGAGAATAGCGTTCTTGTTGTGATGATGCTCTTTCGAAAGTATTGCGCAAGGTAGATATGCGCAACGTCAATACATCTTTCTCAGCCATTAGTTGCGTCAGGGTCTTACCCGTCTCATCAAAGGTTTTCACATTAGTCAAGTTGATGTGCCAAATCAGGTCTTCCAACTTATTCAGACACCCGTCCAGCTCCTTCATCAGTTCGTCTGGATTCTCAGACGGCTCATCACCCTCTTGAACCTTTACGTTGTCCTCTAAACGCTTTCCAATTTGTTGAATGCGTTTCTGCAAATCCTTACGGATACTTAATGCTTCTGCGAGTTTCATAACTATCAATTTATTTGTTCTATTTCATTGCTATTTGATACATATAATCTTTGCCGGTTTCATGATTACTATATTTATTCTTTCTTCGACATGAGTGAAGTGAAAAACACCTCTCCTTGATATGGGGTTCTATGATGGCAAGTGCCTTCTCGTGCTTAGCTACCTGTTTCATATGCCCTCCAGCCCTGCCACGCTTCAGGTTGTGGCACAAATCGTTGTATTTCACATGTATAGCTACGTCATTGCCAGATGTTACAATGCGTTTTATATACTCTTCGTAGGTCATATCCTTCGAATGCGTAAGTAGGCGCAATGTATCGACAATGTTCTCGTCCACCCCTCGTTGCAGAAGGTCATCAAATGTAAAATCTGTATCCTCTACGACGTCATGAAGCAGACCAGCTATCTGTTCCTGACGGTTCCTTCCAGCCAAGGCAACCGCCATAGGGTGTAGGATAACAGGATTTCCATCTAAATCCTTCTGTCCTTCATGCGCTTGTAAGGCAATGCGCAGTGCTTCTTCAATCGTAATCATACTTCGTTTGTGGTGTGGCACCTATGTAATTCCCATTCCTGATGAGCATTATACCAATTATTACTATGAGAACCAAGACCTCCAATCTGACGAGGATGAGCCAAAGGCAAAACCTTAATGTGTCTACCAATAATTGTCACGTCCGTAGGAATGCCATAACCATATCGTTCTTTATATTCCTGCAACGATTTGTAATTCACATTAGCAACGACATTGAGGAATTGTTTGATAGGAATAACACCCAGCAATACCAACAGCTCGGCCTTCGATTCTTCCAATTCTGCAACTATTTCTTCACAACGTTTGCTATTGCAGAATCTACTTGGGCGCTTAGGAATTGTGACTTCATTCAAGCCATATTCTTTTCTATACTTATTGTATTTGTTTTCAATGGCCTCAACCTGACCATCATTCAGCCTTGTTTCCGGCAACAAATCGCAGAGCCATGCATCCTTACGACTAAAGCCTAGTGGAGCCAAAATATGCTCATCGAGCACCTTTGCTGAAGGACCATTAAATTTCTCATCAGCAGGCTCTAAGGTTCCCATTTCATGAGGAATCTTGATTCTGCTAATAATCTCTGCTGCCTCTTTGGGATTGCCGTCCCAGAAAATACGAGGTTCACTTGCAACAGCCAAAGCGTGACATTTTATGCTTGACCCATCCATCCAACGTGCATGCACAGCACTTGCATAAACACCCAGAACAAACACCTTCTTAGGAGTTCTATCCTCCTGAACTAATGGCTTAACTGTTTCGCCAAATGGAAAGTAGTATTTCATATCTTTATATTATTACCAAATTCAAAATACAATTATTTAACACCTTTTTCGTATACACACACGGTACGAAGTTTCAACTGGTGACAATTTGTCACCGTTTCATTTCCTTCCTCTTTCAAACGCTGTTTCAGTTTATTCCAATATTTGCGTGCAGTTAATGCATCTTTACTATCTGTCAACACACCACATACATCAACTATCGAGAAGTACCATTTCTCTTGTTCGTCGTCCCAAACGGTACGCACTTTTTTCTCTTCAAAGAGTTGTATTTCCTGTTTCTTTGTCATTTTCTATAGTGTTTTACTGTCCTAATAGGATATTCAGCATTTTGTTCTGATGTTCCTGCCGAAAAACCAGCCATAATTAAATGCAAATATACAAAAACAATCTATATATGTGTTCTGAATCGATAACTTTTTCGTTTTTTTATAAATCCTGCTGTAAAGTACTTAGAACAAAGATTGTTTTGCTTTAATCAATCACATACTTTCGCACGATTTATCACCCTTGTTTCTTCTACGGGCGCGCCCATTGTCCAAGCATTCGGATCATGGCGGTTATCCAATTCCCGCTCCAACCTTACAAGGGTTCCAACCTTCAGACTTTCCCACGCTTCGTCAGCATCGTGGTACATTCTGCCAGCCAAGTGGCAGTCCATAAAATACAGTTTCTTTGTTTCCATAATCTTAATAATTAATTAGACAATGGCAAATATAAGGTAAGGGGTGTCCCAAAAGTTGAGACACCCCTTTATGAATTAGGATAATTTAAGAAAATTTGCCGTTCTCGGCTTAATAGCCGAAACCGATGAGCTGTCCGTTATTGTTGAATTTCAGGTAGAGATTGTTAGACAGCTCCAACAAATAGCTATCGCTGCCCTTGTCAATCTTGGTGATGACAGCATCTGCGTAGTTGGATTGTACGTAGTGCTTGATGGTGGCAGGGATGAATTGTTCCGGCACCTCCTTGCTATTACAATCCACTTTGTCCCAGTTGCCATCAACGTCTAAGTTCAGATCCACTCCGCTTTTCAGATGTACCCCGTAAGTGGTTCTTGTGATTCCCGGTTCAACCATGGCGTAGTCGATGTCCTCTCCGGGGAAAGAATTCTGTACGAATGCCTTTACTGCCATTGGAAGTCGCTCCACATAAATGGTATTGTTGTACGTGAAGATAAACAGGGTAAGCATCATCATACTCACGATAGCTGCAAATAATAACACTAATTCCATCTTTGTATTCTTTAAATCGTTATTCTTATTTTATTTTTATTTGTTGTCGTTGGATTGTTTTTCCTTTCGACACTGCAAAAGTATAACCGTATTTCTTGCCTTGAAACATTTTTCGAGTTTTTCTGCTCCGTTTGTTGCGACAAGGGCATTCATTTGCGACAAAAGGAGAAAACACCCGTTAAAGTTGTCGTGTTAAAACAAAATATTCCATTTTTTCTTTTGTTTTTTGCTCGCTTATTCGTACCTTTGTGGCAACCTTATATAGCAAAAGAAATAGGAGGTATTACCATGAGCAAGATAACACAGGAAAACTTCGAGGAAATGTATATCGATCCCATCGAGATCAGGCAGATCGATAAGTTTGTGTGTCAGGAAATGGGACGCCAGATGCACCGATATATAAAAGGTATGAGCGGATCCAAGCGAATCATGGAAAAATTCGAGGAAGCCCTCTCAACCCTTACCATCCCCCAGAAAGAGGAAGCCATTGCCCGCTATATCGACCTGAACAGGAAGTCGATTAGCGGTCTTGATTTCAAGATTGTGCTGGCCAGAGCCATTGCCAACTATTGCGATACGTTCGACTATATGCTGGAAATGGTGAACAACCGACAGAAGGTGGAGTTCTACCTGAAACGAATCAAGAGTAAGTATATCCAGTATCATGAGGTGTTCGAACAGGATGGAAAGTTCGGCATCAAAGACTGTAAAGGCAATGTCCTTGTTTCACCGCAGTATGATTTCCTTCGCACCTGCTATACCTATGTGGATGATCTCATCACCATGCCTATTATCGCACAGAAGGACGGAAAGATGGGTTTGATTCTGCCGGATCAACATGACACTGTCGTGGCCGACTTCATCTACGATGATATCTACCTAAAGGATGAACCACCGTATTTCGAAGGCATCATCAACAAGAAGAAGGTGAAGATCAACCGAATTGACGGTTGAGGCCACTAACCCCTCCACGAGGAGGGCAATAGAAACCGCTTTACATATATATAATAAAGAAGAACGTTAGGGTGAACAAAACCACAACGATCTGAGTAAACCTATCGCGCAGCATGATTTTCGTGGGGTCACCGCTGCGCTTGTCAACCACGGTAAGCTGAATATACCGCAACAAGCCCACCAGAACGAAACAGGTGGTGAGATACAGGTATTCTGTATTTGCCCTTGCTGCCACCTCAGGACTTACCGTATACATAATATAGCATACCATCGTTACCGAGGCAGTAATGGTGATGGCCTGATTGATGAATGGCAGACTGTAGCGAATGGTGTTCTTTCTGGGTGCCTCGCCTGTTTCCTCCATCCTTATCACATCATCTCGCCGCTTGGCAAACGACATGAACAGGGTGATGAGGAAGGTCATCAGCACAATCCATTTGCTCAATACTACTCCCGAGGCCTCGCCTCCGGCTATCAGTCGTAACACGAACCCGAAGGCAATGACACATACATCCACGATAGCATGCTGCTTCAGCCAAACGCAATAAGCAAGGTTCAGCACAAAATAGAAAAGCAGGATGCCGCCCACCAACAGCATGTTTTCTTTCAGTAGCAGGATGGTAGCTGCGGAGAGGATGAACATCAGTATCATCAAGCCGTATGCCTGTTTCAGACTGACTGCCCCGCTGGCTATGGGACGATGACACTTCACAGGGTGCCGACGGTCGTATTCCACATCCACAATATCGTTGAAACAATATACCGCCGAGGCAATCCAGCAAAAAGCCAGGAAGGTAATCACGGATGCGTAGATGGCACCACGGTCTAACAAACTACCTCCGAAGAACATCGGCATGAGCACGAAGACGTTCTTCAACCACTGCTGGGGACGAATGAGTTTTAGTACACTTTTAATCATTGAACTTTCTCTACGAATTAGACGAATTAGACGAATCTCTTATGACCTTTAACTACGTTGACTTTTGTCACGACTCGGCCAAATTGATGCAAGCATCTTTGGCACTCGCTGCTCCAAAAGTTGACCTTCTAGCACCGAAGTAAGTTTCGATAGAAGCCAGGCGAGAGGGATGCTGATGGCAATCATCAACACGACCGTCAGACAGTAACCCAAATGGTATTCGTTCACGTATTTCAGTACGAACTGTACGTGGATGAGGTAGAGCTCCAGACTGATTCCTCCGATGAATGTGAGGAAGGAAAGGAGCCACTTGGGTGCATAGCGGAAGGCTTGACAGAGTAGGATCATAGCCGTAATGCTGCAAGGGATATATACCATGCGTTCGAGGAACAACGGGAACTTTCCGCGCCAGTGGTTCTCAAACTCGATGCACATCATGAACGAGAGGATGAACAGCAGTAACACACCCCAAAGGGCGGCGCCTTCCATGGTGCGCTTCTCCTTTACCCACTGTCCGCAGTTGATGCCTAACAGGAAGATGGGAATCCTGCTCCAGAAGATCTCCACATGCCCCACGGAACGATGCACAGGCGGATAGTACTGTACCATGACGGCCCATACGATAGCCACTGCCACCAGTAGCCAGCGGTAGGAGGGGTGCTTCCTGATGAGTTCCATATAGAAAGGTGCCACCGTGTAGAGCATCATGATAGAGGGGATGAACCAGAAGGTGAGATCGTCAATGCGCCAGAAGCTCCAATTGAACAGGATGTTCGCCACCAGATGACCGATATTAGGACTATATCCGCCACCCGCTACATTCAGGTAGTTGGGGATATAGAACAGCAGCGCCATGATGAGCCAGGCAGGGTAGATACGCAGGTAACGGCGTTTGAAGAAATGTTTCAGTGAGGGCTGTTTGGTCCATGAATACCACAAACCGATACCGCTGAGGAAGAGGAACATGTCCACGCCGATATTACCGCAACGTACTACACCATACATCATGTAGCTCTTCGGCATGGTTACATGGAAGAACATCACAAACAGCATGGCAGCACCCATCAGCGCACTGCGGTACTTACTGAAATCACTCCACTCAATATTCTTCATTTCTTCTTCTCTACGAATTTGATGAATCTCTTTGTTTCTCTACGAATTTGACGAATCTCTTTGTTTCTCTACGAATTTGACGAATCTCTTTGTTTCTCTACGAATCTGACGAATTAGACTAATCTCACTCCACACTCCACACTCCACACTCTACAATTATCAGCGCTTGCGCTGAATAAAGTATTGCAGGAGCATGGAAAGGGCGACTGCCGAGAGCAGGTAGATGGCAATGCCCCAATAGATGTCAACCTTACGGTAATGCGAGATAACCAGTTCACGCATCACGGGATGCATCACAAACAAGGCAGCCGAGATGCCTCCAAACCATGCACAGGGTTTCATCAGCCACTGTGGCAGCAGCTTTACCGTTGCCACGGCACCTGTGGTAATGAACAAAGGTACCCACAGCCAAGTATGCACACTCATGCTACCTGCCACCACGCCCACTGCCGAGAACAGGACTATCAGTAGGTATCGTACTGAGCTCAATGTTCTCTTCATATAGCGAGCATAGGCTATTCCCATGCAGAAGGGCAGCATTCCACCAATGAAGTTATACCTGAGGTAGTTCAGCAGGTTGAAATCGCAGGGATTGCTCAAGGCAGCCCACCATTGCAAGAGCCAGCATACCACGATGGTTCCTAACAGGATACCATAGCCTCGCCAGCGGTAGAATACCAACCGGTAGAGGATATACAACTGAATCATCAGTCCGAAGAACCAATAGGGTCCTGGGAAGATGACCTTGTCGGGTAGCCAATAGAGGAAGTTGACTGTCATGGTGAGATGCGCAGCGATGCGGTCAAGGGAGAACACCTCTGGTCCATTCGTATGGCGCAGGAAGTAGATGGCCATGAACAGCAGATAGCCCCAGATCATCAAACGGAACAGCTTACGGAAATGCTTCCATATCCATTGCACTGTTCCCTCGTTCCCTCCGTCCTTCGTTTCTTCGTATTTCTTCACCAGACCGTAGCCACTGATGAACAGGAACACAGGTACGCCATAATGACCGAAGAACGAGAAGAAATGGATGAACAAGTCCTTGTCCAATGCCATCACCTTCTCCAACATCTGCATAGGCTTCTCGGCAGTGAACGTGTATTCGTTCTCCTTCACTGCAAAACCTAAGAAATGACAGTAGTTGTGCAGCACAATACCCAAGATGGCTATGCCGCGCAACGCCTGTGATTCCACTCTGCTCAATATATCATCTCTCATCTTTTATCTTTTATCTTATCATAGTCGGTCGTGTTCTTGAGGATACGGGGTCGCATCTCGTTGTACTGCGGACTCAGAATATCCAGTTCCTCACGATAGTCGGGCGTATGAATCCCTGCCAGATGCATCAGCAGGAACGGTATCGCATCAGTCATATACCTACGGTTCTTGGCCCGCACGATAGCATCAAAGAGTTCAGGCTGTTCCACCATGAAAGCATGCGAGCACCATATCCAGAAAGGAATGTCAAACTCCTCGTGAGCCAATCGGCCGGTAATTTCTGTACTGTGCATTCTGCCACAGAAGTGCACCCCCGGACCATAGCACTCCTCACCATGGTCGGGCACATAAATCACCACCGCCTGCTCATTCTCCACCCGTCGGATGACCTGATCCACAATGGAATCATTATACAGTACGGCATTGTCGTAATAAGCCAAGCGTTGAATCTCTTCAGGACGAAGGTCGGGACGATCATAATCATCGCGTTTGAAGAACCAGCGGTTTTTCGGACTCCTGGTGCGGTAGTCCAGATGCTGTCCTTTCAGGTGAACAATCGTCAGCTCCCCCTGCTTTGAGGACATCCTTCCTCCTTCCTCCTTCGTCCTTCCTCGAATATCGTCCCAATCCTTCAGCAGTCCTTCATCGTAATACGACAGTTTCTCGTTCCTTGCATCAAACATCGCATTACTGAGTGTCGGGTTATTCAGGAAGAAGCCGCCACTGAAGTCATATACCGCCTCTTTTGCCTGCGGCAGGAACTGGTTGGTGAGGAAGGTGACATGATAGCCTGCCTGTCGGAATACTTCCGGGAACAGCGGATAGTCGCACCACTCTCCTTGATCGCCTACGGTGTAGAGCGAGAAGAGGTACTTGAAGACAAAGCTCGTGAGGTTCCAAGGAGCCACCACATCCTGATAGGCAATCAGTTCCCCTTGTTGGGCCCGTTTCAGCTGTCGTGGTGTGGTTGGCTTCTCATAGCCATACAGCTGAGCATGATGACGGTTATAACTCTCGCCGATAATCAGTATGATATGAGGTGTGGTGAAGGCACAGCTGTCCACCTGTACCTTATCAATACCCGTTATCAGTTTCTGCACCTGTTTGGCTGTGAGTTGATTTGCCCGTATGCTGAAAGCCAGTCGGTACAGTGGCTGGTAGAGGTTAGCACAAGTCTTTTCCGTGAGTTCATGCTCCACCTCTCCGATGGTCTGGTATGACATCAACCGATGGAACGCCTCCTTGTTCTTCCAGCAGTCGGTGAGGGAGAAGAGGAATGTTAGAAACAAGAGGCAAGAAGCAAGAAGCAAGAGAATACCTTTATGTTTATCATGACATTTACTCAATACATTTCTCTTGCTTCTTGCTTCTTGCCTCTTGCTTCTGATAACACTCCACACCACATGCACCAGCATCACCAGTAGCACCCAGCCAAGCTTACTGAAGATGATGTCGGTGGAGAGATAGGATTTCAGGAACTCCCCTGCTTCCTGCGCATTCGTCTCACCTACCAACAGTAACATGGTAGGAGTAAGCGTACTGCCGAACTTGATGAAGCAATACACATCGACGATGGCTACTGTGTAGGCAATGACATAGAACAGGCGTTTGATCCACACGCAGATCTTTTGGGGAAGGAGTGAGAGAAACAGGAACAGCACGGATACATCCACGAACAGCTCCGTATAGAGATGGTCGTAAATCTTCGCATTCCGTGTTTGAGGAAGGACGACAAATGCCGTCACAATGCCCAACGCATACATGAACACCCAGAATGCGATGTTCCGTTTCATGTTCTGCAGAAGATACCTCATTGGTATAGATGTTCCTGATAGATATAATCGGCAACCGACTTAGGGACTAGTCTGCTGATAGATTTTCCTGCTGCCACCCGTTGTCTGACAAGAGTACTGCTGATGGGAATACGTTTTGTTTCGATGATCTTAACACGAGGAGGCAGTTTATCCATATCATAGGAACTACCTTCTCGCGGGTAAACCACAATATCATGACGGGCAAGGATGTCAGCAGCCCGGTACCACTTGGGAAAGGAGGTCCAGTTATCACCGCCGATAAGCAAGGTAAAGGTATGGTTCGGGTAATCCTTTGACAAGGCCTGTAAGGTGTTCCAAGTAAATGACGGTTTGGGCAGGCGGAACTCATAATCGCTGGCAATGAGGTGCTTATATCGTTGTAAAGCCATCTCAACCATACGATAGCGCGTTCTGTCCCATAGCAGTTCATGATTCACCTTGAACGGATTCTGGGGAGTTACCATGAACCACACTTCATCCAGTCCGGCACTTTGTAGAAGTTGCCGGGCCAATCGGATATGTCCGAAATGAATGGGGTTGAACGTCCCACCAAATAAACCGATCTTCACGTAAACTTTGAACTTTACGACTTTCTCTTACACTTTTTCCTTTTGCCCTTCAAGAATTGCTGGATGATCTCAAGGGTTTCATTTTCTGCAGTAGCCAGATCGTCATTCACCACCACACGGTCAAACTGGTCTGCAAAGGTGAGTTCGAAGCTGGCACGCTCTATACGCTGTTCGATCACTTCAGGCGCATCCGTGCCACGACCTTCCAACCGCTTGCGCAGTTCTTCAATCGAAGGAGGCTGGATAAAGATGCTCAAGGCCTCATCACCATAATATTTCTTGATGTTACAGCCACCCTTCACATCCACATCGAATACCACGTTCTCACCGTTCATACGCTGGCGTTCCACCTGTTCCTTCAAGGTTCCGTAGAAACGTCCTTCATATACTTCTTCGTACTCTAAGAATTCTCCGTTGTCAATCTTTGTCTTGAACTCTTCCAGCGTAAGAAAGAAATATTCTACTCCGTTTTGCTCCGTGCCTCGAGGTGCCCTGCTCGTACAACTGATAGAGAAGCAGAGGTTCAGTTCAGGATGCTCCTGCATCAACCAATTGATGATCGTGCTCTTTCCGCTGCCCGATGGTGCACTAATAATAACTAATTTTCCTTTCATATCTCTTTTACCTCTTAATCAGTTCTTGCGAATTACAACGCATTCAGTACTTGTTCCTTGATCTGTTCCAACTCGTCCTTCATCATCACCACGATGTTCTGCATCTCCGCCTGATTACTCTTGGAGCCAGTAGTGTTGATTTCTCGTCCCATCTCTTGTGCAATGAAGCCCAGCTTCTTACCCTGACCGCCATTTTCGTTCATCGTGTCACGGAAATACTTCAGGTGGTTGGCAAGTCGTTGTTTCTCCTCGCTGATATCCAGTTTCTCAATATAATAGATGAGTTCCTGTTCCATGCGGTTCTTGTCGTAGTCAACCTCAGGAATACTCTTCAGTCCTTCCACAATTCTGGCACGGATCTTTTCTACACGCGACTTTTCAAATGGCTCGATGCTTTCCAGTAAACGACCGATATTGTCGATCTTCTCCTCGAACTTCTTCTGGAGGGCGGCACCTTCCTGCTTACGGAACGATACCAGATGGGCAATGGCCTCTTCAATGGCCTTTTTAACAATGTCCCATTCCTCCTCACTCAGCTCCTCCACATCGGTCTTGGTTGTCACATCAGGAAGGCGTAAGATGGTATAATACCAGTCGGTTGGCTCAGGAATACCAGTGGCTGCGGAGATCGTTTTAATCTGTTGGTAATAATTCTCAACAAGTGCCGCATTGATAGGCGTAGCATCAACAGCAGCGTCTTTCTCTATCCAAAGAGAGAAGTCAACCTTTCCGCGAAGTAAGGCAGCAGAGATCATCTGACGGATTTCCATCTCCTTTTCCCGATAGAGGGGAGCCACGCGGGTGTTCAAGTCAAGCTGCTTACTGTTCAGTGACTTTATCTCAACATTTATCTTCTTTTCATTAAAGGTTACGACCGCTTTGCCGTAGCCTGTCATTGACTGTATCATAATATGTTTGAAGTTAAATTTATGCAAAAGTACAAATAATTTCCGGAAAATGCGTATTTTTGCACTTTAATTTAGAAAGATATTTTATGTCTTGTATTATCAATATAGAAACAAGTACGGACGTTTGCTCGGTTTCAGCCAGTCAGGATGGAGTTGTGATCTTCAACGAAGAAGACCGCGAAGGACCCAATCATGCGGTGAAGCTGGGAGTCTTTGTAGACGAGGCTCTGTCGTTCATCGAGAGTCATGCCATTCCTCTTGATGCCGTGGCAGTAAGCAGCGGTCCTGGCAGCTATACGGGCTTACGAATCGGTGCTTCTATGGCGAAAGGTATCTGCTATGGCCGTGACGTCAAACTCATCGGTATTCCTACCTTGGAACTGCTGTGCGTTCCTGTTCTGCTTCGTCAGGAGATCGAGGAAGACGCCCTGCTGTGTCCGATGATCGATGCCCGCAGAATGGAAGTGTATGCAGGGATATACGACCGTTCCTTGCGCCCTATCCGTCCTGTACAGGCCGATGTTGTTGAGGCTGACACATACAAAGAATTCCTGGATGCGCACCCGGTGTATTTCTTCGGCAACGGAGCCGCTAAGTGCATGGAGGCCATCAACCACCCTCATGCCCATCTGATAGAGAACATCGTGCCGCTGGCCAAATGGATGTTCCCGCTGGCAGAGAAACGAATCGCCTTGGAACAGTATGAGGATGTGGCCTACTTCGTTCCTTTCTACTTGAAGGACTTTGTGGCCAAGATGCCCAAAAAGCTTCTATAAACACATTAATATCGCCCATTAACCCCATCATGCCCATTAACCCCATTTTATCATATGAACATCAAAGGTTTAGACTATAATACACAGCGAGAGAAACTGATTCTCCCTGAGTATGGCAGGGAAGTGCAGAACATGGTTGACCATGCCATCTCTCTTCCTACCAAAGAAGAACGTCAGCGTTGCGCTGAAACCATCATACGCATCATGGACAGGATGTTCCCGCAGAACCGTGATAATGCTGATTACGAGCAGAAACTGTGGGACCATCTCGCCATCATGAGCGGTTTCCAATTGGATATCGACTACCCTTATGATGTAAGTTCTGCCATGAAGATAGCCACCAAGCCCCAGCCGCTTGACTATCCTATGCAGGAGATACCTGTACGTCATTACGGTCATCTGATCTTTGAGGCATTCGACAAGCTGAAGAGCATGCCTCCAGGTGAGGAAAGGGAAGAGCTGACACGTATCACTGCCAATCAGATGAAGCGCAACCTGATGCAATGGAGTCATGGTGCTAATGATGACGAGAAGATAGCATCCGACCTGGCTCGCTATACCGATGGCGTTATCCAACTCGACCTGAGTACATTCAAGTTTGAGCGTGTACAGCTACGTGATGATCTGAACACACGTAACAAGAAAAAGAAATAAGCATGGAGTCATTTACTATCGAAGGCGGACATCTGCTGAAGGGTTCCATAACGCCACAAGGGGCGAAGAATGAGGCTCTGCAGGTGATTTGTGCCACCTTGCTCACCGATGAGGAGGTGATCATCCAGAACATCCCTGATATCCTGGATGTGAACAACCTGATCCTGCTGTTGAAGCAGATTGGTGTCAAGGTGAACCAACTGAACCGCCACGACTACAGTTTTCAGGCCTCCGACCTTAACCTCGACTATCTGCAGAGCGATGAGTTCGTACGCAAATGTGCCGCCCTTCGCGGTAGCGTATTGATGATCGGTCCTCTGCTGGCTCGCTATGGCAGGGCGGTCGTAGCCGAACCCGGTGGTGACAAGATAGGACGTCGACGTCTCGACACGCACTTCCTCGGCTTCAAGTACCTGGGGGCGAAGTTCGATTTCAACGAACAGCGCAATGTCTATGAGATCCATTCCAACAAGCTCAAAGGTTGCTATATGTTGCTCGATGAGGCCTCGGTAACAGGAACGGCCAATATCATCATGGCTGCCGTCTTTGCCAAGGGTACTACCACCATATACAATGCTGCCTGCGAACCCTATATCCAGCAGTTGTGTCATCTGCTCAACAAGATGGGAGCAGAGATCAGCGGTATCGGCAGTAACCTCCTGACTATCGTTGGTGTGGATAGGCTTCATGGTGCTCAGCACCGCATCTTGCCCGACATGATTGAGGTAGGCTCGTTTATCGGTATGGCTGCCATGGTGGGAGATGGTATTCGCATCAAGGACGTATCATTGCAGAACCTCGGTATCATTCCAGAGGCCTTCCGCCGACTGGGTGTGAAGATGAAGGTGGAAGGCGACGATCTGGTTATTCCTCGTCAGACACATTATATCATCGACTCGTTCATCGATGGCTCCATCATGACGTTGGCTGATGCCCCATGGCCTGGTTTGACTCCCGACCTGCTTTCTGTGCTGCTTGTAGTGGCTACACAGGCAAGAGGTAGTGTGCTGTTCCATCAGAAGATGTTTGAAAGCAGACTGTTCTTCGTTGACAAGCTCATCGATATGGGGGCGCAGATTATTCTCTGTGATCCGCATCGTGCTGTGGTGGTGGGTCATGACCGTCGTAAACGGTTGCGGGCAGGTCGAATGACCAGTCCGGATATCCGTGCAGGTATCGCCTTGCTCATTGCCGCGCTGAGTGCCAACGGTACCAGTCGAATTGATAATGTGGCACAGATCGACCGTGGTTACGAAGATATTGAGGCACGACTGAATGCCTTGGGTGCCCATATACAACGAATAAGCTCTTAGCATGATCCGACAAGAAGAAGTGTTCCGCATTGGTCGCATCGGTAAGCCGCATGGCGTCAAAGGAGAGACGTCATTCCAGTTTACCGATGATGTGTTCGACCGCGTAGATGCCGACTACCTCATCCTGCAGGTGGATGGTATCCTGGTACCATTCTTTATGGAAGAATACCGTTTCCGCAGCGGCGACACGGCTTTGATGAAGTTCGAGGGTATAGATACGCTGGAGCAGGCAAGGAATCTGACAAACTGTGAAGTGTTCTTTCCAAGGGCATTGGCAGAAGGTCAGACCGATGAGGTTTCCTGGGCACAGCTCACGGGAATGCAACTCATCAACAACCAGAATGAGCAGTGCATAGGTACTGTTACTTCTGTGGATGACTCCACGGAGAATGTCTTACTGGTGATCAACGACGAGAAAGGGGAGGAGTTGCTGATTCCTGCCGTTGAGTCGTTCATCAAGGATATCGACATGGAGGAAAGGAAGATACGGGTGGAATTACCCGAAGGACTGTTAAGTCTTAATGACAATTGACAATGGATAATTGACAATTGATAATGAAAGAATCATTCGTCTAATTCGTAGAGAAGTGAAAAGAGAAAAAAAACAAATAGCTATCTTAGGCTCTACCGGCAGTATTGGTACGCAGGCGCTGGATGTCATTGCACAGCACAGCGACCTCTACGAGGTGTATTGTCTCACCGCCAACAACAAGGTGGAGCTGTTGGCACAACAGGCTCATCAGTTCAAGCCGGCAGCTGTGGTGATTGCCAACGAAGCCCGCTATGATGAGTTGAAACAACTGTTGAGCGACGAGCCTGACATCAAGGTATATGCTGGTCGACAGGCACTCGATGAAATTGTGGAGGCCGGACCGATAGACATGGTACTTACGGCCATGGTGGGGTTTGCCGGTCTTTCTCCCACTGTTCATGCCATTAAGGCAGGTAAGAAAATCTGTCTGGCCAACAAGGAAACATTAGTGGTTGCCGGTGAGCTGATCTGTCAGCTGGCCAACCAGTATCATACGCCTATCCTGCCTGTTGACAGTGAGCATTCAGCCATCTTCCAGAGTCTGGTGGGCGAAGGGGATAACGAGATAGAGAAGATCCTGCTTACCTGCTCAGGCGGACCGTTCCGCATGATGAGTGATGAGCAGATAGAGAAGGTGAAAGCGGCTGATGCCTTGCGACATCCCACATGGGATATGGGCGCGAAGATCACCATCGACTCAGCTACGCTGATGAACAAGGGCTTTGAGGTGATCGAGGCGAAATGGCTCTTTGGCGTACCGGCTGAGAAGATCCAGGTGCTGATACATCCCCAAAGCATTGTACATAGTGCCGTGCAGTTCATCGATGGCTCCGTCAAGGCACAGTTAGGTGTTCCTGATATGCGACTGCCTATCCAGTATGCATTCTCCTATCCTGACAGACTAACCCTTAACGGTAGTCGTCTCGACTTGTTCGCTGCCCAGAAACTGGAATTCTTCGAGCCCGACATCCAGAAGTTCAGATGTCTGGCCTTAGCCTTCGAGGCCATCCGCATGGGTGGTAACATGCCCTGCATTGTGAATGCAGCCAACGAGGTGGTGAACGAGGCGTTCCGCCAGGATCGTTGTTCTTTCCCGCAGATGGCCGAGGTGATTGAGAAGACAATGGCTCAGACCACCTACGACAAGAATCCGTCGCTCGATACTTATTTCAAGACTGATACCGAGGCACGAAGCATTGCCTCAGAATTAATAAACAAATAAAACAATGGAAGTATTTTTGATTAGACTGTTACAGTTCATGCTCGCTATCTCCCTCTTGGTTCTTCTCCACGAGGGCGGTCATTTCTTCTTCGCCAAACTCTTTGGTGTTCGCGTAGATAAGTTCTACTTATTCTTCGATCCTTGGTTCCATCTTTTCGAATTCAAGCCCAAGAACAGCGATACGGCCTATGGTATAGGTTGGCTGCCTTTAGGAGGCTATTGTAAGATCGCAGGAATGATCGATGAGAGTTTTGATACAGAACAGATGAAACAACCCGAACAACCTTGGGAGTTCCGAAGCAAACCAGCGTGGCAGCGATTACTGATCATGATAGGTGGTGTACTTGTGAACTTCCTCCTGGCCCTCTTCATCTACTCCATGGTGCTTTTCCATTGGGGTGATGAATATATGTCAGTGAAGGACATGTCGATGGGTTTCAAGTTCAATACCGAAGCCAAACAGATCGGATTCCAGGATCATGATATCCTGTATGCTTATGATGGTAAGGCGTTCGACCGCTATGATGTGGATGTATTCCGCCATCTGGCAGATGCCAAGACCGTGACGGTGAAGCGCAATGGCGCGGATGTTACCATCAATATGCCCGAGGAGATGAGTCTGATAACGATGCTTCAGGCTGATCCTGCCTTTGCCCGTCCGTTCATTCCTGCCGAGGTGGACAGTGTATTCGCTGATACTCCCGCAAGTAAGATTGGCTTGAAGAAAGGCGATAAGATCTTGGCCATCAACAACAAACCAGTTGACTCCTGGAACGAGTTCGTTTATCAGGTGGGTGTACTGAGTGATGTGTTATCCACCGCCAAGACCTCAGCCGACAGTCTGAAGACCCGTACCGTTCAACTGGTATATTCTTCTGGAGATGAAGCCGTAGATACTGCTAAGGTGGTGCTCACTCCTGAGCTGATGTTAGGTGTTACACAAACCACGCTGGCCAACTATTACCAGCCCACCACACTGAAATATGGTTTCTTTGAGAGCTTCCCTGCAGGTATTAAATACGGACTGGGTGTGCTGCGCGGTTATGTAAACGATTTGAAATATGTGGCAACAGCCGACGGAGCAAAATCGTTGGGTGGCTTTGGCGCCATCGGCAGTCTGTTCCCACCGGTATGGGACTGGATGATGTTCTGGCGTATGACAGCCTTCCTGTCTATCATCCTGGCTTTCATGAATATCCTGCCCATTCCCGCTCTCGATGGTGGACATGTGCTCTTCCTGATCTATGAGATGGTAACAGGACGCAAGCCCAGCGAGAACTTCATGATTAAGGCGGAATATGTGGGATTCACCATCCTCATCATCTTGATGGTTGTGGCGAACCTGAATGATATCTTGCGGTGGTTAGGATACATGTGATTTGCAGTTTATAACTGCACAATCTTCCCTCTTTTTCTTTGGCGCAAAGAAAAGAGGCAAAAGAAACATCCACCTACCCCCATCCCCTCCCTATATGGAGGGGCTCAACTGAAAATCGCAGATACCGCCGATTTTCAGATTACATTAAAGTAAAATCGGGCATCAAAGCCCGATTTTGTTTTTTATCGGCTTACGCCAGTGCTCTTGCGCATGAGAAATATATTCTCAATACTCAATTCGCAAAGAGTTGATCTAGCAAGGTGTAGAATTCGGGATCCTCGCCAACGATGGTCTTTACGATCTTGCCATCGGGATCAATAATAATCTTGGTGGGGAATCCTTC
The DNA here is from genome assembly GCA_900314935.1 of uncultured Prevotella sp. Lineage (GTDB taxonomy): Bacteria > Bacteroidota > Bacteroidia > Bacteroidales > Bacteroidaceae > Prevotella. The sequence continues at coordinate 233,917 of OMXE01000007.1, forward strand.
GATGTTGTAAGTTTTCAATAACTGACTGTCAGGAGTGTTATACACATGTAACCAAGGCAGTTCATGTTTCTTCACAGCATCCTTCCAATCCTGCTCCGAATCGTTGCAGTCGATACCTAAAATTTCGAACTTTCCCTTATACTTATTATAATACTCCTTCATATTTGGAATACCCCTGATACACCAAACGCACCAGCTGCCCCAGAAGTCAAGGATGACATACTTTCCGCGCAGACTGGATAATGCCAATGGCTTCCCGTTGATGTCGTTCAAGGTAAAGTCGGGAGCTACCTCACTGGTAACCTGCTCTTCGACAGCAGGAGTCAGCTCCTCAATAGCTGTCGTTTCTGCTTTCTCCTGTGCTTCTGAACGTGTCTTGTTATCATTGTTGGCACATCCTACTAATGCGATGACAAACAACGTCATCAATATATAAATTTTCTTCATTTATCTTTCTATATAGTTATCTCATTTCACATTCCACATTCCACAACAATCAGTTGTCCCTTCTTTGTTTTCACATCATACTCATAGACCTTCTTCACAGGCAGCTGGTCGAACGATGTCAGTTCAGCAGAACGTAATGGATTCTTCACCTCAGCCGTCTGCAGCAGCGGATTGCGGTTCTTTCCCTTGGCAGCCTTTAGCCCTTTGCCCTTCAGCGGAACATACGAACGCAGACGCAGTACACCGCCTACCTTAGAGAGGATAACAGCTTTCTGCAGCTTTCCTTCGTCCCAAGTCATATCTACCTGGAAACCGCCGCGGGCCAGTAAGCCCTTCACCTCACCCTTCTTCCATACATCAGGCAGTGCAGGCAGCAGATGTACAGCACCATCGTGACTCTGCAGTAGCATCTCTCCGATGCCCGCTGCGCAGCCAAAGTTTCCGTCAATCTGGAAGGGCGGATGTGCATCAAAGAGGTTCGGATAGGTACGACCGTCAGGATAATTGCGTGCTTGTCGGTCGTTGGGCAGTAGGCGCAGCATGTTCGAGATGATGGTGAAGGCATGGTTACCATCCAACATCCTTGCCCAGAAATTGATCTTCCAACCCAAGCTCCATCCCGTGGCCATATCACCACGTTGTTTCAAGGTGTTGGCCGCAGCCGTGAAAAGGTCAGGATGCGAATAGGGAGAAATTTGGTTAGAGGGATACAGACCGTAGAGATGCGAGATATGGCGGTGCTCATCCTTCGGGTCGTCTCCGTCGATGAGCCATTCCTGCAGTTGTCCGTATTTGCCTATCTGCATCGGCGGCAGCTTGGCCAGCGCGTTGTCCAGTCGTTTTTGGTATGCCTGATCCTTGAGACCCAGAGCAGCCATGGTCATTTTCACTTGTGAGAGCACATCAAAGACAATCTGGTTATCCATCGTGGACCCGGCGGTAACCGTTGTGCGTTTTCCCACAGGTCCATGTTCCGGAGATACCGTGGGAACTGTTACCAGCCAACCGGCTGCCCCTTTCACATCACCTGTTGCGGGATATTCCTGCATATAGTCCATCAGGAAGTCGGCAGCCCCCTTCATCACAGGATAGTATTTTGCCAAGAACAGCTTGTCACCTGTATAAAGATAGTGCTGCCACAGATGGGTGGTGAGCCATGCGCCGCCAGTGGGGAACATGCCCCATGTGGTACCGTCAACAGGACCAGCGATGCGCCATATGTCGGTATTGTGGTGTGCCACCCATCCGTCGCATCCATACATGGTGCGGGCTGTCTCGGCACCCGTCTCGCTCAGGTCACGAATCATACTGAAAAGTGGCTCTTGTGTCTCAGTCAGGTTTCCCACGAATGCAGGCCAGTAGTTCATCTCTGCATTGATGTTAATGGTGTATTTGGAATCCCACGGCGCCATCCGTTTGTCGTTCCATACGCCCTGCAGGTTAGCCGGCTGACCGCCAGGCTGTGAAGAGGAAATGAGCAGGTAGCGCCCATATTGGAACATCAGTGCCACCATGTCCATGTCATCACTTCCTGCGAAGTTTGCCAACCGCTTGTCGGTAGGCAGCTGCGAACCATTGCCTGTACCCAATTCCAGACTCACGCGGTTATACTGTTCCTGGTATTTTTCAAGGTGACGATTCAGCAGATAATCATACGACATCCCCTTGATACCGTCCAATGTCTGGTTGATCTTCTGTATGGGATTACCGCTCACATCGTGGTAGTTTACGAAGTTGGTGGTGGCGGTGATATAGATGGTGGCGGTAGTGGCATTGGTAACGCCAAGCTTCTGGGAGAGATGTGCAATCTCACCGTCGCTCTCCACCTTGATGCGGCATTCGGCTTTCAATCCGGCCTTGATGCCCTCATGATCCTCGCCATCGATAACGGCAGCCAGTTCGTTTACCTTCACATTCTGGCGTTCAAGTATATTCGTTACCTGCGCTTTCAGTTGCGAGTCGAAGTTCACGTTGAACTTCAGAGCTCCTTTCTTGCTCGCCTTGATACGAACGATGATCACATTATCGGCCTGCGAAGCAAAGACGGTACGTTCATATCTCACGCCGTCAACCTCATAGGTAGTGGTATTCAAGGCATTGGCCAAGTTCAGTTCTCTGCGGTAGTTCGTGGGCTCAGCCTCGCTCGGGTATTCGAAGGCGAGTTTCACGCTACCTAAAGGTAGGTAACGCATACCGTGCGGACCTTTGAAGAAGTATTTGTCGATGAGGGCATGCGCCTCTTCTTCCTTCCCGTCGAAGATCAGCTGGCGCACCTCCTGCAGGTGTTCCTTTGCCTCAGGACTGTTGTTGTTATGTGGCGAGCCGCTCCAGAAGGTCTCCTCGTTGAGTTGAATCTCTTCCGTATCGGTTTTACCATAGATCATGGCACCCAGATGGGAGTTTCCAATAGGCAGCGCTTCCAGCCAGTCGGTTGCTGCACGGTCATACCACAGTTTCTTCTCTACTGCCTGAGCTGTCATCGCCATCAGCAGCATCAATACGATTGTTGCTTTTTTCATTTTATTACTTCATGATTGTTGAATTGGGTACAAAGATAATACTATTTTTTATAATAATAGATACATTGTCTGTTTTTTGTTTTAACCCACCAACCCACCTAATATGCTTCAAATGCCTATAAACAAAGGGGAAATCGAGGTTGGTTGGATGCATTCAACCGCAATTAGCATAAATGATTTTAATAAAACGTTTCAATTTGAGTATAGGCAACAGATCGTTTGGATATAGGCGCACGATCGTTTGGGTATAGGCAAACGATGGAAAAGCGACAGTTTCATCCCTTATTCCTTATGCTTTTACCCCACTAAGTCCTAAGATAATGCCCTCCAATACCATAGAAATGGTCACAGCTGTGACCGTGACCGTTTACTGAATCAGGAAAAGACAACCTTTTTACTATGGAGAATTATGTTGCAGCGAATGCAAAGAGAACTTACTATTACTTCATCACTGGTGACAAGGGACATTTGACAATTCTGTCATCTTAAAAGTCGTCATGTGCCGTTATCGTGCCCTGTACAAGTGCGAGCAATGCGGTGATAATTGTTTGCTTGTTTATATTTTATTCGTCCTTCTTTTTTGCATCTAGATGATACGTGAAACTGATGTTGACATAGTGATGGCGGAAGTCATTCCATGAGGTAGTGCGCTGGTAAGCAGACTGGTTGCTCCAGAAGTTGTCTTGCTTGTTCAGGATGTCCTCGAACTCAAGCTTCAGGTTGGCTTTGTTCTTCAGGATTTTCCATGTGACTGCAGCGTTCCAGAGAAGCATGTCGCGATTCATTGATTGCGTAGCATAACCTCGACGAGTATACTCTGTGAGATTGGTCTCGAATACGAATTGTCCCACTGTTGCCTCGGCTTGGAGTCCGAAGTTATTATTCCAAAGGGTGGTATTTTGTTCAGGCGATGTTGAGAAACGGAGGCGATCGGCATCTATTTTAGCGAACATGGAGGCTTTCAGCCAGTCCTTGTCATACGATAGCGTAAGGCGTTCATTGGGATGAAAGTCGCTTTGGCGATTCTCCATCCGTTCCGCCTGTGTGGGTAACAAGGTCAGGTATCCATAGTGCTGCTCGGCATTTAGTCGGAAATCATTCTCCAGTCTGAAAAACTCACCAAGAGCCTGGTCGATGTCGAGACGAAACTCCCACGTGTGGCTACCTTTAACGTTCTCGGGACGGCTGATATAGACAGCGGTCGTGGGATTGTAGCTGAGTGCCGTCACGCGGTCGCGGTCGTTTGCCTTGTATTGGATGCTGGCGCTGAAAGATGTTTGGCTACGGGCAAGCACCATGTTGTACGACAGTCTGATGTTATGGCTGTGGGTGTCTTTCAGCAAGGGGTTACCCTCGTTAATGAAGAGCGGGTCGGTGAGATCGCGGTAACCAAGTGTCTGTAGGATACTCGGTTTCAATGTACTGAAACCGTAGTTCAGTTCAAAGCCTATAGTTTTGCTTAGTTTCAAGGTTGCTCGCAGTGAAGGGTCGATAAGCTGCGTGTAGCGTACAGCGGTGGTGTCGAACATTCCGCGCTGGTAGTCCTGGTTCTCACGTTGCCATCTGGCTGTAACACTGGGCATGACTTGCAATGGAGCGAGATTGATGGTGGAAGCCATTAGCAGTGAATGACTGTTGTTCGTGTAGTGGTTGCGATAGGAGTTTGCCGCATCGGCCACTCCATCGGTCATAAAGTCGCGGTCGTTTTTGCTGTGACTGTGCATGTAGTTGTATTGTATATGCGCCATCCATTTCTTGGTGAGCCAGCGGGCATGATGTGCCTCGGCCTCTGCATTGAAATTCGAGGTCGGCGAGGTGGAGAACTGACTCAACTGTGAAGAATTGAGCGAGGCGATGTGTGAAGTGACGGTGCGGTTTGTCCAACTGTTGCTCTTCCCGTCGGAATAGTTCAGTTGGATGCTTGCACCGAGTGAACCATCTTTGACGTAGTGTTCCCATCCGGCTCTTGTGTTGAGCGTGGTTTCATGTCCGTCGCTGTGACTTTCCACGTATTGCGAAAGTGTCGGAATGTAGCCGCTTACATTCATTTCCTCCTGTTCCGAAGTTTGTCTGTTGTGCGTGCGGTTGTTGTTATGCTCCACGCTGGCGTTCAAGGAAAAAGTGTTCAGCGAATCCTTGGCCCAGCGCAGATCGGCGTTCAGGCGTGGGTTCAGTTTGTGGTTGCGGAAATACGACTCGCTATTGCTGCGCATGGCTGCGGTGTTGGGAAGATAGTTCTCGGTCTCTGCGTGCGAGGTACCCCATTTATCGTCATGGTTCAAACCGCCAGTGATAGAGTACTGACTGTTCATTTCCTGTGTCCCCAGCTTCTCTTTCCATTTGTGTTGATAGCCGGCAGCTCCACCTTGTTCTTGTCCGTATCCGTTGCTCCAACTGCTGCTCCATCCGTTCATGGTCTTACGGATAGACTTGTCTATGTTGTTGGCATTTGCAAATACCATCACGGGATCAGTCTTTGACAGACGGTTCATCGTCAGCTCACCCTCATAGTACTCCGGGGTTTGATAGCCAGCTTTCACGTCACCATACCATCGGTCGAGGAATCCAGGCTTGATGGTCAGGTCGAGCACCATGTCCTGTTTACCGTCATTCTTACCCGTACGCTCCGAGAATTCCGAAGCCTTGTTGTAGGCTTTGATGTCTTGCACGGCTTCAGCAGGTAGTTGCTTCATCAACTGGTCACCGCCCAACATACTCTCGCGGTCCATCGTTAGGCGGATGGGCTTTCCGTCCCATGACATTCTCCCTTCTTGGTCAACTTCTACACCTGGCAGTTTCCTGATAAGTTCGTCAAGACGTGCGCCCTCCTGCAAGTGGAATGCTTCGGGATGGAACACGATGGTATCACCACGCACGGTGAAGCGCCGGGCGCGTCCCGTCACCACAACCATCTTCAGCATCTGCGGCGACATCTTCAGCTCTATCGTGCCAATGTCGAGCGTGTCTTTATGGCTGTCGCTCAACACCAGCACCGTCTTCGACTTCGTGTAATAGCCCAGCATCGATACTTCAATAGTACATTTACCATCGGCATACATATGGAACACACCCAACGAGTCGGCCTTGCCATTCATCCAACTGGTACCGAAGTCGCCTATCTTCTGTATCAGTTTTATCGAGGCATCTGGCAATGGCTCCTTCGTTTCTGAGTCTACAACTCGGCCACGGATAATGTCGGCATTGGCCATTTGCACCCCCATTACAAGGGCGAGAAGTGAAGTAATGATAGTTTTCTTGTTCATAATCTTTTTTGTCGTTATCATAATAACGATATAGAGGTTACAAAATTACAAAAAAGGAACAAAAAAAACGCAACAACTCATATTTTTAGAACTTTGCTTTTTTCCTCAAGACCTAACATCGAAAAAAAACAGGATTTGTCCATTCTCGGCGAGCGGGTGACAACTACCGTGGAGAATTATGTTGCAGCGAATGCTGAGAGAACTTGTTCATTGAGATTGATGGTTAATTGTTATTGTTCCTCACCCATCCAAGGATTTCTCTCCCACAGGCGATATATGCGAGAGGTATGTTCGTTGTCGTGTATGATATGGTTGCCCGCATCAGCATTTCTAATTATAGCCTCGCGCTCCCAACTGCCCTGGGTGAACTTGAACTGGGCGGGCAGATGCAGACGGAGATCGATGGCGGCAATGCTGTCGTTGACAAGGTTCATCTTGATGCCTTTCGCCTCCCAGTTGCCCAGCGCGTCTTGGTTGCCTGTGATGTAGATATCGTTAGGTAGGTTCTTGCCACGAAGCTCAATATGAACGGGATAAGTCTCCTCTCCAAAATATCCCACCAAGTTCTTGGCACCAAACATAATGTAGTCATTCAGGGCCGCAGTCACACTGGGCATGAAACTGCCGTAATGGTCATAGTCGGGGAAGGTGTGTACGGAGGTGACGGTGTTTTCGTTTAAGTGCGACTTGTCTTTGAGGATTTTGCTAACACGCTCCCATCCTGTTTTCCACTCATCGCCCCAATAATCAGGCTCCTTTTCTATTTCTCTCGCCATTGACGAATAGATGAAACGGGGAGTCTTGCGGTTCTTGAACTGATAACCCTCAATGTCCGTAGCCAAACGGTATTCGTCATAACAGCAGTTGGGCGAAACGGCAATGTAGTCGTCGAAAAGGTCGTCGGTAATCATGCAGTCGAGCACGAACGATGCGCTCAGCGAATGACCGATGCCGAGAGTGCGTCCCGACGTGCGATAATTCTGCTTCATATATGGCATCAGTTCGTTCTTGACGAATTTCTTCAGGTCAGGCGAGTTTCCGTAATAATATCCTTCCTTGAACAGCCCATTGTTGCCATGCAGGGGCATGGGGAGATAGTCGTTGTTGCGGAAGTAATTGATATCCCAATGAGTTGGCGAGCAGATGCCTACAATGATAAAGTTCATGCTCCTACCACCGTCAGGGTCGGGCTTGCAGGCAATATTGAGCAGACAGTGAACGAGGTCAAACATCGTGCGGTCTTGTGCGTCGAATACGTAGATGACATCATAGTAGGTCTGGTCATACTGCTGATAGCCCTCAGGCGTATAGATGAGCACTTGCCGCTCGTGGTTGAAATACTCGGACTTCATTGAGAGTTCCTTCACACTCTCAAGTTGTGCGCTAGCACCTAACGATACAAGGGCGAGCAGTGCGGTGATGATGGTTTTCTTGTTCATATTACTTGCGCTTTTAATCAATCATTAGCAGTTCTTGGCGTTTGTAAGAGATTAGCAACTTTTGCTTGGCAAGTACCTCGCAACCAAAGAGGCCATCTATGCCTTTGCTCTCTTTTAGATGAGACACGTCGGAGAAAGCTGTTTGCAGTTTCTTGAACGTGCGTCCTCCGAGTGTAAGGATGGTCTTGCCCTTTGTGATCGATGCCCGTCCGTCACCATAGCCCGTGAGGTGGGCTTTCTTGATGCCCTTAACTGTGGATGTATGCAGTTGGGGCCAATCACTGGCGAGCAAGTTGCTTTCTGCTCCACTGTCGAAAGCAAGCACAACGGGCACGCCACCAACTTGGCAGTCGAAGGTCAGCAGATGACCTTTCTTCACGCCTTTCACCGTCTGGCAGTGGTAGCCCTCGTTCAATAGCCATTGGCAGGTGGTATCTGAGCTTAGCAGCACTATCTCGCTGTCCTTGAAGTCAAATAGCACATCAAAATCCTTGTAGTAACTCTGCCCCAAGATGCCATGCACCGCTACGCCGACGGACTCCAGATTGCTCAAGTCTGATGTCATGATGTCCGTCTCGCTGAGCGTAACGCCGCCCATGTCCATCGTTTTCACATGGTGCATACCGCTGACAGAACCTGTGCCGACGGCACCTCGGCCTCCGCTTCCCATCACTTCTCCATCAATGTTGTGGTCGAAATACTTACTGTTGAGAATAACGCCAGGAGCACCGGTATCGAAGAACATGTTGCATGGTTGACCATCGATGGTGACGGTCACGATAGGTAGCCCTCCATGGCGATGTATGGGAACGCGTACCATGCTTACTTCGGGCTGTGCTTTAGCCGTGGGGTTCCCTTTTTGAATCGAGACTTTTCCTGGCAGCAAATTGGCTTCAAGCGCCAAGTTGTCGCCACTAAAAAGGATTGTTGCCTCCGAGGTAGTATTGTCGGGCTTCGTAATGATGTAACGTAGTGTCAGACCTGTGCTGTCCTGTTCTGTGCCCGCCAGTTCCCAACTCGTCATAGGAGGCATTTGTACAATAACCTGTTTCAGCACTTTAGCGGCCAGTGGCTGTTTGATGTTATTGAAATGGAAGTCGGGTGCCAATAGTTCATCAATGCCATCAGGCTTATGATTCTGTGCTGCAGTCAGAATGCGCTCAGCAATTCGTTGACACATGTTCACGTCTTGTGCCCAGCCCGCCACCCAGACAAGGGCGAGCAGTGCGGTGATGATGGTTTTCTTGCTCATATTGATAATGGTCTTATAGTCTGTTCTTCTCATCACTATTGTTTCTTTATCATACACCATAAACCCACAAGCACTAAAGGGATGCTCAGCAACTGTCCCATATCAAGAAGCATACCCTGTTCGAAATCCACTTGTTCTTTTTTTAGGAATTCAACGAAGAAACGAAAGGTAAATATTGTC
>OMXE01000032.1 GCA_900314935.1 uncultured Prevotella sp.
GGTCATGAGGATAGGACGCAGACGGGCGGCAGCACCCAACACAGCCGACCATGAAATGGCCATACCTGTTTCGCGGCGCTCCAAAGCGAACTGTACGATCAGGATGGCGTTCTTTGCCAACAGACCGATGAGCATAATCAGTGAGATCTGCATGTAGATATCGTTCGAATGACCGAACAACTGTGTGAAGAGGAAGGCACCTGCAAGACCGAAAGGTACAGATAGTACCACAGCCAGCGGCAAAATATAGCTCTCGTACTGCGCACTCAGAATCAAGTAAATGAAGATGAAGCAGAGTACGAAGATCAATGCTGTAGAGTTGCTGGAAGCAGCCTCTGAACGAGTAAGACCGGAATAGTCGTAGGTGTAACCTGTAGGCAGATACTGCGCAGCCACCTCCTCACAAGCCTTGATTGCCTCACCCGAAGAATAGCCGTCGGCTACGGTTGCCGTCACGTTGATGGAAGTGAAAAGGTTGAAACGGTTAATGTTCGAAGGACCATAGACACGCTCCAAATTACAATACTCCAGGATTGGCGACATGCCATGCGGGGTACGCACATACACACCACCCAAACTCTCTGGTGTCATTCGTGTGGAAGGATCACCCTGAACCATCACACGGTAGAGCTTACCGTAAGCATTGAAGTTAGAGGCATACAAGCCACCGTAGTAACCTTGCAGTGTACTAAGGATGGTTTGCGGTGAGATGCCCGCCTGCTTACACTTAGGCACATCCACATGAATCATATATTGCGGATAATTCGGATTGTAGCTGGTTTGTGCAGCCTGGATTTCAGGACGCTTGTTCAGCTCAGCCAGATACTCCTTGGTCACTTCAAAGAAACGGTTCAAATTACCGCCAGTACGGTCCTGCATCACCAACGACACACCACTGCTGGCAGAGAAACCAGGAATCATCGGCGGCGCAAATGCCAGCACCTGTGCGTCCTTGATAGCAGCAGTCTGCTTATAAATCAATCCCAAGACAGAGTTTGCATCATACGGATTCACAAGGAAACGGTAGATACCATCACCCTGCCATAAGCCAGACAGTTTCCACCAGAATCCCTTCTGTCGTTCAGAGAACGGTTTCAGCTTGAGGATAAACGTTGCCTGATCGGAACCAGAACCAGCAATGAAGTTATATCCTTGAATCTGCTCGCGACTCTGGATGGCGGGATTCGTAGCCAGCATCGAGTCAACCTGATCGATAATCTGACGGGTTCTTGCCACAGAGGTTGCCGGCGGCATGGAAATAGTACAGAACAATGTACCCGTATCCTCGCTCGGCACCAGACCTGTCTTGGTAGTGAACATCGTGGTGGCCAGTACGGCTATACCTATAATCACGGCAATACCAATAGCCAAGGGCTTGCGCACAAGTTTCTGCACACCGTTCTTATATTTGCCTAACACCTTGTCGTATGCTATATTGAACGATGCATGGAAGCGATCAATGCGCGACATCTTTACTTCGTTGCCGTTCTCATCGTGCGGTTTCAGGAAGATGGCACAAAGGGCAGGTGACAGCGTCAAGGCGTTCAAAGCCGAGATAAAGATGGACACCGCCATGGTGACACCGAACTCCCTATAGAATGTTCCGCTCGTACCACCGATGAACGATACAGGAATGAACACCGAAGCCATCACAAGCGTAATGGAGATGATAGCGCCCGAAATCTCATTCATAGCATCTATAGATGCGGTGAGCGAACTCTTGTATCCCTGATCCAGCTTAGCATGCACAGCCTCTACCACCACAATGGCATCATCCACCACGATGGCAATAGCCAAAAGCAAGGCTGACAATGTGAGTAGGTTGATGGAGAAACCGAACACCTTCAAGAAGAAGAATGTACCGATCAATGATACTGGAACGGCAATCAGCGGGATGAGTGTAGAACGGAAATCCTGCAAGAACACATACACCACGAGGAACACCAGAATCAGCGTCATAATCAGCGTGAACACCACCTCCTCGATAGAAGCATAGAGGAACTCCGTTACGTCGTAGTTGATCTTGTAGATCATGCCCGGAGGGAACAGTTTAGCCTGTTCCTCCAGTTCGGCCTTCACCTGCTTGGCAATCTCATTGGCGTTCGAACCAGCAATCTGCTGCACCATACCCATCACAGAGGGGATGTTGTTGTTCTTCATGGCCACGCTATACTGCAAGCCACCCAGTTCAATCTTTGCCACATCCTTCAACTTCAGCGTATTACCATTGGCATCACTGGAGATGACAATGTTACCAAATTCCTCTTCAGTCTTCAGACGACCGGTATAGCGCATGGCATACTCATAAGCCACATTCGACTGCTCACCGAAGGTACCAGGGGCAGCCTCAATGTTCTGTTCTGCAAGTACAGCACTGATATCGCTCGGCATCAAGTTATACTGCTTCATCACCTCAGGCTTCAGCCAGATACGCATTGAGTATGTCTTCACACCCGGCGACTGAACATCACCCACACCCTGGATACGCTTGATAGCCGGGACGATATTAATGTTTGAATAGTTTGTCAGGAACTTATCGTCGTAGCGACCGTCGGAGGTCAGTGTGAACATCATCACCTGAGAGGTCTGACGCTTCATCACCGTCACACCGATACGGGTAACCTCAGCCGGCAGCAGTGCCTGCGCCTGCTGAACACGGTTCTGAACGTTCACTGCACACATATCGGCATTCATACCCTGACGGAACAATACCTGTATGCTGGCAGAACCAGAGCCTGCAGATGAGGAGAGGTAGTCCATACCCTCCACACCATTGATGCTCTCTTCCAATGGAACCAGCACAGAATTCTTTACTGTCTCTGCATCGGCACCAGGATAACTGGTGAAGACCACAACAGTAGGCGGCGCAATGTCCGGATACTGCTCGATAGGCAGCGTGGTCAATCCGATGATACCCAGCAACACAATCACCACGGAAATCACCGTAGAGAGCACTGGGCGTTTGATAAATGTTGTAAAAGTCATAAATTCTTTGAACCTATTACTTATAACTAATAACTTGTGACTTACTTCTTACCTGACATTGCATCCACGAATCCCTTGGCAGAGCCGTCAGCGTTGATCTGAGTAGCATCCTCGATCTTCTTCTGATACTGCTCAGGTGTGATGGGAACAATCTCCATACCGTCAGACAGCTTGGTGATACCATTAGTAACGTACTTGTCACCAGGCTTCAGACCGCTACGAACGATAAAGTTCAGACCGTCTGTCTGGGGATCCACAGTAATCTCGGTATATTTCACCTTGTTATCCTTGCCCAACACATAGACGAACTTCTTATCCTGCACCTCGGAAACACAAGACTGCGGGATAATGATGGCAGAATTGTCGTTCTTGGAAATGACAATCGATCCGCTACCACCACTCTTCAACAAGCGCTCGGGATTCGGGAAGTGTGCAATGAGCTGCACGGAACCTGTGGAAGCATCAATCACACCGCTGGCCTTGGTAACCTTACCCTCATGACCATACACTGTACCATCAGCCAACTGAAGCTTTACTGGAGGAATAGCATTGATGGCAGCCTGTGTGCCGCCAGCAGTCTTACTCAGTTCGAGCATATCTTTCTCAGTCATGGAGAAATACACCTCCATGCTACTGATGTTTGACACTGTTGTGAGGGCTGGTACGCTAGAAGCGCTGACCATAGCACCTACCTTATAGGGCAGACTGGCAATAACGCCTGCTGCAGGACTCTTCACGAAGCAGAAGCTAAGCTGCTCTTTGGCAGAAGCCAAGGTTGCCTTTGCTAACGACAACTGTGCCTGAGCACTGGCATAAGTATTCTTTGCCGATTCCAGTTCATATTGTCCGATCACATTCTGCTCAAACAGTTTCTGGTTGTTCTCGTAAGTGAGCTTTGCAGTATTGCACTGGGCAGTAGCTGTATTCACAGAAGCCTGAGCCTGACGAACTGCAGCCTGATAGGTCTCGTTGTCGATCACAAACAGCAACTGGCCTACGCCGACTGCCTGACCTTCTTTAACACAGACACGTGTAATGAATCCAGACGCCTTCGGACGAATCTCCACATCCTGCACGCCCTTGATGGTAGCAGGATAGGTGGTCTGCATCGATGCATCCTTTGTCTGTGCCGACTGCACCGGGAACTCATTGTCACCAAAGTTTGGCATACCGCCTCCCTTGCCTCCACAAGAGACCAGGATGACAGCCATAGCCACAACCATTAAAATCTTGTTTCTTTTCATACCTATTTATTATTTATTAATACTTTCAAAACTACGTTTCCAGAAAACTAACACCATTCTTTGGGTTTTTTCAAATTGCAAAGATACACATTAATCATTACGTACACGCAAAAGATATGACATTATTGGCAAATATTAACGAATATTTGCAACAGATATTAAGTCTGTAAACCCAATTCTTTTGCCTTTTCCATCAACAGTTCCATCAGCGGTTCCCGTTCGTTCGCCACCTGATTGTCGAGCACAGCATCTTTCAAATATTGCTTTAGTGTTCCTACAACAGGAGACGGCTTTAAATGGAAGATTTCCATAATCTCATTCCCGTCGATTACAGGCTGTAGCAACCGCTTGTAATCCTTTTCCTTCAGGTCGGCTAGTTTTTCCCTAACGATTCGGAAGTTCTCTAAAAAACGTTTCTTGCGCACCTCGTTCTTGCTGGTAATATCCGCTTCACAGAGCAGCATCAGGTCGTCTATATCTTCGCCAGCATCGTTCATCAATCGGCGCACAGCACTGTCGGTCACCTCCTCGTCGGCAATCACAATAGGACGCATGTGCAAATCTACCAGTTTCTGCACATATTTCATCTTCGCATCGAGCGGCAGTTTCAGACGTCTGAATATCTCAGGCACCATCTTCGCTCCGATAAAGTTATGGTTATGGAAGGTCCAACCCTGCTGGTTATCCCATCGTTTGCTTTTGGTCTTGCCGATATCGTGTAACAAAGCTGCCCAACGCAGCCAAAGCTGTGATTGGTCAGTCTTACAAACATTCTCCAGCACTTCCAGGGTATGATAAAAGTTGTTTTTATGCGCCCTGCCGTTGCGAGTCTCTACAATATCGAGTGCTGACAGTTCCGGTAGAATCAGCTGAAGGAGTCCGCTATCATGCAACTCCAGCAGTCCGATACTGGGATGTGCGGCCAAGAGGATCTTATTCAGTTCTTCAGCAATGCGTTCCCCGCTGATAATCTTCAGTCGTTGAACATTGCGGCGAAGGGCATCTTTTGTCTCCTGTTCAATATCAAAGCGCAATTGCGTGGCGAAACGTACACACCGAAGCATACGCAACGGATCATCTGAGAAGGTTATATCGGGATCCAGGGGCGTACGTATCAGTCCGTCTTCCAGATCGTACAAGCCGTCAAAAGGATCCACCAGTTCACCGAAACGATCGTGATTCAGGCAGATGGCCAGGGCGTTGATGGTGAAATCGCGGCGGCACTGATCATCTTCCAAAGTGCCATCTTCCACCACCGGCTTGCGCGAGTCGTGACTATAGCTTTCTTTGCGGGCACCTACGAACTCCACTTCATACTCCTTCCTTGTCCCTCCGTCCTCCGTCCTCATGAACTTCACCTGTGCGGTACCGAAATTCTTGAAGACGCTCAGATGTGCTTTCTTTCCGAGTTCCTTCTTTAAGGCCTGTGCCACAGCGATTCCGCTTCCCACAACCACGACGTCAATATCGTTTGATGGCCGTTCGAGGAAGATGTCGCGAACATATCCGCCTACGACATAGCATTCCACGCCAAGCCTATCGGCTATGATGGAAATCTGATGGAAAATCTCCTGATCAAGGATCTGTGCCAGTTCGTCGTCGCTATACAGTTTCATTGCTTGCCCTGTTTTTGATGTGCAAAGGTACGATTTAGTGAGCGAAAATGCAAATTTATTTGCAATTATCCTTACTTATTTGTACCTTTGCACTTCGAAAGAGTATTTTTCATGAAAAGACTATTATTTCTAGGTATTGCAATAAGTCTGCTTCTGTGCGGCTGTGAGTCGAAACACGACAAGCTGCAGGAAGAAATACGTCTGCGCAAAGAAGCACTGATTCACAAACAGGACTCCGTTCTTAAAGCGTCCCAGAAGGAAGTAGAAGCGCTCGATAAGGAGATACAAATAGTGAACAGGAAATATAATCAGATGAAACACAAGGCACAAGTAGCTCATGATGCTGGATCTGCCACTGCAGAACAGTTGCGTGAAGTAACGCGCATGAGAATGCACCGCGACTCGCTGAAGACACGCTTTGATATGCTTTGTGCAAAGATTAAGTATATCCGCAAGCGACAGTCGGAAATGGCTTTGTGGAATGAGAAAAACACGTCTGCTAAAGACAGTACCGCCGCAGGAAAGAGATAAAATAGGTAATTGTCTTTGCTGTTTCAATTTTAATTCGTAACTTTGCACCATCTTTACAAGATGAGTCATGTCACAGAATACAAATAAGACTGAGGAACAGTTCAAAAACGTGATGGCGGAATGCCGCTCACTTTTTGAGAAGAAGTTGCACGACTACGGAGCATCGTGGCGTATTCTGCGTCCGTCGTCGTTGACCGACCAGCTGTTCATCAAAGCTAAGCGTATTCGGTCGCTGGAGATTAAGAAGGAGTCGTTGGTGGGCGAAGGTATCCGCCCAGAGTTCATTGCACTCATCAACTACGGTATTGTAGGACTGATCCAGCTCGACCGCAGCTATGTTGATACGGTTGACATGGATCCGGAAGAGGCCATGGCGCTATACGACCGCTATGCAAACGAGGCGCTGGAACTGATGCTCAAGAAGAACCACGACTATGATGAGGCATGGCGTTCAATGCGGGTAAGCAGCTATACCGACTTCATCCTGACAAAGATACAACGCGTAAAGGAAATTGAGGACATCGCAGGTGCCACGCTGGTGAGCGAGGGCATTGATGCCAACTATATGGATATCATCAACTATGCCGTGTTCGGAGCCATCAAATTAAAAGGTGAGGAATGAAGGCTAAATGGATTTCGATAGGAGTGAACGTCTGCCGCTTCATCGTGGCACTAACCTTCATCTTCTCTGGATTCGTGAAAGCTATCGATCCACTGGGCACGCAGTACAAGATCAACGACTACCTTCAAGCCCTCGGCTGTGAAGGAATCATCCCGCCCATCGTGACGCTGGGCATTTCGGTATTGCTGTCGGCTGTGGAGTTCTACACGGGAATGATGTTGCTCTTCGCCATCAATAGACGCGTAATGAGTCGCGTAGCAGTAGTATTCATGGTTATCATGACCATTATTACTTTCTGGTTGTGGATAGCTAACCCGATCACCGACTGCGGCTGTTTCGGCGATGCAGTGCATCTGACCAACGGACAGACATTGTTGAAGAACGTGGTGCTACTGGCTTGTGCGGTAGTGATTGCATGGAGACCACTTTCGATGGTGAGGTTCATCAGCAAGAGCAACCAATGGATTGTGAAGAACTATACGGCCATATTCATTATCCTGTCAAGCATCTGGTGCCTCTACGATCTGCCGATCTTTGACTTCCGACCCTACCATGTCGGAGCCAACATCCCAGAAGGAATGAGGATCCCTGATGATGCAGAACAGCCGGAGTTTGAGACCACATTCATTATGGAGAAAGATGGCAAGAGGGAAACGTTCACACTCGAGAACTATCCTGACTCCACATGGACGTTCGTCGACAGCAAGAGCGTACAGACAAAAGAAGGATATGTGCCGCCTATACACGATTTCTCCATCATCTCGATGGAATCCGGGGAGGATATCACGGAAGAGGTACTGAGCAATAATGACTATACCTTCCTGCTCATCTCGCCCCATCTGGAAGATGCCAGCGACACTAACTTCGGTGAGATAGACAAGTTGTATGAATACGCACAGGCAAACGGATACCCGTTCTATGGTCTCACCGCCAGTAACGAGAAGGCTGTAGCTCGCTGGAGGGAGCTTACAGGGGCTGAATACCCCTTCTGCACCATGGATGAAATTACGCTCAAGACCATGATTCGCAGTAATCCCGGACTGATGCTGATCAAAGACGGGACCGTCATTCGCAAATGGAGCCATAACAGTCTGCCGGTCATTGAAGCGGCTCTCGCCACACAACCCCTGGAGAAACTCGACATCGGACATATGCCGAAGGACTCTGCACCAAAGAAGATCCTAAGCATCCTATTGTGGTTCGCGCTGCCGCTCTTCCTGCTGACACTGGCAGACAGGCTATGGGCTTGGACGAAATGGATCAAGAGAAAATCAAAAAGAAATCAAAAGGAAATCAAGAACAACCCATTACAAACAAATAAAAGAAAAATGAGAAAGAAAATCGTAGCAGGTAACTGGAAAATGAACATGAACCTGCAAGAGGGTATCGCTCTGGCAAAAGAGCTGAATGAGACACTGAAAGCTGATAAACCAAACTGCGGTGTGGTCATCTGTACACCGTTCATCCATCTGGCTTCCATCGCACAGTTCCTCGATCAAGACATCATCGGTCTGGGTGCTGAGAACTGCGCAGACAAGGAGAAGGGTGCTTTCACCGGTGAGGTTTCAGCTGAGATGGTCAAGAGCACTGGCGCCCAGTACGTGATCCTCGGTCACTCTGAACGTCGCGAATACTACAACGAAACACCGGAGATCCTGAAAGAGAAGGTACTTCTGGCACAGAAGAACGGTCTGAAGGTGATCTTCTGCATCGGTGAAAGTCTGGAAGAGCGCGAAGCTGGCAAGCAGAACGAGGTAGTAAAGGCAGAACTCGAAGGAAGTGTATTCAACCTCTCTGAGGAAGACTTCCGTAAGATTGTCATCGCTTACGAACCCATCTGGGCCATCGGAACAGGCAAGACTGCCACCAGCGATCAGGCCGAAGAGATCCACGCCTATATCCGCAGCATCATTGCTGAGAAATACGGACAGGCTGTAGCTGACGACACAACCATCCTCTATGGCGGTAGCTGCAAGGCAAGCAACGCTCCCGAACTGTTCGCCAAGCCCGACATCGATGGCGGCCTCATCGGCGGTGCATCATTGAAGGCGGCTGATTTCAAGGGAATCATCGACGCTTGGAAATAAAAAAATGAAGAAACTTATAACCATACTACTCATTCTGTGCGCTGCTTCTACAGCCAGCGCACAGAATTTCCTTGACGAACTGCAGAAGAAACAGCAAGGACAAGGAACAGTTACTGTTACCGAGAGTAAGGAAATTTCCGACCTGGTAAACGGTACCGCTGCACTTGCTGCGAAGAAACTGGAGGAAGAAAAGGCCGCTGCCGCCGCAGCTGCTGCTGCCAAGGAGAAGGAAGAAGCTGCTAGACTGGCTGCTGAGAAGGAACGTGAAAAAGCCCGATTGCTGGCAGAAAAGGAAAAGAAAGAAAAGGAGGAGAGCGAACTGGAGATTCCTGTCATCGACACCCGTAAGAAGGTGATGAAGAACTCCTACAAAGTGGATGGCTATCGTGTTCAGGTGTTCTCTGGAGGAAACACGCGCAGCGACCGCATGAAGGCTGAACAGATACGCGATAAACTGAAAGCAGCTTTCCCCGATCAGCCCATCTATACGCATTTCTATTCTCCGCGATGGATTTGCCGCATGGGTAACTACCGCACCTTCAACGAAGCCAACAGCTATTGTAAGAAAGTAAAAGCCATGGGATACAAGCAGGCTTGTGTCGTCAAGGGCAAGATTACCGTACAAAACTAATCATGAATCCGGAAACAGAATTCAGAGAAGGACTCGACCAACTCGCCTCTCATTACAAGAGCATCCTGGAATTATTGGGAGAGGATACGGAACGCGAAGGACTGCAAAAGACTCCCTTGCGCGTAGCTAAGGCCATGCAGATCCTGACACGAGGCTATGAGCAGGATGCCAACAAAGTTCTCACCGATGCGTTGTTCGAGGAGAAATACAACCAGATGGTGATTGTCAAGGACATTGATTTCTTCTCTCTCTGTGAACATCACATGTTGCCGTTCTACGGAAAGGTGCATGTAGCGTACATTCCTAACGGATACATTACCGGACTTTCGAAAATCGCCCGTGTAGTAGATATCTACAGCCATCGCCTACAAGTACAGGAACGACTCACACAGCAGATCAAGGACTGCATCCAGCAGACACTCCGTCCGCTCGGTGTTATGGTGGTGATAGAAGCCAAACACATGTGCATGCAGATGCGGGGCGTGGAAAAACAAAATGCCATCACTACTACCAGTGATTTCAGCGGCGCCTTCAACCAGGCAAAAACACGTGAAGAGTTCATGAATCTCCTTCGCGGAGAGAGCAAGCGAATCTGAGGCAGATCACTACTAATCTATTACTTTTACCTTTGGATAACGAAAAAAATTCCGTTTTTCTTCGTTGTTTCATTATTTTATATTATCTTTGCATCGAATAACTTTTTACTTAAATTGTAAAAACTAACTAATTGAACTTACTAGGTGGATAGAATTATAAAACAGCACATAAGCAAAGTTGTTGTACTCGCGGCATTCTTGATGCTGTGGTGTACCAATATATGTGCCCAAGATCGAGATGAATCCATCTTATTACGTGCCAATATTCTTCGTTGGGCCACTCTTACCCCGGATATAGGTATTGAGTGGCAGTTGAACAAGGAATGGAGCGTTCTAGCGAACGCTACGTATACCCGTTGGAGCTGGAACGACAACAACCACCGTTTTGCCCAAAAGGAGTTTGCGGGAGAAATCAGACATTATATGGGATATATGTCTACACAACGTCCCTGGTATGCAGGAATCATGGTTCACGGTGGACAGTATAACTTCGGACTCACCGAAAGAGGTCGTCAGGGCGACTATATGGGAGGCGGTATTACTGCTGGTTACAGGCTCCGCTTGCACAACAAGAAGTTCTTCATTGATTTTGGCGGAGGACTCGGTTTCACGCATGCCACCATCGAGAAGTACAAGACTATCGACGGTGTGCGCTACAAGACAGGCGACAGTAACTCGAACTATATTGGTATCAACAAGCTGTCGGTGGCTATCGTATGGAATTTCTTAAATAGGACAAAGTAATGAAAAGGCGTATCTTTTACATATTCACCAGCTTGGTCATGATGTTCCTTTTAACATCATGCGTCAAAGATAGGCTCCTTTTATTGCCAGAGGATGATCCTGAATACTTCAATCCAGACGAATGGAAACTGGGTACGATGATTGTCAATACCGACTGGAGTCGTACGGATCAAGGCGTTCCCCCTTCCGATGACTACTATCTCACACTGAACGAGAATACTTATATTGTAGGAGGTGTAACCAATGTTTTCCGTCACCTGCACCCCGAAACCTATCGCGTCTTTGCTTTCTATGACCCACAAGGTATTCACATAGAAGACAATGTGGCCACAGTTGACAGTGAAAGCGACGGGACCTTGCTTCGCAACCCTGGAACACTGATGGTTTCCAACTTCGAAGAAGCCAAGGTGATGCGTAGTGACACCACCTACGTAAACCTCATTATGCGCCAATTGGTACATGAGGTTACAGTGAACATCTATATGTGGCCGGGCGACGAACAGTTTATATCAAACATTACAGGCTCCATCGACGGTATCGCACAAGCTGTTGATATCACCACAGGTGAGGTAGTATCCGACTACAACAGCGTCATCACCCTACCCCTCACACTTACCTATACCCCCTATAATGGTAAGGATGAAGAACTGAAGGGACAGTCTGTTCCCACCTACACCTGCACCATCCGCATCATCGACATCATTCACTCCTCCACCCAACCCATGGAGCTGCACGTCACCTATAACAATGGTACGGAGGCTACTATGACCATCGATCTGGAGAACATTCTGGACAACATCAGTATGAAGGAAGATGTGACGAAGGTGGAACTCGACTACTTCATCAAGACAGAATCGGGAATCACCACATCGATCATCGACTGGCACGTGATTGACGAGGGACATCATGACATCAAATAATCCTATAATATATATAATAAGGTATAGAGAATAATAACAAAAACAATATGAATATGAAAAAAATCCTTTTGTCCAGCATCTCCATGGCCACCCTTGCATGTGCCATGATGACCACCGCACTGTTCTCTTCTTGCAGTAGTGAAGAAGAACAGACTCCGGAGAATCAGCAACCTGTGGAACTACAGATTGTTTCTGCTATCAATACCCGTGCTGCCAACGCAGCATGGACGGCAGGTGACATGATTGGTGTTTTCGCCTTGAAGGGAGGCGCACAGGACTACAGTAACATGAGCTACACGACGTCAGACGGTAGCGGTAGCTTCCTTCCTTCGGCTGAAGACCAGACCATTATGCTGCCTTACGATGGAAGCAATTACACCATTACTGCCTACTATCCCTACACAGAGAGTTTAAAAGATGGCTCATACGCCATTAATGTTAGCAGTCAGGGAGACCAGGAGGCTATCGACCTGCTCGTAGCTGCACCTGTTAGTGGTGTCAACAAGATGAGTCCGGTGGCAGCCCTCGACTTCTACCATAAGCTGGTGAAGATTGTCATCACCATGAAACCAGGTAATGGCATCACGGCAGACCAATTAGCAGGCATGACCGTTACCATCAGTGGACAGCAGACCGAAGGTACTTGCGATATCATCAACAATGGTGACGTGGTGCCATCAGGAGAAACATCAGACATCACCCTGGAGACATCTCCCGACGGTACCACCAGCGAGGCTATCCTGTTGCCTGCAACTACCACCGATGGCATGGTGCTGACCTTCAGTATCACTGGTGCAGGAGATTACACTTGGAAAGTGAACAGCGCAGCTAAATCACAGTCGTTCGGTGCCGGAAACAAGTACAAGTACGACATTACCATCAACAAGACTGGATTGGATGTAAATGCTAGCATTGAAGACTGGGCCGACGGTAACGGAGGCGAGAACGGTAACGCTATCTAATAACCATTAAAAGCATTGATTATGAAGAAATACATATTTCTTGCATCTGCTGTCGTAGCATTGGCAGCGTGCAACAGTAATGAAGAATTTGAGCAGATTGGGAACTGCGAAATCAAACTGAATTCCACCCTTTTGGTGCAAACCCGTGCTGCTCAGGACATCCAGTCAACAGCCTTCGATAGTGGGGCAGAAGTGGCTGTGTTTATCAATGAGGACTCCTCATCACCATCTACTAGTTACGACCAGCCGTTGCAATACGATGTGGAAGATGATGGGTCTCTTACCACTACGAATCCTCAGTATTTTCCTCAAAACGGTAACGGTGTCAATATTGTCGCCGTCTATCCCTTTGAAGCGGCTCAAAACGTAGAGGTTACAGAGACTGCGGCGCTTTTCTCGGTACAATCTGATCAGAGTACAGAAGACAATTACAAAGCCAGTGATTTGATGGTCGGTGAACCTACTAGTAAACCTGTATATCGTACCACCAGTAACGTTACCCTGCAGTTTAAGCACTGTCTGTCGAAGATTAACATCAACATCAAAGTGGGCGAAGGAGTAGATGCGAATGAACTTGTTGGTGCAAGAGTCACTATATACACGGAAACAAATGATGCTACCTTCGATGTTCAGTCAGGTGTCATAACCGCTGTCGGGAGCCAAGGACAAGCAGCTAGTCCCTTCGTTACTGTAGGAGATCTTACTGCATCAGGAAATGGATTTGAGGGTATGAGTGCCATTATTATACCGCAGGACATCTCGGCAGGCTCTCATTTTATCTCGATTGCCACTAACAATCAGACCACTTATCGCTATAATTTGCCAAATACCGTGAATCTCATTTCATTTGAACCAGGAAAGGCTTATACTTATAACTTAACAGTTAGGAAGTCTGGACTTACCCTTGATAACACCAATATTACAGATTGGGATGATGGTGGTTCAGTCGATGGAGATGCATTCCAGTCGTAATAAGTAAACAGATATGAAGCTGAGCAAACTTCTCATCATAGCCATAGCCGCGTTATTTTTCTCTGCCTGTACAACAGAGGAAGATGGTTCTTTTACCCGTCACGAACTGGTATTCCAAGTTTGTATGGGTAATAACGAGACGCGTGCCATCACAGACAATTCATGGTCTGAGGGCGACTTTATCTTTGTGAAGGTGGGAGAGGATGTCAAGCAATATAAGATCACTTTTGACGAGAATAGCATTCCGATAGCTGAAGGCGTCGATGCGGACAACACGTTCTTCTGGGAAGATCTGGCAGTATCATCTGTAACCGTTACCGCTTGGAGCTTTGGCAAGAAATATGTTGATTCCTTGAAAGGCACAATTACTCTTGAGAGTGACCAAAGCAATGAAGAGGATTTCTACAACAGCGATTTCCTGTATGCCCCAAGCACAACAATCAAAAAGGCTGATGTATCTCAACTGACTTTCTACCACCAGATGGCTCGCGTGAACATCAACATCAAATGTGATGAGAAAGCAGAAATCAGTAGTGTGGAATTAGGAACCTTAGAAAACTCATCTCCATGTCTTCTTCAGGCTACCTTTACTGAGCCTACTGCTTCTACAGATGAAGAATCTGACCCTAATCATGGTGTTTTCGATATTGTTTTCGATGACGGAGAAGGGGACGGAGAAGAAGAACGTGTTCCCGTTATTCCCTGCCAAGTCAGCACGGTAAGCGATTATGATGCTTCCTATGCAGTGATCCTCATACCCTTTCCCATTGAATCCTTCGGAATCAGTATCACGCTATCAGACGGATCAAAGTATTCCTATGTAGGAGGAATATATGAAAGTCCCAATGATAATATATATCCCTTCGATCCTGGGACAGTGAACACCTTCAATATTACCATCAGAAATAAGGAACTCACAGTGGATGGGTTTGTTGATGCATCAGGACTACCATTGGATCCTGTTTCTGTTAACGACTGGAGCAGACATCAATAAAAGAAAAGAAAGATATGAGAATAATGAATAAGATATATTATCTCGTCATGAGCATGACAGTTATCCTGCTTGCAGCTTGTTCCCAAGACGAAATGGAACAGAAAGAGGAAACACTGCCAGAACTGCGAGTGATGGTAAACCATCCCTCCTCCATTTCTACGCGTGCTTCTGTCAACGGTCTTGCTACATCTTTTGAAAGTGGTGACAAAATTGGTGTCTTCGTCATAGATGAGATAGGGGATCCGATGAAAATAAATGTCGCCTATCGATACAATGGCACGAACTGGGTGCTGGATGATCCATCGGAGAAAGTTTACTATTCGCCCAACTGCTCCTATTATGCCTACTATCCCTATGTGGAGAAAGATGAAGATGATTGGTATGACTTGATTTATTTCTATAAGGACGCTTCGACTGAATTCTTCAGTGACTTCATTTCATCTTGGAAACCGCAATTAGACCAGAGTACATTGGCAAACTTCAATGCCAGCGATTTGATGATTGGCAAGGGAACGGACTATAGTAAGACTGCTTCTGTTTCGTTTACCCTTAATCATCAGATGGGGTTGGTAATGTTAGACTACGTTGACTGGGAGAGTGATGAAGTAGTTAGTGACATTTCCTCTATGGACAGCAGATATTACTTTTACAATGAAGATGCTGATGAAGAAGATTGTCCCATTCCGTACAATCCAGGTGGACAATACTTCTATTATATTGCCAAACCTGGCTCCACTTTTTCGTTTTATTGTTGGAACAGCGCATTCGTTCAATACGAAGAATTTTATGTAGATGTTGATGGAAGCGGAGGATTCATTACCGAATATCATATTCATCCATCATCTTAAGCCATGAGCATGTCGTAAATTCAAATACAAGATATCGTTATGATAAAGAAAACATTCCTATTACTTCTGCTTGTTGTGACAGCCGTCGCAGTCAGGGCACAAGGGGTACTCGAAGTAGATGATCTCTCGCAGGCCAATGCGGTGTATTCCAGCGAGGGCGAGAAGGCTGCTGTGGAAATCAGGTGTAACCACACCATTCCTTTGCAGTTCTCATCCACGATGGATAAGTCGGTTGACCTCTTCAGTACGGAGATCCAGGGAACGGATTCAGTGTACTTCATCGAATTCCCCGCAGGTGCACGCTATCGCGGTCGTGTACTCACCGTAGTGGCTCCTGGCTTCAATCCCCTCGACATTCCCCTCGACCTGGAACCGAAGCAGTTGCGCACGTTTAAGATCTACGACCCCAACTCTATGGTGGATGCAGGCTGCTACCGCGGTCACCGTAACATGGGTGTGCGTGAGATCCAGAACGCTAACTACGAGGAGGCACTCAACCAGTTCAATGTGGCTAAGCAGTGTTCAGACTGCGACGAAGAGGAGAACAATGCCAACATCGCCAAGGTGGATTCGCTGATCAAGTTGCGCAGCGATGCCGACATCCTGTATCGTATGCTCGACTACAGTGCGGCGGCAGAGATCTATAACAACATCGTGCAGATCAACTCCTACGATGCCTATGCCGTGCAGAAGTTCAAGGAGTGTAACGAGCGCTACGAGTCAGAGTGTGCTGTCACCTTCAAACAGGCAGAGGCCTATTTCGACAACCGTCTGTTTGAGAAGGCCCGTGCCCTCTATCAGCGCGTGGTTGAGAACGGCTGTCCTGAGGCCAAGACCTCCACAGAGCGTCTGAACAGCATCAGCAACTACCTCACCGCCAAGGAAGAGCATGCCAGCGTGGTTACCTACGAATGGATGGATGGAGCACCTATCGGTATTCACTACGGTCGCTATAACCAGACCAAGGCGGGTATCTACCTGCATCTGAACGTGAACAGCAAGGGATTCAGTGCCATTCAGAGCAACTCGGGCAATGCCATACCCGATCACCCAGAGGTGAACTTTGGCGTGGGTTGGACCAAGCATCTCATCAAGTCGGAGAAGGTGCCTATATGGCTCACCTTCGGTCCTGGTGTCACCATGAAGGGTTTCTACGGCAAGTATGCCACCATCGACAAGAACTCACACCCCGACAAGCACGGCTATCCTAACAAGGAGGCTGATGTGGAGGATATCGATTTGGAGGATGGACAGAAGTTCAACGCTGCCGTATCCGTGAATCCGGAAATCGGTGTTTGCGTGAAATACAGCTTCTTCGCTGCCCGCGTTGGCTACAGCTACCGCTTCGCACTGAACAATGTACTGAAGGATTTCCTCGGTCAACACTGCTTCAGTCTGGGCATCGGTTTCGCCTTCTAACAGGGAGTACATCACCAAGCATCATGCTTGGAAAAAGCTGGAAGGCTGATAAGTGCCTCTAACCAGGCTGATAAGTGCCTCTAACCAGGCTTGTAGGAAAAACTTAGCAGACTTGCAGCTTTTACAAACGATCACGAGTACAAAAACAAAGGGACGTGTTGATGAACACGCCCCTTTATTTTGTCTCTTAAATCCCAGGATTTATCTCACGATTCTGAACGATCCCAAGTGGAACACATCCTCGCGTTTGGTGACCACCTGACCCTCAGCATTCTTGTAAGGCTGCCAGGTACGCACCTGAATGAGCGGGTTATCCGCATCACGGAAGTCGATCATCAGGAACAGGTAACCTTCATCGCTGTAGCCCGAGGTGTGCCAATACTGCTTCAGGGTGACGCCGTACACATCATCGTACTTCGGATGCTGCACCACCTCAATCTCGTCGAACTTCACATTGATGTACTTCGTGTTCTTGAAGACACGGGTGAGGTTCGTGATATACTCCTGCTTTGACTGCTTGATATATACCACCTTATTATTATTGAGCGTCATGCGGGTGAGGTCGCTGTTGGGTTTCTCCTTCACCACCTTACCTGTAATGATGAGTGCCTTGTCAGAGAACACACTGTTCAGCAGGTCGATATCCTTACGGTTATACGCTGTTCGGAAGTTCTCCACGAAATCCACAATGATCTGTCGGCGCGCATAATCGAGGTCACTCTCCTTCTGTCCCATGATCTCCTCATAGCGCTGCAGGTCGATAGAGATGCTTACACCCGATATGAGTCCGCTGGGAGTGAAGTCAACCGTCAGCTCCTGACGCGACTCCTCCTGGTCGGCCTCGATCATATCCACGGGAATACCGCGCACCTGATAGCCTGTGGCCGTCTTCAAACAACGGCTCATGATACTCACAGGTGGACAGCTCATCGCACTGGTCTTCCACATCAGCTCCACATCCTTGATGGCCTCGGGTGTGAAGTTGTCCTTAGACAGTTTGAGTTTCTTCTGCTCCTCATCGGCAGCCGACTTAAATAGCGACATCATCAGCGTGACATTGCTCTCCATCTTCGCCTTGGTAGCGGCATCCACCACCCCTTCGCTGATCTTGAATGTAGCCCCGTCGGCCATGGCCACGGTGGTCATCATGAGCAGCACAACGGTCATGAACGACCTTATCATCATATTCTTTATCATATTCTTTATCTATAGTTTATTATTCCTTATATTTTCCAAATAGCGTACGGATATTGCTCTGGGGAATATTCCCGTAGAGCTTGGCCGTTACCACCCCACCCTCTTCAAACAGATCGTCTGTAGGTACAGAAACGATAAACATGTGAATGAAGTTCAGTTTGCGGTGGTGGAACACCAAGGTAGCCTCCATCTTCTCCTTGTTGATGGATGTCACGCTACAGTAGATGTCCATGTTCCGTGCCAGCAGGTCGTAGATATTCTGCATGTTCTGTACAGGCACCTTCTTGGTGTTTCCGTACATATGCTGAGTAATCTCGATCTTCAGTTTGTTCTCTTTCACACGGTTCAGCAAGATATTCGTGAACGACTCCACCGGATAGCGCTTGTCAAAGATCGGCTCATAGCTGCCGCGGTTCTCACGTACGTAGAAGTCGGAGGTGAGCGATTTCACCTGGAACGACTTCCCTTTGACGATATAGATGCCCCGTTCGGCAGTAGACTGCAGGTCGCGCTTGTTGACCGTATAGGGAGCATGATAGTTCTCTGTGACATGCTTGGCGCATAACTGCTCATAGAGCAGTGTGTCGGCACTCACCTTGTCGCGGTCCTGAGCACCAGCAGAAACCGATATCAGGAAGGCTGTCAGGAAGAATCCTATGCGTAATGATTTCCTTTTGAACATCTCCGATCCTTTCTTTTATTTCGTCAGATAAGAAACGCGATAGATACCCGACTTCATCTGGTCGCCGCCATTACCGCGGATCGGACTCATCAGGATACTGAAGTCAACCGGTTCCTCGGTAGCCACGAGCAGGAAGGTTTCACGGGAGTTGGCCTCTGAGAACTCGAAAGGCTCCGACTTGAAGGCCACCGTACAGCCGGCAGGTACCAGCAAGTGGGCACAGGTAGCAGCCTCATCCACGGGCAGCACCAGGTATTTGTTGCCGCGCTCATCGATATCCAGCACGTTCACATACAGGGGTTCTTCCGTTCTGTTCGTTACCCTTACATAGCAGTTGGTGAACACATCCACCTCGGGATTGATGGGCTCGCCGGTTTCGCAGGAAACAAGGTCGAAGCGTACATCCAGATCTGATGACAAGAGGTTCTTGGGTTGTATCAGACTGCTCTCTACCGAGGCCGTCATCTCTGCCATGCTGGCCAGGCGGTTCAGCAGGAACGAGTCGCGGGCTGTGGCACGATACGAGGTGGCCGTGGCCTGCATATATGCACTGGGGTGCGAGAGGTTCTTACTCTCTTTCGAGAACAGTTGCTTCACCATATAGCTCAGATACTGCTTCGACAGGTTCTTGGGAGCCTTGGCTGCCTTCAACAGAGCACTCACGGTGTTTGTTCCCTCTGTGGTGAAGGAATACATCTTACTGTTCACCTCGTCGATTACCGTCACTGCACTCTCTTTACCGATGACCAGCTTACTGGCCGTCGTAAGAGTCTTACGGGCATTCAGGGCTACCGTCTTCGATCCCTCGTAGATCTTAGCCGTACCTACCACGGAATACACCAGGTAATCAGCTGCACTGATCGTTGCGGTCACCAGTAAAGCAGTTACCAACATCAAAAGGCGCTTGGCGCCGTATGTCTTCTTTTTCATTGTCATACGTTTATTTGTCTATAGATTTGTTGATTATTTCTCGTAAGTAAACAACTCGAACGGCTCCATACCGTTGGGGTTCATGAAGATAGGTGTCTGCTTGAAATCAGTCATCTGACGCACTGCCTTATACAGATACTGATCCAGCTGTTGGGTGGATAGTCCGATATCACCATCGGTACGTGCAGCCCCATTGAAGGCATCCACCAGGGCTTTGGTGAACGCACCGTTCTTCCAGTCCTCGTTCTCTTTCGACTTCGTATCACTGGCACTCGAGGCATACATCACCATACCGTTCTTGGTACGCCGCAGCTGTTCCACGAAATGATTACTGGCAGCCGAGCGGTTACCGCCCATCAAAGCTCCTGAGTAGCAGGCATCGACGAACACGATGAGTTTTCCGTTGATATCCTCCACAGCCTGACGGAAGTCATTACTTGAGAAACAGTTATACAGTTTCGAAGTACTGCTGCCGTAGTTCATGAAATAGAAGCGGTCTTTCTCGTCGCGATAGCCATGACCGGCATAGAAGAAGATGCACACATCGGTGGGTGACGACTCCTGCTTGAGCCATTCCATAGCCTCGTAGAAATCCTCACGTGTAGCCTCCTCGTCGCAGATGGTCTTCACCTGCACATCCTGATAGGGATAATCCTTCTTGGTGCTGAGCACCTTGGAGAAGTCGCGTGCATCCTTCGTGGTGTACTTCAGCTTCGGCAGTTCAGGGTCATTGTAATCCCCCACGCCGATAGCCACGGCAAAGAGTCGTGGCAGTTCAGCCACCTGCTTTTCGCGGATCAGACGGATGCTGGCGGGTTCACTGTTACCGTTCTCGTTCTGTGCATAGATGGTGACGGTGCAGTCGCGATTGGGCAGATCCACCTCTACGGTGTTCGCAGCCCGCACAGCACGATCGGCTGGCTGCTTTTGTCCATCCACCATCACCGTAATACGCGTACTGGCCTCCAATCCTTGTGCCAGCAGCTGATAGCGCAGCTTGATCACATCCGTATGGAAAGGACTCTGGTCTTCGGGGAACAGGATTCGTACCTCTGGCGGTACTGGTCGTCCACCAACGGCCGGTTGCGGCGCAGGTGCAGGCGGTTGCTGAGCAACGACGGGCTGCTCTACAGGTTTCTCCACAGGGGTTGGAGTAGGTTTGGGTGCAGGTGGAGGTGTTGTGGCGGCCACTGCAGGTTTCACCTCTTCCACTTCCTGCAAGGGAATGGCTGCTGTATGCTTACCTGCTGCTTTGTCCTTCCACAGCTGACTCATCTTCTTGTCCTGCATCACCAACACCCCTTTCTCATAGCACTCGGCCAGGGTAAGCTGTGCATTCTTGTTCCCATTGTTCGCAGCATCGGTCAGGTTACGCAGTGCCTTGTCGTAGTCGATAGGCACCCCTCGGCCGTACATATAGCAATAGGCCAGGTTATACTGTGCCTTGGCAAACCCCTTGCGTGCAGCCCTCTTGAACCACATGGCCGCCGTGGCATAGTCCTTGTCTATTCCCTCACCGTTATAGAGGGCATAGCCCAGGTTGAACTGTCCTTCCTGACTGCCAGCCTCGGCTGCCTGCTGATAGCATTCCACAGCCTTGCTGAACTGCTGTTTCTCGTAATAGTCGTTGCCCTGCTTGAGCCATTGGTCGGCCGACTGTCCGAACACGGCGGTCACAACCATCACAGCAACTATCAATATACTGAATCGTTTCATCATTTCTTCGGTGGTTTAAAGTAGAGAGATTTGGAAGCAAAAGCATAAAGCCGTTTCCATTGGGGATGGATGGTGCAGTAGTCGATGAACCACATATAGTGGATACGGGCACGCTCGATAAAGGCCACGCCCAACAACGGCAATAACAACGAGATGTCGTAATCGTGTTTTACGAAACAGATAAAGCCGATCCATGCAAACACCACACTGATGACCAGATACACCAGCTTGTTCCAATAGATGAAGAAACGCGGCGAGTGCTTTCGGGTCAGGTAGCCCGCATAGGCGGCTATCAGACAAACGAAAATGGTTAATATCCAGGAAATGGTGTTCGACATGGATGAGATCTCATGATGATCAATATAGGTCTCGGCAGCATACGCCACAGTCTTCATTCCTGGCATCTTCCCTACAGGGGTGAAATGCATATCTGCCTCTTCGGTAATGGTTCCCACCATGGCTAGCTTACCCTTGATGAGTGCCTTGTTTTCCATGATTTCGTTGTACTTGACGATAGGGAACTCCACGTTCGAATAGAGAATGGTGCGTTTGTTGTTCTTTTCTGCCGTAGGCTCTTTGCCCATGTACTTACATGCGGCCAGGTAAGCCAGGGAGTAATAAGTGGTGGAATCCACCTTCTGACAGATGGTATAGTCGCGTAGCGTACCGTTAGGACCGTTACTCTTCAAGACGTTACTATACGCCCAGGTATAATCGCCAAAGGGTTCGAAGAACGATTTCAGCACGTCCACGAACTTCCCCTGCTCCTCGGAAGAGGCGATGAGCTTACACGAGAGGATGGGCTGCGGCAACTGGTCGATGGCCATGATGAGTTCTCCGTTGCCGATCATATCATCTCCCTCTTTCTCGTAGATAATATCCATCATCACAGTCTTGGGCTCACAGGCTGCCAACTGCTCCAACGTCTGGGCTATATCCCCACGTGCTGTTTGTTCCGTAATGTCTATCAGCACAATGTCGTTACTCCATTTCACGGAGTTTCCCATGCGCTGGATGGTGAAATAGATATCGGTCATCTTGAACTCACTCAGGGCACGACTCACGGGATCGAAAATCGTGAAGTTCACAAACAGGATGGCCCAGAAACCCGCAATCACCCATGCCAGCACAACCACGAAGACATGATCGTGATGGAAAATCTCATGGAGATGGTCCTTGACGAACTGTTTGATATGACTAATCCATTTCTTCATATGGCTCTTCTATCTGGTTTTGTTTTTGTTGCTTGGAGATCTTCCTTGCCATCTTCTGCTCCCGCTTGGCTTTCAGCTCATCCAGATAACCTGCGGTGATGATACCTGAAGGCAGCGCCACGATGGCCACGCCCACGAAAGCGGAGATCATACTGATGAATCTACCTATCTGGGAAACAGGATAGATGTCACCATAGCCCACGGTAGTCAGCGTACAGGCCGACCAATAGATGGCGTCGAAGAAGGTATGGAACAGATATTCCCCTGTGCTGGGATTGATATCCTCCTCGGCATTGAACATGATTAGTGCAGTGATGAATATATAGAATGCTGCCAAGGAGAATACGGTCCATAGGATTCTTCCCTGACGCTTGATCACTGCCATGATAATCTCCAATGGCTCATAGTAGCGGATGAACTTCACGACACGAAGGATGCGCAGCAATCGGGTGATTCGTGCTGCCTTGAAGGTAGGACTGAGCAGGTGGATGGTCGGCAGGATACTCAGCATATCGATGATAGCCATGAACGTGAACGGATAGATCACGAACGACATCCACCCCTTCTTCAGTTCATAGTCGGCTGTGATCCATCGCAGGATATAGTCAATCACGAAAATCAAAGCAGGAATGATATCACAATACCAGAACAATGTTGAATGTTCACGGAACATCAAGGGCACAATGCTCACAGCTATCACCGCCGACATACTCATGTGATAAAGCTGCGACCATGCCCCATCGTCCTCCAGATAGCCTGGTCCGATAATATCGTATATCTTTTTCCTAATATTCACTTTCCGTTAAATCTTATGATTTAATGTATTGCTATTCGACTGCAAATATAAGGATAAATCTGTGAATTACAAATGAAAAACGCATATTTTGTGTATCGGGGAACAAAAAAACCAAGAATCGACGGTCATAAAGGTAGCCAACTTTCAAACAAACCCATCGGGAAAGGCACAAAAAAATCCAAACCACATCAATGTGATTTGGACTCTTTTGGTCGGGATTACTGCCCTACTTCGCGCAAAATTCATTTAATTCTATTAAATTCGAGAATTTTCTATGTGGTTTAATATCAGCGCGTTACAAGATGTGTTATAATTCGAACCAAGAAGACGCAATCATACTAATTACAAATTATCACGCCAAAAACACGCCAAAAATTTGGTAGTATCCATTGTTTTCCCTACTTTTGCAAAA
>OMXE01000037.1 GCA_900314935.1 uncultured Prevotella sp.
AAGATGCTAGTATCAATTTGGCCGAGTCGTGACAAACGAAGACAAAGTCAACATGAACGAGCTCGAACGAAGTTCAAGGTAGTCCTCTGAGCTTTTTAAGTCTTTCTGACAAGAAGCCACCCATCATGCCACAACTGGCAGATGGGTGGTTCTTTGTCTTTCAAAGGAAAAACCTATCTTTAAAACTAGTATTTTAGATACTTTCGCTCGACAATACAAAAATAAATTCACATTTATTTTGTATTGTGCTAGCTTAATCGTATCTTTGCAGCATCAAATGATTGACGTTAAATTTAAGATTATGGAGAACATAGAATCCAGTAAAGGTGAGATTGTGATGTATCAGCCGGATGAAACCATTCGGTTGGAGGTGAGAATGGGTGAAGATACCGTGTGGCTTAGTGCTAACCAAATGGCATGTTTGTTCGAAAGAGACGAAAAAACAATAAGAAAGCATATTAACAATGTGTTTTCTGATGAAGAAGTGCCAAAAGATATTAACACGCATTTTTTGCGTGTTGATAGAGTTAAGCAACCTGTTGCTTTTTACACCCTTGATGTTATTATTTCAGTTGGATACAGGGTGAAGAGCAAACGAGGTACAGCCTTCCGCCAATGGGCAAACAAAGTGCTAAAAGGGTATCTACTTCAAGGCTATTCCATCAATCATAATTTGAAAGAAGTGCAAAATCAGTTAGGCACACACGACAAAAGAATCAATGCATTAGAGGAAAAGGTTGCCTTCTTTGTCCGTTCGTCCTTACCTCCCGTTGAAGGCATCTTCTACGACGGTCAGATATTCGATGCGTATGCACAAATTGTCAGCATGATCAAACAGGCTAAGCGGTCTATTGTTTTGGTGGACAACTACGTTGATGAAACAACTTTGACGATGCTGAGTAAGCGGGGTGCCAATGTATCAGCAACCATCTACACCAAACAGACTGCTCAGCAGTTCCAACTTGATGTACAGCGGCACAATCAGCAATACCCACCTATTACGATTCATGCCTGTCAGCGCAATCACGATAGGTTCCTGATTATCGATAATGTGGTATATCTGTTCGGCGCCAGTCTTAAGGATGCGGGAAAGAAACTGTTTGCCTATATCCAGATGCAGGAAACATCAGCGGCTGACGTATTGAACTGGATAAGATAGTCTTCTTTTGTGCCCTTTTTCGATAAGCCAAATGAGTCATTCAGGCTTGCCTGAAAATGGCCGTGGCGAAATAAAATTATAAGTATGTGAACTTTTGTGAACTTTTTTCTCGCGAATTATTTGGAACTTTCATTGGTAGTATCTATATTTGCATCGTATTCGTGGCGTTCGTTTCAAAAGCGTTGTCTAAAAAAAGAAGAATATGAAAAGAAGAATTATCATTATCTGTGCAGGATTGCTGATGGCACTCCCTATTGTAGCTCAGGAGTTTAAGATTGGTGCTGTGGCTGGGTTGAATCTCAATGTTCCGAGCAACCTGAAATCAGGTGTTGGTTTCCGAGTTGGAGTAAAGGGTGAACTGGCATTGCTAGATGTAGCTAATGGCCTTTACGCAGAGTCGGGTCTTACTCTCTCTTCTATTCCGTGGAAGACAGAGAAACTGTATAACTCCCAAACCGGAATCACTGCACAAGACAAGGCCACACCGTACTATCTTAACATTCCCCTACATGTGGGATATAAATGGAACTGCGGTCAGAATGCCAAGTTCTTCATCAATGCCGGACCATATCTGAACATAGGACTGTTTGGAAAGATTAAGAACACTGCAATGGATACAAACCATAAGGAGTTGCATTCCGTCTCCTTAAACTATTTCTCTTATGTCGGCAGTGATCATCGTGTTGATTGGGGCTTAGGTTTTGGCACAGGCTTTGAATTGGCAAAGCACTATCAGATGTCGATTGGCTATGAGTGGGGTATGCGCGATATCGTGCCCTCACCATCGTACAATTATCGAAACCATACCTTCACGTTCCAACTTGCCTATATGTTCTGAGCTTATTAAAGTCTTTCTGAATAAAAAGAATTCCGCCTTATCTGTCAGATCCGCATGACTTTATTCGACCGTGGATGAACCGGATTCTGCGGATTATTCTTTGGATTATCCGTCTTATCCGAGCAATGAATTGTTAGTCGTCCTTAGGGCGAGAACTGAAAATCGCCGCCGTGGAGAAAGGCTAATCATCGCGTCATCCGACAACGGCGTTCCGCAGCATTGGCCGCTGACTTTTATGAATTCATAAAACTGGCGCAACATACACGAAAAATACTGGAAATGCCGATAAACAAAGGGAATTCTATCAGTTTCAACATACACTAAGGGTACACAAACATACACTATACGGGCTTCAACATACACGCAACATACACGCGAGATTCACAAACGAGTTATTGTTCCCAACATGGGAATAAAATGTTCCCAACGTGGGAATAAAATGTTCCCAACGTGGGAATGTCGAGTAAGAAGCCTGGTTGCTATAAGTAAGTGGCCAAGTTTGAGGTGGTAATCAGCCTAGTTACTATGAGAAAGTGCCATAGTTTCTATGCTCAAGTAGCCTACTTAGCAGTGTATGTTGCGTGTATGTTATAGGGGCTATAGTGAACGTTGGTGTATGTTGCGTGTATGTTGAAAACACCCATTTCCCTCGTATATAAAGGCGTTTCCAGCGAAATCCGTGTATGTTGCGCAATAAACCAATAAAAAAACCGGCATTGGATCCGCCGTGCCGTTTTTTTGTCTGTATGCGACATCTTTGCTTAACATGAATTAAGAATAAGCAACTTCGTGTTTCTTGACACGTACTGTTTTTTGCACTATCTTTGCACCGTCAAATCATCAAGTAATAATAATATGGAGACAAAAGAAATAATCAGAAGCATTCGAGAGAAAAACAATCTGACGCAAGAGCAGTTCGCGGAACGAGTTCATGTAACACGTCAGGCCGTAAGCAGATGGGAAAACGGTGAGACACAACCGGATACTGAACAGTTGAAGACCCTGTCGAGAGTGTTTGGTATATCCATCAATACGCTGCTCGGATCACCTCAGACGTTGTACTGCCAATGTTGCGGAATGCCGTTGTCGGATGACACCATGATTAGTCGTGAGCAGGATGGAAGTTTCAACGAAGACTACTGCAAATGGTGCTACGCAGATGGCAGCTTCACATACAAGGACAAAGAATCCTTGCTCGACTTCCTCGTCAGTCATATGCCCAATCCCAACAATCAGTCGGAAATCGAACGCCGCCGACTCTACGACTCCCATCTTTCGATGTTGAAGCACTGGCAATAGAAGAATGACTATCTGTGGACTACACCTTGGAAAAGCAAAGAAAAAAGCATTTTTCTTTGCTTTTCACTTTGTTTGTGCTATCTTTGCACATTATTATATATAATAGAAGATAAGTTTCGTAAGTAGAGATACAAACAAATAGTACAAGATATGAAGATATTTGCCGTAGGAATGAATTACCTCCAACACAATAAAGAGCTGCATGGCGCGTTATATAAACCAGATGCTCCAGTTATCTTCACCAAGGCCGACTCGTCGTTGCTGAAAGACAAGAAGCCGTTGTTCCTGCCCGAGGAACTGGGAAGGATTGACTACGAAACGGAGCTGGTAGTACGTATTTGTCGCTTAGGAAAGGGTATTTCCCAACGTTTCGCCCATCGGTACTATGATGCGGTGACGGTGGGAATAGACTTTACGGCACGCGACCTTCAGCGGAAGCTATGTGAGGCAGGACAGCCCTGGGACCTCTGCAAAGGGTTCGACGGGGCAGCAGCCATCGGAGAGTGGGTGCCCGTGGAGAAGTTCCGCGACATTCAGGCCATTCATTTCCACCTGGACATCAACGGCAAGACCGTTCAGGAGGGCTGCACCAGCGATATGCTCTACAAGGTGGATGAGCTGATCAGCTATATCAGCAGGTGGTTTACACTGAAGACAGGCGACATTCTTTATACGGGAACCCCTGCAGGAGTAGGACCCGTCAGCATCAATGATCATCTGGAAGGATGGCTGGAAGAACGGAAGGTGCTGGAAATGAACGTGAAATAATTGATAGACTTGAGAATACTCAGATCGATAGTAAGTACGCTTATGCTGTTGTGTGCACTGTGTTTGCAGGCACAACGGCAGTTGTTCTTTAACCTTACCGCCGAGGAGGTGAGGATAGGGGAGACGCTGCCCGTATTCGTACATACGATGGATTTGGGGAAGAACTACGGCGATTCCACCTACACGGTAAGCATCAAATATCCTGAGTTCATCACCATGAGCAACGAAGATGCGAAACGCTGCAAGGAATTGTGCGAACATGAGCCACCCGAGCTACCTGTAATCGTTACGGAACAGGTGGTTGACAGGAAATGCGGTGTCATGCATATCATGTTCTCACCCGTAGTGGTGCGCGAAGGGAAATGGATGAAGATGGTGAGCTTCATGCTCAACATCGAGGCAAAAGCAAATGTTACTGCGAATGCGCAAAACGTGGAGACACGTGCCACAACAGCCGCATCGCGCTATGCTGAGCATTCCGTGTTGGCAACTGGCAAATGGGCGAAGATCCGTGTTCCTGAATCAGGTATCTACCAGCTTACCGATGCGCTCATCAAGAAGGCGGGCTTCTCTAATTTAAACAAGGTGAAGGTCTATGGCTATGGTGGCGCCTTGCAGCCGGAGCGACTTACAGGTAGTTATCTCACGGAAACGGATGATCTGAAGGAGGTTCCTACGTGTATCGTGAATGGACGACGACTGTTCCATGCTCAGGGACCCGTATCTTGGAATACTTATTATCCACAACGAACCCGTAATCCCTACTCTGATTACGGCTACTATTTCCTGACAGAAAATGATGCAGAGGCGCTGACTGTTGACAGTGCTGCCTTTGTGGGTTCCTTCTATCCGTCAGGCGACTATAACCATGTGATTCGCGAAGTGGATAACTATGCCTGGTTCGAGGGCGGAAGGAATCTCTTTGAGGATGATCCTCTTGAGGAGGGGCAGTCCAGGACTTACACGTTTAATGCTCCGGGACCTCCCAGTGAGGGTTGGGATGAGGATGCGTGTCTGTATGTGTCGGTATCAACCAACAAAGCGACAACCCTGTCTGTGGAGATGAATGGATCACCAATGGGCACTATGTCGTTGTCACTCTACGATTCCAGCTATGATACGGGTACCATGGCTGGCGGCAGCTTCTATGTTGACAGTTTCAAGGATGTAAACACGGTGAAGATTACCAATACGGGAGGGAATATTATCCGTCCTGACTATATCGTAGCCATGACAGGCACTTACCGTCCCGTGGAGAATCTCAGCACAGATCAGTTTGCCGAGCCCGAATATGTGTATAACATCACCAATCAAGATTTGCATGCCGACCAAGGTTATCAGATGGTGATCATCATTCCCGCATCGCAAGTATTCCTGCAACAGGCAGAACGACTAAAGGACTTCCATGAGAAGCACGATGGTTTGAAGACCAGAATCGTACCTGCTGATGAATTGTTTAATGAGTTCTCCAGCGGCACACCTGATGCCAACGCTTATAGAAGGTATATGAAGATGCTGTACGACAAGGCGGAGAACGACAGTGAGATGCCACGCTACCTCCTGCTCTTTGGCGACTGTGCCTGGGATAATCGTATGAATACCCGCTCGTGGAAGAACTATCAGCCAGATGATTTCCTGCTTTGTTACGAGAGCGAGAACTCTTTCAACAAAGTGAACTGCTACGTTGACGAGAATTACTTCTGCTACCTTGACGACGGGGAGGGAGGAAATCCTCAGAGAAGCGACAGGGCAGATGTGGCTGTAGGGCGCTTCCCTGCACGTACGGTCGCTGAGGCCAAGATCATGGTTGACAAGACTATTAGCTATGTCGAGAACAAGAATGCAGGACCTTGGCAGAATACTGTGATGGTGATGGGTGATGACGGAAATGGTAATGTTCACATGAACGATGCTATTTCTGCAGCCAACCTGATTACAGAAGGCAATCCCGCTATCTATGTCAAACGGGTGATGTGGGATGCTTATAACCGCACATCATCTTCTACTGGTAACACCTATCCTGATGTGACAGCACTAGTGAAACAACAGCAGGCCAACGGAGCCCTGATTATGGACTACTGCGGTCATGGCAGCGCGGTGAGCCTTTCACATGAACGTGTACTAGGATTGGCTGACTTCGAGAATTTCGTGAATACCAACCTGCCGCTATGGATTACTGCTTCGTGTGATATCATGCCCTTTGATGGTCAGACAGACAATATCGGTGAGACTGCTATCTTTAATAGTAAAGGCGGAGCCGTGGCCTTCTTCGGAACTACAAGAACGGTATATACCAACTATAATATGCTCATCAATACGCAGTACCTGAAAGCTTTGTTCGAACGGAACAGCAGCGGAAAGTTCAACTCCATTGGTGAAGCACAACGACTGGCAAAGAACAGGATCCTGTCGAGCACGTTGATAGGCTACGACAAGGATGGTAATCCCAAATACAGTTATGACCATACGGTAAACAAATTACAGTATTCACTGCTGGGCGACCCTGCGCTGATCCTCAATATCCCTACCCTACAGGCAGTGATCGATGATATCAACGGTCAGTCGGTCAATGATGCCGAAGCGTTACCCGAACTGAAAGCTGGTTCCATCGCTACGGTAAGAGGTCATATTGAACGGAATGGCATCAAGGACAGTAACTTCAAGGGAACCGTAAATGCCACGGTGAGGGATGCGAAGGAAACCATCACCTGTCAGCTGAACGATACTTCCATCGACGGAGCTACAAAGGCTTTCCAATATGAAGACCGTACCAAGGTGCTGTTCAACGGTAGCAGTAGTGTGAGCAACGGTGAATTCAC
Organism: uncultured Prevotella sp.; assembly: GCA_900314935.1. GTDB lineage: Bacteria > Bacteroidota > Bacteroidia > Bacteroidales > Bacteroidaceae > Prevotella. The sequence continues at coordinate 6,884 of OMXE01000037.1, forward strand.
GTTCTCGTTCGCCATTCCCAAAGACATTAACTATAGTGGAGAGAGCGGACTGATCAATATCTATGCACAGACTGAAGATCTCTCGGAGAGTGCAAACGGATGTAGCGACCATTTCCTGGTAGGTGGCTCTGCACTGGCTGCGAACGACTCCATCGGACCGTCGGTGTTCTGTTACCTGAACTCTCCCGACTTCGTGGATGGGGGCGACGTGAATACCACTCCGTATTTCGTGGCAGAGATTACCGACAAGGACGGACTGAATACCACAGGTAATGGTATCGGTCATGACCTGGAACTGGTGATCGACGGTGAGATGTCGAGAACCTATAACCTGAACGATCATTTCCGTTACGACTTCGGCTCCTATACACAAGGAACCACCTATTATAGTATTCCCGCGCTGAGCACAGGTAAGCACAAACTGAAGTTCCGTGCCTGGGATATCCTGAACAACTCCACCACCACCGAGCTCACATTCAACGTAGTGCGCTCACTGAAACCAGGCAGTCTGGACGTGAATGTCACCCAGAACCCAGCACGTACAAGTACCACCTTCATCGTGAACCACGACCGCATAGGCAGTCCGGTGGATGTGGAGATAGAGATCTACGACATCAGCGGACGCCGACTGTGGAAGATTGAGAACACGGGTGTGACTACCGACGGGGCCTTTACCACTGAGTGGGACCTGACCACGGGTAACGGGAAACTGCAGACGGGTGTCTATCTGTACCGCGTACAGCTGGGATGCGATGGAAGCAGTAAGGTGTCGAAAGCCAAGAAACTGGTGATTATCAATGAATAAACGTAACAATAGAATATGGAATGTAATAACAATAAGCAGATGATCAGAAGGACAGGTAAGCTGTTGTTCCTTCTCGTGTTCCTCTTCCTGCCAAGTACCATGATGGCACAGGACAAGGAGGATATGTTCAATCCGGTACATGCTTCTGTGACTTCACAGACCATTGCTCCCGATGCTCGTGCAGCGGGTATGGGTGATGTGGGTGCTGCCACCGATCCTGATGTGAACTCACAGTACTGGAACCCGGCTAAGTATCCCTTCACGATCAGTCGTGCGGGTGTGGCCCTGAACTACACCCCCTGGCTCCGTCAGCTGGTGAACGATATGGACCTGGCCTATCTGGCTGGCTACTACCGTATTGGCGACTACAGCGCGGTGAGTGGTTCGTTGCGTTATTTCTCTCTGGGTGAGGTGTTCACCAGCATGGACGATGATGCCATGACCATCAACCCGTACGAGATGTCGCTCGACGTGGCCTACTCGCTGATGCTAAGTGAGAAGTTCTCTATTGCTGCGGGTGTGAGGTGGATCTATTCCGACCTTACCTACGACTATACCGATGATGTGTCGCCTGGTAGTGCGTTTGCAGCCGATATAGCTTGCTACTATAATAACTATGTGAATATTGGTCAGCGTGAGTGTCAGTTAGGACTGGGTTTGAACGTCAGTAATATCGGTAGTAAGATCTCTTTCGGAGGTGATGACCATAGTGAGTTCATTCCTACCAATATGCGACTAGGTGCTTCGTTGATGGTGCCTGTGGATGAGTACAACCGTTTCAGCATTGCTGCCGATGCGAACAAACTGCTGGTACCTACCTATCCGAAGGATGAGGACGGAAACTACAGTGAGGCCTATGCCGAGGACCATTATTATAATGTGAGTAGCATCAGCGGTATCTTCAAGAGCTTCAATGATGCCCCTGGCGGCTTCAAGGAAGAGCTGGAGGAGATCAGCTGGAGCGTAGGTGCTGAGTATGTGTACCACGATCAGTTCACCCTGCGCGGTGGTTATCACCATGAGAGTGAGAACAAAGGTAACCGTAAGTACTTCACCTTAGGTGCTGGTTTCCGCATGAACGTGTTCTCACTGGATGTGGGCTACGTGATTGCCACGGCCAAGAGTAATCCGCTTGATCAGACCCTCCGCTTTACATTGGCATTCGATATGGATGGTATCAAGGACCTTTTTAGATAAATTGACAATTATGAAGGTGAGAGTTGGAATGGGCTTTGACGTCCACCGTTTGGTGGAAGGTCGTGATCTGTGGTTAGGCGGCATTAAGATAGAGCATTCGTTAGGACTGCTGGGACACAGTGATGCGGATGTGCTGATTCATGCTATCTGCGATGCGCTGTTGGGAGCTGCCAATATGCGCGATATAGGCTACCACTTCCCCGACACTTCGGATGAAACGCTGGACATGGACAGTAAGGTGATCCTGCAGAAGACCATGGAGCTGATCAAGAGTAAAGGCTATGTGTTCGGGAACCTCGACGCTACCGTATGTGCCGAACGACCGAAGATCAATCCTCATGTGCCGGCCATGAAAAAGTGCCTGGCCGAGATCATCGGTACTGACGAGGACAATATCTCCATCAAGGCTACCACCACCGAAAAGTTAGGCTTTACCGGTCGTGAAGAAGGAATGAGTGCCTATGCCACCGTACTGATTACCAAAGAGGACTAAATACGGCGTTTTTCTTATCATTTTGCAGGTGTTATCGCACACAATACTTGATTTGTATCAAGAAAAACGTTATTTTTTGCCAAAATATAAGTAGAATCCATTGCGGATTTGCAAAATCGTTGTACCTTTGCATCGTCAAAAGGTTAATAGATTGTTTAGGTTAGTAGTAATAGATTTAGGTTTTTAGTTATTAGATTAAGGTAAGTTTTCATGATTGTTGAAATGGATGACAAAAAGGATTTTTAGTTAAACATAGTTGATACGTTGCAGCTCGTGGTGAGTTGTAACGTATTTTTTTCTATGTGTTTTATTCCGCGGAATAAATAATTTTTCGTAACTTTGGCTTCGCCGAACTTACTCACGCTCGGAAAAACCAAAATTATTTTGGTTTTTCACTCGCTTATTCGTAACTTTGCATTATGAGAGTACTGATTGTGAATACGAGTGAGAAGACCGGAGGAGCCGCACTGGCTGCCAACCGTCTGATGGAGGCACTGAAGAACAATGGTGCGAAGGCCATGATGCTGGTACGTGACAAGGAGACCGACCAGATCAGCGTGGCGGCCTTGTCGCAACAGTGGCGCCTCAGGTGGTCTTTCCTTTGGGAACGCTGGTGTGTGTTCTGGCGTCTCCACTTCCGCAGAAAGCATTTGTTTGATGTCGACATAGCCAATACAGGTGCAGATATCACCAAGACCCGTGAGTTTCAGGAGGCTGATATCATCCATCTGCATTGGATCAATCAAGGTATGTTGTCATTGAAGGGTATCCGCAGAATCCTTGAAAGCGGGAAACCCGTGGTGTGGACCATGCATGATATATGGCCGGCCACAGCCATCTGTCATCTCACCCTCGACTGCAGACAGTTTGAAGGGCAGTGCGCTCGTTGCCGACTCCTACCGGGAGGAGGTTCCAAGAACGACCTCTCCGCCCGTGTCTGGCGTAAGAAAAAGAAAATGCTCGAAGGACAGCATATCTCGTTTGTCGCTTGCAGTAAGTGGCTGGCCGGCGAAGCCCAGAAGAGCGGTCTGCTGCAAGGACAGTCGGTCACGAGTATTCCCAACCCCATCGACACCCGCATCTATTGTCCGTCCGACCGTCTGAAAGCCCGTCAGGCATTAGGTCTTCCGCAGGAAGGTCGTATCATCTTGTTCGTGTCGCAAAGGGCCACGAACCCCTACAAGGGTATGCAGTACCTGATAGAAGCCTGTCATCTTCTTGCTCAGCAGTATCCCGACATGGTACAAAACACTTCTGTGGCCATCTTGGGCGGTCATGCGGAGGAACTGACCGGTAAGCTGCCGTTCCCCACCCATGCCCTGGGTTATATCAACGATGAGCATCAGGTGGTGAAGGTGTATAACGCTGCCGATGTGTTTGTGCTGCCCTCCCTCTCAGAGAATCTTCCCAATACCATCATGGAGGCAATGGCTTGTGGTATTCCCAGCGTAGGTTTCCGTGTTGGAGGAATCCCAGAGGAGATAGACCATTGTCAGAACGGGTATGTAGCCAACTACAAGGATGCTGCCGATTTGGCCAAAGGAATACGTTGGGCACTGGATGAAGCCGACCGTGAAGAAGTGAAGAAGGCCTGTCTGCTGAAGGTGGCTCGTAACTATTCGCAGCAGAGTGTCGCCAAGCGATATATGGACCTATATGAGTCGTTGGTTCTTCCCCAGAATTAAAGAAAGATCATCATGAAGATATCCATTATCACCGTTACCTATAACGCCGACAGTGTCCTGAAGCGCACCCTCGACAGCGTGAAAGCACAGTCGTGGCAGCAGATAGAGCACCTGATCATTGATGGGGCCTCGAAGGATGAAACTATCAGTATGGCTGAGACCTACAAGGCACAATGTCCGTACGAGGTGGTGATCCTGTCAGAGCCTGATAAAGGCCTCTATGACGCCATGAATAAGGGTCTGCGGTTGGCAACAGGCGACTATCTGGTGTTCCTGAATGCCGGTGATACGCTCCATGCCGCCGACACCCTCGAAACAATTGTCAACTGTCAACTATCAACTGTCCGCTCGGCCCGCAGGGACGCTTGCCAGAGCAAGAACTATCAACTATCAACTGTCAACTATCAACTACCAGGCGTTCTCTACGGCGACACGGCCATTACCGATGAGCAAGGAAACTTCCTTCACCTGCGCCGACTGCGTCCTCCCAAGAAACTCTCGTGGAAGTCGTTCCGTCAGGGAATGCTCGTATGTCATCAGGCTTTCTACGCCCTGACCGATATCGCGAAGAATCTTCCCTACGACCCGCGTTACCGTTATTCAGCCGATGTTGACTGGTGTATCAGGGTGATGAAAGAGGCGCAGAAACGTCAGCTTCCGCTGGTGAACACGCAGGCTATATTGGCCGACTACCAGGAAGAAGGGCAGACCACCATTCATCACCGGGATTCGTTGAAGGAGCGGTTCGACGTGATGCGCCGCCACTACGGTCTGTTCACCACGGTGATCATGCACGTCTGGTTTGTCTTCAGACAACTCATCAAATGAAAAAGGGACTCGCCGTAGCGAATCCCTTCTTTTCTCATATATAAAGTATCACCTTTTTCTTAAGAGAATTTCAGCACCTGTCCCACCTTGATGTTGGAGTTCTTACCCAGTCGGTTGATCTTGCGCAGCTGGTCAACAGTGAGTCCGCGGCTCTTGGCAATAGAGTAGAGCGTCTCTCCCTTCTGCACCTTGTGGGTAGCAGTAGTCTTCGGCGCAGCGGCGGTCTTGGGTGCAGCAGCAACCCTGTTCACGCTGGTAGCAGGCTTAGCTGATGTCTGGTCGTTGGGCTCGCCAATAACGGGAACATTCTGTACCTCAGTCTTCGGCTGCACATTCTTGGCGATGGTCTGCTTCCTGGCATTACTGTTGCGGAACATATAGTAGTCGCCTGTCACATCCTGGTTCTTGAAGTCGAACATCAGGGCAGGATCAAGGGCCACGCCGCACAGACGAGTCTCGAAATGCAGGTGAGAACCCGTGCTTCGTCCTGTATTACCACCCAGACCAATAGGATCACCAGCCTTCACGTTCTGGTTTTCGTTCACCAGTCGCTTGGACATATGTCCATAGATGGTCTCCAAGCCATTATGGTGGCGAATCACCACATAGTTACCGTAGCCGGCAGCCTCGTAGTTGGCCACACGGATCTTTCCATCGAAGGCAGCACGGATGGTATCACCGATATAAACCTTCACGTCAATACCCTTGTGCATACGTCCCCAACGGCGACCGTAGTTACTGGTTACAACCCTGCTGGGTGTAGGCATATGGTAGCCACGGAGGTCGATCCTGAAGGAATCAGGCAATTCAGTAGCACGGTGTGCATACTTATTGCTCCATTCTGAATAAAGTTGTGATGATAACGATTGAGCCTGTTCACGCTGTAAGATGTTGCGGAGGGCTACTGTATCTACTGCTTTCATTTTCCGGTCGATCGGTGCCTGGCGAGCCAGCAGGTCTTGTCCCATTACTGGTGTTGCGGCCAGAGCCAATACGACAGTCATTGCAAATGTTCTTATTCTTTTTTGTAAATGCATAATCAATTTTTTCGCCTGAAAAGTAGGCAGTTAATAGTGTTCAGCGGAAAGCCGATAAAAGATAAACAACCATCGGTTTTACCAAAAATCGTTGCAAAGATAGGAAAAATAATTGGATATGAGTGTGATATTAACAGTTTTTGTGCCCTATTTAACTATTTATATGCACATTTCATGTGTTTTGTGCACGTTCACATCCAATAATTAACGATTTTGCGTATCATCATGCATTTCATGGTTTTATGAGATGGCCGACCAGTTTACGTTCGTTTTCCGCAGTTCGGCCAGTCGGTTCCACAGCATCTCGTTTTCTGTTTTCTTGCAATCGGGATCATCATCAATAATCTTCTGTGCCTCATCACGTGCTAACTGCACGAGCTGACCGTCGCGTGCAATATCAGCAATCTTCAAGTCGAACGCCATGCCACTCTGCTGCGTTCCCTCCAAGTCGCCCGGTCCTCTCAGCTTCAGGTCGGCCTCGGCAATCTGGAACCCGTCGTTCGTGTCGCACATGATATCGATACGTTTGGCCGTCTCCTTACTGAGCTGATGACTGGTTACGAGGATGCAATACGACTGGTCGGCACCTCTTCCCACCCTGCCGCGTAGCTGGTGTAGCTGTGACAAGCCGAAACGCTGGGCGTCCAGGATCACCATCACCGAAGCGTTGGGCACATTCACACCCACCTCAATCACCGTGGTGGCCACAAGAATCTGTGTCTCCCCACGCACAAAGCGCTGCATCTCCTCTTCCTTGTCGGCAGGTTTCATCTTACCGTGCACCTTACTGAGTTGGAATTCGGGGAACACCTGCAGCAGCGTCTCGAACCCCTCCTCGAGGTTCTTCAGGTCGATGTTCTCACTCTCCTTGATCAGCGGGAACACGATATACACCTGTCGTCCCTGGTTGATCTGTTGGCGGATGCCCTGGTACAGACTGGTTGTCTGATTGTCGTATTTATGGAGTGTTACCACAGGCTTCCTGCCAGGCGGCAGCTCATCAATCACACTCACGTCGAGGTCGCCATAGATGGTCATGGCCAGCGTACGGGGAATAGGCGTGGCCGTCATCACCAGTACATGCGGCGGGTTCACACTCTTGCTCCACAGCTTGGCCCGTTGCGCCACACCGAAGCGGTGCTGCTCATCCACCACCACGAACCCTAAGTGAAGGAACTGCACCGTATCCTCTATCACCGCATGCGTACCCACGAGAATCTGCACGCTGCCGTCGGCAATACCCTGCAGAACCTCCTTTCGTTTCTTTCCCTTGACAATACCCGTGAGCAGTTCCACCCGTACAGGCATATCACCTAAGAACGCACGGATGGTGGCCAGGTGCTGCTCGGCCAGAATCTCCGTAGGAGCCATGATGCAAGCCTGGTAGTTATTGTCAAGGGCAATGAGCATCGACATCAGCGCCACCAGTGTCTTCCCCGATCCCACATCCCCTTGCAGCAGTCGGTTCATCTGTCGTCCGCTTCCCATATCCGTGCGAATCTCCCGTATCACCCTTTTCTGTGCATTTGTCAGCGGGAAGGGCAGGTGCCGTTGGTAGAACTCGTTGAAGATGCTGCCCACATGCTCGAACACATATCCGTGGTATTTCCTTCGGTGGTCGCTGGCGTAGCGCACAATGTTCAGCTGCACGTAGAACAGCTCCTCGAACTTCAGTCGTACACGCGCATGTCTCAGCTCTTCGGCTGTCTTGGGATAGTGGATATGTCGGAAGGCCGTATCGCGCGAAACCAGTCGCAGACGGTTGGCAATAAACGGCGGCAAAGTCTCAGGCAGCGGGTCGGTAAGCTTTTCCAGCATACTCTTCATGATCTTCTCGATGGTCCGTGAGGTGATGCCCGCCTTCTTCATGCGCTCCGTGGTAGAGTAATAAGGCTGCATTCCCATCTCTGTGAGCTGCACCTCGCTCGCCTTCTCCACCTCGGGATGAGCAAACTGGTAGCGCCCGTTATAGATGGTAGGCTTGCCGAACACGATATACTCGGTGTTCACCTGATAGTTCTTCGTAATCTGCTTGGCGTGCATGAACCACACCAAGTCAACAATCCCCGTCCCATCGGTCATGTGTGCCACAATACGTTTCTTCCGCGGTCCCATATCAAACTCCTCGAAGCTCAGAATCTCCCCTTTCACCTGTACGAAAGGCATCTCGCTGGTGAGCTCATTGATACGGAACACCCTACTGCGGTCAACATATTTATAAGGATAATACTCCAACAGGTCACCAAATGTCTTGATGCCCAGTTCCTTGCTCAGGATCTCCTTTCTCTTCGGACCGACCCCTGGCACATACTGAATGTCTTGTTCGAGGATGGTGTACATTTTTTAGGAGGAAGGAGGAAGGACGAAGGAGGAAAGAATCGCTTCAGCCACGACACAATCGAACGGTGTAGTAATCTTGATGTTCTCACGGTTCCCCTCCACCAGCGTCACCGCACAGCCCATGCTCTCCACCACCGAAGCATCATCGGTGAAGGAATCACGGTAGTCCTGCGCATACGCTTTCTTATGCAGTTGGATATCAAACACCTGCGGCGTCTGCACCAAACGATACTCATCCCGCGGCACAGTAGAACTTTGAACTTTTGGAGCAGCGAGGGCCATCGTGCTTGCACGTTTGGCCGAGTCGTGACAAAAGTCATGGAACGAAGTGACATAACTTGTCACTTGCCCTTCCAGGTGTCGTATCGTTTCTACCACAGGGATGACGGGAATGGCGGAACCCGTTTTGCGGGCTGTCTCGTAACAGTTGCGTATCACCTCCACCGACGGGAACGGTCGTACCCCATCGTGCACACCCACCAGTCCTTGTGCATCATCAGGAATCAGCTTCAAGCCGTTCTTGATGGAGTGGAAGCGCGTCTCGCCGCCATCAGCAATGATACAGTTTTCCATGAACTGGTATTCATCGCACAGCGCCTGCCAGTATTCCTGTTGCTGTTTGGGGAGCACAAGGATGATGTTCAGCTCCTTGCTATACTCACGGAACCGCTTCACGGTGTGCATCAGCACGGGCAAACCTCCAATGGGCAGGAACTGCTTGGGGATATCAGTCCCCATACGTAATCCCTTCCCTCCGGCCAGAATGATGATATAGTCCATAGCGATAGCTTCCTTATAACATTCGCGCCTCCATCAGGTGGATATACCGCATACCTTCGGCCACCTCGGTAGCTTTCTCCTCGCTCACCAAGAGCGCCAGCAGGGAGTAGGCGTATGGGAAGGCAGCAGCAGGTCCTTCACCGGTGATGATGTTCCCGTCGATGGTCCAGAGGTCGCCTGTATAGGTAGCACCCTCCAGTTTCTCTTCGAAACCGGGGTAGCAGGTGGCACGCTTTCCGCGGAGAATCCCAAGTCCGCCCAGAACCATAGGTGCGGCGCAGATGGCCGAAACCATCTTCCCTGCCTCAGCCTGAGCCACCAAGGCCTTCTTCAGTCCTTCGTGCTCATTCAGGTTCGATGCCCCAGGCATTCCACCCGGCAGCATCAGTAAGTCTGCATCACTCAGGTCAGCCTCCTCGAAAATCAGGTCGGTAACCATTTGCACGCCGTGTGCCGATTCAACAATATTACTGTCGGTGATGCTCACGGTTTGAATATCCACTCCGCCGCGACGCAGCACATCTACCGGTATCAGCGCCTCGATTTCCTCGAAGCCGTCTGCCATAAACTGATATACTTTTGCCATATTCCGATAATGTTTAGGTTTGATTTGCAAATATAGCAATATTTTTTGAGATAACGGGGAGGAAGGGCGGAAAAATGAGTTAAAGGCAAGTTTTTCTTCTCTACGGATTAGACGAATTAGAGGAATTTGTAGAGAAACAAACGAACACAGATCACACGAATTTGCGGCTAGGGGTAGGCGTATGTAATATAAACCGCCACGCGTATCTCTACGCATGGCGGATAAATTAAAAACCTTTATTTACTATTATACTAATGAATTGAACATAGCGAAATCTAGATTCGCGATGCAAAGGTACAGATCATTCAATGGTTATCCAGATTGATTCACCCTTTTCCTGGGCTTCCATGATCTTCTTTATCAACCGTCCCTCCCATATACGAGAATCCAACACCATACCTTTTCTCCGGTTGTCACCAGGAAGAATACACCCCAACGTATCCTTGGCCGTGTTACCTGCATGAATCCTGATTCCCTGGAACATCGGAACACCCAACAGGATGGGCAGCCACCTTTTCTTTGTAGGCGAAAAAGAAATCACCACCGCATACCTTCCCTCAGGAATGGCAAAGGGCTTGAGCGCCTGTGCCTTCTTCTTTGAACGCAGAATAACCTCTCTTCTCAACGACGTCTTCTTCTCCAAGACGGGCGGTTCCAGCGTATCACAAAATTTCTTTTCTCCTTCTATGTAGCCCCGGTTGCGCCATGCACGAATCATATCCTGAGTGCCTTTGGGGGCAAAGCCTTGTTCGCGACGAACACGAACAGCATCTTCAAACGTGAAAAAGTTGGGCAGCAGTTCCAGCAGGTTTCGAGGGCGACTCTTACCAATAGCTGTCTGGGAATTGACACAACGCTCTATTTCACTACCGAAAAACTGCATCTTGCACCACAAGTCATACTGCAGCGACCATCTGACGAAATCCTCCATGGTCTTGTCCCAGGTATAGTCGTGAGCCACATACAGCACACATGCTTTCAGATAGGCAATCACCAAGGCACGGAAAGAAAGGTTCTCATACACACGGCTCTGCGAAAGTC
>OMXE01000023.1 GCA_900314935.1 uncultured Prevotella sp.
ATGATACAAATAGTCGCAAAATTATAGGTGAGCGCATTCCAAACGACACATTGCTTCGTGTATTCAAGAATTTTGTCGAAGGAGAGCGTATTGTGGCCAGTTGGCTGACGGACGACATTCGTGTGGCTACGGGGAAAATGATTTACTATCAGCACATGGGCTTTGAACGAAACTATGAACATGAGCAAATCTTTATAATCCGTGAGGGAAAGGTCATTGGAAAACAAGATTATCACAACTATGTTGTTGACGGTTTCGCATTCGATAAAGTCAAGAGCAATACAGACATACGGAAGTTATTTCCTTTGAAAACAGAAAAGTATCCCGAACTCGCCAATGTCAAACGCATCATATTCAATATCCGACAAGCACGAGTTGATATGCACGGCAATCTTGTAGATTGTGAAGTTAAGGTCCTCAAGCCCGGCGACAATCAGCAACTTGCCGAAGAAATGACTCGGCTGTTGAAGGCTTACCATCCTTGGAAAGTATCTTTTATCAATGGTGAATTTCGCGCTTTTGGTATTGAACATTATTCTTTCCCCTATCCGCTTGACCAATAAATTCCAATATAGCGAACAGATGATACCACTGAAACATCTACATGTAGTTCTTATCTACCTCGCTGCCATCAACATGGCCACTTTCTTCGTGTACGGTATCGACAAGTGGAAAGCAAAGAAGTCCAAGTGGCGTATAAGAGAGACTGTATTATTGGGCTTGGCTGTACTTGGTGGAAGCATTGGAGCTTGGTTAGGAATGATGGTCTGGAATCATAAGACCCAACATAAGGGAGGGAACCGCGATATTGATAATATCGTGGGAGGGTACCAGTTCAAGTATGGCGTACCTGCTATCATTATTGTTCAACTCGCGCTAATCGTCTATTTTATAATATCAAAAACAATATGAAGAGTTTTAAGTCAACAGCGTGGCTACTGCCACAACCAGTGCTGATTATCGGCACTTACGATAAAGATGGAAAGCCCAATGCAATGAACGCTGCTTGGGGAGGTCAGTGGGATATGCATGAGATTATGATCTCACTTGGTTCACATCAGACTACGGACAACCTTGCCGTTAATCCTGAGTTCACAGTTACTTTCGCAACAACTGACACTTTAGTAGCATCTGACTATGTGGGCATCGCCAGTGGCAGGAACACCCCTGACAAGATGCAGAAAACGGGATGGACTATCGAGAAGGCTCCCCATGTGAATGCGCCAGTATTCAAGGAGTTCCCTATGACGCTTGAATGCCGTGTAAAACAAAAGATTGATGAGAGTGAGACTGGCTATTACCTCGTAGCGGAAATCGTGAACATATTGTGCGACGAGAAATATCTGGCAGAGGACGGTAAACCCGATGTGGCCCAAATGGAACTGATTACCTTCGATCCTGTTCATCATACCTACATCCAGCTTGGAATGACCGTAGGAAACGCTTTCTTAGATGGTAAACAGCTAAAATAGCGTTAATAAGTAGGGGTTTTTGACAAATTTTGAATGGTTATAAAAACTTTTTCGTATATTTGCACCATCAATTATTTATTGTTCAACCATGAAGAAAATCATTATCCTTACGCTGATGGCTCTTGTAACAGTAGCAGCATCAGCACAGACAAAGAAAGTGTCCATCCTGGGCGACTCGTATTCAACCTTCAAGGGCGTAGGACCCTCTCATTACGCTCCGTTCTATCCAAACGACAGAAACGATGTCGTAGAGGTGGAGCAGACATGGTGGAGTCTTTACATCAAGGCTAAAGGCTACCAGCTGGAGAAGAACGACTCATGGGGTGGCACCACTATCTGCGGTACAGGCTACGGTCGTATGGACTCTTCTCGCAACAACTTTATTTCACGTGTAGATAGTTTGGGCAACCCTGATATTATTTTCGTGTTTGGCGGTACCAACGACGCATGGGCCAACTCGCCCGTAGGCGAGTATCAGTATGCTGATTGGACCAAGGATGACTGTAAGAACTTCCGTCCGGCACTCGCATGTTTGTTCGACATGCTGAAGAAACGCTATCCCCAAGCCACTATCTATTCACTTCTGAACTCTGAGCTTAGGGAGCCGATTAACGAATCGATGCGTGAGGTCTGCAAACACTACAACGTGCAGCTCATTGAACTACACGATATCGAGAAGCAGAATGGTCATCCCTCCATCAACGGTATGAAGAGTATCTGCGCACAGCTTCTCGAAGCAATACAATAGTTTACATGTTTACATTCCTTATGTGCCAGGTGTTATCACTTGGCACATTTTTTTTATTGCATCTCGCAGGATATCTGCGTGGTCGAAAGCCAATGGGGGTAGGGCAGCAATAGGAAACCACTGGGCCTTTGCTGCATCATCCTGTCCTGTAACTTCCATCGTAGTATTTACCCTTGCAAGGTAGGCCACCGTGATGGTTCGTCCACGAGGGTCACGATCCACCTTTGAGTAAGCTCCAATCTGTTGCACTGCTTCGACCCTTAGTCCGGTCTCCTCCTCCAGTTCCCGCACAGCGCACTGCTCTGTCGTTTCGTCCATGTTCATGAACCCGCCAGGAAGAGCCCAGCAGTCCTTAAAGGGTTCTGCGCCCCGTTGTATAAGAAGCACTTGTGGCGACTCCTCTTTTGTTATCACCACGCAATCGGCCGTCACTGCCGCCCTCGGATATTTGTACGTATATGCCATATTATACCATTATCGTCATCTCGTCCATGTTCATTGTTTCATTCCTTCTCACAGAGTCTGACTCATTGTGAGCATGTCAATTGTCCAGACACTGTTTGGATTTTTGGGAATCTCACATAGAATATAGTCTTGTTGAATAAATCTTTTTCTTTCATATTTCGTTTGCAAAGAAATTAATTATTTTGAAATGATCAAAAACCTCAAGATTCCCCTTATATACTTACTTGTATCTCAGGAAACATCTGTTTACACTGGGGAGAGTTAACAGGGAAATAATCAAAAGAATTAGTATTTTCATTCCACTTTGCAACAACTTGACAAGAATAAAAATAATTATCCTCGACCCGCTTTACAGTACAGACTTGTACACCAATAAGCTTTAGGAGTTCTTTTGCAACGTCTGGTCTGAAACAAAGATTATATCCAAGTTTTGCGGCAATTGACGGATAGCACCAAGCGTCTTGCGTATCACGAGGTAAATCAAAATAATCTTTTGCAATTCTCTCAGAAACGCGATACAGGTGTTCTGTACCTTTTCCCACTTCTTTTGTAAACAGATCTCCTAAAATGTTTGTTATCATCCGCATTTTTAGATTATCTTCTTTTGACAAATCTGGATTATCTTCCCATATTCCTATTAATGTTGCTTTTATACTTTTAATAGACTCATAAACTATTAAGCAAAACCTTTCTCCATTTTCAATATTCATCTCTTCCACGCATACATTCGGACTGGGAGATGTATATAATAAAGACTCACCTTCCTTATTTATCCTACCAACCCTACATAAATCTTCAGGAGCATTCCAAGCATCCTGTTCTTTTGACATTGCCTTTAGAGGGACAAAAGAATCCTTTGTGTCAAGAGATCTGATTCTATATAATCTTGTTTTTGGGGGATACGTAAGACCTCTTTGCATGAGTACACTTTGGCGAATACCATCTACATTAAAAGATATTGCATTCATTATTGCATTAAACAATTCTTCATCATTCATCCTTTTGAAATTAAAAGAACGGGCATTCTCTCTGCGTAATTCAATGTCTTCAATTGGTATTTTAGATAAAAAATTATGAATAGAAACAGAAGTAGCCATATTTTTTAAGGCAGTCTTTTCCTCTTGGCTCAAAGCCTCTGCACCTAGCCGTCCCAACTTTTCTATTATAATATTACTTTCCATAATTATATACTATACATCTGACAAATCTTATTGCTAATAAACACATAACGAGTCCCTTTTGGATCTCCGTCTATCAAATATGTCGTTTTGTCTTGCTATTTATTTACAATAATAATCAGTCGTTTTGAAATGACCATAAAGAACTATCAGCTATACTTTTCCTAATTCTCTTCAAAACACACAGGATGAATAACTTTGTCTGGCATTTTTACGAAAGAAGCTCCACCTACTGTTTGTGGAATAAAATATTCAGTTGATTCAATAATTCTTCTATCATCAATTAGCATTGACATCTTACAGTTTTCAAAAGGAGTTCCTTTTCTTAATGGTTCCGTATAATAATCGCAAACAGACATTGCTATATTAAAGAGAAAATCCCTAAGATGCCAGTCTATTGCAACAGAGTTTAGACCATCTTTGTTATATTGTAATTCGATATATTTATCAAAGTCAGCAAATTTGAATTTTACATTAATCACATAAGAAAAGAAAGGAATGCTGTCTGTTGTATCGTTAGCGTCAACTGAAAAATGAAATTCCACAGAATTATCATCTGGCAAAAGCCACCATATGGGTGAAGTAAGATGTTGTGTTATGTCACATAAGTCTTCATCTGTCACAATTTTATTATAATGACACCTGTAGTTACAGTTATGATTAATTATAGAGATTCCATTATAAGAGAATTTAGAAAAGCGAACTTCTTCTTTATTCCTTTTCTTTCTATGACAACCGTCAAAGACTTTGTGATCTTGAGTAAGGATATGTATATGTGGATTCGATGGATTGATGTTCCAGAATGCCCAGGGATAGCATGGCCTGTCTTCTGAAAAGTCTTGTAACTCTTTATGAGGCAATTCTATATACGAAAACATGCGTTGCCAATGATTTTTTAAACTATCATTGTACTTATACATTCCACTATCCACATCAACAAGAGGCATAACAAAGATGTACGCTATATCATAAATATATAGAGCTGCTGTACAATAGGGAGTATCAGGTATTTGTTGTTTACTGTTTATAAAAATATCAAGATAAGGTTGCCTATGCATCTTACCTATATTATGACAAAACCAAATATTAGGCAAGCTATCTACGAAAAAGCAATCAGACTTAATCCATTCGATTGTATTCTTAAAATGATGGATCTGATTTGAAGGAATAAGATCAATTACCATCTTTGCTAAAGCCTTGTATATCTTTTCATCGGAAAGGACAGAATGCTGTTTCAGTTGTATAGTAAAAGGTTTGTTTATGTCAACACTGGAATCTATTGTTTCTTGCATAATATACAATTCAGCGGAACCTTTTTCGCTTGGTAAAATAGCAAAATTACTTCCATATATTGTGGGAGCGGTTGTAGTGTCTTTCCTGTTTATGTGGTACATTGCCCTGCGAATATCCATAAGACGAAGGAAATTGTCTTCTATTTTATTCAATGTATGATTGCACTTGTTACATTCTTCATAACAAAACAATGTTTTATTACCCAAAGACTCACCTATGGCATGGGCTTTATTACTAAAGTTCTTCTTTTCTGTCTCATCACAAAAACGACAAACAGGATGATTTCTATCACCAACATATATTTTCAACCCATCAAAGCCGTATGAATGATATTCAAAGAGATAATCTAATTGTTTTTGAAACCCATACACATGGTTATGGATTACTCTCCAATTATCATTCTTTATCTGAAGACATTCTATGGCGGTTTTCCTTTCCGCAATACTACAGTTATCAGCAAAAAGGCAGTAGAAAACATCTCCTTTGACTAATTTATTTGCAAAGCCATATAGTTTTCTTATAGCCATCAGTTGATTCTCATATTTCTCTTCTAAAGTCTTTAGTTGAAGCAATGTTTGTTCATTATTAATTATCCTTACCCAACTTGAATTAGAGAAATCGAATGAACAATTACACATGAGTACTTTTTGAATCTCATGCAACATTTCTTTATTTGAAGAAATGAATGTATAATCCAAATTCTTTTTTGAAGAATATAAATAAATATGCAATCTATCCATACTGATACTAAAATACAAAGTACTTATCATGCATCTTGTTATTTGGATTGAAATACTTGGTAGTTTCAAGAGTGCACTCTATGCTGATGAATACATACTGAGTCCCTTTCGGATCTCCGTCTATCAAAGATGTTGTTATAGTCTTGCCCATATTCTTTATTTCGTTTACAGTAAAGTCACAAATATTATTTCACATCAGCCATCAGACCTTATACATCCGACATCTTTCAACCATATTTCGCTTGAAAGTTACATCTATTATTTCGAAATGACCATAAGAACCTTCCACAATACTCGCTCAGACATTATATGAGGACTCTCTACACCTATGTTTGTAAGAATTTGCACTTTATTCCTCCATCAAACTATCTATAATAGTTTTTACGCCCGTACTATTAATTTGTTTCAGGAAATGTACTGTGTATCCATTTGCTGTCATAGTTTTAAAGAACTCCTCAGCACAAGATATTTTAGTGTCTTCATCAGGAGTTATATGAGATTCTTTATCGTATGCCTTTGTTTCAATGACAATATTCAATTCCTTGGAACCATCCGTCTTTTTCACTACGTACATAAAATCTGGACTATAGTTAGAAGATGCAACTGTCGGAATGCAGATGCTATGAGAAGGTATCTTACCATATACTACAACCTCGCTTATTTGCGTCCTTATATTTTCTAATTCCAAGTCGGAATCATGGGCATAGGCATCATAAAGATATCTGTCTGGCGTTGTACCTGGTACCATTTTCCTGCCGATGTATGCTTGAACAACTTCCTTCTTAACACTGCCATCGGCATTAGTCAGTTTTGTTTCCTTAGCCTTGTAGTTGGCCTGCTTGTAGCGCACGAAACTTAATAGTTCATTACACTTCCAGTCGTCAATCGCAGCAATAAGCCTTGTTAAAGAGTCTTCATTAAACACCTCGTCTGTAATCTGACAGCCATTAGCCACAGCCTGACATATACCTTGATGCAGAATTTGTATTGGTATGTTGGTGTACCTTGATGAGCGTGCAAGGAATTCGTTGTATGCATAATGACGACCATGCAAAGTCAGTGCTACATGACTATCTTCTTTCAGATAAGCGATACCGTCTTCTATGCCCAATTCTTCTCTTCTTGATTCCACTACTTGATGAGAAAACACATGTTTTTTCTCTATGATGTCTGGCAAATCCGTTTCCAGTTTGTGGTCTATCTCCTTGTCGAAATAAAGAATGTACTTACGGTTCAGTTGCTGCCATAATTCTCTGAGTTCTTCAAACTTGGCTTTCCTGATATGTATGGTATCAGTTCGGGCACTATTACGATTGATGATGCGATTTGTATTCACACCATTTCCTGAAGCATTAAACTCTGGATAATCTTTCAACAAATCATCAAATTTATCTGTCACAATTTGCTTGTTGATGTTTACATACCCTTTCTGTAGTAATTCTATGAAGAATGTCGTTTCATCCAGACCACGTTTTTGGGCGACTGACACAATGTCCTCGTATGTAATCTCCAATGCTCGCTTCTTATCAGATTCTAATTCTCCATTTATTTCCTTAACCAGTTTGTCTGCAAAATCTCTTTCTGTAAAGTCAACAATGTAATTCAACATGAATGCGCTGTCACTGATTCTGTTACCAGCACTGTCAACAGGCAGACGAAGACCACGTCCCACTTCTTGTAACTTGCTTATCTCCGAACCACTTGAACGTAGTTTGCAGATGGTAAATACATTCGGATTATCCCATCCTTCTTTCAGCGTCCACTTCGAAAAGAGAAAACGGAGAACGTTTGGATTACCATCTTTATCCTTGAAACTCAGCAAATCTTTCTTACCATGAAGAATAGCCTTTACTTCATTTGCAATATTCTCGTCTGTATCATTGTTGTCTTGAGAGAAATAGCCTGCACAGGTACTTTCCAGACATTCTAATGTCGCTTTCAGGTAATCTTCATACTCCTTAGTGTTCGATTTCTTCAGTTCTTGATGGACTTTCTTCTTTAGTATCTCAAGGAATTTTAGTCTAAGCCATCCGTCATTTTTTCCAGAGGGACCACGAAAACTCTCTATGTTGTCAATAAAGAATAGTGTCAAAGTTTTGATAGGTAGTCCTTCTCGACAGAAGTTCTGTCGTTCTGTCTCAAAATGACGCAGGAGCGCCAATTCTATCATGCCTTCAAGGTATGAAACACTATATTGGTCTGGATAAAATTCGTCTCCAATGAATTTCTCTTGGCCATTACTCAGCAAAATACTATTTTTGGTAATACCCTCAACAATGACTCCATCAAGGTCGGCATCAATACTACGAAGGCTATCATTTACTCCCAGGGTGCTGGTTGAGCCATTCAGATTACTGACATTCGTATATTTCAGGTTGACAGAACTACCACTGGCAATACTCACCACTTTCACTTTCTTATCGGCTTTCCTTCCTCCTGGCAATTCAAGATGCTCCTTCGCTACACCCTTTATCAGTCCTTGGTTGAATGAATCAGCCGCATTTAGTTCGTAAAGCAGTTCTTGGTAATCTTTTGCAACAATCTTGTTTTTTCCACGACCAAAAGTAAATTCAGGGAACGTGGCTCCATACCTGATAACAAGTTGAGGACAGAAACTTTCTATCAAGGCCCCATACGACTTACTACTACGATCCATACGATGAGGCTCGTCAATAATAAGTATAGGCAAAGTATCCTTAATTGCATCTACAGGCTTATGAAAAATCCCCAAAGGTTGGTCATAATCTTCGCGTGTAAGTAACTTACCACTCGTTATGAGCTGAGTGTTCAGCAACATTACATAGATCTTATTCTTTACGTGATGGTTTCCATAAAAGAAATGACCAACCGCCGAGGGCATAATTAGGCGGCCCTTCTTTTTCTGTTTCTGAGGCTCCAACAAGCAAAGTTCAATCTCTGAGTTGTATCCACAAACATTTGAGAAATGACGCATCACTTCCCTGTCATCGATGAATGCTGCAGTTCCTGCCTTGATAGGCAAAGTGGGTACGGCAATGATGAATTTGTTAAACCCGCAACGCTTATGCAGTTCAAAAATGGTGCGAGTGTAAACATAAGTTTTACCTGTACCCGTTTCCATCTTTATGTCAAGAATACTATGTGCTGGCAGAGCTTGTATCTTTTCTGGAAGGTTCTGTTCGTGTATGCGCTTCTTTGTAGCCTTATCGTAAATACCTACTTCACGTCGAACCTGTTCCAATGCTACAGCATTCAGTTTCTTGGGTAGTACAGGATTCTGGTGACTGGCCTTAGCCTGTTCCTTAATCGATGCCTCCACTACTGTAGCCACAGCATTAACAGGAGCCAATTGATGGGCAAGTGAACTTTCAAGTTTTAATTCCATGCAGGTACTTTTCCGTTAAATAGGTCGTAAAAGATGTCATATAACATAAAGGTATTCCAATAATCATCAAGTTTAAATTTATCGTGCAAGAAAGACGTGTTGGAATCAAAAAACTCAGATTTATAAAGTTCTCTTGCAAACAAATCATCACGTTGACTAATCGTGTGGCAACTATAGATTTCCTCTTTAGGGACATGTGATAAAATAAACCATAACCTACGAATCTGTTTAAGTGAATCATATTGAAGATTTGTATGGTTTATAACTTCTTCTATTTTACTTTGTATGTTTGGTTCAATATCGCATTTCCCGTGAATATCACCATCAGATGTATAATCTATGTACTCAAAAATATGCTGTAGGAAATAAACAGGATAGGCATCTTCTTCCTTGCGGAATTCGTTACAACAAACTTTAGATTTCCCTTCATGTTGATTTCTAACATAAGGAAAAGTCCCATTACATGAAACTACAAGATTATTATATGCAACCTTATGCGGTAATCCTGGTCTAGATTGGTCGTGATTTAACGATTCATATTCATCAGTCATAACCACTTCCTCTGGAGACAATTCGGGCGCACTTTGATAATAGGGTACTTTACTATTACCACTAGTAAAACTACGTGG
Organism: uncultured Prevotella sp.; assembly: GCA_900314935.1. Lineage (GTDB taxonomy): Bacteria > Bacteroidota > Bacteroidia > Bacteroidales > Bacteroidaceae > Prevotella. Next base: position 9,890 of record OMXE01000023.1, read on the forward strand.
GATGATATGCTCAAGTGTAATTACTTCATCACTATCTTCTTCTCTTTGTGCAGTTTTTAGTTTGCGCAGACAGTAACAACAAAGATTGTGTTGGTTAGCAAGAAGAATATTAATCATCTTCTTCCTATATTCACGATTGTTGTGAGAACAAAAAGTCTGGGTAGAACCAGCATCACGATTGTCATATCTTATTTCATGGTACCGTCCGTCTGTTCCACAGCAACAAGTCTGCAAATAATCTTTTGTTACTTGCACACCTTCCTTCTTGTTTTTTGACTTATCAATATAGAGCATTATCCCAGTTTCTTTAAAGATTCACTAATCCGTTTGTCTATTGCTTCTAGTGATAGAACCCCCTTGGCTAATATTGATCTTTTTAGATTCTCGGCCTGCTCGTTATAACCTTTACTTATCATATAAGCACAACGAGAAATCCAACGGTTCAGTTCTTCATCATTAGGATTGACATCCATAACTTCTTGTATTCCAGAATTCATATCCAACCCATATATATCAAACATCGGAGTTGGTTTTATTTGATGTGGCTGCATTTTCAATATTTGATTTTGCCCATCTACAGTCTTTATTCCTGTAAGAACTAAAGGAGAATGAGTAGAAACTACAAACTGCAAATTTGGGAATGTTTCCATAAATCCGCCCAAAACAACTTTTTCCAACTCTGGATGTAAATGTAGATCAATTTCATCTATGATGGCAAGCCCTTTTATATCGCAACTTTTACCTTCACTTAAAATATATGAACGATAAGCTAAATCAAGAACAATATTGAGCAAGCGTTTATAACCAGCTGGCAACTTTCTAAAAGATTTATATTTGTCATTTTCGTTAATTGTGACAATACATAATTTGTCATCATCAGGATGTAATTCTAATGACACAATATTATATATGCTATCTTCAATACCTATATGCTTAGAGAAATTAACCAGACATGTTTCTATAGTGGAAATTTCATTTTTGTACATTTCTAACATTTGCCTTTCCAAAAGCATCGCTTTGTCTTCAGTTTCTTTTTCTATACCAAAATCATGGACTGCATCATTCATCATTCGGAATCTCCTTTCAAGGCGATCTCTATTTCTCATAGTACGCTCAAAGCGTTCTATCCATTCTTTGGTACATCCTTCCTCTTCATCCCAATCAAAATAACCAAAGTTTCGCAAAGATGCTATTTTCGCTTTTATCGTTTTCTTTTTCTTATCCTCCCGGTGTGGGAAACTGTCTGAGAAATATGCTAACAAAGGTAATTCATTCGTTTCTCTATGCCATTCATAAAAAGAAAGAAAAGCATCTTCAAACTCCGATGGACGAAGTCTGCAATTTTTTGCAATGACACTTATTTTCCAGTCAACATCATTCAGGCTTTCACCAAAGTTTGCATTGGCAGCAACTTCAATGAACTTGTCTTCGCTATTATTAAAATCATCTTTCGCAAAGCTTTCTGGATGCAAATAAGGATTGTTATTAGTTATGGTCTTTACATCAACGACCTTCTTCTTACTTTTACCCTTAATCTTTACATTCTCTGTAACATTATACGAATACATTATAAAGCTCATGGCTTTATGAATAGCATGAATAAGTGTAGATTTACCAGCGCCATTCTTGCCAAACAAGACTGTTACATGCGGTGCAAATTCCACTTCATAATTTTTAAAGCAGCGGAAATTTTTAATATTTAACTTCTTTAGATACATAAGTCTGAAGATTTATTGTTAATACCTTACATCAATATTCACAGTGAGCGTTTTACTACCGTCTTTCAGTGTCCGCAGATTCTTCTGCAACTCTTCGCGATGGGTGAAGCCAAAGCTATAGCCGAAAATGACGATGTTCTGAGGTGAGAATGCCTCGCCATTATATTTGTCCATCAGTGTGGCTATACTTCCTGCAGAGAACTTATCATCAGGATTAATCAGATAGAGATGATTGCCTTTATAATAGGCCGTATAGCCATTGAGGTCTATTTCCTCTGCATCCTCAGTTAACCCATAGCCATCAGCAACAAGCCATGTACGTAACACTGTCTCCACTCCAAAATCATCAGCCGTGAGATCAGTCATGACATCTTTGTCTGGATTGAAAGTTTCCATCTTTAACAGCAAGTTCTCCTTAGGTTCTTCCAGCGTATAGTGTTTAAAGCCTAAGTCGCCCGCAAATAGAGGGTTCTCTTCACGAACTTTATTGGATGCGCGTTTGATGCGCTCCATTCCTATCTGGTCGATAGTATGGGGAACATTTAATTCATCGCATAAATTGATGGCGTTCTTAATAGTTGTTTTGCCACTACCAGTTGCTCTTGTAAGAGCGATATCTAAATCCTCCTGAATTTGTACAAGAATGTATTTTACCTTTTTATCTCTAATATTAAGAACTGACTCCGCTGTTGTTCCTGAACCCGAGAAGAAATCAACAACGATGTCGCCGTCATCAACGCCTATGGCCGTCAGAAGCTTTGAGATTATCTCTGGGTCTTTGGGATTACTGAAACAATTGGTTCCCATCAGACTTGTCAGTTTCTTTGATGCGACACGTCCATCACGATAGATAATGCTTGTTAGACTTTGATTGAGAGTGTCCTTTAAATATGTTTTCTTGTTAGGAACGGTTGTCTCATCATCACCAAAATGAATGTATCCTTCTTTTATCTTTTCCTTCATTGTTTCTTCAGGAAAGCGCCAACCACTTTCTGGTTCTTTAACAACTTTTCCCGTGATAGGATGAATCACATCGTAACGGTATTGCCCATAGTTTGGACCAGAAATGTTATCAGGGAAGTAGACACCTCTTTCATCCATCCAGTTATAATGTTTACTATCATAAATAGGATTTGAAGGAGGAAACTGCTTATACCATTTTAAGGCTTCTTGATGGATTGCTTTCCAATCATTACCATGCTTTGCCTTGAACTTGTCAAAAGCTGCAAAGATTTCATCAGTACCCTGCTTGGGTTCAATCCATTCCCCAGCATTATATTCCTTTGATTTGACATACGCAAGAATATACTCATGTTGCATGGAAATATAGTCTTCATCATTCTTGCTACTATTCTTCCATACTATTTCTCCTGCTAGGTTTTCTTCGCCAAAAATATCATTGCAGAGAAGACGCAGGTTGGCCTCCTCATTTTCATCTATAGAAATAAGAATAACGCCATCCTTTTTTAGCAAGTCTCGGGCAAAAGACAATCTGGGCAGCATGAATGTCAACCAAGCTGCATGACTGGCAGAGCCGCGTCGCGTCATGGATAGTATGCGCTCTGCACGCTCTGGCGTTATATCCAAACGCTGAGCCAGTTCCTCTTTTGAAAATGAGAACTTATCATTGTAGACAAAACCATCGCTACCTGTATTGTAAGGAGGGTCAATGTATATCACTTTTACCTCCCCACTATATGACTTCACCAAGTGCTGAAGAGCATCCAAATTGTCACCACTGATATAGACATTCTGACTATCCTTGTTTTCTGGTTTTGAATTATGCTCAATATCTGGACGAATCAATGTAGTGGTGTCCATGTTTGTCAACATACGTGCATAGTTCTTGCCCAAGAAGTTAAAACCAGTAGTCTCGTCAGTGATATTAGTGCCCTCTGGGAGTGCAGCACGGAATTTCTCAATGTCGAAATCACCTTCAGTAGTAAAACACTGAGGAAAATAGTGTTTCAATACTTCCAGTTCTTTTCCGCCAGCCTGTGCTCGCTCATTCTTATCTATTATATCTTTTACCATATCGGTTTGTTCTTTCATTATATCTAATATGGCTACAAAGTTACATATTATTATTCAAACATGTAGCGTAATAGCAATATTTCTATAATAACACCAACAATTTTATGGTTCTTGCATAATTAACCTCTTGGGGATAGATGATTGAAATTTCATCCAGTTCTCTTTATTGCACATCAACAGGACGTGAACTCTTACCTATCTTCACCCAATCCTCTCTGAAACTGGGGTTCTTGCAAGAATGCAAGCGAAAGGCTACGGGTAGGCGACCGCAGGTCGGGAATCCAGAGGCCGAGCGGGTTAATATGTATACGTAGTCAGGTTCTTTGGCGTTCATTTCGTTTTTAATTATTTCGATGCAAATATACAAAAATAATTGGATAAGAATGAGGGTTTGGTTGATTTTATTAGAAAAAACTTAAATCTGCGTCTGTCTTAATCAATCCACTCATATTCCTCCGCTATATTGTGTAATTACGTGATTACCAGACGAATCGGGGCGGAGGAATTTTAGGGGGGTATGTGTTGGAAAAGGAGTGGGGCGATAATAAGGTGACTATCTAGGAATAGGAAGGCTGTTTGTTGTGTGCAAGAAGGTGGTAAAGTGATGGGAAAAGGGTGTCTAACGAATCTGTCACTTAAGTCGGAAGATGTTGGAACTTAAGTCGGAAGATACTGCTACTTAAGTCGTAGATTGCAGGAACTTAAGTGGTAGATTCGAAAGACGGTATCTTTCTTGTCGATAGAAGGGCGTTTTTTATTGGTTGGAACGAAGGAAAAACTTTATATTATTCTGTCACTTTTTCATAGTGTTGGATATGTATTCAAGGTGGACGAAGAAGGGTGTGACCACCAATAGTTATGGGCGCATTACGATTCTCTCTAAAAAGTTGCTCCGCCAACAACCTTCTGATTATAAATCAATTAGGCGTATTAGCGGAGCATTCTTTTATTCTCATTTGTGGCGAGAATAAACGTATATGATACCCTGTTTCTTACTAAGCTGGCTTACCAGCGCGGGGGCAGGATGATGTTGTCGATGTCGTGGGCCGCACGGAAGAGGGGAGAGATCTCGTCGTCGGTGAAGCCCGCGATGCCACAGCCGATGCGGGTGACGAGGAAGGTCAGGTCGGGGTGTTCCTTGGCGAACGCAATGAACTCATCTACATAGGGACGAATGGTTTCCACACCGCCCTGCATGGTGGGAATGGCGTAGCTCTGACCTTGCAGACCAACGCCTTGTCCCCAGATGGCTCCAAACTTGCGGTAGGCGACATGGGCCGCACCACCTGCATGCATCCCTCGCAGGTTACTGCCAAACACGAAGATCTCGTTTGGCAGCAACTCTGTGATGAAATCGGGGGTTGTTCTTTTCTGTTCCATATATTTATATCACCACTGCAGTTCCACTGGTGGCAACCATGATCATCGAGTTGTTGCCGCCAATGGTCTCGTAGTCGATGTCGATGCCTACAATGGCATTGGCTCCCATGGCGCGGGCGCGTTCCATCATCTCGTTCATCGATGTGTCCTTGGCTTCGCGCAATACCTGTTCGTAACTACCAGAACGACCGCCTACGATGTCGCGGATGCCTGCAAATAAGTCCTTTACAAAGTTTGCACCAATAATGGTTTCACCTGTCACCACACCCTTGTACTCGCGGATGGTGCGACCTTCAATCTGAGGAGTTGTAGAAAGTATCATAATCGTTTTGTTTAAATGATTCATAGTATTAGACGAAAGAAAGGTGCGAAAAGTTGCAAAAAAAGTGGCAGGATCTTTCCTGCCACTTTTTTGTTTTATTCCCACTCAATGGTACCGGTGGGTTTCGGAGTGAGGTCGTAAAGGACACGATTCACACCAGGAACCTCGGTGATGATGCGCTGAGTGATGTGGTGGAGGAGGGAGTAGGGGATCTCCTCGATGGTGGCGGTCATGGCATCACGTGTGTTCACGGCACGGATGATGACGGGCCAATCCCAACTGCGCTTGTTGTCTTTAACACCCGTTGACTTATAGTCGGGCACGATGGTGAAGTACTGCCATACCTTGCCTTCCAAACCGTTCTTGGCAAACTCTTCGCGGAGAATGGCGTCAGACTCACGCAGGGCTTCAAGACGATCGCGGGTGATGGCACCTGTGCAACGAACACCCAGTCCGGGACCAGGGAAGGGTTGACGGAACACCATGTTATCGGGCAGTCCGAGTTCCTTTCCAACCACTCGCACCTCATCCTTGAAGAGCAGCTTGATGGGCTCCACCAGTTCAAAATTCAGGTCTTCTGGCAGACCACCCACGTTGTGGTGTGACTTCACAGGACCAGACTCGACGATATCGGGATAAATGGTACCCTGAGCCAGGAAGCTGATACCTTCCTGCTTACGGGCCTCTTCTTCAAATACACGAATGAACTCTGCACCGATGATCTTGCGCTTCTGCTCGGGGTCGGAGATGCCTGCGAGCTTGTCAAGGAAACGGTCGGTGGCATCCACATACACCAAATTGGCATCCAGCTCATCGCGGAATACGCGTACCACCTGCTCGGGCTCACCCTTACGCAGCAGACCGTGATTCACATGAACTGATACCAACTGCTTACCCACGGCCTTGATGAGGAGGGCTGCCACCACAGAGGAGTCAACACCGCCTGAGAGGGCCAGAAGCACCTTCTTGTCACCAATCTGAGCACGCAGCTCGCTGATTTGTTCTTCAATAAATTTCTGGGCCAGCGCTGGAGTCGTGATGCGCTCCATCGAGGCTGGACGTACGTTACCTGTTGCCATAAATCTTATATTTAATAATAATGATGGTGCGAATAAACAAAAAGAGACATCGCCAAGCGATGTCTCTTTCGAGGGTGCCCGGTGGGACTCGAACCCACGACATTCAGAACCACAATCTGACGCTCTAACCAACTGAACTACGGGCACCATGTACCGCCTTACTTCGATGAACGAAGAGCCTTTGGGCGTTTAGCGGGTGCAAAGATACGGGATTTATTTGAGATGGCCAAATAAATCCCGCTATTTTTTCTATTTATTTCTTTGCAGGTGCAGCGGGTGCGGCTTCCTTAGCAGGAGCAGCTTGCTTAGCATCGTTGGCAGCGGGAGCTGCTTGCTGAGTCTGACTGGCACCGAAGCCCGGGAGATTGTTCGGATTGGTCTGCGGCTGCTCTGTAGCAACATTCTCGAGCACACTCTGAGAAGAGGTAGCTGTAGGAGCAACGTAAGCACAAAGGACGCTGAGTACTACCATGGCAGCAGCAAGTGTCCATGTGGCCTTTTCAATGACATCAGTGGTCTTGCGAACACCCATGATGGCATTGCTTGATGCGAAGTCGGCGGCCAAACCGCCACCCTTGGATTCCTGAATAAGCACGATGCCAATCATGAGCAGTGCAGCCAGGACAATCAACACGACGAATAATGTGTAAATGCTTGTCATTTTCTTTTACATATTTTTGTTATTGTTTATAATCAATTTCTCTAAGAAACGAATTTGGTCTGCAAAGTAAGCATTTTTTTTTGGATAAATCAAATTTAAACGCTTAATAATTTCCAAAGCCTTAGAATATCTGCCTTGTTTTATGTAAATTCGGGCTAAAGTCTCGGTAAAATAGCCCTCGTCGGTGGAATTTTCTGCAATTATTTCTTCTTCTTCGAGTTGCGGTGAGAATTCTAAATTTTCTTTAAGTTCTATTTTCCCACCTTCATTATTTATGAAATTATCGATCAAATCCTGTCCTCGCATACTGGGTTGTTCAACCTGATTCTGGTTCTCTTCTTCCGTCTCAAGGAGGTAGGCCACATAGTCAACTGCTGCATCAGCGGGGGTAGGCTTACGCTTACTCTTGCTCTTGCCTGATGCCTGTTCATCCACTACGGGTAGGGTATCGAGGAAGCGATCGATGAGGGATATCGTACGGTTCTCTGGATTGTCAGCAGGTGCCTCATTTTCGGTTTCACTGCTTGCATGAATGCTATTACGGGAGTGAATCTTGTAGTGTCCTGCCTCCACGAGGTTGAAGATCGTCTTACGGTCGGTGATATAGATGGCGGCCCTTCTGAGCTCCTCATCGAAGGTAGGGTCGTGCAACAGGTACAGGTTCTGGAGCATGAGCAGTCGTGCCGTCTGGTAGTACGGATACATAGCCAGCAGGGAACGCAGGTCGTATAGCGTTTCCTTGTCGAGCAACTCGGGATGTTTAATGAGGTGTTCTAAATCCATTACCAGTCTGCTACTGTTGCGTTGAATATTTGATCTACGATATCTTTCGACATTTGCGTGACGAGTTCCTCCTGAACGCTGGTGAGGCTCTGGGTGGTCTCGTACGATTTGCTGGAACTGAACTGCTGTTCAAAATCCTTCGAGTGGTTCTTGGTGTTGGTGAACCTCACGTTAACAGTCATGGTGAGTTCAGTCATGGCAGAATGACCTTCTGCGGTGACCGACTTATTGCGCTGTTCATAGCGGGAGATCTCACCTTCGATGACGAGGTCGCCGTTCTTCTTCACCTGTTGCAGTTTGGTGTGACTGGAGAACTCATCCTTGAGGCGGTTGTTGAAGATTCCGGCCATGGGGCCCCAGACATAGTTGGAGCGGATGGGGAAATCGGCAATCGTGATGGTCTTGGTCTCGTTGTAGTCGATGCTGGCACCCGAGAAGGAGTAGCCCTTGAAGGCGCACGATGAGAACAATAGCGATCCTACACAAAGGATGAGCATGATGCACTCCAGACCATACTGTTTGATGCGGCGGTAGAGGGTGCGGTCGGAGATGCCCAGTTCGGCAGCGGCCTTCTTCCTGTTTCCCTTGTTACGTTCCAAAGCTTTCTCTACCATCTGCCTACCGATATTCTCCAGATTGAGTGTTTCGGGTTCTGTCTTGATTTCCTCAGCCACAGCATCTTCAGTCTTCAGCGACTCGTCGTAGGAATCAATATGCGACTGTGATTCGATGATGGTGGGAATCTTCTGCACCGCAGAGGGTGAGGGGATGAAACTGGCATTGCGGGCATCGTCGAGCTGCTTGCGGAGATTGTTCATATCACGACGCAGGTCAGACAATTCACCTCCCAGTTTCTGCAGCACCTGATAGAGTGCTTCGCGCTCGTTCTCATAGCTGTGCCGTCCGCTGCTTGAGGGAATGGTGGCCAGCATGGTACTCTCAGTGTCGTGCGGGATGAAGTGGTTGAGTGCCTCGGCAGTGATCTCTCGCTCCTGACTCAATACCGACATCTGCTCGGTGATATTCTTCAGCTGTCTGACATTTCCCGGCCATTTGTAGTGCAGCATCATCTGACGAGCCTCCTCGTTGAGTGTAATCTTTGGCAGACGGTATTTCTCGGCCATCTGCAGGGCAAAGAGGCGGAACAGCAGGATGATGTCTTCTCCTCTCTCTCGGAGTGGTGGCATCTGGATGGGCACTTGGTTCAGACGGTAGTAGAGGTCCTCACGGAACCGTCCTTCGCTGATGGCCTTCTGGATATTCACGTTCGTGGCAGCTACCACTCTGACATTGGTCTTGCGGATCTGAGTGCCGCCTACACGGATATACTCGCCGTTCTCCAAGACGCGGAGCAGACGGGCTTGGGTGGCCATAGGCATTTCTCCCACCTCATCGAGGAAGATGGTTCCTTTGTCGGCCACGCCGAAATAACCTTCGCTCTCGCCGATGGCACCAGTGAAGGAGCCTTTCTCATGACCGAACAGTTCGCTGTCGATCGTTCCTTCGGGAATAGAGCCGCAGTTGATGGCGAAATATTTCTCACGACGGCGGGGGGAATTGTCGTGGATGACGCGGGGGAGGATTTCCTTTCCCACACCGCTCTCTCCGACGATGAGTACGCTGAGGTCAGTCGGTGCCACCTGAAGGGCGACATCGAGTGCGCGGTTCAACCCAGGACTGTTTCCCACGATGTTGTACCGCTGTTTGATTCTCTGTAGTTCAGACGTATTCATAATCGCTGACAAAATTACGCATATTATTTCATAAAACTGCAAAAATGGCAGTTAATTTTTGTTTTTAGGCTGTTTGCTCTTGCCGACTTTGATCAAAAGCAGACCGATGGCTGTCCAGATCAGTTCACGCACCCTGACAATCAGTGCCACAAAGATTCCTGCACTGGCCGTCATACCCAGTCCGTTAACCGACATCAGGAAACCGCCTTCCCTGCCACCTAACTGCAGGGGCATGAAGAAGAGCATATTGGCAAACAGACTGGTAAAGGCGAGGATGAGGATGCACTGGATGAAGTTCACACTGGGCATGAGCACCATCAGGATGAACAGGATCTCGAGCGATGACACCACCCTACAGGCCAGTTCCAGTAATACAGCCCCCAGGAAGGTGCGCGGGTTCTGGTTGTGCAGGGCCGCTATCTGTCTGTCCACATTATCGAGCTGTTCCTTATGCGTTTCGATGAATCCGCGTGCCCATTTCTTTGCGCCGGGGATATGACGAAGGATGTTCATCAGTCTGAGTGCCAATCCTTTCTTGTAACCTTTCAGGAAGAACCAGATGCCGGCAATACAGAACAGGGTTACCAGTCCCAGTACCATTCCCATGAATACGTTCATGGGCTGTGTTATTATATATAATAAGGTGGCGAGGAGCCAGAACCATAGATGACTGAAGATATGGGTCATCACGTAGAGGATGACGGATGAGGAAGCACGCTCTGTCCCGATCTTGGGCGACAGCTCCATGATGCGGTATGGCTCTCCACCCATCAGTCCGCCGGGCGTAGCATAGTTCAGGGCAAACCCCGAGATGGTGATCTTGTATAGCCACCAGAACGATACGGGTGTGTGTTTGACGGCATTGGCAGGAAGGTCGTTGTTCTCCTGACTCTTGATAATAATATACCAGGCTGCTGTATTGAAGATATAAAGCACAGCCCATAGGGCTACCACGGCAAAAAACCAGTAGCCGGCATGGCGTAAACCTTTCCATACCTCGGCGAAATCGAGCTGTGTCACCATGATGGCGAGCACGACAATGCCGAAGATGAAGAAGATATTCTGATACTTGTTCTTTTTGTCAGCCACAGGTCAGGTAGGTGTATTAGTTCTTCTCTGTCTTGGCCTTGGGGATGGCAAAGCGTACTTTCTCACTGTCGTCGCGCTTCTCATGATAGAGCTTGGGCAGCGGGTTGGCACTGGATGTGTCGGAAACATGACGGCGACGGGCCACATCGATGGCCAGATAGATGGCATGGCGGAAGGATGTCTCATCCGTCAGACCCTTTCCTGCCAAAGAGATGTCGTAATCGGCCGCAGGACTTGTCCGGATAATGGGCAGACCAGCGGTATAGCATACTCCTTCGCCCATATCGATGGTTCTGAACGGAGCAAGTCCCTGATCATGGTACATAGCCAGCACACCGTCGAACGCTTCATACATTCCGTTACCGAAGAAGGTGTCGGCAGGGTATGGACCAAAGGCCTGAATACCTTTTGCTTCCAGATCAGCAATGGCGGGGATAATGATCTCCTGTTCCTCTTTTCCTGCTGGAGCCTCCTTGGTGTTACAGGGGTTCAGGGCGAGGATAGCAATACGTGGGTTGGTGATGATGAAATCACGCTTCAGGGTATTGAACAACACCCTGGCTTTCTCTACCACCGTCTCCTTGGTGATGGAACCGACAATATCCTTAACAGGCAGGGGGCGGGTGGCCATGGCTACGCGGAGGTGCTCGTTCACCAGAATGGTGAGAGCCTTCTGTCCATTACCTGCAGTACGCTCTATATAGTCGGTCTGACTGGTAAACGGAAACGCGTTGTTCTTGATGCTTGAGGGGTTCACCGGTGCAGTGACGAGCACGTCGAACAACCCTTTGGCATGGTCGTCAACGGCACGCTTCAAGGCTTTCAGCGCCGCTGTGCCGGCCTCGTCCGACTGTTCTCCCATGTCCACCTTGATCTCATCATCGAAGGTGGTAAGGAGGTTCACCTTTCCGTCGTGTGCATCTTCTGCCTTATTGATAATGGTGAAGTTTGCCTGGATGCCTAGAACATTACGGTGGTAGGCGGCCACCTTGGGCGAACCGTAGATGATAGGGGTGCACAATTCAAGTATGGTAGGATCGGCGAACGTCTTGAATATCAGTTCATAGCCGATTCCGTTGGTATCACCGTGCGTGATGGCCACGCGAATTTTCCTATTTTCCATTGTTCTGAATTTTTAATGTATAGAGTGCAGCTTCCAACTGCCTGATTTTGTTTCTCTTCTTCGACTCGGGGGCAAAGACGAACGCCTCGGCCACGATCACTGTTGCACGGGCGGTGTCGTAAACAGCGTGAGCCACCAGCGGACCGCCCATCATGTCGTTCTTCATCTCCCACAGACCGCGAAGGACGAGTCTTTCTTGGTCCTTTACCTTTATCCGTTCTTGCAAGAGACCGTTCCGTACGGTGGTCATATACATCCCCGGCTCCTCACCAGGTATGTTCACCTTCATGATACTGTCGCGCTTCACCATCCACTCTTCCATGTCAAGTCGTTGGGCCGGATACTGATAAATACAGATGTTCTGCATGCCCTGCGCCTGCTGGTTGGAGTACCATTGGAATGCGTCTCCCTGCTTACTGGCTGTCAGTCCCTCTGGGATGTAGATCTCTGCGTTGAATGCCTGACGGATTCTTTTCTGCGCCTTGTCCTGATGATGCGCCATTAAGTAGGTTATGGCTGTATTCATTTCGGCTCGGTTAAGCATACTACGCAGTTGTGTACCTATTACCGGCATGGCCTTTCTGAGTGTTTCTGCCGATGGCGCGACAACGTTGACCAGCATCTGTGGCTTGGCATCCACGTTCTTGGCATATATGATCTGCGCCTTCTCGTATTTCGGATCGATCTTCACCCGAACGATGCTCCTGCACAAGGTGTACTCGGGAAAGTTACCATTTATTTCCAAGACATCGAACGAAGGTTCCCGTTGGGGAAGTCCTGCCACATCAGCATCGAGGGCATGGAACACCAAACTGTCGCAGTCGTTCTCCACGATTACGTAGTAAGGACTTCCACTGCTTCTGGGGAGGCGATGACTCCTGTCGCTGCAAGAGACGAGCAGGAAGAGAAGAACGAGCAGACACAGGTTCCTCATGTCCCCAAACTTTTCTTCTTCGCCGTGGAAAGGAGTCCGCAGGCAGCAAAGATATCCTGACCTCTGCTGGCCCGGATGGTGGTGAACACCCCATGTTGCGTGAGGTAGTCACGGAACGCCTCCATCTTCTGATCATTGGTTCCTTTCAGATCCACACCCGGTATCTGGTGAAAACGAATCAGGTTAATCCTGCACTCCAGTCCTTTGAGCAGTTGGATGATAGCCCGTGCATGCTTCTCGGAATCATTCACACCGCTGAAGACGATGTATTCGAATGAGAGACGGCGCTGATGACTGAAGTCGTAGTTGCGCAGCAGGTCAATCACCTCCTGAATGCCCATACCCCGCTCCGCAGGCATCAGCTGTGCTCGTTGGTCGGGCAGGGGAGAGTGAAGACTGATGGCCACATGACAGTCGCTCTCATCCAGGAACCGTTTCAGTTTGTTCTTGATGCCGACACTGCTCACCGTGATACGTTTCGGACTCCAGGCGTAGCCGTAGTCAGCTGTCAGGATCTCCGTAGCTCGCAGCACGTTGTCGAGATTGTCCATCGGTTCGCCTTGTCCCATGAACACGATGTTGGTGAGTGTGTCGCGCTCGGGTAGGGAGTAGATCTGGTTGAGGATGTCAGCCGCTGAGAGGTTTCCTTCGAATCCCTGCTTACCGGTCTGACAGAACAGACAGTTCATCTTACAACCGATCTGGGAGCTCACACAGAGCGTGGCCCTTTCACCATCTGGTATATAGACGGTTTCCACATACTTCGGTTCGCTGTGGTTGTTGCCGCCTACGGGGAAGAGATATTTCTTCGTTCCGTCTTTCGACTCCTGACAATCGGAGGGAGGCATACATCCGATGACGTACTGCTCTTTCAGTCGTTCACGGTTTGCCTTCGAGAGGTTTGTCATGTCATCGATGCTAGTCACATGCTGTGTATAGAGCCACTTCGACATCTGACTGCCCGTAAAGGCAGGCATTCCCAGACTTGTCGCCACCTCTTTCAGCTCGTGTAGTGACAGTCCTAGTAACTCTTTCTTCTCACCTCCCAATTGTCAACTATCAACTAATTATTATACTCCTGCCAGCTCTTTACCTTGATGTCCTCCAGTTTCAGGTCGCAGAATGCCTGGATGAAGGCCTTGGCCAGACGGGTATTGGTCATCAGCGGAATGTTGTGATCGATGGCACCACGACGGATGCGGTAGCCGTTGGTCAGCTCACGTTTCGTGTGGTTCTTCGGTACGTTGATGATCAGTTCGAACTGGTGATCGGCAATCATGTCCATCACATTGTTCTCGCCATCCTCATCGGGCCATGACACAACCGTGGCCTTCACACCATTATCGTTGAAGAACTTGGCCGTTCCGCCTGTAGCATAGATATCGTAGCCGTTCTTGGCCAGTTCGCGAACCGGCTCCAGCAGATCAACCTTTCCTTTCACACCACCAGAAGAAATCAGTACGCTCTTCTTCGGAATCCTATAGCCTGTGGCGATGAGTGCGTTGAGCAGCGCTTCGTTCAGGTCATCGCCCAGACAGCCTACTTCACCGGTGGATGACATATCTACACCCAATACTGGATCGGCATTCTGCAGACGGGCGAACGAGAACTGACTGGCTTTCACGCCAATGCGGTCGATGTCGAACTCGCTTCTGTCGGGCTTTGAATAGGGCGCATCGAGCATGATCTTCGTAGCCGTTTCGATGAAGTTGCGCTTCAGGATCTTCGATACGAAGGGGAATGAACGACTGGCGCGGAGGTTACACTCGATAACGCGTACCTGACGGTTTTTGGCCAGGAACTGGATATTGAACGGACCGCTGATGTTCAGCTCCTTCGCAATCTTGCGAGCAATCTTCTTGATCTGTCGGATGGTAGAGAAGTAGATGTGCTGAGCCGGGAACACCATGGTAGCGTCGCCAGAGTGTACACCAGCGTATTCCACATGTTCAGAGATGGCATATTCCACCACCTCACCCTTGTCGGCAACGGCATCAAACTCAATCTCCTTGGTATCCTGCATGAACTGCGACACTACTACAGGGAATTCCTTCGACACCTCGGTAGCCATATTCAGGAAGCGGTGCAGTTCCTCATCATCATAGCAAACGTTCATGGCAGCACCTGAAAGCACGTACGACGGGCGTACCAATACGGGATAGCCCACCTCGTCAACAAACTCTTTCACATCTTCAAAAGATGTCAGCGCGCGCCATGCGGGCTGGTCGATACCTAACTTATCGAGCATAGCCGAGAACTTGTCGCGGTTCTCTGCACGGTCAATATTCACCGGTGAGGTACCCAATACGGGAACACCCTGTCGGTAGAGTTTCATGGCGAGGTTATTGGGGATCTGTCCGCCCACGCTGACAATCACGCCGCGGGGCTCTTCGAGGTCAATCACATCGAGCACGCGCTCCAATGACAGCTCGTCGAAGTACAGACGGTCGCACATATCGTAGTCGGTGGACACTGTCTCGGGGTTGTAGTTGATCATGATCGACTTATACCCCAGCTTGCGGGCGGTGTTAATGGCATTCACCGAACACCAGTCGAACTCCACAGAGGAGCCGATGCGGTAAGCACCTGATCCCAATACGACTACCGATTTCTCGTTCTTATAGTAATCGATGTCGTGCTTGGCCACATAATTCTCTTTATTACTATTCTTACAAGTAAACTCATCCTGGAACGCAGGGATATGCGTATAGGTGAAATACAGATAGTTCGTCAGTTCCGGGTTCTCGCTGGCTACGGTGGGAATGCGCTTCACACTGGGTACGATACCTTTCTGCTTACGATAGCGGCGCACCTCCAGGTTCTCTTTCTCCATGTTCCCCTCCTTCGTCTTCAGTACGAAGCGGGCAATCTGGAAGTCGGAGAAGCCGGCACGTTTCACCTCGAGCAACAGCTCATCGGAAAGATCCTCAAGTTTATTATATTTCTGCAGTTCATGCTTCAAGTCAACGATGTGCTTCAGACGCTCCAGGAACCACACGTCGATCTTGGTCAGCTCCTCGATACGCTCTACGCTATATCCCTCTTCCAGTGCCTGTGCAATGGCAAAGATACGAAGGTCGGTGGGGTTTTGCAGGGCGTCGTCGAGGTTGTCGAACTTTGTATGGTCATTTCCCACAAAACCATGCATGCCCTGACCAATCATACGCAGTCCTTTCTGGATCATCTCCTCGAAGGAACGACCGATGGACATGATCTCGCCAACCGACTTCATAGACGAGCCGATCAGACGGGATACGCCGGCAAACTTCGTGAGATCCCAACGTGGAATCTTACAAATCATATAATCAAGCTGCGGAGCGACGTATGCAGACGATGTTGTGCCCATCTCACCTATCTGGTCGAGTGTGTAGCCCAGGGCAATCTTCGCAGCAACAAATGCCAAAGGATAACCTGTAGCCTTCGAAGCCAAAGCAGAAGAACGACTCAGTCGGGCGTTGATCTCGATGATACGGTAGTCGTTTGTCTGGGCATTGAAAGCGAACTGGATGTTACACTCACCAACAATACCAAGATGCTTGACGCACTTGATGGTAATTTCCTGCAACATCTTCACCTGCTCGTCGGTAAGTGAACAGGTGGGGGCAACCACGATCGACTCTCCCGTATGGATACCCAGCGGGTCGAAGTTCTCCATAGAGGCCACAGTGAAGCAACGGTCGTTCGCGTCGCGGATGCACTCGAACTCAATCTCCTTCCAGCCTTTCAGACTCTCTTCAACAAGAATCTGCGGGGCGAAAGTGAAGGCACTTTCAGCCAGTTCAATGAATGCCTTCTCATCGGGACAGATACCTGAACCCAATCCTCCGAGTGCGTAGGCAGAGCGGATCATGATGGGGAAACCAATCTCACGGGCAGCCTTCAGGGCATCTTCCATGTTCTCTACAGCATGACTTATAGGAACCTTAAGATCAACCTCGCCTAACTTCTTCACGAAGAGGTCGCGGTCCTCAGTGTTCATGATAGCCTCGACAGAGGTTCCCAGCACCTCCACGCCATATTCCTTAAGAATACCTTTCTGATAAAGTTCAGTACCGCAGTTCAAGGCCGTCTGTCCACCAAATGCCAACAGAATGCCGTCAGGGCGCTCCTTTTTGATAATCTCCGTCACGAAATGGGTGTTCACGGGTTGGAAATACACCTTGTCAGCGATACCTTCCGATGTCTGGATGGTAGCGATGTTCGGGTTTACCAGCACCGAACGGATTCCTTCTTCACGTAATGCCTTGAGCGCTTGCGAGCCAGAGTAGTCGAACTCGCCTGCTTGTCCGATTTTCAAAGCGCCAGAGCCGAGTACCAGCACTTTATTCAGTTTCTTCTTCATTTTTTGTTTATGGTAGTTTTATGGATATTTACTAAGTGAATCCTCTTAATCCGTGCAAAGGTACGAAAAATATTCCGAAGGAGATAATTTTTTCCGCAATTTGACAACTAATTAACACGAAATCCTTTCATTTGTTGTCTTTTTGGAAAAATGGAGAGTCAAATTGTCGAATTTTGCTTATTCCGGATGTGGAATGCGACAAATTTGGAGGGCATGACCCCGATTTGTCGCAATTTTGAGCATTTGTCGCAACAAGCTTGATGGAAAAAGAACGAAAAAGTTGCTTACGATGAAACGCACCCGTACCTTTGCATCATCAAAACCGCCATGAAGCGGATTGTTTATACCAGAGGTAATCATAAGATGTATATCTGCCCTTAATAGGGCGTTTGTCAAGATACTTCGTTTCGGATAAAAGTTGGATCAATAAACAACCTCCGAGACTATACATATAAAATTCCTCGGTTTATAGGGTTTGCGACGGGGTACAACAGGTTGATCATCGAGAATCACCGTTGTGCCTCGTTTTGTTTTTATTCAGTAGTATTCAGAATGATGTTGTCTCGTTATCTTATCCTTTTTTTGCCTTGTTGCGACAAGAAATGAGAGCATGCGTATAATATGTCGCAAATACTGCGTATTGTCGTAACAATATTGTCAGAAAAAGTTCAGGATTCTTTTTTGCAATGATTGGATGCTGTAACTTTGCATCAACAAGTAATAACAACGATAAATTCAAGGAAAAATGAAAAAGATGTTGATGATGGTTATGGTCGCCGTAATGACTTCCTGCGCATCGAGCAGTAAGTTAAGCACAATGGTCAAGGTGACGGACGACAGGAGTCAGTTCGTAGCCTTGGCCGAAGCTATTCCCGATGCCATTCTGGAGATACGCTATTACGGAACATATAACTTCGTAGGCGAGCGTATCGATGGTTATGAGGAGCCGGTAGCACTGATTACACGACAGGCTGCCGAGTGTCTTCGAGCTGTGAGCGACGACGTGAAGGCACAGGGTTACCGACTGAAGATTTATGATGCTTATCGTCCGCAGAAAGGGGTGGATCACTTCGTACGTTGGGCAGCCAATATCCCTGATACGTTGATGAAGAACTACTTCTATCCCGACCTCGACAAGAGTGTACTCTTCGATCAGGAGTATATCATGGCTAAAAGCGGTCATTCAAGAGGCTCCACGGTTGACCTTACCCTATTTGATATGGCGACGGAGAAGGAATTGGATATGGGCGGCACGTTCGACTGGTTCGGACCAGAGAGTCATCCCGACTTCTGTGGAAATCCTGAAACAGGTGAATACACGGGTGATAACAGCAAGAGTCCTGCGGGCCGCTCTATCACTGCCGAGCAGTTCCGTAACCGCATGATTCTCCGTCAGGCCATGCTCCGTCACGGTTTCAAGCCTTTAGACACCGAGTGGTGGCATTTCACGCTGAAGGATGAACCTTTTCCCGATACCTATTTTACTTTCCCTGTTAAGTAACCCACTACAGGCGGTGTCTATATATAGGTGTCCGACAGATTGTGATTCGTTAAGTTGTGAAGAAAACGATCGACTCGTATATATAATAGATTACGACAGATTTGGAGAGCATCAAAACCATCTGTTGCAAATTCTTTGTGGTGTCGCAATAATATTCATAAATAATCGAGAATTATTTGTTTGGTATGGGGATATACCGTAACTTTGCATCAACAAACAATAACAACGATAAATTCAAGGAATAATGAAAAAGTTATTTATGATAGCAGTAGTCACTATGATGACCACGTTGAGTGTACAGGCTCAGGTGATGAAGTCTGCCGACCTGGAGAAATATGCCAAGGAACGCTATGGTGACAAGTGGCTCGAGGCAGCCAAGAATCTGGCAGAGGGTTTAACGCTCGATAAGAATCAGAGTGTGACGTATCAGGAGGTAATCCAGGCGCCAGGCAAGACAAAGGAACAGCTGTATGTGGCGCTGAACTACTGGGCAACAGCCACCTTCAAGGACAAGCAGGCCATCACCCTGAACGACAAGGAAGCAGGATGTATCATCATCTCTTCCACCATCCTCGACATTGCCCGTCATATGGGAACACTGAACAAGTACTCAGTCAGCATCACACCCGTCATTCGTCTTGACATCAAAGAGGGTAGGGTACGTGTCACCTACACGGTACAGAATTATGACATCCTTACCGATATTAGCGGCGGATGGCTCAGTCTGGTGGAACCTGATGAGAGGACCTACGGAGACGCTAAACGAAAGAAGGACGACAAGACCAATGCATTCCTGTACGATGACCTGTGGGAGATAGCCCGTCACTACCCCTTCGTAGAAAAGGATGCCCAGAAGCGCACATGTGCTAAGGCACTTGTCATGACCCATGCCTATTCCAACGCCATTATCGACAAGGTGGGGGAGGCCTTGAAGAACGGCATCGTAGGCAATGATGACGAAGACTGGTAAGACAATGTAAAAATCTCTCGAATTATTTGGCTGTTCAGCAGATTTTCGTTACATTTGCGGGGAGAAAGTGAAATAGATTATCAACATGAGAGAAAAGATAGATGCTTTCCTGTTCGGCGATGAGGCTCAGATGACCTCCACGTTGCAGCAACTCAAGGAAAGCCGTTTCATCCGTAAGGTGCATCTGTTGGGCGGAGAGGTGACAGAACGACTCATGTCATCAGAGACGCTGGCCGAGATTGAAGAGAAGGCCACAGCCGACTATGTCTTACTGTATCTGAAAGCTACGCCCCTAACCATTGGTTATGGGGCTTTGCGGCGTTTACTAAGGGTGGCCGTGGAAACAGAGGCCATGTGGGTGTATGCCGACCGCTATTCGGTGGAGAATGGAACAACGGTGAAACATCCTGTGATTGATTATCAGCAGGGTAGTGTACGTGACGATTTCGACTTCGGTAGCGTAATGCTTATCCGTGCTGATGGTCTGCACGACTATGTATCACAAGCAGATCCAACGCTGAACTATCAATATGCTGCCCTATACGACCTCCGCTTGTTCCTCAGTAGGAAGGGTTCGCTCTTTCACCTGAATGAGTATTTATATACCGAAGAGGAAAGCGATCTTCGTACCAGCGGAGAGAAGCAGTTCGACTATGTGAATCCAGCCAACCGCGATGTGCAGATAGAGATGGAAAAGGCCGTTACGGCACATCTCAAGGAGATAGGAGCATTGGTGGGCCCTGCTGATTATGTCGTGCCCGACTTCAACGAGCAGAAGTTCGAGGTAGAGGCATCGGTTATCATCCCTGTCTTTAACCGTGAGAAAACGATTGCCGATGCAGTGAAGAGTGCTTTGGCACAAAAAACCACCTTCCCCTTTAACGTTATTGTAGTAGATAACCACTCTACCGACAAAACGGGAGAGATCCTTCATAACTGTCAACAGTCAACTGCCAATGGTCAACTTGTTGTGTTGAAACCGACACGACACGACTTGGGTATAGGTGGCTGCTGGAATATGGCCATTAACGATGAGCACTGCGGACGTTTTGCCGTGCAGCTGGACAGTGATGACTTGTATTCATCTCCTGATACCTTACATCAGATTGTGCAGGCTTTCTATAAGCAGAAGGCCGCAATGATTGTGGGTAGCTACCGGATGTGCGACTTTGACCTCAACACCTTGCCGCCCGGACTGATCAGTCATGCGGAATGGACTAATGAGAACGGAATGAACAATGCCTTGCGCATCAATGGCTTAGGAGCGCCCCGTGCGTTCTTCACACCTCTGCTGCGCCATATACAGTTCCCAAACACCAGCTATGGAGAGGACTATGCCGCAGGACTGGCTTTCAGTAGGCGGTATCGTATCGGAAGAATCTATAAAGAGTTATACCTCTGTCGTCGTTGGGGCGGAAACAGTGATGCTGCCCTGAGTGTGGAGAAGGTCAATGCCAACAACCTGTACAAGGACCGTTTGCGTACCATGGAAATCATGGCTCGTCAGCAGTTGAACGCCGGAAAGGGTATCACTTCTGAGGGGAGTGCCCTGACACGTTTCTTCAACCGTCAGCTCGAGACCTGGGAACTGGCGCGTCAGAACTATCATCTCCTGAAGAATGTCAAGTCACGCGACTTGGCCGTAGGCGATCAGACCATGCTGGTACAGTTCAATCCTGCCAGGATCGTGTCCACAGGAGCGAAGATCGATGCCAAGACCTTGGCGGAACGTCCTTGCTTCCTCTGCGACAAGAACCGTCCTGCAGAGCAGATGTCGAAGGATGTGGACGGTCGTTTCCATCTTCTCGTCAACCCCTATCCAATCCTTCCGGTTCATTTTACCATTCCGCAGAAGAAACACCAGCCGCAGCGCATCAAGGACTATTATGGTGAGATCCACCGTCTGCTGGATCAATATCCTGAACTGATGGTATTCTATAACGGTCCGAAGTGTGGAGCCAGTGCTCCCGACCACATGCATTTCCAGGCAGGAACAAGCGGACTCTTACCCCTTCAGGCCAGCTGGCAGCGGTATGCAAGGAACCTGACTACCGTCTACTCGCTCAGCGAGGATGAGCAGATAGCATACATCAACGATTATCCTGCTCCTGCAATGGTCATAAAGAGTAAAACAGCCAAGAGCGACGAGCAGTTGTTCCGTATAGTCTATGATTCCCTTCATGCGGTCAACGCTTCTCAGACCTCAAGCAAGGAGGAACCCATGATGAATATCGTGGCTTGGCGACAGGGGGAGGATTATCTGTCGGTAGTATTCCTTAGAAAGAAACACCGTCCGGAGTGCTACGCAGCAACGGGTGAAGCTCAGCTTCTGGTAAGTCCTGGAGCCTTGGATATGTCAGGAATGATCATCACGCCCCGTCCAGAGGATTTCGAGAAGATCACACCAGAGAAAGCGGTGGATATCCTGCGTGAGGTGAGTATGACTGAAGAGGAGGTACAACAAGTCATTGAGCGTATCCGGCACAGTGAGCAACATCAGTCGGCTTTGTCCAAGACTCCTTGGAAAGCAGAGCCTACCGTACAGGTGGGTATTGTCAGTGCCGAGCGCATCCTTTTCTCGTTGAACAAGGCTTACACCGCCAAAGGTGCGCTGATTGAAGGTGAGCAGGAGGTGGCCTTCTCCGAGGGAGGAATCCTGTGGAACGGTAACCAGTATCGCGAACTGAAGTTCATCCCTCAGACCAAAGATGCCTCTTTCTCCATGAAGGATGTGACCATCGGTGTGAATTTCCACTGGGAGCGCAAGGAGACACAGACCTTCCTCGGCACCTTACGTCTGGTGGTGGAGGAGGGTAAGATATGCGCCATCAATGAATTGCCGGTGGAAAGCTATCTCACCAGCGTCATCTCCAGTGAGATGAAAGCCACCTCATCGTTGGAGTTCCTCAAGGCCCATGCCGTTATCTCCCGCAGTTGGCTGTTGGCCCAGATGGAGAAGCGGCAGAATCAGTCGTCTGGCGGTAACGGCTTCTTCTCGTTCGTGAAGAAAGATGATGAGCTGATACGCTGGTACGATCGTGACGACCATACCATCTTTGATGTATGCGCCGATGACCATTGTCAGCGCTACCAAGGTATCACGAAGGCAGATAATATCCATGTTGTGGAAGCTGTCAAGGCCACTCGCGGTCAGATCCTGATGTATGATGGCGAGATCTGTGATGCCCGCTTCAGTAAGTGCTGCGGTGGTGTCACCGAGGAGTTCCAATACTGCTGGGAAGATACACCGAAGCCCTATCTCGTCTCTGTACCCGATGCTGCCACGCCCGATGGTGATCCTTTCTGCCATACCCATGACAAGCATATCTTGAGTCAGGTGCTGAACGACTACGATCAGGAGACATCCGATTTCTATCGTTGGCAGGTGGAATACACGCAAGAGCAGCTACGTGAGCTTATCGAACGTAAGTTGAAGATGTCATTCGGACAGATTCTTGCTCTGGAGCCTCTGGAGCGTGGTAAGAGCGGTAGGATCTGGAAGCTCAAGATTGTGGGTAAAGAACGTCAGTTCACCATCGGAAAGGAATTGGAAATCCGTCGTACACTGAGCGAGACACATCTGTACAGCAGTGCGTTCGAGGTGGAGCCGATGGATATCGTACAAGGTGTACCGCAGAAGTTCGTACTGAAAGGTGCGGGCTGGGGTCATGGTGTAGGACTGTGTCAGATTGGTGCTGCCGTGATGGGTGAGAAAGGGTATCGTTACGACGAGATCCTGCTGCACTACTATCAGGGTGCGGAGGTGAAGAGAATTTATTAATAAACTAGATATGAAGAAAGAAGAACAGTTACAGACGAAGAGTCCTTGGGCATGGATTCCCACGCTCTATTTCGCTGAAGGATTGCCGTATGTGGCCGTGATGACCATCGCGGTGATCATGTATAAGAAACTGGGTATCTCTAATACCGATATTGCCCTCTATACCGGATGGCTTTACCTTCCTTGGGTAATCAAGCCGTTCTGGAGTCCGTTTGTGGATTTGGTCAAGACGAAGCGTTGGTGGACTGTTACCATGCAGCTCATCATTGCGGTTGGCTTTGCCTGTATAGCTTTCGCACTGCCCAGTTCGCTCTTTTTCCGACTCACCTTAGCCGCCTTCTGGCTGGTAGCCTTTACTTCGGCTACCCATGATATTGCTGCCGACGGTTTCTATATGCACGGACTGAGTGATCATGAGCAGTCGTTGTTCGTGGGCATCCGCAGTACCTTCTATCGAATAGCTACGGTGGCCGGACAAGGCTTGCTCGTCATCCTGGCCGGTCATCTGGAGGATTCAACGGGTGATATCCCGTTCTCTTGGGTGGTTGTATTCGGTGTTCTTTCGGTATTCTTCCTATTGGTAGGCATCTACCATGCATGGGTGTTACCGAAGCCCGCAAGCGATCATCCCGTGGAGAATGTAACGGCCAAGAATATCGTCAGGGAGTTCTTCATGACATTCAAGACCTTCTTCCAGAAGAAGCATGCACTCACAGCGATTCTCTTCATGTTACTCTATCGTTTGCCCGAGGCACAGCTGGTAAAGCTCATCAGTCCGTTCATGCTCGACCCAACAGAGAAAGGCGGTTTGGCATTGACGACTGAGCAAGTGGGCTGGGCCTATGGTACGGTGGGTATTATCGGACTCACCATTGGTGGTATCTTAGGTGGTATTGCTGCGTCTCGCGGCGGACTGAAGAAATGGTTGTGGCCTATGGTGTGTGCCATCACCTTACCCGATCTGGTTTATGTCTATCTGAGCTATGTACAGCCAGCAAGTCTGTTGACAGTGAACATCTGCGTGTTCATCGAACAGTTCGGCTACGGTTTCGGCTTCACGGCCTATATGCTCTACCTGATCTATTTCTCTGAAGGAGAGCACAAGACATCCCATTACGCCATCTGTACGGGCTTCATGGCCTTGGGTATGATGTTACCGGGCATGGCAGCTGGTTGGCTGCAGGAGATGTTAGGCTACCGCCATTTCTTTGTGTGGACCATCATCTGCTGTCTGGCCACATTCATTGTATGTATGTTCATCAAGATCGATCCGGAGTTTGGAAAGAAAAAACATTAAACATTAAACATTAAACATTAAAGATTGAGTAACGAACCGACCATAGAACGTAGTTTGCCCTGCTGGCTGCCTTCGCTGTATTTTGCGAAGGGGTTGGCGCAGGTTACTGTGATGTCGCTTGCCGTTATCCTATACAAACAGTTAGGACTGAGCAATGCGGCCATTACGTTCTATGTGGCATGGTTCTATCTGCCGTGGGTAATCAAACCCTTGTGGAAGTCATTTGTCACCACAACCCATTCCCATCGTTGGTGGATTTACCTGACGGAATTGCTGTTAGGTGCCGGTTTCGGTGGGGTGGCCTTCACCATTCAGGCACAGTTCTGGCTGCAGGGCACCTTGTTCCTGTTCTGGCTCATCGCCTTTGCCTGTGCCACCCATAATGCGGCTGCCGATCATCTCTATAGGCAGCAGCGAATCAGTAAGTCCGTTCATCGGGCAGAATTGGTGCGCCAACTGTCGCAAAAGGTAGCGATGGCTGTAGGACAAGGTGTGTTGGTGATGTTGGCCGGTAATATGCAGGTGTTCTATCGGAACAATATCAGCTATTCCTGGAGTTTGGTGTTCTACATCGTGGCCGGTCTTTTCCTCCTGCTGTTCTTATATCATCTCTACCAGCAGCCAGAAGAAACCCCGTCATCTCGTCAGACCATCCGTTTCCAGGATGTTTGGGAAGAGGCGAAAAGCGGGTGGAAATCATTCATGCAGAAACCCCTCATCACCATGATCCTCCTCTTCCTGTTACTCTACCGTCTGCCAGAGGCCCTGTTGGGGAAGATGACGCTTTTGTTCCTGCTCGACCCCATGCAGAACGGAGGTCTGGGCTTAGC
Source organism: uncultured Prevotella sp. (assembly GCA_900314935.1). Lineage (GTDB taxonomy): Bacteria > Bacteroidota > Bacteroidia > Bacteroidales > Bacteroidaceae > Prevotella. The sequence goes on from OMXE01000023.1 coordinate 35,467, forward strand.
ACCTCAGGAGTATGGTCTGGTCATGGGAACGGTAGGTATCATCGGCTTGTCATTAGGAGGTGTCCTTGGATCGAAGGCCATTCATCGCGACGGAGCCAACTATTGGAAATGGTGGATGGCCAGTGCCATGACCATCCCCGATTTGTTGTATGTCTTTCTGAGCTATGCTTTGCCCGACAGTCTGATGCTCATCAGCATCTGTGTGTTCATCGAGCAGTTCGGCTACGGCTTCGGCATCATCTTCTACCTGCATTGTCTGAACGTGTTCAGCAGTCGTTCTGCCGGCAATATCCATCGCACCATCGCGAAGTCGTTCATGGCCTTATCGATGATGCTGCCCACCATGATAGCGGGAACCCTGCAGATGTCATGGGGTTACCGTACCTTCTTCATTATTGTCATTGTGTCAAGTGCCGTTACCTTCTGGGTAACAGCCCTCACTTCACGCGCCATTCCTCGTCGATAAACCGTTTCAGGATGTCGTTGTAGGCATCGATACGGCGGTCGCGTAAGAACGGCCACCATCTTCTTACCAGTTCATTGTGTTCCATATCTATCTCCACAATGATGCTTTCTTCCTCGTTGTCGGAAGCGCGGTAGATCAGCTCTCCCTGCGGTCCTGCCACAAAGCTGCTGCCCCAGAATTGTATTCCATCGGTCTGCTGTGAAGGATCCTCCTCAAAGCCCACACGATTCACGGCAATCACCGGCAGTCCGTTGGCCACGGCATGCCCGCGCATCACCGTTGTCCAGGCCTCCCTTTGTCGTTGCTGTTCCGCCTCATCATCGTTGGCTGCATAGCCAATGGCAGTGGGGTAGATCAGTATTTCGGCCCCTTGCAGCGCCATCAGACGAGCTGCTTCTGGGTACCACTGATCCCAGCACACCAGCACACCCAGTCTGCCCACACTGGTATCTATGGGATGGAAACCAAGGTCGCCAGGAGCGAAATAGAACTTCTCATAATAGGCCGGATCATCAGGAATATGCATCTTACGGTATTTCCCGGCGATGCTCCCGTCTTTCTCGATGACCACGGCAGTGTTGTGATACAGTCCTGTAGTTCTCTTCTCGAACAGGGAAGTCACGATGACCACCCCCAGCTGTTTTGCCAGTTCACCGTAGAACGCTGTTGACGGTCCCGGAATGGGTTCCGCCTGATCGAAGTTCTCCACCTCTTCTGTCTGACAGAAGTAGAGTCCGTTGTGCAGTTCCTGCAGTACGATCAGTTCGGCACCTCGCTTGGCCAGATCGGTAATACCTTCTGCCAGGCGTTTCATGTTGTCCATTCTGTCCGCAACATTATGTTGTTGCAGGAATCCAATTTTCAGTTCGCGCATATTTATTTATATTATTTCTCTCAGTATCATTTCTCCTTACTCCTTCCTCCTTCCTCGGGAGAAGTGGAAACTGCATCGTGCAGCAATGGATGGAGCCATGCTGCCGGATGATGGTCCTACTGTCGATGGGTATCATCTCACGGTCGGGAAAGGCTTCCTGGATGATACGGATGGCCTCCTTGTCTTTCTCGGGCTGTTGATAGATGGGAACAAGTACGGCTCCGTTGATGATGAGGAAGTTGGCATACGTTGCCGGCAGTCGCTCTCCTCTCTCATCTTTCATCTCTCCTCTCTCATATATCGGGTCAGGCATGGGCAGCTTGAGCAACCGATAGGACTTGTCCTCTTGGGTACGGAAGGAGGTGAGCTGCTGCTCCATTTTCTTCAAATCCTCATAATGCGGATCCGTTTGGTCGTCACAGCCTATATATAATAAGGTGTCGTCAGGTGCTATGCGTACCAATGTGTCGATATGACCGTCGGTATCGTCTCCTTCAAGATGTCCGTAATCAATCCAGAGAACGCGTTCGGCATGGAGCCTGCGTTTCAGTTCCTCTTCAATCTCCTGCTGTGTGAGCGGCTGGTTACGGTTAGGAGCCAGCAGACAACCGGTGGTGGTGAAAATGGTTCCCTTCCCATCGCTCTCTATGCTACCGCCCTCTAATACGAAGTCGAGATGACTTTCGTATTCGTGGAGTGAGGAGTGTGGAGTGAGGAGTGAAGACAGAGTGGGGTATAGGCTTTTGTTGATGGCATTGTCCTTTTCAGCCTCGAACTTCTTGCCCCAGCCATTGAACTGGAAATCAAGTAATCTCACTCCACACTCCACACTCCTCACTCCACATTCCTCACTCCACACTCCACAAGATATAAACCCATGATCGCGTGCCCAGGTATCGTTGGTGGGACACTGGTGGAACACCACCTTTTGCAAATCTATCTCTGCCTCAGAGAGCTGTTGGCGCACCAATTCGACATCCGGAGCCACCACCAGCAACATCTCATAGCGCGTTATGGCACGTGCCATCTCGATATAGGTAGCCGTAATCTCCTTCAGATACGGCTTCCAATCGGAGTCCTCATGCGGCCATGTCAGCTGTACGCCCCATTGCGGTTCCCATTCGGCAGGGAGAACAAGGTTGTTTTCCGGATATCCTTCGTTCATGTCTTTTTGTTCGTCGTTTTCGATGACAAATGTACGAAAAATATACGAAAACGCAGATAGTTTTGCGTTTTTTTGTGTCAGAAGGATCGAAGAATGTCAAAAAAACGTATCTTTGTAGCGCGAAAGTTCAAGAGAATGAAAAAAGTCGTTACGTTCCTGATGATTCTTGTCAGCATGACTGCCATGGCACAGACAAGGCTCGACAGTATTGCAGGTGTGCTGAAAGATGCACCTGTACAGGAAAAGGTATATCTTCATCTCGACAACACCTGCTATTACAAAGGCGACACCATCTGGTACAAGAGTTATGTGGTAAGGGCCGATAACCTCGACTATACCGACATGAGTCGTATTGTGTATGTGGAACTGGTCTCACCCGATGGCTTGGTTGTTGAACGACAGAGTCTGATTGTCTCTCCTGACGGTCATGGCGATGGGAACTTCGCCTTGCGCGACTCGCTTTATTCCGGCTATTACGAGCTGAGGGCCTACACCCGCTGGATGCTGAATTTCTGTGTTACTGAGCACCCTTACGACCGTAAGGATCGGGAGCAGTTCTACAACCGTCAGATGGCCCACGACTTCTTCCGTCAGTTTGGAACCATCTATAGTCGGGTGATTCCCGTATATGAACGTCCTGATTCCACAGGCGACTATCTTCAGAAATATATCGTGAGTCGGCCTAAGACCCGCATGGAAAAGGAACTCAAGGAACGGCTTTCCGTGAACTTCTACCCCGAAGGCGGTCATCTCATTGCCGGAACACGCTGTAATGTGGCGTTCGAGGCGCTGACCGAGGAAGGCGAGTGGGTGGATATCCAGGGTACGCTGCAAGTGGGAAACAGAAAGACCCCCATCAGTACCTTGTATCAGGGGCGAGGTGTGTTCTCTTTGGATGTGCCCGACAATGATGATGTGAAGGTTCGCTTCAACTATCATGATAAAGACTACACCTTCAGTCTGCCCAAGACCGAGCAGGTGGGTTGTGCCCTTCATGTGGATTCCCAAGGCGATGCCATCACAGCACAGGTGGCATTTAGAGGACTGTCAGGCAGCGCCTATGGAATGGCGGTGCTTTGTCGTGGGGTACTGAAGCATTTCCAGAAACTTACCGGTGGTGGTACCTATCGTATCGACACCTCGAACATCCCCACAGGCGTTTGCGACCTGCTCATTGTGGATGAAAACGGTCAGCCCTTGGCCGACCGCCTGTTCTTTGTCAATCATCACGACTACAACCTGCAGCCCATTACGGTGAGTGGGGTGGAAGACAACTACCAGCCCTTCGCGCCCATCACGCTGCAATTCCAGGCTCCTGCCGAAGCAAAGCATATCTCTATCAGTGTGCGCGATGGTTCTACGGATGATCCTACGTTCGATACAGGGAATATGATGACCGACCTCCTGCTCAGTAGCGATCTGCAAGGCTTCATTGCCTATCCTGATTATTATTTCGAGGCCGATGATACAGAACACCGTCAGGCCCTCGATTTACTGATGCTGGTGCAGGGTTGGCGGCGTTATGATTATAACGAGATTACAGCCGATATTCCCCTGCGTTATCAGCCGGAGCAGACCATGAGCGTGGAAGGTGCTGTGTATAAGACGATTGATTTTGATGATATCCGCGAATGCGAAGTGGGCTATTGGCTCACGGGTATCTTTGGCTATTGCGACTCGGATGAGGAGACGGCCGATTCTATGGGACTGCGGAGTCTGATTGAGGAGGAAATGGAGGCTGAGGCGGCCAGTGCCAATGGCTCGGCAGAGGTGGAAGAGGTGGGCACAGTAGAGCAAACTGCCAATCCACAGAGTGCCCGCGATCCTTTCTTTGGCGATGATAACCGTCCTTTGCCCTACGAGGTGATACTGAACGGCGAACTGATATTGGGCGAAAACATCGCGAACATTGATATGGAAACCACCAACGGCGGTCGTTTCTCCTTCAACGTACCGCCTTTCTATGGCGATGGCATCCTGTTCCTATCGGCCCATAAGATTGGCATCAACGAGGAGAAACACCGTAAATGGGAGCTTAAGGGAATGATCAACGAGGATGAATGGCCCGATTACTATGTCAAGAGAGATCTGTTCTATCCCATCTTTGCCCGTAAGTACAACTACTACCAGTGTCATCTCCCCGATGAGAGAGTTGATTTCTCTGGGGACGATTCCAAGTTGTTGACCGATACCACCCGTCTTTCCAAGTTCGATGCCCAGTTGCAGGAAGTGGAGGTGAAAGGGCATCGCCGCCGTGGGCGCCATTCCATCGATTACACCAAACCGGCCTATGTGTATGATGCCTACGAGCTGTATAACCTGGCCACCGACTACGGTTTGTCGTTCGGTAAGCTGAATTTCCGTCGGTTCCCCATTCAGGTAAGCATGCTCCTGGTGGGAAACTACAACAAGCACCGCAGCTTCAATGTCGAGGCCCGTATGAGCGATAACCAGCAGGTTCCCTACACCTTCTACCGTACGTTCAAACCTGATGAAACAGTAGAGACAACGGCCTTCCGTAGTGGCTCCAATGTGGCCAGCAACCTGCGTCTGAACCGTCAGAAAGAGATTCGCCTGTTTACCGATTTCGAGCTGCGCAACGAAGAGAAGCCGCAGGAGCAATCAGTATCGTTGGCTGATGTCACGCTCGACTTCGTCCTGATGCCTGATCATACCAAACGCTACACCTATCGCGACCGCCGTATCGTGTTGCATGGAATGTATTTCCCGGATTCTTTCTACCATCCCGACTACAGCAAGGCCCGTTTACCGCAGTCTGACCGCCGTCGTACGCTTTATTGGAATCCCAATGCGAATCTCGATGCCGACGGTCGTTTCACTGCCACCTTCTATAACAACGGTCATAACACCCGAATCCGCGTCAGCACAGCAGGTGTTTTCTCCCGTCATTGATTTGCGTCAAGTGCGTTGATGAAAGTCAAAAAAACAGCCGTTTCCAACGAGAAGTGGCGCGAATTGTTGTGGGGTATTGCAGATTGTCGTACCTTTGCACTCACAAACGGAGAGATTCGTTGCAATATATATAAAGGATAACAAATGCTACAATAGGTGTAGTAAGGTAAAAAGATTGTTGATGATTTTTTTTGATGTTTAAAGTAGGAAAGGAAAGAAAATGAAAAAGACAATGCAGAAAATGGTGAAGGCTATCAAGAATAGCTGGAAAGAGGCCAACGAGCTGATGAGCAAGTCACAAGAGTACATCTTGCCATAAGGCCTCCTAAAAAGGAAAACAAGCGTAAATAATTGTTATAATAGTCGTTGATCGGACGGATTTCCGCCCGATTTTTTTGTGCTTTCAGGGGAAAGTCGTATATTCGCACTCGATATGAAGAAATGCTATTGGATGATCATATGCCTGAGCTTGTTGCTCGTGGCATGCAAGGGAAACGAGAACCCGAAGGGGCTCCCGGAGTCGTTCTATACACAGACAACCGACACGAAGGACGGCAAGACTAAGAAGGTACAGAAAACCAACAACAATCCGATGGAACAGCCTGCGAAGATGAATGGCGTTCCAGAGGTAATCCTGAAGCGCACGGGCTATATCGTGAGCTATAACACCAAGACGAATATTCCCAACTGGGTGGCTTGGCATCTTACGGCTGAACATACCAGCGGCTCAGTGGAACGCCATCATGAGGTGTTCCATGAGGATACTGATGCGCCTACTCCTCGTGTTACTGATGAAGATTATTTCAATTCTGGTTTCGACCGTGGACACATGTGTCCGGCAGGTGATAACAAGTGGGACCGGAAGGCGATGAACGAAACGTTCCTCTTCACGAATATCTGTCCGCAGGTGCATGCCTTGAACGAAGGGGCTTGGAACGATCTTGAACTGGCTTGCAGGCGTTGGGCAAGGAAATACGGGGATGTGTATATTGTCTGCGGACCGATTCTCGATGATCCACAGCCACGCACCATCGGGCGACGGAAGGTGGTGGTTCCCAAACGTTTCTTTAAGGTGATACTCTGCTTGCAAGACGGTCCTAAGGCCATCGGCTTCATCTACGAGAACAGCAGTCACAACAGTCACAGTCTGTTCAAGAACGCCACGAACGTAGATGAGATCGAGCAGCTCACAGGCATCGATTTCTTCCCCAAACTTCGCGATGATATCGAGACGAGGATCGAGGCCACCCGCGGGTACTTCTAATTTCTCTCGCTTAATCGTACATTGGCTTTGCCGAAGATACTTTCGCTCGACAATAAAAATAAATGTGCATTTATTCATCCCTACCATCGGCATTTTTGCCTTCCAAATGTCGATAGACATCATTATCAGTAAGAGGCGAGAACTGACGATTGGGACAATCGGCACATTTGAATGTCCTCTTGTCGCAAAGTGGAGTCCATTCATTCTGACACACTGGCTGGTAGCCAGCTTTCCCACTTGTCTTGCTGTACCACCTACGGGCAAACACGTCTTCACGCCCTTTGAAAAGGCTTCTAATTCTTTGATGCGCCCAAGTAGCCGTTCACGTTCTATATACCACTCCTGGTGTTGCACGAATTATATCATTGCACAATATGGTTATTATGCCTTAAAGGCCTGTAAGATCAAACTTATATACTTTTTCTTCTGCCTGTATTTGTTCGAAAAAGGTTATCATGTAGATGGGATAGTAAATAACCCTCCCCTTTATCTGAATATTCTCTTGACAGAATACATAAGCCATTGGTACAGCATATTCTTCATTCTCCATCACATTGGAAAGTGCATTATGCCGTTCATAGTCCTTACCAGACTTGACCTCTATTGGCAGCATGTTACCAGCATACTCTACCACAAAGTCCAACTCTCCTTGCTTCTTGCTGTTGAAATAGTATAGTGAATGTTGCTGTGCTTCAGAGAAACCATGAGCATACAGTTCTTGGGCAACAAGGTTTTCAAAAACAGAGCCAAAGTTGATGTTTGGATTCGGACTAAGCAATCTAGCCTGAATGTTCCCTCCATACATGGCAGCAAGCAGCCCTACGTCGTTGAGGAAAAGTTTGAACAGGTTTCGCTGTTTGTTCAACAGTAGAGGGACTCGTGGCTCCTCGACATTATATGCAGGGATAGCCACACCTGCATCCCTGAGCCATAAAAAACTGTTCTCGTATTTGCTGAACCGTGCCTTTTCGTTCAACTCTTTGAGAATAAAGCGTTTATTTTTTGCATTCAGTTCAGAGGGTATTAGGTCGTAAATCTCTTCTATCTGCAACTTATGATCATGGTCATATTGGGTGATGTCTCTCTTATAGGTGCGAATGATTCCACGCTGTTCCTCATACACTCTGCGCAAGTTGTTAGTGTCAAGATACTTTTGAACAGCCGCGGGCATTCCTCCAACGATAAGATATAGGCGAATGGCCTCCAACATTCTCTTGTGAATAAATTCATCAACAGGTCTCTTCTCCTCAAAACACGTTCGCAAATGGCTAATGACATCTGTGCCAATACCAATAGCCTCAAAGAAGCAGGTCATCCAACTCAACACCAAGCAAAGAGCCACTCATCACATACTTGTAACTGCCCTCATCCACAAGGAATTTAATGGCTGTTATTATCTCTTTACACTCCTGCACTTCATCGAAGAATATTAATGTTTTCCCCGGAACCAATGGCTTTTTTGTGAAGGCAGACAGTCGCAACAGCAAATCTTTTGCTCCCTTTTGCCCGCTGAACAGTTCGATGGCATCGGGCTGTTCTACGAAATTGATTTCAACAACATTTATCTCCTTGCACTCTTGCACTTCATCGAAGAATATTAATGTTTTTCCTGGGACCAATGGCTTTTTAGTGAAGGCAGACAGTCGTAACAGCAAATCTTTTGCTCCCTTTTGCCCGCTGAATAGTTCGATGGCATCGGGCTGTTCTACGAAATTGATTTCAACAACATTGTCAAAACACTCCTTACCGACTTTCCTAATGGAAAAGGTCTTGCCAACTTGTCTGGCTCCTGTTACCAACAGAGAGCGTCTGTCGTTGAGTATAAAGTTGCGTATTAGCTCGTCAGCTTTGCGTTTTACCATATCAACTTGTATTTGTAGGTGCAAAGATACAACAT
>OMXE01000025.1 GCA_900314935.1 uncultured Prevotella sp.
TAATATAACTATTCTACTCCGATTATTGGAGGTGCTTATTGTCACAAATTCACATGTCACAAAGTTACATTTTGAGTCAACCAAAATCAGTACGAAGTCTACTTTTTCAGGGTAAGACACTGTTCGTTCGTTTGTTTGTTCGCACCAATGTTTATTCTCATAGTGATTGGCGCAAGGATGTTTATAACGGAAGAATCTGAAAAGAAACGGAAAAACGGAAATTATCAGTTGAATCAGAGTGATTTCTGTGTGAGGTTTTTAATCAATTTATTTTGTATTGTGCTCACTTAATCGTACCTTTGACTTCGTCGAAGGTAGGCTGCACCTCGGAAAAGCAAAAGAAAATTGTTTTTTTTCTTTGCTTTTCGCTCGGTTTGCACTACCTTTGTCTCCAGATAGTTGAATAATCGATAATAACATAACATGAAAATGATGAAGAAGACTTTAATGACAGCCATGACCATCATGATTTCTATGATGAGCGTTGCTTTATTGTCATCCTGCAGCGATGAGGATGATTATGATGTGGTGAAACGTGAGCAGACCGTAGATCTGAAATGCCAGAAGCCTGATTATCTGAAGCCGGGCGATAAGGTAGCATTGATCTCACCCTCGTATTTCACTCCGATGGAAAACGTGGAGAAAACAGCTGAAGTGTTGCGCAATTGGGGCCTGGAGCCTGTTATCGGACCGAATGTGGGTAAGGTGGTGGATGGACGCTATGCAGGAACGGTAAGCGAGCGCGTGAGCGATATTCGCTGGGCTCTCGACGATCCGAGCATCAAGGCGATTATCTGTAACCGCGGCGGCTACGGCACCATCCAGCTCATCGACCAGCTGACACTGGCAGAGCTGAAAGGCTCGCCCAAATGGCTGGTGGGCTTCAGTGATATCTCTACCCTGCACGGACTGTTTACCTGTGCGGGGGTAATGAGTATTCACGGTACAATGAGCTCGTTCTTGGCCAAAGGGGGCACCGATGCATCGAGTACGCTGATGCGCGACTTACTGATTGGTTATGTGCCACGTTATGAACTGCCTGCTCATAAGCAGAACATCGTGGGTAAGGCAAGCGGCGTACTGGTGGGCGGCAATATCTGCACCTTTGCACCTAACCTGGGCTCTCAAGCTGACGCTACGAGGGGCAAAGACCTGATTCTCTTTGTGGAGGAGGTGGAGGAGTCGATGCATAATATCGACCGTCAGATGCGCATCCTACAGATGAATGGGGTGCTCGACCGCTGTAAGGGCATCATCCTTGGGGAGTTTACCGACTGCGGTACGGAGTTTACTTATGAGAGTGTGGAGGCAATGCTCAACGAGATGCTGAAAGACTACCATATCCCTGTGCTCTGCGGCTTCCCTGGCGGTCATGGTGACGTGAACCTACCCCTGGTGATGGGTGCCAACGTCACCATCGATGTACGCAACGACGGTGCTACCCTGCAGTTCAATATCGAGGGAAACCAGCAGACTGTTAACACCACCAGCATCACCGCACCGGCAACACCCGCTAAAACCCGCATGAGGTTGGCAGGAAAGATTGAGTAGAATCGGGGGTGCGGTGGTACGAAGGTACAGGGGCGCGAGAAATGAACTAAGAACAAAGACTTATCAAAATGAAGGAGAATATGATACTAAACAATCTGAATCTAAGAAAGAGCAGTATGACCGTCAGATCGTTCATGACACTGCTCATCATGTTGACCATGACGATGGTTGTGAATGCAAAGTCAACCAACGCCATGTATGGTGCAGTAACGAGTGCACCAGTAGAGGATGTGTACATCCTTGGAGAAATCAACGGGAAGGGTTGGGTAACCAACGATGGTGTTAAGATGACTCGCGGTGAGGATGGCATATACACTGCCATTGTTATTGCTGATGGAAGTTACGGAGGGTATAACTACTTCAACTTCACCACTAAGCTTTCTGAGAACAGTGATGATTGGGATGCCATTGCACCTTATCGCTTCGGCGCACCTCCCAGTGAAGAGAATTACGATTATCTTGTAACCGATGAACGACTTGGCAAGGAAGCGACACTTACTTATGGAACCTACCAATCTTTCAAAGTTAGTACGGGTAAGTACGACCTGGCATTGGATCTTGAAAAAATGACGCTTGTGATTACCAGACTTGATAATGTGTACATCCTTGGCGATATTAACGAGAATAATTGGGCCTCTAACGTAGGTGTTCAAATGACACATGGTGAGGATGGGTTATATACCGCTACAATTACCGTAGATGAGGGAGAGGGCCACTACTTTGGTTTTACTATGAAACTCTCTGAGAACGATTATGAATGGGAGCAGATCAACCCTTATCGATTCGGAGCGGTAAGTAATGATGCTTTCTGGGTGACAGATGAACAACTTGGCAAGGAGTTGGCACTACAATATGATGGACCTTCATTTCGCATTGAAGGGGGTGAGTATGAATTGACCTTGGATCTTGCAAAAATGACACTCATTATCAAAAAGGTAATACCTCCAACTGATGTATTTATCCTTGGCAATATTGAAAATTGGAATACCAATGAAGGACAACAAATGACTCGCAGTGAGGATGGAAAATATACTGCCACCTTGATTGCTGATGGGTATTCCAATGGGTTTAGCTACTTCAGTTTCACCACTAAGCTCATGGAAGAGGCTAATGACTGGGATGGAATTAGTCCATATCGATTTGGCGCTGTCAGTAATGGAGATTTCTGGGTGACTGATGAGACCCTTGGTCAGGAGATATCACTCACATACGGCGGACAAGCTTTCCGCGTGCCAGCAGGCAAGTATAATCTAACCTTGGACTTGGACAACTTGAAGCTTGTTGTCACAGCAGCTCCATCCGTTGCCACAAAGATCGATCAAGTTTCAAGCAACAAGTTACAAGAAACAAGTGGCGAATGGTTCACCATTGACGGCAGGAAGCTGAGTGGGAAACCAGCGAAGAAGGGTGTGTATATTCACAATGGCAAAAAGGTCGTGATGTTGCAATAACGACATCACGACCTTTGATGACCTATTTAATCTTTAATGTTTAATCCTTAATCTTTCATCTCTCATCTACCTCGCTCCTCCTCCAAGGGCGATGTAGAGGGCGATGACGGCCTGTGCTCCCTTATACATGTTCATGGCCTCGCTGAGCTGGGCGTTAAGGAGCGATTCCTGGGCGGTGAGTACCTCGAGGTAGTTCGACTTACCATTGTCCATCAGCTCGTGCGTTCCCACATAAGCCTCGCGAAGCACATCCACCTGACGGTGGTAATAGGCATGTTTCTCACGGGCAGCCTGACAGTCGGCCAAGGCCTCGTTCACCTGATTACCCGCATCAACAACGGTCTGCACATACTTGCGCTGCAGATCCTCCTCAGTAAGCTTCGCAATCTTCAGGTTCGCCAAGAGTCTGCCACGCGCAAAGATGGGTTGTGTGAGCGACCCTACAGCACTCAGCAGCAGCTTACCGGGGTTGACAACCATGCTACCAGCGCTGTTTGTCCAGCCGCCTGTTCCCGAAAGTGTGATACTGGGGAAGAAAGCAGAGCGGGCAGCCTGCGTATTGTAGAAGGCCTCCTCCATGGCGTGGTTGGCCATACGGATATCAGGACGCTGCTCAAGCATGGTGGCAGGCACGCCAACTTTCAGGAACTCGGTGTCGAACATACGCTGACCGGTGTCCCCCTCTGCTTGAGGATGATGCAAGGCTGAACTGCCCCACTTGCTGCGCTCGATGTGCTGCGGCGTTTCAGCCAGCATCCGACAGATGGCGTTCTCCACGCTGCGGATATTGCGACGGGTGTCAACAATCTGCGTCTTCACATTGAGGTACGACGACTCCATCTGGTTGACAGCCGTAGAAAAGATCTTACCATTTTCCCACAGCGTCTTCTCCGTCTCCAAGGAAGCGTTCCACAAGCTGTCGGTCTGGGTGAGAATCTCTAACTGACGGTCGAGCACCTGTAGCATGTAATACTGCTGGGCAACGGTGGAGACGAGGTTGGCACGAATGGCCTCCTCGCGCACCTGTGACTGCAGCAGTACCGCATTGGCAGCACGTTTCTTGTTGGTGATAGAGCCGAACACATCCACATCCATCGACATCTGCAACGGAAGGTTGTAGGTTTTCGACCACGGGTTGTCGTCGAACTTTGCCACTGTTCCTTGCGGTGAGAAGTAGAGCGACGGCAGGTAGGCCATCTTAGCGGCTTTCAGCGAAGCCTCGCTCTTCTCAATGGCAATGCAAGCAGAGTTCAGATCGGTATTGCTGGCCAGCACCTGTTCGATGAGCTGCTGCAGCAAAGGATCGGTGAAGAACTCACGCCACGACATCTGCGCCATCGACGTGCCACCCTCGCTTACCTGTAATTCCTGCGTGTTGCCGAAGACACCTGATGGTGCCTCGTCCTTCTGCTCGTACTTGTTGTAGATGCCGCAGCCCGTGAGCAGGATACTCACGGCTGCAGCTACAAAGATACTCTTAAATCTCTTCATATATGTATTAACATTTTCTGATTCAGATCAAAGTGATCAAGGTGAGACCAGGAGGTTGTCGTAGTCACTCACTTTATCATCGCTAACCTTTACAGAATCTACCAACAACAAAGATTCATGATGTACGGCCATCACCTTTATCTTGGGTTGCAAATAATACTTTTTCATACGATTCACTGTTTTGTTGATTACTTAATCACGACTTTGAACTCTCGCTCACTTAATCACGACCTTTCTGCCATTCACGATATAGAGGCCCTTCTGAACCTGACCCTTCGGCGCTACAACGCGACGACCCTGGAGGTCGTATGCCTTCATATCCGACGATTGCTTCACGTCGGTGATACCTGTAGCGATACCAACCGGTTCATCATAGAAGTCAATGAGGATACGTGCAAGACTTGTTCCACTTTCAGCGGGCAGATAGACACGACCGGAACCAAGGAGTCCACCGTCCCATACATAGAAGGCAGCTTCCTGTCCCTCTGGCTTGGCCAGCACAAACACGCCATCACCTGTTTTAGAATCGCTTACCTGTAACAGGTTTTTTACAGGTGCATCAACAGCATTTGACAAGGTCAGAGTAAAGCTACCTGGGTTCTCAGTGTGGAGCAAATAAGGATGTCCACCCTTCAGGCCTTCTGCAGGCGCGAGGATAGCAGTCTTATCAGTACCTGCTTCTCTCACCTTTGTCACTACGTAAGCCTCCAAGTTTTCTGGAATAGTCACATCATTATAGGTAACGATGGAACTCCAGCCAGACTCGCCAACCTTAATACCGAATGATTCATCAGGTACGAAGCGGTAGATACGTGGCATGAAGGCTTTCTTGTCGTCTGCTTCACCTTCTTTCTTGGTGTTGAACGCAGCCATGAACATGTCGAAGGAGCCCATATCGAAAGTGCTCTCTTCTTCATTGGGATCCTCTTGGTTGGGGTCATCGGGATCCTGCTCTTCATTATTATTTCCACCCATACCTCCGAACATTCCCATCATCTCTTCCATGTCGAACGAGCTTGAAAGCATAATGGTGTTGTTCTTGCCTTGAGTCTTCGGGAAACTGATGGTGGCAATGTTTTCTGTAATGGAGATAGTAGCCTTGCAACTGTCGGCGGTGGCAGCCGCCATGGTGCCTGTTTTCAAGCCAGAACTTGGGCTGATCATTTCCATTATCTTGTTGATGTCGAACTTGTTGTCTCCTTGTTCATCACCTTGTTCTTCTTCTTTATCTTCTGAAGTGTCGGATGCATAGAGGTAGAGATTGTCGCCGTTCTCATCCTTACCTACGTTGAGATACCATGAACCATCATCCCCTGCCGGTTCAAGAACAACCTCCAGCGTGCCTTTGGGAGCCTTCTCACACGGAATCAATTCCTTTGTATTGTCTCCTTCTTCAAATTCATATTTGCTTCCATTCTTGCCGCCACCCATCATTGCGTTGTTTTCAACCATGACGTAGTCGGTATAAGTCTTTTCGGTAGACTCCTTGTCTTCCTTCACTCTCGTGCCGACAAGTATCAGTCGGGCACCTTCTGTCAGATAATCGGTGCTCGTTGTCAGTACATAATCACCAGCGTACTTACCAGCAGGTTCCACATCTCTCGTCTTTACGATAAGCTTGAACTTGCGCTTCATGGTGTATGATTTCTCTTCGACTTTCGGATCTGCTTGGTCGTCAGCTTCCTGCAATACCACCTTTACCTTGACGGTAATCTTGGCTTTTCCTTCGTTGACACCAGTGATAATCGTAGTTGTTTTATCTTCACTTTCTTCACACTTGGCAATATCCTCGTCAGATGACTTGAAGGTTGCTTTCTCTATCTTAGCAGTTGTAGGAATCTTTACCTCATCATCAAAATAGTCAAATATATTATCTATCTCATAGACGCTTTGGCCATCCAATGTCTTGTTAACATATATTTCTATATTGTTATCAACTACACCATCCTTATCATCCTTAATAAGCAATGTCGGGTCATATACAGCCAGGTAATTCATCTCATCAACCTTTCCGGACATTTTCGTGTCGCCACTGCCACCACCCATCATGCCGGAGAACATGCTTGTATCCTCGGTATAAACCAGTGGTCCGCAAACTACTACGCAGTCGCCAGGACTCAGTTTTGGAATTGTATTAAATACCATTGTGCCGCCGGTACTTTCATCCGATAATGTGCCACAACCATTGATCACCTTCATCTGACCGTCTTTCGTGCCATCATCAGAAATATAATAGGTCACTTTGTCGGAGGTGCCGAACATGGCAGACATATCAAAGCCAAAGGAAGACATGTCGAAGGAAGACATGTCGAAGCCGGATTCTTCCATATCTTCCGGATCGAAGTCCATATCATCCATTGAATCTTCGCTTCCGCTGCCACCCATCATCTCTCCAAAATCCATGTCGCCAAACATGGCCATCATGCCGGAGTTCACCTTGCTCACCTTTCCCTTGATGTAGTAGTTGACACCTTCTTCCAAGGTAAGATATACGGTGCCGTCATGTTCAACCTTTCCTGTTTCTGCCAATTGCTTGGCTTCAGCAACAGTTAAAGGAAGCGCCAAAGTGCCCAGATCTGCCGTTGATGAATCATCGACTATCAAAGTACATTTAGTAGAAGCCTTATCGTGATATTCGCTCAGTGCCACGGTAGCAGTGATTACCGTAGTGCCACGCTTTTTCAGTGTTATGGCGCCTTGTGCGTTGATCTCTGCTACATCTGGATTACTGCTCGTCCAATTAATTTCCGATTTTTCTGCTCCTGTGATTGTGACTTTTTCATTGAAATCCCTCTCGTACAAGGTATATTGGTCTTTATTCTTCAAATCATAGTTGTAGTATTCGGCTAACTGGATAGTAACTTTTTTAATGGGATCCTCAACCTTCTGGAATAGCACAAAGCGGGTGTCCTTCACAGCATCGTCGGGCTTACCATCTTTAAGTTCCTTTAGTTTCCAACTGTTGCTGAACATACTTTCTTCTACACCTGCGAGATAGTCTTTTTCGCCGGTAGTGATTTTCAGATAACAGACATTATCAATGAAACTCTTGGTAAAATTCCTATCCTTGTCTGATTCATTGCCTACTTTCAGACCATTGTCGGCATACAGGTAGTTCTTGCCGTCTGTTGTCATAAACTGAAAATTAGGGCCGTTAGAAGGAACCTTGAAAGTCCACTGAACTTTCTCGGCAACATCGCCTAAAATGCGGTCCTTGTCGTCGTTCAGCGTAACTGCAACGGCATCGGGATCTTTGTCAGCCTTGTCGTTCGACATGGCTGTCTCTGTATTCAAATCGACAACGACAACCACTTCGCCGTCCATAGGAATGACATCATCTGACACCTTCTTCCATTTTACAAAATTCTTTACAGTCCTTTTGTAAAGGGTGAAGTTGCTACCAGGGCTACCAACAACAGCCATATTACCTGCCAATTTGATATAACGATGATCGTAAAAATATAACTTACCTCCATCGTCGCCGTAATCTTCAAACATAAAGTCAGTTACAGGTTCTGTAACAGTAGATCCAACTACAACACTACTATTTCCACTCTCGTCATACTCGACAGAAATATATTGGATGCCTGCCGGTTTTGCAAATTTATAATAGTATGTGTCACCGTATTCTTGCTTTGTCAATGTCCACTGAATGTTCTCAGCCACATCCTCATCGAGGATTATACCGTCGCTGATGGTGATAGGGGTTGCTAATGCACCCATCAAATTGTCATTTATCAAAGCGAGGTCTCCGCTTGCCAGAACAACAAGGTCGCCCGTGTTCACTTTCGAGAGGTCGGTAACCTTTACCCATTCGTAAACGTAGTCATCAGCGTTTACATTTCCAATTCCCGCTATGAGACCCCATAGCAGAAATATCGTTTTCAAATAGTTAGCTTTTTTCATATTCAAATGTTATTAAGTTTTGGTTATTCTTGAGTTATTTCTTCACTAACAGCTACTTCACTTGCAACTTCTATAGTTTTCCCCTGGTACTTCTCGTGCAGTTTCTGGAACACGATGAAGAAGACGGGTACAACGAAGAGCAGGGCTACAGTTCCTACTGACATACCGCCCACAACGCCAAGAGCAAGGGCTCGGTTACCATTAGCACCGGCTCCACCTTCGATGATGAGTGGAATCATACCAGCAATCATGGTGAACACCGTCATCAGGATAGGACGCAGACGTTCCTTACAAGCCGCAAAAGCTGCATCGCGGATGCTCATGCCCTGGGCACGACGTTCGGAAGCGAACTCGGTAATCAGGATGGCGGTCTTAGACAACAGACCGATCAACATGATGACACCCGTTTGCAGGTAGATGTTGTTGTCCATGCCCGGCAAGTGAACCAATGAACCCAGGTAGGCGCAGACAAAAGCTCCCATCAGACCGAACGGCACACTGAGCAATACAGCCCATGGGGTGAACCACGAGTTGTAGAGCGAGGCCAGGATGAGGTAGATGAGAATGACACATATTATATATATAAGGGCAGTGGTGTTCGAGCCAGAGGCTTCCTCCAACTCGCGCGACATACCGCTGTACTCATAGCCATAGCCTTGGGGCATCGTCTCCTTGAACACCTCGGCAATCACCTTGTGGGCATCGCCCTCGGTATAGCCGCTGGCTGCCTGCACGAAACAGGTGATGCTCTGGAAGAGGTTGAAGTGCTCTACGCTCGAGGTTCCTACAATATCACGCAAGGTGACGAACTCTGAGATAGGAGCCATCTTTCCACCACGCACCTTCACGAAGATGTTGTTCAGCGAAGAGGGGTCGAGACGATATTCGGGCGAGGCGCTTGCCATGATGCGATACACCTTACCGAACTGATTGAAGTTACCCACATAAGAGCCACCGCAGTATGCTCCCAACGTCCTCAGAACAACAGCTGGTGACACACCAGCACGGTCGCACTGGGTTGCATCAACATCCACCTGATATTTCGGGAAACGCTCTGAATAGGACGTCATGGCCATACTGATTTCAGGACGCTCGCCTAACTTGGTCAGGAAATTAGTGGCCAGCTTGGCAAACTCCGACAAATCGCCGTCGTTCAAATCCTGCAGCACCAGGTTCACACTGTTGTTCGAACCATAGCCAGGTACCTGTGGCAACTGGAAGGGCATCACCTGGACGTTCTTGATTTCCTTGCAGGCGTAGTACAAACGACCGATAACCAAGTCAACATAATGGTTGAAGCCTTCACGCTCTTCCCAAGTCTTCAGACGGAGAATCAAAGTGGCATAATTTGGTCCTGAGCCCGACATCATACCATAGCCACAAGCAGTGGCAAAGCTCTCCATCTCGGGAATCTCCTGAACCTTGGCCTCTACCTTCTTCACAATCTCACGCGTTTCATGAAGTGTTGTTCCCTCAGGAGCTCGGATCTCTGCGAGGATAACACCCTGGTCTTCCTGAGGAACAAGTCCTGATGGCAGGTTCTTCATGAAGAAGATGAGCAGTATGGCTGCAATAGCCAAAAGACTCCATGCCAAGACGGGGCGCTTGATGAACTTCTGTACGCTCTTGGAATATTTCTTATAGATAGCGTTATAGCTGGTGGTGTAGGCCTTCTTCGTATAGTAGGTAAGACTCTTGCGCTCGCTTTCTTTCTCGGTTACCTTCAGCATGATGGCACAAAGGGCAGGACAGAGCGTCAAGGCTGATACACATGACAAGCCGACTGCCGAGGCAATGGTTACACCGAACTGGGTGAAGAATGAGCCTGAGGTGCCGGGCATGAAGGCCACAGGGATGAATACGGCCATGAATACCAAGGTACACGAAACAACAGCCACCGACACATCGCTCATGGCTTCGCGAGTGGCCTGCTTGGCATCTGTAATACCTCCCTCCATCTTCGCCATCACAGCCTCAACCACCACAATAGCATCATCCACTACCGTACCGATGGCCAATACCAAGGCGAACAGCGTTAATATGTTTAGCGAGAATCCTGCCAAGGAAACAATAGCAAAGGTTCCCAACAGGGATACGATAATCGAGATAGACGGGATGATGGTGGCCTTGAAGTTCTGCAGGAAGAAGAACACCACAAGGATTACCAGGATGATGGCAATGATAAGTGTTTCGACTACGTTACCGATAGCAGCATAGAGGAAGTCGTCTGACGTTTCGAGCTTCACAAACTCCAAACCTGCCGGCATAATCGGCTTCAGGTCCTCGTAGAGTTGATCTATGCGGGCATTCACCTCGGTAGCATTGGCGCCAGGAGCCTGGAACACCATGAAGATGGTACCGGGCTTGCCACCGATGTTGGAGATGAAGTTGTAGCTCATGGCGCCAATCTCCACATTAGCTACATCACTCAGATGAAGCAAATGACCGCCGTCGTTGGTCTTGAGCACGATGTCATTGAACTCCTCGATGGTTTTCAGCGTTCCCTTGTACTCCATCGTGTATTGGTAGGAATTTTCCGACTGGGCTCCTAAGGAACCGGTGGCAGAAACGAAGCTCTGACCGCCGATGGCTGCAAACACGTCGTTGGGCTCCAAGCCATACTGTGCCATCACATCGGGCTTCATCCAGATGCGCAGCGCGTATGTGTTACCTAATGCCATCACATCACCTACGCCAGTGATACGCATCAGACGCGGTTTAAGGTTGATGTCGATGTAATTGGCCACGAAGTCATCATCGTACTTGCCGTCAACACTCCTGATGGCTCCGATCTGCAGGATGTTACTCTGCTGCTTCATCACCTGAACACCCACCTTGGTTACATCGGCTGGTAGTAGCGCTGAGGCTCTGCTCACGCGGTTCTGAACATTGACCGCAGCAATATCTGGATCGGTTCCTTGCTTGAAATAAACCACAATGCTGACATCACCTGATGACGAGGCAGAGCTGGTCATGTAGGTCATGTCGGGCACACCATTGATATTCTCCTCCAGCGGTTGCACCACCGACTTCATAATGGTGTTGGCATCGGCGCCTGTGTAGCTTGTGATGACACGCACCGTGGGCGGAGCAATATTAGGATATTGCTCGATGGGCAAACTTTTCATGCAGATAAAGCCCACCAGCGCTATCACGATTGAGATGGCACAAGCCATCACGTATCTGTTGATGAAAATGTTATTCTTCATTCTCGGATTCTTGATGTTTAGTTATTTCGTTATCACGTTATCACGATGTTACGTTATCACGACATAACGACTTTACTTCTCTTCAGCAGGTTGAGCAGGAAAGAGTACACGCTGACCTTCCTGGACATTGTTGGCACCTTCTGTCACAATTCTGTCACCCACCTTAAGACCGTTCGTAACGATTACGTTCTTTCCGTCGCCGGCTGCGGTCGTGGTTACTGTAACAGCTGTTGCGGTACTGTCGGCCTTTACCTTATACACCAAGGATTTGTCCTGCAGACGAACCACTGCATTCTGAGGAATCACCATCACGTCCTTCTGCTGAAGGGGAAGAACTACAGTTCCCTGTACACCAGAGAACAGATGACCTTCGGGATTGGGGAACGAGGCCTTGCAGCCCAACGAACCGGTGGCAGCATCTACAACACCCGTCAGACTGGTAATACGTCCCTTGTGCTGATATTCTGTACCATTCTTCATCACGAATGTCACATCGGGCAATGCAGCAATATGCTGTTCTTTCTGAACTCCCTTCATGCCGGCCTGCACCTGCATCTCGATAATAGCCTCTGATACAGAGAATTCTGCATCCATCTTCGTATTACCACTGAGGATGGTGAGGTAAGAAGCGGGGGAAACCTGATCGCCTGTACGAACGGGAATTTCACCGATTACGCCTGATACAGGGGCTGTAATGGTACAGAAACCGAGGTTCACCTTGGCGCGGTTCACAGACGATTGTGCCTGAGTGACGGCTGCCTTGGCCTGACTGACGGCTGCTTGGGCTTGATTGTAACTATTCCTTGAGTTTTCCAACATGTAACTGCTCACAATCTTCTTGTCGAACAGGTTCTTGTTGCTCTCGAATTCCAGTTTAGCACTGTTGGCTTGGGCTTGGGCGGCCGTAAGATTGGCTTGGGCGGCCTGGAGGTTGGCACGGGCGGCTTCCACTTCGTGCTGTGCATTGCGGGAGTCGATAACAAAGAGCGTCTGACCCTTCTTTACCTGCTGACCTTCAGTCACGCAGATCCTCATCAACTGTCCACTCACCTGTGGGGTGATGGTCACGTCTGACTGTCCCTTCAACTTGGCACTGAACTTCATGGGCACTTCGATATCTTTCTTTTCCACCGTCATCGTCTCATACGATGAGGGAACTTCCTTGGGAATATCCAGTCCGCAGGCTGTCAATCCCATTGCCATGCTGAGCAAACATGCTAATTTGATAGATTTCTTCTTCTCCATTTTTAGTTTTTTCGTTTATATTTTTTTATTATGTTTTATGCAGTTAATGAATAATGTGTGGTCTTAATAAGTATAGTAGTTAATGCGTCTCTTTCTCAAGAGGTATATATTTGGCTACAAAGGTAATAAAAAAAAGTAAAGACCCACATTTTTTTTACAAAAAAAGTGGATCTTACATGATTTTTTCAGATTTTTCTTAGAACACAAATCCAATGTTCAGGTAGACGTAAGGCGACTTGGTGCGGTTACTATAGCCGACGACAGCTCCTACAGGGCCGAACATGGTGTTGTAGAAATAGGATCCCTGAACACCGATAAGCGTACGACTGTCGAGCAGTTCCCTCAGCTTTTCGGCATGCTGACCTGTTGCCACCTTGAACAAGATGTAGTTGTTGCTGCCGATCCGTTGTTGTGCCTGTATATGGGCGGCCAGGAACTTATTCTTGACATACTCCATATTACCGATACCGGCAAAGGGCATCTGCTGATCTACATAATGACCAAACCAGTCGCCACCAATGGTATTACCGAACGGGGCCGAATTGAAACCAAAGAGCAGACGACCATAGAGCATGGGCTGAATGGTTAAACGACTGCCTATAGGGAACGACATTCGCCAGTCGGCGCTCACCTCACTCATACCCACTTCGTCTTTGAGTTTGGTGAAGTTATCGGTAAGATAGGCGTATTCCGCATTGAACCGCGTACCAGTCGTGGGGAAGTACCAATTGTCCTCGCTGTTGACATTCAATCGGGCACGGTAGCTGAAGAAGTGCTCGTTTTCGAGTGTCATCTGTATGGAGTTATCGGAGCCGAGTTTGTCGCGATAGTGCATGTAATCCCAGCGAAGACCCATCTGCAGGTTGATATGACTGAAGCTGAAGTTGATGGGCAACAGTTCTCCCTGGAACTGATTGTAACGGATGTTATAATCGAGATCGCCATTCCTATATACATCCAAGTCGTTACGACGGAAAGAATAGCTGAGCGTGGGTCGTGTGAAGCTACTGGGGTGGACGGTGAGCTCACCGCGAGCCATGAGTCGTTTGCCCAATCGCAGCGTGATATCTGTATTCACAGGTATGGCCGCCTTCAGCGGAATATCAAGTCCTATCTGCAAGGCTGCATACTCCTCGTTGTCGTAACGCACGCCTCCATGTATCTGCACTGTCTTACGTTCACCTGCTGTGAGCACCACACGCACACCATCGGCTTGTCCCCATATACTATCTTGGGTGTTCCAGATTCCAGGAATCCTCATGCGCCGAGTAACCTCAGGCAGATGTTCGGGCACCAAACGGCATTCTGCTGTCTGGTAGAAAAGATCCACGCGCATAGATGTAGTAAGCTCTTGTTCCAGCTTGGCGTCGATACTGTCTTTATTGGCCAGTTTCTTATCCAGTCCGAATTTCTGACGAAGGAAGCGTTCATCCTTCGGTGTCATATTCTCAAACGTATAGCCAAGGATGCGGTGCTTATCAGTCATCACGCCCGGACGAATAGGATGGAGAATTTCAGGCTGGTACGACTTCTCCACACCGATGCGCTCTTTCAAGGCGATGAGTTCATCCCAATGACGCATGGCTTCCTCCTCACCACGACGTATCAGCGTGTCGATGGCTGCCTGAGAGAAGCTGGCCGGAGTATAACCCTTGGTGTCCACCTTCATGTGCAGATCGGTGATGGCTACATTATCATCATACTTGTTCTTACAGTTTATATCAATAATCTGATTCAGAATACTCATCGTTCCACCTAACTCCTCGGCGGTCTTCGGGGCGCCCTGAACAGATACGCCGATAACGATCTCGGCTCCCATCTCACGAGCAATATCGGCAGGGTAGTTATTCTTCAAACCGCCATCTACCAACACCTTGTCTCCCATTCTCACCGGTGAGAAGGCTGCAGGGATAGCCATCGAGGCACGCATGGCCTGCGGTAATCGTCCACTATGGAACACCACCTCGCTATTGTCGATAATATCCGTAGCCACGCAAGCAAATGGTTTGGGCAGGTCGGTGGAGAAGTTCAGCGAGTCGGTAAACCCGAAGCACAACTGCTGGAACAGCTCGGCCAGGTTCTTACCCTTGATGATACCACCTGCATTCATGTCGCGCTTACCGATGGTCAGGCCCGACGTGAAGAAATAGGTGTTCTGTTTCTGGCGGTCGATAAGACTCTGACGACTCATATCTTCCTTGTCGGTAATGACGTAACTCCAGTCTTGTACCCTTACCATCGAGTCGAGTGAGTTGGCGTTGTAGCCGATGGAATAGAGTCCGCCAATGATGCTACCCATCGACGTTCCTGTAACGATGTCTATGGGGATTCCTGCCTTCTCAAGCACTTTCAGCGCTCCGATATGCGCCATACCCTTTGCGCCGCCACCGCTAAGAACGACGGCCACCTTTTTCCTTGGAGGTTCCTTGCTGTCGTCCTGTGCCATCACAGAACCGCTTACCAGTACGGCAGCAATGAGTAATAATAGTATCTTCTTCATTTCTTTATTGTGATAACCTTATTTTGCCTTTATCACTTCGTTGATGCGCTTCTGGAATGCCTCCGAGAGAGCGGGAATATGATGACTTCGTTCAAAATCAAGAAGGTTCCTGTAGGTCATCTTTATCTTGTTTTCCTTTTTCTTCTGTTTCAGCTCGGCCTTGGTGACATAGGCACGATCGGTGGTAAACACCTGTAAGAAAATATTCACATGATAACCACTTTTGCCGCTGTCGTAGCTTGTGGCAGACTGTGACATGACATAGTCCTCGGGCGAGTAGTTGCCTTCATCGTCGATGCTGTAAACGATGAAGTCCTGGTCCTTCCTGTTCTTTTTTTCTTCATCACGCTTCTCGGCCTTGGCCTTCTTCTTGTCGGTACCTATGGTCTGAATCAGGTGGTTCTTCAGCTTATGTGCCTCAAACGTATAGCGGCGCTCACCTTGCTTGTCGGTAACCATTCCCACGGTACCGTACTTATCAGTGATAAGCTGCTTACCAGGACCGTTGGGGGTGATTTTAAGACCTATGGCCTTGTATTGTTTTTTCAATCGATTCTCCACCTTTTCGGTACTCAGACCTGCCAAACGCTTGATATACTTGCCCAAAACGGTATTGAGCATGGTCTTGAAGATGCCCGTGTTACACGCCGAGAGATGCTCCTCATCGCTGGAGGTCTTCAAGGTCTTGTTATCGTAGGAATTGTTGAGGAATCCCGTACGATAGTAGCAGATGGGGGTTTCGGGGTCGTCGTCCACATATAGGATACGGTAGTAGGTCTGCACATACGTCAGCGGCTTCTTGGTAACAGTAAGCTCTGGCAGATCGAAGTCGGCATCGTCGAGGGCTACAACTCCCCCCTGCCCCACTTTCACCTTCTTGGGCTGATAAGCCACATGGGTAATTGACACGATATCGGCTCCTTTCAAGTCGGCTAAGGTGCCCTCAAGATCGGTAGTTCCGATAAAATCACCATTCTCACTAATAATGGAAGCGTAGGGAACAGGCTGTCCTGCCTTGTCCACCACTCTCAGTTTCTGTGCTGACACAGAGGCTGCCATCATAAGCAGCAGCATAAGAATATAGTTTCTATAGTTCATAGTTTGTTGTATTTGACTACAAAGATATACAAAATTTGAATAGTTGCACCTTTTTTTCGGATAAAAGTAATCATATCGAACAAATTTTGCCTTTTCTGCGACAAAAAAAGCGGGCATGATCCTCTTTTGTCGCAATAACCTTCCTTCTGTCGTAACTACTGAGTACAATAATCACACAAATGCATGGCTTATACTCAGAACCATCGTAACTTTGCATTCAGAAAACAACAATTGTAATCATAAGAATAATGAAAAAGAAATTGATTAATATTTTTTAAGAATGTTATAATATGTGTAAAAGATTATTTTCGTATCTTTGTCGCAATAATGACATAACATTGTTTAACTCAGTAGTTTATTGATTTGCCCTATGAATATGAAGAGGAAAGAATACATAAAACCCTGCATGAAGATTCTTTTTGCGCACAGTGAGCATCAATTGCTTGCTGCCAGTACCAGTGAAAGTAAGATGATGCCTTTCAATCCGTATGACGGTACAGATGATGCTTATTAAAAGAGTAATACCATGAGGAGATTCATACTAAACAGTTTGCTTTTTGTGCTGGGCGTGATGACGGCCTGGGCACAAAAACCCGACTTCGACCTATACTTCGCCAATAACGTAACAGAGGTGGCGGACTTCGATGAGATCAAGTCGCCGAACTCCGGACTACGTTGGACAAAGGTACAGACGGCCGAGGGGGATATGTCGGGTAACTATGTCGAGGTGGACAACATCATCAACATGCTGAGTTCGACCCGTAAGAAATGGCTGGCCGACCTGCAGCAGTTCTGGACCATGCGCGATCACTCGTTGCTGTGCTTCCGCATTGACGGACACGGCGACACATCGAGCGCCTATGAGGTGTCACTCGACAACGGTAGCGGGAAGAAGCTCACACAGACCGTCAGTGATTACTTCTTTGTGAACCTTCCCTTACAGGAGGATCCCTATGAGGTTACTGTGCATCGCGTAGGTGAGCCGGAAAAGCGCTATCGATTCCGTTACTTCATCAAGGGATGGAACAACGATAACCTCTATATCTTCCAGCTTGACCAGAAACGACAGGCCGAGAACTTGTCCTACTCGCTGGAGTGCGTGACAGGCAGCATGAACGAGGAAGGTGTCATTGAACGCGATACCACACGCTTGGAGTTGCAGTCAACCTCGTTCCAGAGCTTCTATGTGCCCGAGGGTAAGGATCTGCTCGATGTGATCTTTGTGAACAAAGGTAACAAGCTACGTATCAACAAGAAGAAGCTACATCCGGGTATCGACCTGAACGACCGGTTCAAGTATATGGAGCTGTCGGATAATTTCTATCTCGACAAGCATGAGAACCGCGAATTCATGAATTTCAACTGGCTGGGATCTGGCTTGTTTGAGAAATACGACACCCTCTACCTCTCCCTGTGGAACGACCGCTGTCGTCAGCTGACAAGCGGACAATTCCATGTGGAGAGCGTGGATGAGAGAGGACTGCCCACGGGAAATACAGCCGTGCGCTATATCGGTTACGACAAGAAACTGGGCGCCCACAAGATCCTGACAATGGGCGATCCTGCCTATATCGAGATTATCGTCAACGGCTACCTGCCCGTTGTGTATAAATATGCCGGACCTGCCGACCCAGAGACGGGTATCGTCAGTGAGGAACGCTGTGCCGTTGACCTCACGCTGACATCAGGAACAGTGAACAAAAGAGGACTGACATTCAGTAGTCAACGCTTCCTGAACCTGAACGATGAGAAAACAATCATCGTCAGGGGCGGCAAGGATCATGTGCTGTGTTCCATCGATGAGATTGATCTCTCTGCATGGATACCTGCCGATACTGTGCATTATGCGGAAGACTGCGGGCAGAACTATCCCAAGTTGCTGAACAACACGCCGATAGAGCGATATGCCAAGTTACAGCTGACCTTCTCAAAGCCCAAGGGTGAAGCTACCGACAACTGTAGGCTGACTGCCACCGACATCAACACCCACTCCGTCTATGAGGTCACCGACAAGGAACAGACCACACTCAGCGCGAGTGTTTACAGGTCGTTTACCTACGATTATGTCTATGTTGACTTCAACCTGGTGGGCGTCGTACCACTGAAATCCTTCTGTGAGCTGGAGCTGACTGCCGGCAACTATACATATTCTCAATTCCCCCGTCTGCACAACTTTGTGTTCGACCGTAGTCAAGGTCGTAAGGACACCGAGAAGGAGATCGATGACAAATACGTTACCGACAACGAAGATAACGTCAACGACGTTAGTGGTCAAAGCGGTTTCGACTTAAAGATTGCACCCGACTTCAAGTTCTCTTTCAAGCCTGTTACGGTGAAGACATCCTTCGGTTATGACTTCCGTAAGAGTCTTTGGGACCTGAAGGTGAACATCGTCTACAACGGTGGTGAACGTGAGCTGACCGATGAGGATAAAGCCGCTCGCAATGAGCTGAAGGCCGCGGAGGATTATGAATACTCCGAACTGGCAAAGGATGAGGTCAGTGTGCGCCCCGTGGGCAGCGACAAAGGTCTTGATGGCTGGATATACGAAGACATCGATGATATCTTCGATATGTCGAGCAAGCGTGTGGGAAAGGGATGGTTCGGTGGGGCTACCTTCAACTTCAAGATGCCAACCACCGACTTCTCCCGTTTCCAGATTGCCAAAGCATCTGGTCAGATAGGCTATAACATCGGTCTCTTCTGGGGTAAGGTGGGTAAAGACCCGAAGTACGGCAAGCTCGCGAAGATTCTCGAAGATTTCAAAAACTATGTCTCGTTGACAGCCTTTGCCCAGGCTTCCCTGCAGACTGACTTTGGTATCAAGTCTTATATCGACGGGGTATCGGAGTCAATGTCGGGTACCAATATGGGGTATTTCGCTCATTTTAGCGGCAAGGTATCTGCTGGAGCTTCGCTCGACCTCTTTACACCTAAGACCATTAAGGTGTTTGGTCATAAATTCAACCTTTCTTCATGGGTGAATTTCCATGCGGGTCTGCGCTTCGGTGCTAAGGTCGGTGTGCAATTCGGTATCGAAGGACCGTTTGCTGAGTATTGGCCAGGGGTCGGTTTCCGCTCCATCCTGCTCGTTGTGGGTCAGGCGCATGCTCATCTGAAGACGCCTTTCTTCAGTTGGTCAGGAAGCGGACAGGTGCATTTCGGATTTGAGGATTTGAAGCCCAACGATCCTACCAATCCCTTCCACAGAGAATTCCCATATTGGTTAAAGAATAATAAGGTAAGAGAGATGGCCAGGGCATACCGTCCGTTGAGGGCTCCTGAGAGCAGTGAGGAAATCGGTGAACCGCTGGTTACCAATGTGGCCTTGGACGCCAATCCGCACTATCTTGACGATAATCATGTGGTATATAACGACTTGCGTAACGCTGCCGACTATAACGACGACCGCGTGGCGTTGATCAACACCAGCAACAACACTACCGAGACTATCTCCACCGAGGGCATGACAGCCAGCAGACACATGCGCTCAAAGCGTGGCGAACATGAGATCGTGGTGTTTGAACAGATTGCCAAGAAGGTGAACGACGAGGATATCGACAAGGATCATCTGCTTACAAGTAGTAACAACCTGCAGCTGCACTCGGTGATCAAGGCTGCTGTACGCAATGGTAACGGGGCATGGAAGATGACTGATGTGACCACCGATGACGGAATGGCCGACCTGAAGCCTGTTGTCACCATTCAAGAGGACGGCAAGGCAGCTTGTATCTACCAGCACGGACATTTCATTCCTGTTGACGAAACGGTTTCGATGGACTCCATCATGAACGTCGCCTTTGAAGGTCAGCTCATGCTGCGTACCTTCAGCAACGGGAAATGGAGCGCTCCAACTCCACTCTATTTCAATCTCGATCTTGATCATACGATCATGCACTACGACCTGCTCATGCGTAACGACAGCGTTCTCGTGGCTGCTAACCTGCTGGCCAACGACCAGGATTTCTCCGTTACTCGCTACGCCTCGAAATACATTGGTTCGAATGAGGTGAACTATGTGGATGATAATATCTTGGCCAAGCACTTCATGATGCACCGCGTAGGTAACAATGCCGTTATCGCCATGCTCTATGAGAAAACCGACTCGATCAGTGAGATTTACGTGAAGACATTGGCCATGAGCGGACAAGGAGACGGACGACAGGGAGCCGACTTGGGCGTTGGTACTCGTATGCCGAATAAGGTGAAGATTGTGTGCGACCGCAATGCTGTGAATCTCAGCGACTTTGCCCTGTTGTGGACGGAAGCAGGTAGTGTCTATCGTAATGAGGACGGCAGCAAACGTAGCTTCTCTGATATCCGCACGCTGCTGAATGCTTCCCGCATCCATCTCGGTAACACACTCCAGCTCTCTGAACCTATCACACTGGGCTGCGAGCGAGATAGTCTGATGATGACCGACTTCGACGGTTTCCTCGATGACAGTCATATCAGCGTGGTCTATACACTGGCCGACATCGAAGGTTCTTCTGGTGTTATCATGACCAACAGCAAGGATTTCAGTAACAACTTCGAGGCGGAGGTGTCGTATGCCAAGAGCGCTCTCAAGGGTAGCAATAGCTTACCCATCAACGTGAGAATACGTAACACGGGTACATCGGCCATTCAGGCTGTGAACGTAACCATTAACGGTAAGAACTTCGATATCCCTAATGCCTATGTGGCACCTCTGAAAGAGAGTAACTTCCCCATTCTGTATCCTATCGACGAGCACTTCGACGGCTACATTACCAGTACGGTTGGGGTTGAATACAACAATATCTTTAAGGCTAAGCAGCATCCGCGCGTAAGAGGACTGAGCAATCAAAGGAGAGTGCTCCAGATGTCGCGAGCACGTGTCCTGCTGGCTGACGTAACATGTAATGTGGTGAACCGCAGCATTGAGAATGGCGTGAATACCTTTGTGGTGGAACTCATTGACCATGGTAAGATGCTCGATGATATGGGCGTGCTCGTGGGTATCTATGCCCATCCCAGCATTGCCGCTCCGCTGTCTGATGGGGCAGAGGTGGTTGTCAAGGGAAGTGATTTCGTGCAGATGGGTAATGTGCGCAAGGCCTATGCCACCGTGTCTGTCGATGGTATCAAAGAACCATTGAAGGCATTCGTCAACATCCATGTGTTCGATACGAATCTTGAAGAAAGTGGTCTGGAGCGTTCACATATTGACAATCTCCATGGCGAGGAGAATCCCGTCTATGTTAGTCTCTTCCCGACCAGCGATCCTACAAAGATTGAGCGCCCGACCGTTGATAACCCGACGAAGAACCTTCGGGTGAAGGTAACAGTAGTTGACAATGGTGTTAGTCTGAGTGGTTTGAAAAAGGGTGAGCGTGTACGTATCTTCAATCCTGATGGTATCCAAGTCTGCTCAAAGCAGGTTACGGATTCCACACTCTTCGTTCCGTTGCAGAATCATGCAGTCTATCTGCTCAGCACCGGAGATGAGATGTTTAAGTTCAGATATTAAAAAAGCAGACATATGAAAACGATTCGCAATAGTGTGTTATGCCTCTTATGGCTCCTTGCCCCATTGAGCGCTCTTGCTCTGCCGGCAGAGTTCAGCGATGTACCTACATGGTACGACTATCGTCAGCCCTATGATGGTAGCGGTACGTTTATGGAGCCTTATGAGATTAGCGAGCCAGAACATCTGGCACAGTTGGCGTATGAGGTGAACGAGGAAGGAAAACCGCATAAAGGAAAATTCTTCGTTCTTACTGCCGACATCAACCTGGACAAGACGGTGGATGGCAAGCGCGTACAGTGGATTCCTATCGGTTATCGCCATTATAGTTACGACAATAAATACCGTTTCCAGGGTGTATTACTGGGAGCAGACACCAAAAGTATGCAGAACGGTGGATGGCGCTCAGAACTTAAACACTCGATATCGGGAATGTATATCAATACGATTGGTGATAATAATGTGATGTACTATGGATTGTTCGGTCGTATGCATGGACTCGTCATGGGTGTGAAACTGAATAATATATCGATTGATGTGCGTCAGCCGAACAAAGACATTGCCATATATGTAGGCGGACTGTGCGGTTTGGTAGATGGTAATGATCTTCAATTTTCTTGTACAGAATATAACCGTGGACCTATGGAATTGATGTCAATGGGTGTAGGAGTGGACGGCTGTAGCGTACATGGCACAATAAAGGCGGAAGGAGATGGATCGAGTATCCATGTTGGTGGTGTTGCAGCTTATTTATACACAAATGTTGGAGTAATACATACAACATCGCAAGTGAATATATCTGTCGACAAATGTTCGGTGGTTGGTGGTGTGGTGGCTTCGGGTGACGGTACCATTGTTGACTGCGCCGCCGATGTGAATATCGACATAGGCTCATTATCTACAGATGGAGGAGCTGCTGGAGGTATCGTGGGATATCTCGCCGAAATGATGACAGTGAGAGCCTGTAGCAGTATGGGGTCGATAAGCATGACACAGGCAGCGAACATCTGTCTGGGTGGCATCGGTGGAAAGATGTGTTACGCTACACAGATAAGCGGTTGCGCAAGTACAATGTCGATCAAGGTGTCAACGGCAGGCTATATTGGTGGCATCGTGGGGTATATGATGCAGGGGAAAAACGTATCGGAACTCTATGCGAAGGTGGATTATTGCGCCTACGGCGGACATATCGATGCAGGGCGCTCCCTCAATGGTATAGGTGGCATTTGTGGTTGTTCAGAATGGGACAATGATATTCGAATAGAAAACTGCTTGTTCACGGGAACGATTTCAAATACTGAAAAGGTAGCGGCCTTTGTAGGCGATTGTAAGAAACCGGAAGAGACAGTAGGTGGTTGTTATTACGATAAGACAATGTTCAAAGGACATCTCTGCGGTAATGTGGACAGTCACAAGAGTATTTACGGATTGACTACAATCAAAATGTCATCGGGCGATACCCGTGACATGCCTTTCCTCCCCAATGATGAAACGGCGGATTACTGGTTCAGCTTTGCCAAAGGTTATTATCCCGCAGTGAGATGCAACAGTGAGTGGACAGAGTATTATAAACCATACAAAGATAACAATTCGAAATTTTTGGATAAAGAGTTCTCCATCCAGATGTTCGGCTACGAGAACATGTATCGCGAGAATACTGTGTATAAGACTGGCGCGTGGCTCTGTTCTGTTCCTGTGAACATTCCCAAGGGCGATCAGGCTTACGATCTGGTGACACAGGTGATTGGTCTGGAGAAGAACATGACGTGGAGCGAGGCAGAACGCGATGTGAGTCCGAACAGCAAGGTGACGTTCCAGAATGAGGATTGTATCCGTATCAGCAACGATACGGCATATGCTGTAACAGATGGTGCTTTCATGGCCACGTTCACCATGAAAATGGCTAAACCCGTTGAGGTATGGAACCGTCCGTTACCCCTCGGCGGAACCAAGCAACTGCAGTTTACATCCACTGTTGATCAGGTTTGGGATGGCAGCACTGCCACCGAGTTCGCCGCCGGTACTGGTAAAAAGGAAGATCCTTTTATCATCAAGAACGGTGCACAACTGGCATACGCAGTGAAGAACAACAAGGAGGGTCAATGGTTTAAGCAGATTTGCGATATCACATTGAATAAAGATTTGGTAAATAACGGTATCGCATTGCCTTCTAACAAATGGTTTACTGACATTACTTGGAAGGCACGTTACAATGGTGACAGTCATTATGTCAGAGGAGTCCAAATGCAACACGAGTCAGGATTGTTCGGTAAAAATATTGAAGCCAATGCGGAAGTGACGAATCTGGGTGTGGTTGATTGCTATCTCATCAGTGAATCAGGTGCGTTTGCTTACCAGATGAATGGTAGGATTACCAATTGTATAGCGGAAGGTTTGGCTACACCAAACAACGCATCAGATAGAGAACACTACTATCTGGGTTATTGTGGTGGTTTCTGCGCTCTGATCGGTAATACGAATCCTGATGCTGTTATCGAAGACTGTGTGTCAGCAGTGGGATGCGATTATTTCATGATGGACTATACACCATTTGTGAGTTTGAGTGATAACAATCGTGGCACTGTACGCCATTGTCTCTTTGTCGTTCCCGTTGGTTCTGACGACGCCACTTTTAGTGGCACCCGCTCAAGTGCATCAGGACACACCTACATACAAGACTGCTATTGGCTCAAAGGTTATGAACCGCTGAATACAGGTTATACGCTTGAAGAGATTTGCAATTATTTGACTCCTCGTAGTAATTGGATCATAAACAAAGGCTATTTTCCCATGCTAAAGAGTTTTGCAAATAGTGATATGGGCAAACTATTGAGCGTGCCCTTTAGAACCGATGTCGATTATGTCTTTGACACAGAGAACAATACGTCCTCGAACTACCTTTTGGGCTTTAGCAACCAGTTGCTGTTTGAACCTGGTTCTGCCAAATGGTCTACTAATACCAATTATATAGAGGCAGATGGTGATATGGGCATCATCGCTCCAATTAGTGCCAGTTTTACCCCACAGGCAGTAAATCCAAATTATTATAATGCCAGGACCATTATCGGTTTGAGCTATCTGAAAGGAGTTTTAGGTAAATACCAGCATTATATCCCTATGCGATCAAGCGACAAAAACGTTACGCCAGGTATTACTTTCGTTGATGATAATGCCCGTATAGCATGCCTTGAAGCATTCGATAGTAATGGGAACGGCTTTTTGTCTCTCGCAGAGTTGAAGGCCGTAACCACTGAGCAGACACTTACGGCTTTCCAGACCGCCACGGCCAAGAAGATTGAGAGATTCCCGGAGTTCCGCTTCTTCAAGGCGGTTAAAGAACTTACCACGCAGCTCAACGGTCTGTCGAAACTCAATGAGGTAAAGTTGCCTTACGCACTGGAAACCCTTGGCAGTAATGTCTTCGATGGATGCACCAGCCTTAAGGAAGTCACCATTCCCGCCAAGGTTGAAGAAGTGGAGCTTCATCCGTTCTATAACTCTGCCATCGAGAACGTCAGCGTGGATCCCTTCAACGAGGTTTTCGTATCTCGCGACGGTATCCTCTTTGATACCAACAGGGTACTCGTAGCCTTTCCCAATGGACGCAAGGGAGAGGAAGCGGTAATCACTGGTATCATCAATGAGATTAGCGAATGGGCTATCTACAAGGTAGAAGGACTGAAACGCATCTATTTCGAGACCGAGGACTATGAAACCGTGCCTTATCTAGAAGATGATGGAATCGTTTCAGCCGATGGCAATCTCCTCGACATCTATGTTAGTGATGCCACCTACGGCAGTGTGCTTATGGAAGGATACTACAGTGACGGAACCTGGGATGACTATATCAGCGCCGGAAAGCTGCATTGCTATTATCCACTGAAGGTTGGTTCCGCCAAGGTGGCCACCATGTATATTGGGTTCGATACCGAACTGCCTGCTACACTGACTCCCTTTATCGTGACCAAGACCAACGACGAAGGTATATGTAATGATGCGGTGGACAACGAACCGAATACCGCCTATCTACTTAGCATGAGTCGTAAAGTGCCCAGTCGCACTCCAGTGGTTATCTTCGCAGAGGAAACTGGTACCTACCGGTTGGAACCTCTTGGTGAAAGTCTTGAACAGTGGAAGATGTACAAGAACATGCTCAACGGTGTGGGACGCGACGGTATGAGTGTCTATCAGGAAGATTCCGACCGCGGAAGTATCCTCACACTGGGTCACAACAGTAATGGTGAGCTGGGTTTCTTCTACTATCTGGGTGAACGTATTGCGCCCTATCGTGCCTACCTGACACACAACGAGGTGAGTAGCCAAGCCAAGTATCATATCATCTTCCTGGATGAAACCACAGGAATTAACAATACCGTGCCACAGAATAGGGTTCAAAGTGAAAAGTGGTACACCCTCGAAGGTGTACAACTTAGCAGCAAGCCTACGAGTAAAGGTATCTATTTTTATAAAGGTAAAAAGGTGGTCGTGAAGTGAACTAAGCTGAATGTTGCTAACTCAAAGAAGGAGGAAAAAGGAATTGGAGATTGAGAGTCTATTCTCAATCTCCAATTTCTTTAAGCGGTATCATCACAAAGTCTCGCTCTTGCATCAGCGGATGGGGAATCTTCAAATCGGGTTCATCCACGGTGATATCATCATAGAGCAAGATGTCAATGTCAATGGGACGATCTGAATAGAGTTGAGAGTTAACCGTTTTCTTTTTGCGCCCCATGTCGCGTTCAATCTTCTGAGTCTTGCGCAGCACCTGTCTTGGGGTAAGGGTTGTTTCACAGAGGATGACTCCATTGAGGAATTTATTCTCTGATTCAAAACCCCACGGTTCCGACTCGATGAGCGATGAGCGACGGATAACCTCCCCCACCCGCTCGCTGATCAGTTCTATGGCTCGTTCGATATTCGCCTGGCGATTACCTAAGTTACTGCCCAAGCCTAAGAACACTCGGTGTTTCGTTCTGCCTTCGCCCAACTCTCAACTCTCAATTATCAACTTTAACTTCGTTGACTTTTGTCACGACTCGCCCAATCATGCAAGCATGTTGGCTCTCGCTGTTCCAAAAGTTCAATTTGCCTAATCGTCCAAGATCAGCATAGCATCACCATAGCAGCCGAAATGGTAGCCGTTTTTCACAGCCTTATTGTAAGCTTCCATCACCAGATCGTAACCGCCAAAGGCAGCCGTTTCCATGAGAAGGGTTGACAGCGGGTGATAGAAATTGGCAATCATACAATCGGCTACACCGAACTCATAGGGAGGGAAGATGAACTTATTGGTCCAACCCTCGTATTCCTTCAGCATCTTATCAGTACCCACGGCAGTTTCAGTGGCCTTCACCACGCTGGTACCCACGGCGCAGACATGGAATCCCTTCTGCTTGGCGTTGTTCACGATGTCGCACGCTTCCTTCTCAATAAACATCTGCTCTGAGTCCATCTTATGCTTGGTCAGATCCTCCACCTCAATATCGTGGAAGTTGCCCAATGCACAGTGAAGGGTGATATACGCAAATTCAATGCCTTTAATCTCCATGCGCTTCAACATCTCACGCGAGAAGTGCAGACCGCTGGCCGGAGCCGTTACAGCACCTTCGTTCTTGGCATAAATGCACTGGAAATCATCCAAATCCTCTTCTGTTGCCTTACGGCGGTCCACAATATAGTGTGGCAGCGGAGCCTCACCGAGAGCATAGAGCTCACGTTTGAATTCATCGTGAGGACAGTCGTAGAGGAATCGCAGGGTGCGACCACGGCTGGTGGTATTGTCAATTACCTCAGCCACCATGGTACCACTATCGTCAAAGAAAAGCTTATTACCAATGCGAATCTTACGTGCCGGCTCCACAAGCACATCCCAAAGGCGCATCTCTTTGTTGAGTTCTCTCAACAGGAACACCTCTATCTTTGCATCGGTCTTCTCCTTGGTTCCATACAATCGAGCTGGGAACACCTTGGTGTCGTTGAACACAAAGACATCTCCTTCACCAAAATACTCCAGTACATGACGGAAATCCAGAAAGATTGGATTACCTTCCTCGTCTTTCAACGGCTCACCGTTCTCGTCCTTTTTGTACATGTCAATGGTTTGCGACTTACGATGGAGTACCATCAGTCGGCACTCGTCCCGATGATAAGGTGGGTTGAGGGCAATCAGCTCCTCTGGTAACTTAAACTTAAACTGTGATAACTTCATATCGTTTTTGTTTCAATTTTTCAATCTTCAATTCTTCAATTCTTAACTTCGTTGACTTTTGTCACGACTCGGCAAAACTTAAGAATGCTTGGTTCTGCACTCACTGTTCCAAAAGTTCGAGTTCCTGCTGCTCGAGCCACTTCGGAAACTGCTCCAAGGTAATACACTGCGACAGATGTATGTCGCCTACCCGAGTTCTGCAGAGAGAGGTGAGATAAGCGGCAGAGTCAAGTGCCTCACCGATATCGCGGGCAAGCGAACGGATATACGTGCCTTTTCCGCATACCACCCTTATGCTCATCTGCATCATCTCCTCGTCGAAGTGCAACAGTTCGATTTCTTCAATGTGCACCGTTTTTGCTTTAATCTCAAAGTCCTTTCCCTTTCGACTGAGCTGGTAGGCTCGTTTGCCGTTCACACAGACAGCACTATATACGGGTGGTACTTGCTGTACGTCTCCTACGAATGAGGTGAGCACCTGTTCTATACGCTCCCGAGTGATCTGCTCAGTGGGAAACACTTCATCCACAGGATGCTCCATGTCGTGACTGGCAGTTGATGCTCCCAGTTGCAAGGTGGCCATATATTCCTTAGTGTGTGCCTGTAGCGTCTCGATCTCCTTAGTTTTCTTTCCAGTACAGAGAATCAGCACGCCTGTGGCCAGCGGATCCAGTGTTCCCGCATGCCCCACCTTCACCTTATACCGCATCTTCTTCGTCAACAGATAGCGTATATGAGCCAGCGCGCCGAAGCTTGACATGGCATAAGGTTTGTCGATGCTCAGAATAACACCCTCTTTGAAATTCATCAGTCAACCATTGAAAGTGAATATCCTGCCATGATGAGGATAAGTATGATGAGACCTACAACGATACGATAGATACCAAAGGCCTTGAATCCGTATTTAGAAACGAAGTTCACAAACCACTTCATGGCAAGCAACGCAACGATAAAGGCCACTACACATCCTACAATGAGCATGGTGATATTATTGGCAGTAGCCCATGCCCCACCCTCTTTCATCAGATCGAGAAGGTCGAGTACGGTTGCTCCAGCCATCGTTGGAACAGCCAGGAAGAATGAGAACTCTGCAGCACGGCGGCGAGTAAGACCCTGAGCCATACCACCAACGATAGTGGCCATGGAACGTGACACACCGGGAATGACTGAGATACATTGGAAGAGACCAATGTTGAAGGCACTCCGCTCCGTCACCTCTCGCTTTTCGTCGGGTTTGTTGAAGATCTTGTCGCAATAGAGCATGAAGACGCCACCCACCACAAGCATGATAGCCACCACAACCACGCTGTCGAGCAGCCAATCGAGCAAACCTGACTTCTTGGCAAGAAGACCGATTACAATGGCGGGAATTACACCCACAACCAGCAGCCAATAAAAATGAAACTTATGCTTCAGTCGTCCGAAGGCGGAAGCTCCTTCTGGAGCCGGTGAATGGTCGATACGGAAGAAACGTTTCCAATAGAGGCAAACCACAGAAAGTATAGCTCCGAACTGGATGATGAATGTGAACGCATGTACAAAGGAGGCCATGGTAGGGTCGTCCTGCATACGATCGGTAACACCCAGAAGGTTCTGGGTGATAATCATGTGCCCAGTGGAAGATACGGGAAGGAACTCAGTGAGTCCTTCCACGATGGCGATGATAATAGTTTCAATGAGTGTCATTTCTCAGTATTCTCATTGTTTAGTCCATCTTTCGGCTTATGCATGATAGCAAATACGATTGATACAAACCCGAGGAAGGTTACCACGGGTGCCACCTTGATATGCATGGCACTGAATATCTCCGGGTTAAACGACTCTACCGTTGAACCACTGCCGCTCATGAGGATGAAGCCGAGGATTACCACGGCCACTCCTACTGCCAGCAGGATATAATTCACGCGATCAAATGCAAAGTTTGTTTTGTTCATATTTTGTTTTTTTAATGGGCTTGATGGGCATTATAGGCTTGATGGGCCTAATTGTCAATTTTCAATTATCAATTCTCAATTATATTTTATACAGTTCTCCTGCCTTCATTTTCAGGAACATGTTCACTGAGAAATAGGAGCAGAGGAGGGTAATGAGAATGCCAAACACCAGAACGGCTACTGCTGTGATAATCATCACCTGGGGGGTAATGACAGCCAGTACACCTGGCTCGTAGGTGTAAAGCACATAGATACCGACAGCCAATACGATGATGGCAATCAGGGCTGCACACACTCCAATGAAGAAGGCATGCTTCATGAATGGGCGACGGATGAATCCCCATGAGGCTCCCACCAGTTTCATGGTATGGATGGAGAAGCGACGGGCATAAATGCCTAACTTCACTGAGTTATTGATCAGCGAGAAGGAAACGATGCTTAGCAAAACAGCCAAAACCAACAACACCAGATTTATCTTGTTCAGTGTACGGTTCACATCGTTAATCAAGTCGAGCGGATACTCCAGCTCCTGCACCTGCGTATTCTTATTCAGTTCTTGGGAAATCCACTTCAGCGAGTCCTGATTGGCATAGTCGGCCGACAACCGCAGTTCAATACTGCTTGTATAGGGATTACCATCGGCAAACTCACTGGGATCAACGCCCAACTCCTGTTTCTGTTCCTCAAGCACCTGTTCCTTGCTCACGAAGGTAAGTCCGCTTACATAAGGACGCGTCTTCAAGTCCCTGCAGAGGCGCAAGGCTTCAGGGTTCGTCATATCCTCAGCAAGCATCATGGTTACCTTCAGATTCTCCTTGACATAAACAGAAAGGTTCTTTGCTGTGAGTACGGAGAATACGACCATGCCCAGAAGGATGAGCACCATCGCCGTACTTATACATAGAGTAATTGCCTGCAATCCTCTGTGGTTGCGGGCTTTCGTTCGTTTCTTTCCCATCGTAGAAAGGTTGTATACAACTTATTGGCTGCAAAGATACAAAGATAAAATGAGAAATGAGAATAAAAAAACGAGTTTATTTTGTTTTGTCCTTTTTTATCCGCAATTTTGGCTTCGCAGAAAGTACTTTCGCCCAACAAACAAAAATAAATCATTTTAATTTTTGTTTTGTGCTGACTTATCCGTACTTTTGCAGTTAAATTTGCAAAGGTATGTCAACGATTATCTACCCCGGTCCTATTTTTGGTCCCGTACAAAGTCGCCGACTCGGCGTTTCCCTTGGTATCAACCTCCTGCCATCTGATGGTAAGGTGTGCACCTTCGACTGCATCTACTGTGAGTGCGGATTCAATGCCGACCACCGTCCTCGAAGGAAAATGCCCACACGAAAGGAAGTGAGAGCGGCCTTGGAGAGACGTTTGAAGGACATGCTGGTTAACGGTCCAGCACCTGATGTGTTCACCTTTGCGGGTAATGGAGAACCTACCGCCAATCCTCAGTTCCCCAAAATCATCAATGATACCTTACAGTTGCGCGACAAGTACTTTCCAAATGCGAAAGTTTCGGTACTAAGTAACAGTACGATGATTTGCAAGCCTGAGGTTCATGCCGCCCTTATGCGCGTTGACAACAACATCCTGAAGCTGGATACGGTAGATCCAGAGTATATTCAGACTGTTGACCGCCCTACGGGTAAATACGATTTGCAGCAAATCATCGAGCAGATGAAACAGTTCAACGGTCATCTCATCATCCAAACCATGTTTATGAAAGGTGAGAAGACTGTGGATTTAGGTCCTGAAGGAACAAAGCTGGTACCGGTAGATAACACAGGTGATGAGTATGTCACACCTTGGCTGGAAACAGTCAAAGCTATTGCTCCGCAGCAGGTGATGATATACACCATTGATCGCGAAACACCCGACCACAATCTGCGCAAGGCCACGAAAGAGGAACTTGACCACATTCGTGACCGCGTGATTGCAGCGGGTATTCCTTGTACTGCCAGCTACTAGATAGCCGTTAAATCTTAGTGATGATTCCCTTCTTGGAATTCTCCAGGAACTCGATGATATTACGGATTTCCGGACTATCGGGCACCTGTTCCTTTATCTGGAGAAGGGCATCGAACAAACTCGTCTGACCATGGAACACCAGACGGTATGCATTGGCAATATGCTTCAGCACTTTATCACTGACACCATAGCTCTTGCACATAGTCTGATTCACGCCACCATAGCCTACAGGAGTGCCACCAGCAATGATATACGGCGGAACATCCTTTGAGAAGGTTGTACCAGCCTGAATCATAGCACCATCTCCTACCCGAGTAGCTGCATTTTCAATCACACTCGAAGAAAAGATCACACCGTTGCCAATCTCGCAATCACCTGCAATCTTCGTACCATAACCGAACACACAACGGTCGGCCACCTTCGTATCATGACTGATATGCGCACCTTCCATCAACACGTTATCACTACCGATGACGGTCTGACCACCTGTATGAGTGGCACGGTTGATAACCACATTCTCGCGGATAATATTATTGTTACCAATCACACATTCGGTCTTCTCACCACGGAAATCAAAATCCTGAGGGAGAGCAGCAATCACTGATCCCTGATGGATCTTGTTACCACTTCCCATGCGTGTTCCGTTGAGGATGCTTACGAAGGGGAAGATGATACAGTTATCACCGATCACCACATCATCCTCTATAAATACGAAGGGGAATATCTTACAGTTATTACCGATCTGAGCCTTTGGGCTGATTTCGGCTTTAGGACTAATTTCGCTTGCCATAATTTTCAATTCTCAATTATCAATTCACTCCGCGCCTCCTCCTAAGGCTTGATACAAGTTCACTACCGCCTGCATCTTATGGAAGTCGTCGGCAACTTTCGAGAGCTGGGCACTGAGCAGACTGCTCTGGGCCTGGATTACTTCAAGATAAGTGGTGCTACTGCTTGCCATCAGGGCTCTGGTATCTTCCACATTCTTCTGCAGCACCTCAATCTGCTTGGCCTCAATGGCACTCTTCTCAGCACTGGAGTTGTAGAGTACGAGGGCATTGCTCACCTCACTACCTGCAGCGAGCACACTCTGCTGCCAAGTGTTGTAGGCCTGCTCGTACTGCATCTTTGCCACTTTCAGTCCGGCAACAATCTGTCCGTGCTGGAAGATGGGCTGTACCAGACTACCTACGGCGCTCAGCAGAATCTTACCAGGGTTCACCGAACCGTTGTTGTTAGTGAAGCTTCCTGTACCCGTGATGGTGATATTAGGATAGAACCGACTGCGAGCCGTGTTGATGTCATAGAAACATCCTGCCAGTTGCATCTCAGCAGCATGCACGTCAGCACGGTTATTCAGCATCTGGATACCAACACCCGTGGAGAAGCTGGTAGGCAGTGACTGCTCCTCCAAGGTGCCACGAGCAATGGTTTGCGCCGGCTGGCCGATCAGCAGAGAAAGTGAGTTCTCCATCTCGCGGATCTGGCGCAGCAGGTCGGTTTTCTGTGCCTCAACGGAATAGTAGTTCGCCTCAGCGCTCTGCACAGCAGTGGAGCGGTAGCCGATCTTTGTTTCCTTCATCACCTTCATCTTCTCCCAAGTATCCTTGGTGAGTTCACTC
The DNA here is from genome assembly GCA_900314935.1 of uncultured Prevotella sp. GTDB lineage: Bacteria > Bacteroidota > Bacteroidia > Bacteroidales > Bacteroidaceae > Prevotella. The sequence continues at coordinate 33,678 of OMXE01000025.1, forward strand.
ATGTTATTGACAATCTCTACCTGACGGTCGAGCATCAGCAATGTATAATAGAGATTTGCAATGTTACTGATGAGATTCGTCTGAACCACTACCTGGTAGTCTTTAGTGGCCAACAGCGCCATCTGGGCACTACGCTTCTGGTTCAGCAGATTACCGAAGAGATCCACACTCCACGAAGCACTTACTGGAAGCGAATAGGCCTTGGTGGCCTTCCCACCATCCCACGAGGAGATTGTTCCTTGCGGAGTGAAGGTAAAGCCCGGTACGAAAGCGAGTTTAGCCACCTTGAGCTGTTCCTCCACCATCTTGACATTAAGGGCGGCATTGAGCAGGTTGGCATTCTTATCCAGACCCTGCTGAATCAGCTCCTGCAGCTTCGGGTCAGTAAACACGCTACGCCACGGCATGTTACCGAAGTTCTCATCCTGTCCGTTCACTGCCGTCCATTGTCCATCCACCACCTTCCCAAGCGATAAGGTATCGTTAGGATTCAGCGGATCACGAACCAGTCCTTCAGTATTCACGTCAGGTCGTTCATATTTTGTATAGAGTCCGCAGCCCGACAGTAACAGGACTGCAAACGACATGAATAATATCTTCTTCATATATGCTTATCTTTATTATTTCTCCAATTCGTAATCCACAGGCTTAGAATGTGCGTACTGTGCCAACTCGGCTGCTACATCAGGATTCTCCTCGTCATCGAACTTCATGGGGGAGATCTTCTCCTGCAGGCCTTGGAAGATTACGAACAAGGTGGGCACCACGAAGATCTGGAGCAGCGTACCAATGAGCATACCGCCCACGGCTGCAGCACCCAGAGTCTGGTTACCGTTCTTACCCACACCCGAAGCAAACATCATTGGCAACAAACCTACGATCATGGCGAGGGAGGTCATGAGGATAGGACGCAGACGGGCGGCAGCACCCAACACAGCCGACCATGAAATGGCCATACCTGTTTCGCGGCGCTCCAAAGCGAACTGTACGAT
>OMXE01000034.1 GCA_900314935.1 uncultured Prevotella sp.
TGATATTCTTAGCATCTATAATTGTAGTATTTAACGTTTTATATTTAAGAGTTCTTAAGACTCTTGGTATTCAGCTGCAAAGTTAAAGTGACAGAGGAAAACAAAGTTAACGGAAGTAAGTTCGACGAAGTCAAATTTCCTTTCTTCTTCTGAGTTCAAAAAACCGTCTTGTAGCGAAGAAAAAGAGTGCCACACCAACGGCATTATCAATGGCTACCATCCAGAACGTGGCCGAATAACCCATATATTCCGACACCACTCCTCCCAGTAAGATTCCGAAGCCCATGCCCAGGTCCCATGCTGTGAGAATACTTGAGTTTGCCGTACCCCTTTCATCGTTTCTGGCCACCGCAATGAACATATTCAGGAAGGCAGGAAACATATGTCCGTTTCCTAAACCTATCAGGATGGCCGACCCATAATAACAGATAGGAATCAGGGTGGTGGAAGAGAGATGGGCAGTGAGTGCAAAGAGGGTATAGCCCACCAAAGAAATAACGATCCCCCCTGCTGCATTCTGAGTGAGTCGTCCTTCCCGAAGCTGACGGGCACCTTGCAACCTACTGACGAACAAGCCCATCGACAGGATCATGAAATAGGTTCCCGTTCCCGTGGTGATGTGCAATACCTGCTTACTGTATATGGCCAGGTAGTTACTCAGTACGCCGAAGCAGAAACTGAACAGGGCGATATTCACCGCCATCAGCCAAGCCCGGGTAAGGAAAAAGCGGTCGAACGACAGATGGGGTAAACGCTGACTCATTCCAGTACCTTTCTCCCTCAGTGGTGCTTTCCTCAACCTTACCGAAGCATCAACCATCATTCCCAATCCTGCCACCAGAAAGGCTGTCCAGAACAAGATATCAAAGCTGTTACAAGCTCGATAGAGCCAGATACCGATAGAAGGTGCGATGGCCATGGCGAGATTGTTACTCAGTCCGTAGTAACCTATACCCTCGTTGCGCCTTGATGATGGTAGCACATCAATAGCCACAGTACTATTGGCCACGGTCAGCGCCCCGAAGGGAGCTCCATGCACGGTTCTTACTATGGCGAACATCAGCAATGTTCCGGCTGCTATATATCCCGCAAAGCAGATAAAGAAAAAGAAGAAGCAAATCATCAACACCTTCTTCCTGTCGAAGGTATCCACGATGAAGCCGCTGAAAGGACGAATCAGAAGGGCAGCGATGATGTAGCCGGAAAGGAGAATACCGATGGTATCCTTATTGGTACCGAACACTTCCGACAGATACAGCGGGAGCAGAGGTGTAAGCAGATAGAAAGCAAAGAACAGTGAGAAATTCGCTGTCATTACCCTGATATAATTCCTATTCCATAACCGTTCCACCTTGTTTCCTTCCGATGAACCTTTATCACTTCTGTTTCGCAGCACACTCGGGGCACAATCCTTTCAGTACATAATTAATACTGTTGAGCTTGAAGCCATCAGGTAAGGGCACCACTGGTACTTGGATTTGCTTCAGACAGAATGTCCTCCGGCACTGCTCGCAGAAGAAGTGCGTATGCTCATCATCGATCTCCTCACCGCAATCACAGTCATCTGCACATACATTATACTTCAGCGATCCACTCCCATCATCCACCGCATGAATCAGTCCGTGTAGCAGGAAAAGCGTCAACGACCGCGAGATCGTTGATTTATCCACCGTGGGAAGCAGTCGTTCAAGTTCAGGCAATGATACCATCTCATCTCCCCGGTACATCTGCTGCAGAATCAGCAGTCGGGTGGCCGTGGGCTTGATGTGCCGATGTTCCAGCTTATGGATGAAGAAAACCTCGTGTTCCATATTTATAGAGGTGAGAATATTAGAGGTGAGAATATTAGAGGTGAGAATATTAGAGGTGAGAGAATTGTACCAAAATCCTGAACACCTTTGCCGGTGCTGCCGCCCATTGCTCCATGGCTTCAAGAGCTGTTTCTGGAGTAGCAACGGATGAAATCAGTTCCTCCTTGGGGTAGTCACGATTCTGCTGCATATAATGAATCACCGCACGGAAGTCGGCTGGCTTGGCATTGCGTGAGCCGCGGATATCCAGTTCCTTCTGTACAAAGAGCTTAGTGATGAAAGACGTCTCGGCCTTGGCGTAGCCGATGAATACGATGCGACCTGTAAAAGCCACCTCGCTGACAGCCTGGTTTTGTGTAAACGGACTCCCCACGGCTTCGATTACCACATCAGGACCTAATCCGTCGGTAATCTCCAGCAGACGGGCATGGAGATCATCGGTCTTGGAATTGATGACATATGCCGCACCCATTCTCTTGGCCAGTGCCAACTTCTCATCATCCAGGTCAACAGCTGTCACTGTGGCGCCTCGCAGACTGGCACGTACAATAGCACCGATACCAATCATGCCGCAGCCAATGACCAATACATGGTCGATATCTGTCACCTCGGCGCGGTTCACAGCATGGAAGCCCACGCTCATCGGCTCTATCAGGGCTATTTCCTTTGAGGTCAGTCCTTCAGCAGGAATAATCTTCTGCCACGGCATGGTCAGATACTCCCGCATGGCTCCGTTGCGCTGAACACCTAAGGTCTCGTTATGCTCACAGGCATTGGCCCGCTCATGGCGACACGAGGCGCAATGACCGCAGTTGCTGTAGGGATCCACCGTCACCTTCATGCCCACCTGCAGGTTTTCGGGCACATCATCACCTATGGCAGCAATGGTGGCACTTACCTCATGACCCGGAATCACGGGCATCTTCACCATCGGGTTCCTGCCTAAGAACGTGTTCAGGTCACTGCCGCAGAACCCTACATAATCGATTTGCAAGAGCACTTCACCGCTCTTCACTTCCGGTTTCTCTAATTCCACTACCGCCATCTGTTTCTCGGCGGTTATCTGAATTGCTTTCATCATAAGTTATAAGTTACAAGTTATAAGTAACAAGTGTGATTACCATTAAAGATAAAAAGCCTACTTATTCCGACATGTTCTTGACATACGGTAATTCCACCAGATGGTTGAAGCCATAGAACCGTTGGGCGTTCTCTCCCAGGAACAATGACTTCTCCTGCTCCGACAGTTCCTTGCTTTTTATCACGAAGTCGTACGACATCCTATAGGTGATGGCCGTGATGGTTCGTGGGTAATCAGATCCCCACATCAGTTTCTCTATACCTGCAATGTCTATTGCTTCGCGAATCGCCTTGATGGCTGAGGGGAAGGGGTAGAACTCACTATTGAAGAGCCAGGTGATACCACCCGACTCGATCATCACGTTCTCGTTCCTTGCCAGCTTGATCTGCTCTTGCCAGTTCGGCGTGGTAGGCATTCCGAAATGACCGATGGCAACCTTCAGTCGTGGGCACTCTGCAATAATCTCCTTCATCTCCCCCACATGGGTATCACCGTCGGCAAGATCCACCGAGAAGATGATACCCCGCTGTTCCATCATGTGGAACATCCGCATCATCTCGTCAGTTGTCATCAGTATCCGTCGGTCATCGAGAATCAGTCGGTGTGCGGGAATCTTAATGGCGCGGAAGCCACGGTTCACCAGCTCCTCCGCCTGCTTGGCAAAGCCCGGTTGGAAATAGTCAGCCATGCCACACACAAAGAAACGGTCGGGATAACGTGTCTGCACCTCCATGAGGTAGTCGTTCTGAATACCGTCGATAAACTCCTGTGTTACCACAGCTGCTGATACTTGGGCATAGTTCATGTTCGAGAGGAACACCTCGACCGAGTTCTTCCCGTCGATCATAAACGGAGGCACCATCTGCACCTCCTCGCCAAGGAACATTGCCCTGCCGTTCTCTAACGGATAGATACGCTTACCGTTCCACTCCGTATCCTGTTTCAGCCACAAATGACTGTGTGCATCTATAATTTTCACTTCGTTACGTATTACGTATTATGCCAGCGAACGCGCATCTGGTCACCGATTATCTCCTGTACCTCCTTCACCAGCTGTGTGTCGATGGGTGCATTCACATAGTCGATGTTTTTCAGTACATTCTTGGGATTAGCAGAGCTGAACAACGTGGTGGCGATACGGGGATTCAGACTGGTACTGTATTGTATGGCCAGTTTCTCAATGGGGTAGTTCTTCGAGGCGCAGTGTGCTGCAGCCTTTCTGCACGCTTCCTTCAGTGCTTCAGGAGCCGGATGCCAGTCGGGTGTGCCCCGTTGTGACAGTAAGCCCATGGAGAACGGTGATGCATTGATGATACCGATGCCACGACTCTCAAAGAAATCAAGGTAGTCGAGCAGCAGCTCGTCGTTCAGACTATAGTGGCAGAAACAGAGTATTGACTCCACGGTGCCCTCAGCACTATGTTCCACCACCCATTTCAGGTTCTCCGGCTGCAGGTCGGTAATACCCACGTGCTTCACCACTCCTTTCTCGCGCAGCTTCACCAAAGCAGGTAACGTCTCGTCAACAATCTTCTGCAGACCCCCTTCGAGGTTCGACTGGAACTCCACATCGTGCACATTGATCAGGTCGATGTAGTCGATGTTCAGTCGTTCCATACTCTCATACACGCTGTCGGTAACGCGCTGTGCGGAGTAATCCCAGAGGTTCACCCCATCCTTGCCGTAGCGCCCCACCTTGGTGGAGAGGTAGTATTGGTTACGAGGAATATCCTTCAGTGCCTTGCCCAAAACCGTTTCGGCCTTTAGATGACCGTAATACGGCGACACGTCAATGAAGTTGATTCCGTTCTCAACGGCGGTATGTACGGCCTGAATGCCTTCCGCCTCGCGAATCTCGTGGAACACACCACCCAGCGAGGAAGCACCGAATCCTAGATTCGACAGTTTCATCCCCGTCTTTCCCAGTTCATTGTATATCATATTCTATATTTTTGACTTTCGCCCTTCGACTTGGTCCCTTTGACTGTTTCCGTGCAAAAGTACTAAAAAGGAAGGAGATAATAAAGAAATCATCCGACTTTTTCATCAGAACCGCCATTTCACCTGAAAATCAAGATCTGTTTGTGATGAGTGGTTGATCTGTTGAAGACCGCTACTGATAGATGACCTGTCAAAATAATCGGTGACACCTGCTTTGATGTTGACAAGAAGACGATGGGATAATTGTGCTTTGAACATAAGGGAATAGCGGATTCCGTGCCCATAGCATACCGGATTGGAGAACTGGTAAAGCATGCCTCGTTCATAGAGGTATAGTCGACTGCTATAATCATCGGTATGGAAATAAGCTGCTCCGGCATGCAGTTCCATGTTCTTTGATAACTGATAACCCATCTGCTGACTGATTGACCATCCCCAAGAGGCGGTCTGCTTACCTATGGAAGCGAGGTCTATTTGCGTTCTACTGCTTAGTTTCGTCCCATGATAGGAAGCAAGAAGTCGGGCGCGTTGTTCTTGCTGCACCACCAGTGCCGTTTTCTCCTCATTGTCCTTCTCTTTCAACCGCAGACGGTAACGAAGAGAGAACGACCAGTCGTGCCAATGGTAAGTCATCGTTGCTTGGTAATCCTGCGCTTTTGACGAACGTGAGACCTGATAGCGTGCCCAAGGGAAGTAAGCCCAGTCGCCATAGGCAGAAACCACCAGTCGATGAGAGGGCTTCCATTCCATCCCCAAATAGATTCCGCTCTCGTTCTGCACCCGTCCGCCCTCGCTGAAGCTCTGTGCGTGCAAGGCCTCATATTTCATGCCATAAAACCGTTGAACCACCAGCATATTCAGTTCCGGCATCAGTCTATAGGAAACTGTATTCATGGTGGCTAATGCTCCTTTCCGGTCGATGGCTGTTTCACCGCTAAGGGCAAATCTTCCGCTTCTCCATCCATAGTCTGTCCCGATGTTCATGAAGTCCTTCCCTCGGGGATAATAGTAGCGGTAGATAACATTCCTGTTGGGATTCAGCGAACGACTCACATGAGTATATACAGCACCTAATCCTACATGAAAAGTACCCTGTTTATAGACCAGCTGCGAGCCTGCTGTCGTCTGTCCCGTATTGTCTTTTTTCGCCATTTCACCGACGGTTCGGTGATATCCGCCCGTTACAATACTCGAGATGGTTAAGGAGTCTTTGTTCACCGTTCCATCCAATAATCGATAGGAGAAGAAAGGGGTGAACGAGAGGTGCTTTGAAAGACGTAATGCGGTGGCAATTCCTTGTAGGTAGTGATCAGAAGATGTTGATGAATGGGGTTGTAGCACTTGTCGTTGGCGCCCCATGCTTGCCAGTGCCGTTGTTTTCCCAAGCATGAAATCATGGTTGAGAACCAGTCCCATACCCATGCTCATCCTGTATTTCCCCACAATGGCCGACTTCACCCTCTTCCATTCATTGACCATCAGGTAATACGAGTAGAAATCGTATCCCATCTTATTCTTGTTTTTCAGAAAGGGTTCCCCTGCATCCTGCGCACCCACCAAACCCAACCGAAGATGCTCTCCGTGTTGGTAACGATAGCGGAACTGATGACGATAGCGTTCTCCCAGATAGTCGCCTTTATCGCCTTCACGCCGGTAAAAGGGAATCTTCGCCGTGAAGATTACTTCATGGTGGTCGTATACCTTATGCTTGATTCCTACTGAATCCTGCTGTTCCACCTCTCCTAAATAAACAAAGCACTGCAGCAATCGACGTTTGGTAGCATCCAGTGATTCAATCATGGCAAGTTCTCCCATGCTCTTCAAAGGCGCATAACGATAGACGTAGGCACATATCTCCTCTATCTCCTGTTCCGTGAGGAAAGGAAGTCGTTCGAGTTGTTCCTTTGTAATCGTATTCAGATTAAGGGGATGCTGTTCTAATTCGCTGAGTAGCTGACTGGTTTCTTCCCATGTTGTTGACTCCACATCATCCATGCTAACCACCTGTGCATAATAGTCTTGCCACGACTGTCCCATCACATATTGTAGTGGGAGAAATAAGACGAATAACGTCAATGCTATCTTTTTCATAGTTATCATTTAAGTTGTTTCGGAGGGCAAAGGTACAGTACATTCTGGTATCGTTCGCCTTTCATTGAGGCTTGTCTTGAAAGAAGCCGATGAAATCGTCAAAATCTTTAATGATTGTCTCTAACTGAGGATTATCTTTCTGAACGATTATGGCTGTGTAGTTCGTTACTTGCTCAGCAACGATTGTCGAAACCTTAATGAAATAGTTGTTTCTGTTCCCATATTCCTTAAACCATCTCAAAAAGAGCCTGTCGCGCATATCCTGACGGTTATCTCCTGTCTCACATTGATAGAGCAATATGTCAGGGTTACAGGCGAAGAATTCCTCTATGAGGATGAATATGGTATCTCTTACTTTCTTGTCGTTGGGAGATGACTTCTGATTCTGGTTGATGATGCTGAATTCGTATGCACCATCATCCCAAATCGTCTGTTCAATACGGAAACTAATCCGATAAAGAACATCGAATTCTGTTTGAAAGTTATAATCTCCTTCTGATGATTGCCACACTTCATAAGGTGACCGCTCGTTGATACGAGCGATGTTTAATGTGTTCATAGAAAATTAGATTTAAGTGGTTTTTTGTTATACGGCAAGCTTTCGTTTTGTTGCAATCTCCTTCAACTCCTTTTCGGCTTGCTCTACCCACTCACGTTTTCTCTGAACCATCTTTTTAAGAGCTTCTACTGCCTCTTCTTTACTCTTGTAAACTACTTTCTTGTACATAATATGGTCATTTTAACGTTTATCACGTTGCAAAGATAGAAAGAATCCATGAAACTTCCAAATGTTTAGATGGAAAACAAACAACCACCCATCTGCCTGACCAAAGCGTTATGGGTGGTTAATTATTACATTCCATGCCAAACTGAGAATATAGTAGTTCTAGTGATTTCCATCAAATACTCTAATTAACTGATCTCAACTTAAAAGCATCAATATGCTTATTGATATAGTTTTTTATCAAAACATCCAATCTTTCTAAGAATAGAAAGAAGGTATCGTCTTCTCTTTGAAAGGATTCATTAAGCGCATCTAGTTCCTCTTCACGGTCCTTTTTATCAAAAGGAGGATTGGTATGAAACTTTGAGCAAACGTGCTGCAAGTTGTCTGCTAATTGTAAAGCACCAATGGCTTTCAGACCATCTAACGCCTCCTTCCAAACAATACCAGTTGGATTTGATAAGAATTGATAATGCCCTCCATTACATACTTCGGTTTTATACCATTCGATAGCAAATATGTAGCATTGTTCTATTGTATATTGTTTCATATCACGACAGTAACAATTATAGTCATGATAAATATCAATATCATTATAAGAAGGGATAAAAATGCCTTGAATATCATCAACATTTTCTAGTGTTGATTGCGAGATTCGTTGTAACGATGATAAATCTGTAAGTTTTTTGAACACAACTTTCCCTGACCCATCCTCTGCTAACTGGGGAAACTTTAAGTTTCCTTTCTTCCATTCGTTCAACGTTATTTCTGCTGCAAAGCTAATGCAATGGTAGTTACCATTGGCTACTTCTTCAAGCACAGGCTTACATAGATCTGGGGAAACAGGCAGTAGCGCAAAGGCAGACCACATTCTAATTGAAACATCATTATTATTGAGACATTCTTTTAACAATCCTAATTGTCCCTTTAAAGATAATAATGCAATGATGTTATTCAAACGATCTGCGTGTTTATTGCATACAACACTATTACCTGTTATGGAAGCTTGACCATGTATGGATGCGCTCTCTTTGAACAAGGAGATGGCATCTTCTATTTTTTTTATTCTCATCGTCTACGTATGTACAATATAATAATTGCAAAGATAATAATTCCTGATCAATATCCAAGACTTTTATAGCATTTTTATTCCAGGTTTTGATCCTTCTACCCATCTAAAATGCTTGAAATGTCCATATGTAAAGACCTTGAAAGAGGTGGGTTAAACATTACAGAAAAGAAAAACAAGTATTTGTTTTGCATTTTTGCTCTCTAATTTGTACCTTTGCCCCCATGAAACAATGTGGGTATGTGATTCTCTTGTTGTTCCTGATGATGGGGAGCAATGCGTGGGGACAGTCAACGGGTAAACGACAGGTGAACCCGGAGGACCGTCCGGTGGATATGGACAGTCCTACGTTTGTGCCGCTGATCAAGGTGAGTAAGGTGATGCACGAAGGGGACAGCATACAGTATATAGAGATGAATAATGTGTATGTGTATCCCCAACCGGTGTTCAAGAACGAGAAACAACGACAGGCGTATAACCGACTGGTGTATAATGTGAAGAAGGTGCTGCCCATTGCCAAGGAGGTGAACCGCATCATCATCGAGACTGGCGACTACCTGCAGACGCTGCCCGACAAGAAGGCACGGGATGCTCACATGAAACTGGTGGAGGAGGACATCAAGAAAACCTATACGCCACGCATGAAAAAGCTGACCTACTCGCAAGGAAAACTGCTTATTAAACTGGTATATCGCGAATGCAACAGCTCGGGCTATGAACTCATCAATGCGTTCTTAGGTCCGGTAAGGGCAGGTGTATGGCAAACGTTCGCGTGGCTCTATGGAGCAAGTCTGACCAAGAAATATGAACCTGAGGGCATCGACCGACTCACGGAACGGGTGGTGCTGCAGGTGGAAGCGGGTCAGTTGTAAGGAGTAGTTGGCGGGCAAATTCCCAAATAACGATACCTGCGGTAACAGATACATTCATGGAGTGCTTGGTACCGAATTGCGGTATCTCGATACATCCGTCACACAGATCAACCACCTCTTGGTGAACACCCTTTACTTCGTTGCCAAAGACTACGGCGTATTTCGAGGAACTTTGATCTTTGATCTTTGATCTTTGCGCTCGGCTCTGCCGCTTTGCTCTGCAAAGAACTTTATGATTACCTTGGAGCTCGGTAATTTTCAATTTTCCATTTTCCATTTTCAATTCTTGAAGAAGAGTGCTTCCTTCGCATTGTTCGATAGCAAAGACGTGATAGTTGTTGCGATGCAGCTCTTCCACAGCCTCTTGTGCCGTGGCGAAATAACGCCATGTCACACTGTCTTCGCCGCCTAAGGCGGTCTTGTGAATCTCAGGATGGGGCGGACGGGCAGTAATACCGCAGAGATAGACGGCTTCCACACGGAAGGCATCACTGGTGCGGAATACACTACCTATATTATACATCGAACGCACATCATCAAGCACTACGATCAAGGGCATCTTCGGTGCTTCCTTGAACGCATCCACCGACAAGCGGTTCATCTCTATGGTCCGTAGCTTTCGCATATCTCACTCCACACTCCTCACTCCACACTCCTCGAATTTATTCCTCGCTTTTCACACGAAAAGCCATGGCGTACGCTCTCATCTGCTTCACCATGGCCAGCAGACCGTTGGAACGGGTGGGTGAAAGATGTTCGCGAAGACCGATGCGCTCAATGAAATAGAGGTCGGCATCCAGGATCTCCTGTGGCGTATGACCGCTGAGAACACGGATGAGCAACGACACGATACCTTTCACGATAAGTGCATCGCTCTCGGCCGTGAACCACAACTTATCGTCGCGGTAGTCGGCCTGCAGCCACACCCTACTCTGACAGCCGTCGATGAGGTTACTTTCGGTCTTGTATTTCTCATCCAGCGGCTCCTGCTCATTACCCAAGTCGATGAGCAGCTGATAGCGGTCCATCCAGTCATCGAGTTCTGAGAACTCCTCAATAATCTCGTCTTGTATCTCTTGAATTGTCATTTTCAATTTTCAATTCTCAATTTTCAATTTTCAATTTTCAATTTTCAATTAGCTTAAAAAGCTTATCCGACGGTCGTACCTTGGCGGGCACAGCCACTGAAACGCGGGTGCCTTGTTGTGCCACCTGTACAGGTCCGTTGTCATCGTGTATCTCATCGGCGGTGACATAGATCACACCCGTGGTAGGCCCCGTAATCAACAGTTTGTCGCCTACCTGGAACGTGGTGGCCTCAACAGCGAACTCCGCCACACCAAGCTTGGAGAAATACTTCGTGCCCTTGCCCACATACACCTTACGTTCGGTGGCACACGAGCCATATTCCTTGTTCCACTCACCCATGAGCTGACCTTGGTAGTAGCCATCCCAGAAGCCACGGTTGAAGACACGCGACAAACGCTCGTCCCACTCGTCTTTCTTCTCCTTGGTAAAGGTACCGTCAAGTACGCTCTGGATAGCCTCCTTGTAGCACTTCACCACGGTATAGACATACTCAGGACCGCGGGCCCGTCCCTCAATCTTGAACACCCGCACACCCGCTTTCATCATACGATCGATAAAACGCACGGTCTTGAGATCCTTCGGACTCATCAAATATTTGTTGTCCACCTCTATCTGATGACCCGTTTCGGCATCAGTGAGGATATACGAACGACGGCATATCTGTACGCACTCGCCGCGGTTGGCCGACCGGTTGGCAGCATCCAGACTCATGTAGCACTTACCCGAGATGGCCATGCAGAGGGCACCATGACAGAACATCTCGATGCGGATAGGCTTCCCGGACGGTCCGCAGATGCCTTGCTCCACCGCCTGACGATGAATCTCTGTCACCTGGTCCATATTCAGCTCACGCGCCAATACCACCACATCGGCAAACTGGGCATAGAAGCGCAGGGCCTCGATGTTGGAGATATTCAGCTGCGTACTCAGATGCACCTCCTGTCCTACCGTTCTGCAATAGGTCATCACAGCCACATCAGAGGCGATGACAGCCGAGATGCCCGCCTTCTTGGCCGCATCCACAATCTCGTGCATCAGCGGGATATCCTCGTCGTAGATGATGGTATTCACCGTGAGGTACGACTTGATGCCGTGCTGGTTGCATGTTTCGGCTATCTCCTGCAAATCGGTAATGGTGAAGGTGCTGGCAGAATGTGCCCGCATATTCAGCTTCTCAATACCGAAATAGATCGAGTCGGCACCCGACTGAATGGCAGCCGCAAGACTCTCCCTGGAGCCCACGGGGGCCATAATCTCAAAATCACTCAGTTGCTGTTCCATCAAATGTTACGGTACGATACAGGTAACGGGGTTCTTATTGCCTTTCATGCTCGTGAGGAAGGCCTTGGCAGCGCCGAAACGCAGGAACATATCCAGGCGTACGGGAATATGGTTACTGTCGTCGGTGACATAGAAACGCACGATCTCCTTGTACTTTCCCTTCTCCAGTTCCATATACGAGAGTTCCAGACAGCGGTATTTCTTACCGTTATCAGCCTTGATGGTCGACTTACCGCGATAGCGCAGCTGGGCAGGATCAATGCTATTGCCGTCGGCAATGGGAATCTTCACCACATGGCCTTTCGTCCAGCCTTCGGGGTTGAAGCTACGTGCCCTGAGGAAGATGTTCAGCATGTCGTACACGCAATCCTCCCTACTGTTGCTAACGGTCTTGCTGGTGCCGTCCTTGTACTGTCGGCGCTGGGTGAGATGGGTGTTACCACCTTTGTAGTTATACCACACCTCATCCACCGTATAGCGTTCGCCTTCGCGTGCTCCCTTACGGAAATAGAGGGGAGCCATGTCAAGACTGCTGTAGCATAGCAGCGTGTCGCGCAGCACGAACATCTCATCCACCTTGTTGTTACCGCGGGTGGTAAGACTGGCCCTATAGGCGGGCTTACCCTTGTAGTTACTCTGCACGGTGTACATCGAGGCGGTACCTGCTTTCACCCATACAAACTTCCAGTTATAATAAAGGTTGTACGACAGGAACTCACCTCCCTTGAAGGCGGTGTTCTTGAACGTACACTGTGCGGATGCTGCCGAGAACATGAATATGCTCAAGAGCAACAGAGCTATTTTTCTCTTCATAATCTTCTTCGTTTTGATCTTCATGATGTTTTATGTATATGATGACCTGAGTTTCATTTCGTTTAATACGGCATATTCTCCTTCAAGAACTCAATACCCAGCTTCTTGGCCCTTTCAAGATTCCTGTTCTTGATGGTCTTAGCCTTTTCGGCCTTCTGCTTCACCAGCTCAGCGGGTTTCAATGATGTGGAACTACCACGGAGCGGACTCCACGTTTCGGTAAAGTCCCATTTCTCCTTGCACTCAATCTTCGAGGGGTAGTAGTAAATGGTTTCCGCCTGACGACCCTCGTCGTAGTTGCCTGTGTCCCACTTCCCGTTATTGTTCTCGTCAACGAAGATACGCAGGTAGTAGGTGTTGGGATTCACATAGAAGAACTCGGCATCACCCGTGTGCGTGCGCACTTCCTTCATCACCGCATCGGTAGAGCTTACTAACTGCGCCACCACGTTCTTACCCCTCATCCCATCGAGCGTCATAAAGATGGTGCTGTAGGCATCGTTCGACTTCACCTTGAAGCCTTTCTTGGCCGTGTCGCTTACACTGCCATAGATGTCGACAAAAGCCGCCGAATCGATTTCCAGACTGTATTCAACATCGGGCCTCCACTCACCGATCACCTCATAGGTGCGCGGCACATTCACCTTCTCCCTGACCAGGAAAGGCGACCGGTACCATAGCGTGTCGTGTTTCGAATAAAGGTGTATCTTGGACGTATCGGCCACCGCAAGCGGAGTGTCGAAGGTTAGCGTCGGATTCTTATCGGGATCAATATCACCGGCAAAGTTCATACCTACGCTCAAGGGTGGTACAGGCATCTCCGTCTCGAAGGGATCACCCCGTTTCTCGGCCTTCTCCTGTTTCTTCTTCCAGTCGTTATACTCCTTCTCCTTCTGCTTCAACCGCTTGGCATACGGCTCCTTGGAGAGAAGCGTCAGTGTATCTGTTTGCAGGTACAGCATTCCTGCCGTATCAGTGGCATGATACTGCACCTCCATCCGCAGGGTGTCCTGGTTCACCAACAAGGTGTCGCGCAACCAGTAGGTAATGGTATCTTTCTTCTCGGTAGCTTCCACCACGAATGCATTCTCCGCATCAAAGTTCAGTCCGCGGATAACAGGCAGGTCGTCATCACCATAGCTGTACATCAAGGTGAACCGGTTCGCCTTCTCGCGTTCATTCTTCGTCATGTAACGATCGGTCTGCACCTCAGCGAAAGCCCGCAGTACGATATCGTCGGGGAAGAAATGAGTATAGGGCACCTGCATGATGTTTTCGATATGCAGGGAGTCGCGCCAGATGGTGTCCTGACGGATATCAGGCTTGCAGCTGGGCACGATGATGTCTCTGCTGAACGCGATCTTCTCACTCTTCTGGTTATAGAGGTAGTTACCGTCGGCATCCATCAAGGCATATACACGATAGTTACCTGGCTTGATGCCCTTGATGACGAAACGTCCACGACTGTCGGTACGACTCACGCGCTGGAAGGGTTCCTTGCGGAATACCGAGTCGGCAAGGTTATCATAGAGTCCAACCAGGATACCCTTGATGGGTTCCAGGTTCTCCGCCTCATATACATAGCCCGACACCTCCATCGTATCTATCTCGGTGCCCGTAGAGAACGAGTAGGTGTAGTTACCTAACGGGTTCCCCTCGTTATTATCGCTGATAGCATCACTGAAGTCGATGGTATAGGTAGTGTTCGCCTTCAGCGAGTCCTTCAAATCGATAATGATGCGCTTACCCGCATCCTTGATGTCGGGTGCTTCCATCTGCGGCGGCGACACCACCACTTTCTGCGAAGCATCGCTAAGCTTGATGAACTCGTTGAAGTAGATATACATCTTATGGTCGGTTACCTCCGTGGCCTTGTCGGCAGGACTGGCCCCGAGTATGCGCGGCGGTGTTTCATCATACCAACCGCCGTCGGGCTGTCCCATCTTGGCACAAGAGGTAAGCAGACAGATACCTACTGTCAAGAGGATATAATATAGTTGATTCCTTCCGGTCATATTCCACTTTTTCGGGTAATTATTCCTTCAGCATCTGCTCGATATACTCCCTGCTGTTACTCAGTCGGGGTATCTTATGCTGACCGCCCAGCTTCCCGTTCCGCTTCAGCCAGTCGTTGAACAAGCCCTTGCGGGCCTTCACAATCTCCAGCGGCTGCAGGGTGATATCCTTGTAGCGCTTGGCCTCGTAGTCGCTGTTGATCTCCTGCAGCTTCTTGTCGAGTATGGCCGCAAAGACGGCCAGGTCGGCTGGTTCCTTCGAGAACTCGATGAGCCACTGATGACGGCATTTTGCCTGATTGTCCATGAACACCGGTGCCGCAGTATATTCCAGCACCTCTGCCCCTGTCTCCTCACAGGCAGCCTTTAAGCCCTGCTCGGCATTATCCACGATCAGCTCCTCACCGAAGGCATTGATAAAATGCTTGGTTCTTCCGGAGATGATGAACTTATACGGATTCTTCTGTGTGAACTTCACCGTGTCGCCAATCATATAACGCCACAGTCCGCACGATGTGGAGATCACCATGGCATAGTTCTTTCCTATTTCCACATCCTCCAAGGGCACCACCGTAGGATTCTCCTTGTCGATCATGTCCATGGGAATGAACTCATAGAACACCCCATAGTCGAGCATCAGCATCAAGGCAGCATCGGCTGGGTCGTTCTGTATGCCGAAGAAACCCTCGCTGGCATTGTATGTCTCCATATAATGCATCTGCTCAGAGGGAATCAGCTGCTCGTACTGATGACGGTAGGGAGTAAAGGCCACACCACCGTGGAAGAACACCTCCAGGTTAGGCCACACCTCCAGGAGGTTCTGCTTTCCCGAGATCTCCATCACCCGTGTCAGCACCGACAGCATCCATGAGGGCACGCCACTGAGGTTCGTCACGTTCTGATGCAGTGTCTCCTCGGCAATACGCTCCCGCTTCACCTCGAAGTCGCTCAGCAGGGCCGTCTGCTTCTTCGGCACGCGCACCAGGTTCGCCAGGGGGTTGATGTTCTCGATGAGGATGGCACTGAGGTCACCCACGAGCGAGTTTCTCAAGTTATAGTTAGGGGAATGACTGCCACCGAGAATCAACGACCTACCGTCGAAGAGACGACTCTTGGGGTTGTTCTTCAAATAGATGGCCACCGAGTCGAAGCCTCCGCGGTAATGGATATTCTTCAGTCCTGCCTCACTCACGGGGATGAACTTACTCTTGTCGTTGGTGGTACCCGAAGATTTTGCATACCATTTCACTCTTCCCGGCCACAGCACATCTTGTTCGCCATGGCGCATCCTGTCGATGCTCCCCTTCAGGTCCTCGTAGTTGCTTACCGGTACATGCTGTGCCCAGTCATCATAGCTCTTGAAAGTAGAAAAGAGGTGCTTGCGCCCGAATTCCGTATCGCGCGCCTCTTTCACGAGATAGTGCCACACGGCATCCTGCAGCACCAATGGTTCTTGTTCATGTCGTTCCAGGTCTTTCTGTCGCGACTGGAAGACATGCTTCACAATTCCTGTCAGACTCATTTCCCTAAATAATTCACGCCCTTTGGGCGTAAAGATATACGAAGTTGACTGCAAAGGTAAGAATAAACTCTGTTACTCACAAATTTGAGAACATTTTTTAAGTCAGTGGGTTAGATTTTGTCTGTTCACACTCGCAAAGATGTTGAAAAAAGAGAGCCGGCAACTCATTCTCACGCAGAGGCGCAGATCACACGGGTCTAACAAACGAAGAAAGAGGATGAGCATCATCCTCTTTCTTCTTAGTCCCCCTCCTCTTGGGAGGGGCTAGGGGTGGCTCCTAGGGCGTTAGCCCGCAATACAGCTGGTAACCCCCAGGCTGGTGGCGATGGCGGTCAAGATGGCTGCTACTGTCTGAATGATGAATTTCCAAGTATCTTTCTTCATGGTGTACATTAAAGATTAAAGATTAAACATTATATTCGGGGGAGCGGTGGCGCGGTGGTGCGGTGGCGCGAGATATGCAATATGCGCAAGTGGTTTTGTATATGAATACTATATCTCAGTGGTATTCTCGCGCCCCCGCGCCCTCGCACCCCCGCGCCTCCGAGCGGCGTTAGCCGTTATTCTCGCCTTCTCCCTCATCCCCCGGCATTGCCTCTCCGTTCACCGAGCGGAACTTAGCCTTTGAGGTGAGCATCTTGGCCGTGTACTCGCTCTCCTTGCTCTGGTCGGGCAGGAATCGCACGTGGATGGCCTTCACGTTGTTCGCTGAGAAGTCCTTCTCGTCGATCACGCCCTCGGTTGTTGCGCTCAGATAGAACGTGCCCAGTCCGTCGAGCTTGATCTTGTTGCCCTCCAGGAGCAGCTCCTCGAAGCAGTTGATGAACTTCTCCACCACGCCCTTCACGATGTCC
>OMXE01000044.1 GCA_900314935.1 uncultured Prevotella sp.
GCGATTCTCCAGAGTTTCATTGTTCTCATTTCTGTTATTTATAGGTAGGATGTCCATTAGCTTCTTCATTTCAGCCTTTCAATCAAATCTGCCTTGCTGACCATCAAGGAATAATTTGCAACTTCTATTTCAGGTGTGATTTCGAGGAATTTCTGCATCCCTGCCTTGTCGGTCTCCCACGTAAAGGAACTGGGCTGTGTGTGCTTCACGCTATACACCCCATCACCATTGGCGTTGAGAAAAGTAACACGTGTATCAATTCCGTAGCCGATTTCATAATAGTCCTCAGTCAGTTCGGGAAGATTTGCCTTGCGTGTGGCCGTTATCTTGCACTTGAATTCCTCTGGCGCATCGGCTATGCTGATTGGTTCCGGGATGTAGCTCCAACTGCTGCCAGTGATAGTTTCATTGTGCTGCAAACCATCGATGCCAAAATATCCGGCAGTAACATCGTAGAACTTGAGCAGGTCTTCGCTCACTCCGAAGAGAGAATATTTGACTTGACAGGTGCTCTGCCATACGTTACTTGCAAACTGCTTGAAACGGAACGTGTAGAAGATGTCGCCAGCAGTTACAGTAATAGTGGTATTCCTCGCCTGTGTCCCATCATTAGCCTTGAAATCAATGGTCAACCTGTTTCCATGTATCTCGGCACGGAAGTTTTCACTGTAAATCAATCCATAATCAATATCGTGCATATAAGGAGGGAGAAATTCTTTTCCGTCTTCGTTAGCATCGGAGAACCAAGGCTTGGAATAGTTTCGGCAGGTGAACGTGAACGTCCCGCCATCAGCCGAGACATCATAGATGCCGTCGGTTGTTTTGACGACAGGCACTTCGGCTTTCCATACCATCGTGTCCCAATCCCCGTCCTTTTCGTCGCTGCTGCAAGAGGCAAGGGAGAAAGCAGCAAGCATCGCAAAGGCAAGTCTCCAAATCTTCATTGTTTTCATTTCGTTTTTATATTTGTATGTTTATGTTTCTGTCAATATAAACGCTGTGAAGCGGGAAATCCTGCATCATTGGGCGTTAAATGTTCTTAATCTGACACTTTTATTGCGGACAGTACCAGTCAAGGTGACCGATAACTGCCCGCTATCAACGAGAGAGTTATGCTTCAAAGACTTCTGGAACAACCTGACCATCGAGGAGGTTGATGATGCGCTGGGCATAACCGGCATCACGCTCAGAGTGGGTCACCATCACAACGGTGGTGCCTTCCTGGTTCAATTGGGTGAGCAGCTGCATCACTTCCAAGCCGTTCTTCGAGTCGAGGTTACCAGTAGGCTCGTCGGCGAGGATGAGCTTGGGATTCATCACGACGGCACGGGCAATGGCGACGCGTTGCTGCTGACCGCCAGAGAGCTGCTGAGGAAAGTGATGGGCGCGATGACTGATGGCCATGCGGCGCAGAACTTCCTCTACGCGCTGCTTGCGTTCCTTCTTGGGAACGCCGAGATAGGTTAGCGGCAGTTCCACGTTTTCTTCTACATTCAATTCGTCGATCAGGTTGAAGCTCTGGAACACGAAGCCTATCTGGCCTTTGCGAACCTTCGTGCGTTGACTCTCCTTCAACTTACCCACTTCCTCACCATCGAGGTAATAGGTGCCACTGGTGGGATTGTCGAGCAAGCCTAATTGCCACAGCCCGAAGGCCCCATGATGGCTACAAACTCACCTTTCTTTACTTCGAGCGATACGCCGCCCAGTGCTACGGTCTCCACCTCTTCCGTGCGGAACACCTTCTGAATGTTTTCTAACTTAATCATATTATTCTGTTTTTAGATAGTTTACAGGATTACTATTTGATACTCGTCTTGTCTGTAGATAAACAACCGCCACAATGATGCAGAGCACCAGGAGGGCACAGACGGCAAAGCTGGCCAGCGACAGCGGCATCTTGTCGGGAAACTGCTGCATCAGCAGTGTGCTGAGATACCAGCCGAGGGCTGTACCTATGATGATAGAGGGCAGGGCGATGACAGCGATACTGCGCAGGAACAGCCTTTGCAGTTCATGGGCTGAAGCCCCCATCACCTTGCGGATGGCCAGTTCGCGCGAGCGGCGCTGCACCTCGTCGCGCACATAGCCGATGAGTCCGATGAGCGTGATCAGCAGCGAGGCCAAACAACCTATGAGAATCATGTCGCGGGTGTGGCGCGTGTCGTTGTAGCAGTCGGCCAACTCTGCGGCGTATGGCTTCACGCTCAGGTCGGCATCAGGATAGAGTCGGTCGCACAATTGTTGAACAGCCTGCATATTCTCAGCAGTCACAGCTTGCAGTTTCATCATGATGTAGTGTGTAAAGACATTACCGTTGGTCACCATCATGGGACGTTCATCGCGTGAGACGAGCGAACCCATCACGAAGTTCTTCACCACGCCCACTACGGTCATGGGATATTCGTCGCCTACCGAGGAATTGACGAACTGCTGGCCAATGACATCGTCGATACCTGCCACTTCCTTCATCCGCTGTGCAAACCGTTCGTCCACCAGCATCTCCTGCGTCCATCCGGGATGCTCCAACCGCTTAAAACCTCTGCCCCGTACCAGCTCAAGTCCCATGGTCTCCACCAGCCCCTGCTCGGCAAAGAATAGGTTGGCACAGTTGAAAAGTTCCCGAGGATTGCCTGGAAGCAGCACATTGTCGCCACTCTGCCATTCGCAGAAGAGCGAATAGGATGCTGCCGTCTTTTCAACACACGGCAGGCGCTCTATCTCACGAGCCAGTGAATAGATGGAGTCGCCATGCAGGGCACTCACGTTGACGTAGGCCACCCTGTCATACTGATAGCCCATGTCTTTCGAGAGCATATAGTCGTACTGACGGTAAACGGTGGAGAGCACACAGAGCAGCATCGTTGTGAGCACAAACTGGAATGCCAAGAGTGACAGCTTCCACAGTCGCTTGTTCTCTGAGTAGAGCCGGTAGGCGTAGGTGAGCGGGATGCGCGAATAGATGGCTCCGGGCAAGATGCCGCAGCAGATCAATACAACGAGGCATACAACGGTCAGAACCATGAAGGTCTGTCGGGAGAAGAGTGTCGTAATGCCAACACCCATCAACTCGCTTATCCAGTCTTTCCCAGCCAGAAGCAGCAGTGTCATCATCGCCAAGGCCATAATGAGATGAATGCCGGCTTCCTTGAGTGTCATCGTGTAGAACTCACGGTGCGGGGCACCTAAAACCTTGCGCAGTGCTACCTGCCTGGCACGGTTCACCAAGAGGCTGATAACCACGAGGATATAGTTCATCACCGCTGTGAAGAGCATCACGAATGCTACCACCAAGAGGATGATGCTGGTGGTGCGTACCGTGGTGTCCTTCGTCCGCTGGCCTGCTACACTCTCCAACTCAATGCCTGCATCGACACAGCCGATTTGCTTCAGGTCGTCCCACGGTAGGATGCGCTTCAGCAACTGCTTGATTTCGCTGCGTACCTTGTTCATGTCGGCATCGGGACGCATGCGTACAAAAGAATGGTAGCGGTCGTTGCCCATCAAGTTCTCCGTACCGTCCCAAGCGTAAGTGCCTAAGGAGGACATCGACATCAGAATGTCATAGCGGGAGCAGCGGGAGTTCTCTGGATAGTCTTCGAACACGCCGCCGATGGTCATCGGCTTACCTGGGGCTGAGACAAAGCTAAACGTGCGGCCGACTACCTCGCCGCCGATTTTCTCGCTCAGCCGGCGACTGATCATGCATTGTCCGGCAATGGAGAGGATACGCTTGGCATCGCCCTGCAAGACCTTTGTGGCAAAGATATTGAAGAAACAGGAGTCTGCAAACAGTGCTTCTTCGAAGTAGTGTCGGCTGCCGTCCTCCAGCGTTAGTTTCTCTTCACTGAACTGTCCTGTATAGCGTGTAGCAGTCAGAATCTCGGGTATTTCGCGACCAAGCACGGGAGCGATGCCTCCAGATGTGGCACCATACTGCTGCGGTTCCTC
>OMXE01000046.1 GCA_900314935.1 uncultured Prevotella sp.
GAAAAATTTCGTAAATTTGTAGTCGCTAAACAAAACAAATGCGAAACGCTTCAAGACTTCTGTTATGACTGCAAAATTAGAGAAAATCCACGAGATGTACAAACTTTTGAACGAAAAAGAGCGTGTGAACCACGATATTTTATCGACCTTTGGTCGTTTTGGCCTCTCTCAGGCCCTCCGTCGACTCGGTTTGGAGAAGCAGCAGGGCGTGTCTGCCTTGCAGCTGATCATCTCGTTGTGCCTGTTCCGCTTCAACGGCGAGAGTGTCTTCGGTATGTACCGCAAGGACTTCCATGCCTTGGTCGAGACTGGCAAGAACTGCTACTACCGCATGCTTAATCGTGAGACTATGGACTGGCGCTGCCTGCTGCTTCGCATGTGTGTGCGCTTCTTCGCCATCCTGCGCAAGGAGCATGCTGAGGAGACGGAGCAGCCCCGCTGCTACATCATCGATGACACGACATTGGAAAAGGCTGGCGTTTCAATCGATGGTGTCAGCCGCGTGTTCGACCATGTGAGACACAAGTGCGTGCTGGGCTTCAAGGAACTGATACTGGCCTACTTCGACGGGCGTACCACGATACCCGTTGACTTCTCCCTGCACCGCGAGAAGGGCAAGGAGAGCAACTACGGCCTGAGCGGGGATGAACGTGAGGGGCAGTTCTCCAAGAAGCGTGATGAAAAGAACCCCGACCATGCAAGGCATAAGGAACTGGACATGAAGAAGACCGACTGCGCAGTAGCCATGATGCAACGCGCGTGGAAGGCTGGGCTCCGTGCCGCATACGCCCTTTGCGACAGTTGGTTCACCTGCGAGGAATTCATACATGCCGTTCGTGCCATAGGCGACGGAAGCGTGCATTTCCTCGGTATGGGTAAAATGGATAATAGGAGATACTATGTGCGTGGATTCCATCAGAACGTATATGAGATGATCTCGCGCTACGAGCGCACTGAGGCAAAGAAGATGCCCAAGTACAACAGCCGCTACTTCATCGTCAACGGCTTCATGGGTAAGGAGATTGTACGTATCTTCTTCATCAAGTACGGCCACAACCAGAACTGGAACATCATCGTCACCACCGACCTGACAATGGGAATCACCAAGTGTTTCGAGACCTACCAGATCAGGTGGAGCATAGAGGTGCTGGCGAAAGAGAGCAAGCAGTATCTCGGCCTCGGACGCTATCAGGGAAGGGACTTCGACGGACAGATTGCCGACTGCACGCTCTGCCACATGACCTACATCGTACTGGCCCTTGACAAACGGCTCAACGACTATGAGACCATGGGAGCCTTGTTCGAAGAGCAAAGGGCTGACCTGATGGCACTCACGCTCTGGCAACGGCTGCTGGCCGTCATCAAACGGTTGCTCGATGTACTGGCGGATATGCTGGGAGTCACCTATGAAGAACTGTCTGCAAACATCGTCTGCAATGAGAAAATGCTCGACAAGTACATCGTCATGGCTGAAGCGTTGGAAGAGTACGAGGAGGCCGCGTAGTATGAGACAAATTGAAAATCAAATATTTAGGCCACTCCGAAAAGGTGGGAAACTTTAGTAAAATAATCTGTATCTTTGCAGACGTAATAGTGTGTCACGATGATGAAATGACACTTGGAAGTGGCTCTTTCAGTGGAATCAGTCAGCAACTTCTGAAGAGATGGTAGTAGGTCTACCGCATTCGATGTACAGGCATTGATTGCAAACCACTTTGTACTGCTTTCGTGGAGACACGTTGGTAGTGAACGACAACTGAAAGCCTTCTATGAGGATGGCGAGGTGAGTGACAAAGGAGACGAACGAAAGTGAACCGTTGATGAAGCATCGTTAGCAAAGTTAGTAGGTCACATCAGAACCAAGGGCTTATTTCTCTCTTGGGAAAACGACAGAGGAACCCTGTATTGCTGTCTGTCGGGTGTGCGGTGTATAGGCGGCGTGACCTTGTCGCAGGCTCTTCGGAGGAACGTGAGAAGCAGACATCAGATGCCAAGCGAAAATACCAAGCCTTGACACGCGGAGGTAGAAAGTAGCGATGCTGGTGTTCTGTGGCGGACTGCTTCGTAGTAGTGTTGAAGCATCTGTAATGGGTGTGGAGCGAAGGGGGCGCGGGTCGTGATGGAATCCTGGCTTCAGGTGAAAGCCAACAGAGGCAGTGCTGGGATAGATGGTATAGACCTGAAGTCCTATGAAAGCAACCTACAGAAGAATCTGTACAAGCTTTGGAACCGCATGAGCTCGGGAAGTTATTTCCCGAAAGCCGTAAAGCTGGTGGAGATACCTAAGCCAAATGGTGGGAAGCGTCCATTGGGCATACCCACGGTGGAGGACAGAGTGGCGCAGATGGTAGTGGTGATGTATATTGCCCCTCGTCTCGAAGCCATCTTCCACGATGATTCCTACGGCTACCGTCCGATGAGGTCAGCGCATAGTGCCATAGCCAAGGCAATAGAGCGTTGCAATGAGAACCTCTGGGTGCTTGACATGGACATCAGCAAGTTCTTCGACACGATAGACCACGGCCTGTTGATGAAGGCAGTCCAGAAGCACGTCAGTGAGAAGTGGATACTCCTTTACATTGAGCGGTGGCTCAAGGTTCCCTATCAGACCAGTGGTGGCAGG
>OMXE01000026.1 GCA_900314935.1 uncultured Prevotella sp.
CAGGGGGCTCGCAGCCCCCGAGAGCGGTGTTCGGATAGTCAAAATCAACTGTTAGCGTCTGCAAACATAGTAACTCTGGCTGCGCCGAAGATACTTTCGTTCGAAAATGAAAAGAAAAGTATACTTTCCTTTTGCATTTTGCTCACTTATCCGTACTTTGGCTTCGCCGAAGATACTCACGCTCGACAATAAAAATAAATTCATATTTATTTTGTTTTGTCCTCGCTTAATCGTATCTTTGCAGTCAAAAGGAATGCGCATGGAGAAGGAAGGAAAGAAGAAACTACGGTTCGCCATCTTCGGTAATGTGTATCAGGCGAAGAAGTCGGCCAGCATCCAGAAAATACTCTCGTATCTCTCAGAGCGGGAGGCAGATGTGTTTATGGAGCGGGAGTTCTACGACTTCGTCACGAAGGGGCAGCACCTGGAGGTGCAAGTGACGAGGGTGTTCGAGGGGAATGACTTCGAAGCTGACTTCGTGATCTCCATGGGAGGTGACGGTACGCTACTGAAGTCGGCCCATTTCGTAGGGAACAAGGGTATTCCCATCATGGGTGTGAACATGGGGCGCCTGGGATTCCTCGCGGATGTGAGTCCGCAGGAGATAGAGAGTGCCATTGACGCGCTCTATCGTGGGGAGTACGACTTGGAGGACCATGCGGTGATTCAGGCGGAGCTGGAGGGACAGCAGCTGCAGACCTGTCCGAGGGCGCTGAACGATATTGCGGTGCTGAAACGTGACAATGCCTCGATGATCTCTATCCGCACATGTATCAACGGTGAGTATCTGGTTACCTATCAAGCTGACGGTCTGATCGTGAGTACACCCACGGGTAGCACGGCCTATTCGCTCTCGAACGGCGGGCCGATCATTGTGCCGCAGGCAGGAATCCTTTGTCTGACACCCGTCGCCCCGCATAGTCTGAACATCCGGCCTATCGTGGTGAAGGACGACAGTGAGATCACCATCACCGTGGAGAGTCGTTCGCATAACTTCCTGATTGCCATCGACGGCAGGTCGGAGCGCTGTGAGGAGGGTACACGACTCACCATCCGTAAGGCGCCGTACGGCATTCATATCGTGAAACGGCGCGGACAGAAGTATTTCTCCACCCTGAGGGAGAAGATGATGTGGGGGATGGATCAAAGGTAGGAGTATTCCTCCTTCCTCGAAAACAAAAGTAATCATAAAGATCAAAGTTCAAAGTTCAAAGTTCAAAGTTGAGTATAAGGGAGTATTTTAGCAGGAAGGAAAGCAAGTACAGCGCGAAGGTTATTATGAAATGGCTGTGGCGCGCTTGGCGGGGCAATCAGTTGCAGGCTGTGCTGAATGCCTCGTTAGGACTGCTGAGTGTGGTGGTGAGTCTGGCTCAGGTATGGGCCATTCAGCATGCCATCGACGTGGCCTCTCATACGGCCGAAGGCTCCCTCTATTGGGCTGTGGCCTATATGGGACTGCTGATACTGGCTAATTTCGCCATCAGCATCAGTAGTATCTGGGTGCGGAACATCTTGGGAATACGCGCACAGAACCGTATGCAGCAACGAATGCTCGACAGGATCCTGCGCTCTGAATGGCGCGGGAAGGAACGGATGCACAGCGGTGATGTGATTAACCGACTGGAAGGCGATGTGGGTAATGTGGTGAGTTTCCTCACCGAGACCTTACCGGGTGCCCTCTCCACCTTGGCCATGTTCATAGGTGCGTTCGTCTATCTGTTCTCCATGGACAAGTGGCTGGCAGTCATCATCATCGTGATGTTACCGCTGTTCCTGGCAGTGAGTAAGATTTATGTGAACCAGATGCGGCACTTTACCCGTCAGGTGCGCGACAGCGACTCGAAGGTGCAGAGCGTATTACAGGAAACGGTGCAGAACCGAATGCTCATCAAGACGCTGGAGAGTGATACGATGATGGTTGACCGATTGGAGAACACGCAGAGTGAGCTGCGGCAGAACGTGGTGAAACGTACGATGTTCTCGGTGTTCAGTAACCTGATCCTGAACTTCGGCTTCGCCTTGGGTTACCTGGTTGCCTTCCTGTGGTCGGCCCTGCGCATGTCGGCCGGTACGCTTACCTTTGGTGGTATGACCGCCTTCCTGCAGCTGGTGAACAGGATTCAGGGTCCGGCACGTGGACTGACCAAGCTGGTGCCTGCCTTCGTGAGCGTGTTCACGGCCGCAGAGCGTTTGATGGAGCTGGAGGAGGATCCTATGGAGGAGCAGGGAGAGCCCATAGAGCTGGAAGGACCGTGTGGGGTGCAGCTGGAAGCAGTTTCGTATGAGTATGAACCTACCGACGGGAAGGTGATTGACAACCTGTCGTTCGATTTCTACCCGGGTAGCTGTACGGCTATCTTGGGCGAGACGGGAGCAGGTAAGACCACCCTTGTACGATTGATTCTGGCCTTGCTGCGCCCGCAAAGTGGAGAGATCTCCATCTATAATGAGAAGATGAAGAAAACCCTCTCTCCCCGCATGCGTTGTAACTTTGTCTATGTACCGCAGGGAAACACCTTGATGAGCGGTACCATACGTGAGAACCTGCGTTTAGGAAAGCTGAACGCCACGGATGAGGAGATGAAGGAGGTGCTGATGCAGGCTTGTGCTGGCTTTGTCTTTGATCTGCCCAAAGGTCTGGATACGTCCTGTGCTGAGTCGGGTGGAGGACTGAGTGAGGGTCAGGCGCAGCGTATCGCTATTGCCCGTGCTTTGTTGCGTAACCGTTGTATCATGCTGTTCGATGAGGCAACCAGTGCTCTCGATCCAGATACAGAGCGTCAGCTTCTGCAGAATATCCTACAGAAGCGTGACAAGACCATCATCTTTATCACCCACCGTCCTGCGGTAGTTGATTACTGTGATCAGACCTTGAAGATTGAGAAATTGGCTTAATCTGTTTTCCCTTCCGAATACAGCACTTGCACCAATGTTTGTCCTACTGCTTGGAGCGTGTTCTTGTCGATATGCTCCATATCGTCGTTAATGGTGTGCCAGGTAGGACCGAACCCGCTTTGCTGACAGTCGGGATAGAAGGGAATGATATCAATGGTTGGGATACGTGCCTGCGTATTGATGGGCGTATGGTCGTCGGTGATATACTCCCCACTGCTGTCGGGGAAATAGCTGCCGAAGCCCACCACCTTGGCTGCTGCCCACACCTTATTTAATATAGGCTGCGCATATTGCTTGGAGAAACGCTCCTGATAGAACTGCGACCCCTGTCCGCCCACCATGTCGAGGAGGATTCCGTAGCGTGGTCTGTAGTCTGCTACATGCGGGTTACTGGCCCAATAGGCTGCTCCCAATGCCCACACATCGCCTGTGGTGTTATACGTGTTGGTGTCCCATTGCGGCGTACCCCAGTCTTCTGCATCAAAGCAGATGAAGTCAACCCCCACCTTCAGCGAGTCGGCCGCCTGTATCAGCCGCGCCAGCTCCAGCATCACGGCCACGCCGCTGGCTCCGTCGTTGGCAGCCAGAACTGGTGTCTTCCAGTTCTTTTCATCAGGATCATTGTCAGCCCATGGTCTGCTATCCCAATGGGCGCAGAGCATCACCCTCGTGGTATTGTCGGGCTGAGTAGAAGCAATGATATTCGTGCTGTTGAGCGCTGTACCATCATAACCTTTGAGTACAGTCTTTTGAGTAACCACCTGACAGTTGAACGACTGGAACTTCTTGATGATCCACTCCTCGCATTGATCGTGTGCCGTACTGTTCATGGTTCTCGGGCCGAAGTCGCATTGTGCCTGACAATAGCTGAAAGCACTGTCAGCGTTGAATACGGGTCCTGTTGGCGCACTTAGCACCAGCACATCCTGTTGGGATTTGCTGCTTTTGCAAGCAATGAGTAAGAGTAGGAATAAAGGAAGAATTCTTTTCAGGTTCTTGATGGTCATCATCGTATTCGTTGTTTATTGTTTATTTATCACCGCGCTGCACCTGTGCCATGACACGCAGCCAGTTGCCACCCCAGATCTTCTCGATGTCGCGTTCACTATATTTGCGCCGCAGCAGGTGAAGGGTGAAATTAATGGCCTCGCTACTGTTGGCCATACCTACCACACCGCCGTCGCCATCGAAATCCGTACCTAAGCCCACATGGTCGATACCCATCACCGCAATGGCATGCTCCAGGTGGGCGATGGCATCAAGGATGGTAGCCTCTCCCTCTTTCCGCAGGAAACCGTGATAGAGGGTTGTATGAGCCACACCGCCCTTTGCCGCTAATGCCCGCATCTGGTCGTCGGTCAAGTTACGCGGATGATCACAGAGGGCACGACTGCTGCTATGACTGCATACGATGGGTGTACGACTGATCTCCAGGGCATCATAGAAACTCTTCTCGTTGGCATGACTCAGATCGACCATCATTCCGTGGTCGTTCATGGCCTGAATCACTTTCTCGCCGAAGGCGCTCACACCATTGTGTGTGTTGCACCCCTTGGCCGAGTCGCAGATATCATTATCGCCGTTATGGCAAAGCGTGATATATACCACCCCTCGCTGGGCGAAATGCTTTACGTTTGCCACGTCGTGGTTCAGGGCCAGTCCGTTCTCAATGCCGAACATAATGCTCTTGCGCCCCTTCCGCTTGTCTTCGTACAGGTCGCTGGGGGTGCGGGCAATACTGATATACCGACTGTTGTTGCGCACAATCTCCTCGATCTTGTCGAAGATCAGGTCGGCATAGGCCATCGGACTGTTCACGTCGAAGGGTACGATCTGCGAGAACTGCTCACCGATCTTGGGCTGTGGCAGATAAGCCGCCATGATGACAGCATCCTGCCTGCCTTCGGTCATCTTATGCAGGTCGACGAGGATGCGCGGGTCGCGCTGCTCGAAATGAATACCCTGCGGGAAGAACATCGGTGTGTCGCAGTGCGTATCCAAGGTAAGGATTCGGTGGTGCAGTCGTTTGGCCACCTGGAAATTCGTAGCCTGCTTCACCAGCCAGCTGAACAACGGGAGTCCGCTTTCCAGCCATTCGGGATGCCACTGCACACCTAAGATAGGTTTGAATTCACTGCTCTCGATGGCCTCGATGGTGCCGTCGGGAGCCGTAGCCACCACATGGAAGCGCGAACCGGGGTCGGATACAGCCTGGTGGTGGAAGGAGTTCACATAGATGTTCTGCGTTTTGTACAGTTCGTATAAGATACTGTCCTTATGAAGTGTCACGCTATGGGTGAGCTCGCTGCGGCTCGCATCCTGTGAATGCTTGATGGTAGTGGCGCTGATGTCCTGTGCCACATGACCGTCGAGGGCCATCACGATGGTCTGTATTCCCCGGCAGATGCCCAAGATAGGAATCTGACGGTTATACGCCAGTCGGGTGATGAGCATTTCGGGCAGGTCGCGTTCGGCATTGATGCCGTGCAGCTTGGGTGAGGGTTCCTCGCCGCACCACAAGGGATTATAATCTGCACCGCCGCTGAGCAGCAGACCGTCGAGGTGCTCCAGGGTGTTCACCAGCACGTTCTTGTCGGCCACAGGAGGAATAATCACAGGCGTTCCACCTGCCTGGATCACCTGTTTGTAATACCTGTCACGCAGGGAAGCATCCCCGTCGGTGAAGTTACTGGTAATACCTATAAGAGGTCGATGGTCGGCCTCGGGGAATGTCGCATAGATCTTACTGAGGTGCGACTGCAGATTAAAGTTCTCCATTTTGTTAATCCAATGCAATGGGTATCTCTCTCTTCACGCTTTGCTCCAGCGAGATGAGCGTCTCGGTGGCTACCACGCCGGGGATGTCCTGCAGCTGGTTGTTGAGCAGGTCCATGAGCTGTTCATTGTCGCGTGCATAGAGTTTGACGAGCATGGTGTACGGACCGGTTGTGAAGTGACATTCCACAATTTCGGGGATGTGCACGAGTCGTTCCACCACTTGCTTATACATACTACCACGTTCAAGGTTAATGCCTACATAGGTACAAGTACTGTAGCCCAACGATTTGGGGTTCACATCGAAACCACTACCAGTAATCACGCCCTCGTCGGTGAGACGCTGCACGCGCTGGTGGATGGCTGCACGGGAGACGTTGCATTCTGCTGCCACGTCTTTGAAAGGAATCCTCGCGTTTTTCGAGAGGATGTTCAGGATTTTCTTGTCCAGACTGTCAATCTTGTCCATTTGATTGCCTAATTCTTGTTAAGTAATGAAATCTGTTAGCAAAAATAGGCATTTAAAATGAAATATGCAACATTTTGACATGAAAATTGTGCAAATTCAGTCAAAATGCTGCATATATGTCAGAAAAACAGGTGTGATACTATTTTTCAATGTCTACCAGCTCCACGATAAAGATCAGTGCGCTGTAGGCAGGAATATTACCCGTTTCACGGGCACCGTAAGCCAGCTCCTGCGGGACATAGAGCTCCCACTTGCTGCCTACAGGCATCATGGTGAGCGCCTCGGTCCAACCCTTGATGACATCCGTAGGACGGAACTTATTGGTTTGTTCTGCGCGTTTGTAACTGCTGTCGAACACCGTTCCGTCAATCAGTCGGCCCTCGTATTTCACAATCACCTGATCGTCTTTAGTAGGCACCTTTCCCTTACCCTTTGTCAGGATCTTGTACTGCAGTCCGCTGGGGGTTACCTGCACACCAGCCTTCTTACTGTTCTCGCTCAGGAACTGCTCGCCAGCTTTGCGCACAGCCTCTTTCTTGGCATTGACAACAGCTCCCATGCGGGTGTTGAAGTAAGGTTTGGGATCCTGACCAAAGACGGTGGAGTCTTTCTTCAGTGAGGCCATGAAGCCTTTCGTGAACAACTCCTCCTGTATGGTGTAGTCGGAACCCTGCAAATCATTAGAGATAGACGGCAGCATGCGCTCTTTCACCATGCCTGCAATCTGGATACCGGCACTGTAGGCTTTCTTCTTGCCGTCAACACCGCTTTTCATGGCCTCCTCAAAGCTACTCAGGAAATCATCGAGGTAGGCTTCATCCATATCGTACTGCTGTTTCAGGAAGGTCATCAAACCATCGGTCATGGATGCTCCCGCAGCATAGCTAAGGGAGTCGGAAGGGGTGGTTAGTGTTACTTTCTGAGCAGATGCTGTATAGAAAGAAGCACTCACCATGACGGTGAGTGCTATAAGGATGATTCTCTTCATGGTGGAAAAGATTATTTCTCAATACCCAGCAGCTCAAGCTTGAAGATCAGTGCAGAGAAAGGCTTGATACCTCTCTGAGCACGGTCGCCGTAAGCCTGCTCCTGCGGAATAACGATCTCCCAAACAGAACCAACAGGCATGTTGGTCAGCGCTGTGGTCCAACCGGGAATAACCTGGTTAGCAGCCAGTGTAACAGGCTCGCCACGCTTGTAAGAGCTGTCGAACACATTACCGTCAATGGTCTTACCCTCATAATGTACCTTTACCATAGAGGTGTCGGTGGGGAGAGCACCTGTACCAGCCTTGATCACCTTGTACAGAACGCCACCCTTGAGTGTCTTCACGTCCTTACCCTTGGCATAGTTGGCAACATACTTCTCGCCCTCGGCCTTGTTCTCACTGAACTGCTTCTCGGTCTGGTTCTTCTTGTAGTCGGTCATCAGCTTCTGTGCCAGCTCACCAGCCTGCTCCATAGTCATCAGACCCTTAGTACCTGTTGTACCGCTGATGAAACCAGCCATGAAGTTCTTCTTGGAGATGGTCTTGGTTGAGTCCTCACCGAAGATCTCGAGGTTGATACCCTTGATCATCTGGTTGCCCACCTGCTTACCGATCTCGATACCTGCATAGTAAGCGTTCTTCTTCTTGTCGTCACCAGCATTAGCACCTTCGTTCAGACCTTTGATAAAGTCGTCCATGTAAGCTGTGTCAACACCGAGGCGCTGTACCAGATAGTCCTTCAGACCCTGTGTCTGTGCCATACCCATGGCATAGCTCATACTGTCGAGATCACTCTTCAGGTTAGCCTTGGGAGTGGGGTTGCCGCATGATGTGAAAGCGGCGGCTACGATAGCCATAGCGGCTACGATTGTTACTTTTTTCATTGCTTTTCTTATCTATTAAATTGTAAACTTTCAACTATTAACTTTCAACTATCAACTGTCAACTGTCAACTATCAAAGAACTTCAATAAGTTCCACGTCGAAGATCAGTGCGGCATACGGAGGAATGCTGTTGCCAGCGCCACTCGGACCGTAAGCCAGGAGGTAGGGGATGAAGAAGCGGGTCTTACCACCCTCTTTCATCAGCTGCAGACCTTCTGTCCAACCGGCAATCACACCGTCGAGGGGGAATACAGCCGGCTCACCACGCTGCACACTGCTGTCGAACACTGTTCCGTCAATCAGGAAACCTTCGTAGTGGCACTTCACCTTATCGGTGGCCTTCGGACTCTTGCCCGTTCCTTCTTTCAAAACCAGGTACTGCAGACCGCTCTCGCGGGTTACCACACCTTCTTTCTTGGCATTGGCTGCCAGATATTTCTCGCCTTCTTCCTTGGCAATCTTGCCTTTCGCTTCTTTTTCGCGGTTCAGTTTCTCTTCCTGCTGTTGGAAATAGGTCTGTACAATGGTCTGTGCCTCACGGTGTCCTATCTGCGGATCCTTTCCTTCCAGCACGTCCTTGACAGCTGCTGCGAAGTCGTTCACATCGAACTCGTCGATGCCCATCTGCAGCAATTGCTGACCGATGCCGAGACCTAACGAATAACTCAGTTTGTTCATCTTCAATTATAAATATTATTAATAACGTGCAAAGTTACACATTTTCTTGAATTTCATCGCCTTTATTGAAGAAAAATGTGTAATTTTGTGCATTGTTAAGATTCATCAACCCGTTTTTCCGTATTTCGGAGCTTGCGGGAACCTAATAGAAAGGAAAAGGAACATGAAGAAAATTGTTGTGTTGACAGGTGCGGGAATGTCGGTGGAAAGCGGACTGAGCACCTTCCGTGATGCAGACGGTCTTTGGGAGAACTACCCGGTGAGTCGTGTGGCAACGCACGAGGCATGGGAAGACGATCCTGAATATGTGAATAATTTCTATAACATGCTGCGCAAGAAACTGGTGGCTGCCAAGCCCAACGATGGTCATAAACTGGTGGCCAAGCTCGAAGAGCAGTACGAGGTGACGGTCATCACGCAGAATGTGGACAACCTGCATGAGATGGCAGGCTCGACGCATGTAATCCATCTGCACGGAGAACTGATGAAGGTATGCTCCAGCAGGGATGTGGACAACCCCCGCTATCAGAAGACGTTAGGCGGCGACAACCTCGAGGTGAAGCCGGGCGAGAAAGCTGGCGACGGCTCTTTGCTGCGCCCCTTCATCGTGTTCTTCGGTGAAGGTGTGCCCAACATCAGCATTGCCGCTGAGGAGGCTTCCAAGGCCGATATCTTCATCATCATCGGTACCTCGTTGGTGGTCTATCCGGCAGCAGGACTTGTACAATATGTCTCACCCGACGTGCCTGTCTATCTCATTGATCCCAACCCAGTGATGAAGACGGGCTACCGACATATCGAGCATATCCAGAAAGGGGCTTCTGAGGGTATGAAGGAACTGGTTGAACGCTTATTGGAAAAGAAATGATGAATACACCTCAACTGGAGAAAAAGAAGGTGTGGAAAGAGGTGCGCGACTATCTTTTCATCGCTGTGGCCATGCTTTCCTACTGTGTGGGCTGGTCGATATTCCTGTTACCTAACGGCATTCCTGCGGGAGGCGTGGCAGGTGTCTCGTCTATCCTTGAATGGAGTGCATTGCATATTCCTGCCCAGGCATCCTACTTCGCCATCAATGCCACCTTGTTGATTATCGCCCTGCGCATCCTGGGGTGGAAATTCTGCGTGAAGACGGTCTATGCGGTGATGGTGCTTACTGTGGCGCTTACGCTGACGCGTGAGTTCACGGCGAACCTTCATCTGTTGCACGACCAGCCTTTCATGGCGGCCATTCTGGGTGCTGTGTTCTGCGGAAGTGGTGTAGGACTGGGCTTAGGCGTGAATGGTAGTACGGGTGGTACTGATATCATTGCCGCCATCATCAACAAATACCGTGATATCTCCTTGGGAAGGGTGATCCTGATCTGCGATGTGGTGATTATCTCGTGCAGCTATATCGTGTTGCGCGACTGGGAGAAGGTGATCTATGGTTACGTGGTGCTGTATGTCACGGCCTTCTGTATCGACCAGGTGGTGAACTCCATGCGCCGAAGCGTGCAGTTCTTCATCATCTCCGAGCGGTATGAGGAGATCGGTCATCGTATCAACTTCGACCCGCACCGTGGCTGCACCGTCATCAACGGACAGGGTTTCTATAGCGGACGTGAGGTGAAGATGCTGTTCGTGCTGGCCAAGAAGAGCGAGAGCGCAAAGATCTTCCAGCTCATCGACGAGATTGATCCCAACGCGTTCGTCAGTCAGAGTGCCGTCATCGGCGTCTATGGCGAGGGCTTCGACCGGTTTAAGGTGAGTCATAAACATAGTAAGCCCGCCACTACGTGATGGCTAAACCGCCCGGAGGTACGGTGGCACGAAGGCGCGGTGGCACGAGAATACTACTGAGATAACGGCGTTTTATACAGGATAAAACTGTTGGCGCATAGTACTAATCTCGCGCCACCCTACCACCGCGCCACCGCGCCACCGAATCCCCCTTAAGGGGATTAAGGGGTTCTAAAGAGAAACTAAAGAAACAACAAAAGATGCAAGAAAAAAACAGCATTCAGCTGCCTGAGAATGCGTTCACAGAGCTGAAAGAAGGAGAACAGTATGAGCCGGTAATGTCGCCCATGAAGCAATATGCTGAGGTGAACGGCTGGTCGGTAACATGGGGCATTCTGATGGCCGTGCTCTTCTCGGCCGCTGCCGCCTACCTCGGACTGAAGGTGGGACAGGTGTTCGAGGCTGCCATTCCCATTGCCATCATCGCCGTGGGCGTGTCAACAGCGGCACACCGTAAGCAAGGACTGGGCGAGAATGTCATCATCCAGAGCATCGGTGCCTGCTCGGGTTCTGTGGTGGCTGGTGCTATCTTCACCCTGCCCGCCATCTATATCCTGCAGGCGAAATACCCTGAGATGACCGCCTCGTTCATCAATATCTTCCTGAGCTCGCTGCTCGGAGGTATCCTGGGTATCCTGTTCATGATTCCGTTCCGTAAGTATTTCGTGAGCGACATGCACGGTAAGTATCCTTTCCCCGAAGCGACAGCCACCACACAGGTGCTGGTAAGCGGTGAGAAAGGAGGCTCGCAGGCCAAACCGCTGCTCATAGCAGGTATCGTGGGTGGTTTGTACGACTTCTTCGTGGCTACCTTCGGCTGGTGGAACGAGAATGTCACCACGCGCATGATAGGGTGGGGAGCCGATCTGGCCGACCGTGCCAAGCTGGTGCTGAAGGTGAATACAGGTGCCGCCGTGTTAGGTCTGGGGTATATCATCGGACTGAAATACGCGTTTATCATCTGTCTGGGTTCGCTGGCTGTATGGTGGATCATCGTGCCGGGCATGGCCCTTTTGTTCCCTCATGATATACTCAACACCTGGGATCCCAGTATTACCACGGCTGTGGGGGATATGACTCCCGAGCAGATCTTCAAGTTCTACGCTAAGTCGATAGGTATTGGCGGTATTGCCATGGCTGGTATCATCGGTATTGTGAAGAGCTGGGGCATCATCAAGAGTGCCGTGAGTCTGGCCACCAAGGAGATGAAGGGCGGCAGTAGCGAGAGTAAGAACCTGCTCAGGACGCAGCGCGATATTGCCTTTAAGATCATTGCTATCGGCTCTATTGTCACCATCCTCGTCACCTTCCTCTTCTTCTGGTTCGGCGTGATGGATAACCTCTTGTTTGCCGTTGTGGGAATCCTGCTCGTTACCGTCATTGCCTTCCTGTTCACCACCGTGGCGGCCAACGCCATTGCCATTGTGGGTAGTAATCCTGTGAGCGGAATGACGCTGATGACCTTGATTCTTGCTTCTGTCGTTATGGTGGCTGTGGGCTTGAAGGGTTCTGGCGGTATGCTGGCTGCCTTGATCATGGGTGGTGTGGTATGTACGGCTTTGTCTGTGGCTGGTTCGTTCATCACCGACCTGAAGATAGGCTATTGGCTCGGAACCACGCCGAAGAAACAGGAGCAGTGGAAGTTCTTAGGCGTACTCGTCAGTGCGGCCACTGTGGGCGGCGTGATGCTTCTGCTGAACAAGACCTACGATTTTGCCAGTGGTGAGCTCGCAGCTCCTCAGGCAAACGCCATGGCGGCCGTTATAGAACCCCTGATGAGTGGTGTGCAGGCTCCGTGGTTGCTTTATGGCATTGGCGCAGCCATTGCCCTTATCCTTACCTTCGTCAAGGTTCCTGCCTTACCCTTCGCCTTGGGAATGTTCATCCCCTTGGAACTGAACATCCCGTTGTTGGTAGGTGGAGCCGTGAACTGGTACGTTACCTCGCGCAGCAAGGATGAGAAAGTGAACAAGGAATGTGGCGAGAAAGGTACTCTCCTTGCCAGCGGCTTTATTGCCGGTGGTGCGCTCATGGGTGTTGTCTCTGCTCTTCTCCGTTTCGTGGGCTTCAACCCCATCAACGAGACGTGGCTGGCTAATCCCCTTTCTGAGCTCTGCTCCCTCATCGCCTACATCCTCCTGATTGTCTATCTGGTACGCGCTACGAAGAAGAAAGTATAACCTGAACCCTCTCTCTTATATATACCCCTCTCCAATGGACGAGGGGTATTTTATTTATATAATAAGGTGTAAGTGTAAACGAAAGTTAAATATTTCGTTTTCACGAAAAAAAGTTGCCGAAATATTTGGAGCGTATTCCTAAAAGCACTACTTTTGCAGTGTACTATTAAAGTAGTACACCATTACACTCAACAAAACGGGGGTGAGATGGTAATAAAAAAAGGAATAAGTAATCATTAAAAATATACAGTTATGCAGACAATCATTACAGCAGCTACAATTCTCAGTATGTATCTGAGTGCAGCAGAGAACAGCAACTCATCGTATTATTACAATGCCGACATGGAGAACGGTAAGGTGACAACGATGTATGTTTACGAATCAGACAGCGAGGTGCTCACATCGAAGTTGGCGTATAACTATACTTACGACGAGCAGGACCGTCTGGTGAAGAAAGAGGTGATGCGCTGGAACAGCGTATCGGGTAAATGGGAGAATGACTATAGTCTGGATCTGATCTACAATGAGGATGGTTATGAGTTGTCAAGAAGTGTATGGGATAAGCGTACACAGGCTTACCTCCCCACCACGGAAAAGGCTGTTTACCAGTATGTGACTGATCAGGTGGTGGCCGTGAACTACTTGCGCCGCAATGATAGCCAGGAGCAGTTTGAGTGGGTTGACAGTATGTTGGTGATGAATCCTACCGAAGGACTGTTGTTAGCAACACGGTAATAAAGATTGGACAGTTGAAATATTAATCGGAAGCAAGAGGCAAGAAGCAAGAGGCAAGAGAAATGTAATTGAAGCAATTCTCACTCCACATTCCACACTCCTCATTCCACAAAAAATATAAGCCATGATCGAAATTAAGAATATCAGTTATAAGTATGCAGGGGGTAAGACTCCGGTGTTCTCGGATTTCAGTCTGAACCTGCCAGAGAGCAATATCTACGGTCTGCTGGGCAAGAACGGAACGGGTAAGAGTACTTTGCTTTACCTGATCAGCGGACTGCTTCGTCCGCAGGGTGGAACCGTGAGCTTCGACGGGATTGAGAGTCGCAAGCGCCGTCCTGAGATGCTGGAAGAGATGTTTATCGTTCCTGAGGAGTTCGACATGCCGGCTATGTCGCTCGACGAATATATCGAGATCAATAAGCCGTTCTACCCGCGGTTCAACAGAGAGGTGCTGGAGAACTGTCTGAACGACTTCGAGCTCTCCACTTCGCTTCAGTTAGACGCCCTCTCAATGGGTCAGAAGAAGAAGGTGTATATGAGCTTCGCATTGGCAGCCGGTACAAGACTGCTGCTGATGGACGAGCCCACCAACGGTCTTGACATTCCTTCGAAGGCGCAGTTCCGCAGGGTAGTGGCCAACCACA
The DNA here is from genome assembly GCA_900314935.1 of uncultured Prevotella sp. Lineage (GTDB taxonomy): Bacteria > Bacteroidota > Bacteroidia > Bacteroidales > Bacteroidaceae > Prevotella. The sequence continues at coordinate 14,034 of OMXE01000026.1, forward strand.
TGACCGATGATCGCACGTTGATTATCAGTACGCACCAGGTGCATGATGTGGAGCAGCTGCTGGATCATATCCTGATTCTCGACCAAGACAAGATGCTCTTGGACGCCAGCGTGGCCGACATCTGCGACAAGTATGTGTTTGAATACCGTCAGCCGGGACAGATGGGCGACGACGTGATCTATGCTGAGCCTTCATTGCAAGGTAATGCCGTGATTGTTCCCCGTAAGGAGGGTGATGAGGAAACGCAGGTGAACCTGGAACTGCTGTTCGACGCAGTGACCACAGGGAAGATCTGTTAAGTGGTAATGATAATAGACTATTGGTTATGAAATGTTTCAATATACAAAGGTTTAAGCAACTGCTGAAGTGGACCTACAGGCACGACAAGCATGAATGGATGCATCAGGTGCTGTCGGCTGTCTTGGGCACATCGCTTTGCTTCGCCTTCATTCGACTGGGGGTTGCTGAATCGAGCGAAACCCACTTTGAGATCTTCCCTCCGCTCCTCGCCATGTTCCTCATCATTGATGGTGTTATAACGGCCAGTGGTATGCATTATGCCATGAAGACAACCGACGATTGGCGCAGTCTGACGATGCTGCCAGCCAGTAACCTGGAGAAGTTCCTTGCACGCTATCTCTCAGCGATAACAATGGCAGTGGGTATCTTGCTGACCATCCCTGTGGGCGATGCAGTGCAGTATTTGACATCACTGATCTACGATGCACCGAACGCACAATCGGTATTGGCCTATGTGTATAACAGTTCTGCTTTTTCGTTCCTTACGAAATACGAGCATTGGTACAATGTCATCCTATCGTTACTTGCCTTTCACAGCATGTATCTGCTGGGTGCCAATTTCTTCCGTACACGCAGGTACTCATGGGTATTCGCCAGTATAGTACTCTGGTTACTGTTCGCCATTATTGCAGGAGTGATTTACTTGCGTACCGATGGTTTTAAGGCTACGCTTTGTGTCGATGCTCCCACATGGCCAGGAACCTTGATGAACATCGCGATTATCATTGTATGTTATTGGCTGTCGTTCCGACTGTTCTGCCGCCGTCAGCTCATTGCTAAATATATCAATCATTAAGATATGGAAAAATTCAGTTTCAAAAGGTTCTTCAGGGTGCTGAACTGGTTCCTTCGTACCAACAGCAAACAGCTGCTGATGTGGTTTGCCGGTGCTGCTACCTGTGTGTTCCTACTGCAGATGATAGTCACATTGACAGGAGTAGTGGTCAAGTCGTCTGGTGGAAATACCTACACCATGGGCTTCACTCCTGAAAACTATAAGCACGCACTTTTCGTAGTAAAATCGATTATTCTGGTGTTTATGAGTATTGCCTCGCTGTTTGTCCTGTCGGGAGTGTTCCGTCAGTTGAACAAGAAACAGAAGGCCATCTCGTTCCTGATGCTGCCGGCAGCGAACAAGGAAAAATACTGGGTGCTGCTCGTTTACGTGACAGTGGCTTGGACCTTGTGCCTCTTCTTAGGTTATGTGGTGGCTGACGTGCTGCGCATGGTGATTGTTCCGATGTTCAAAGACCTGCCGTATGTGTCTACCCTGACAGATCCGAACTTATTTTTCGTCGTTACCGAAGGTCACGTCGTACAAAAGATCACAGCATCTGTATATTCCTTGATAAGCATCATATGGGTACATTCCTGCTATATCGCAGCAGGATCGGTGTTCCGCAAGAACGGGTTCGCCATTGCCAGTGCAGGATTACTGCTCATTGTGGCTCTCTTTGAAAAAGTATGGACCAAGAACTTCGGTTCTCTGATTAGCGTAAAAGACAATACGCTAAGCGTAAACTACTTGGTGTGGGTAGTGGTATTTGTGCTGCTGGCATGGACTGTCTACAACTACCGTCTGAGCTACCGCTTGTTCAAGAACTTTCAAGTAATCAATAATAAAAGAACGAATCTATGAATTTCAATAACGACAAAGCCATATACATTCAGATAGCCGACCGCCTGTGCGACGAGATCCTGGCGGGGACTTATCAGGATGATGAACGCATTCCCAGCGTAAGGGAATATGCCGTACTGTTGCAGGTGAACACCAACACGGCTGTGAAGGCGTATGATGAGCTTGCCCGCAGCGAGATCATCTACAACAAGCGCGGACTGGGTTACTTCGTCACGAAAGGGGCGAAGAAGAAGATCCTGAAGGAACGCAAGCAGTTGTTCATGAAGGAGAAGCTACCCGAGATGTTCCGACACATGCAGCTGTTAGGTATTGACATTTCTGAGATCGGGGAGGAATGGAACCGGTTCAGTGAAAAGAAAAGTTAAAAGATATGCCGGGCTTGTAATAAATGCAACCTTGCAGCCGTCTAATTCGTCAAAAAGACGATAAAAATAAGTATTAGCACGTGATACATCTAAAAGACATTAACAAGACCTACTTCGGTGCGCAGCCGCTCCATGTGCTCAAGGGCATCAACCTCGACATTGACAAGGGGGAGTTCGTGAGCATCATGGGAGCCAGCGGCTCGGGCAAGTCAACTTTATTGAATATTCTGGGAATCCTCGATAACTACGACTCAGGTGAATACACCCTCGCCGGGACGTTAATCAAGGACCTGAGTGAGCGGAAGGCGGCGGAGTACCGAAACCATATGATTGGTTTCATCTTCCAGAGCTTTAACCTCATCTCGTTCAAGACCGCCGTGGAGAATGTGGAACTGCCATTGTTCTACCAGGGGGTATCCAGAAAGAAACGCCATACGCTGGCGATGGATTATTTGGATCGGCTCGGGTTATTAGACTGGGCCGACCATTATCCTAATGAGCTGTCGGGTGGACAGAAACAGCGTGTGGCCATTGCCCGCGCCTTGATTACCCATCCGCAGATTATTCTGGCCGACGAGCCTACTGGCGCGCTCGACTCCAAGACTTCTGTGGAAGTGATGCAGCTGCTGAAGCAACTGAACGCCGAAGAGGGGATGACCATCGTGGTGGTGACTCACGAGAGTGGCGTGGCGAACGAAACGAACAAGATCGTTCACATCAAGGATGGTATCATCGGACAGATTGAAGTGAATCTTGAACACAACGCCTCGCCCTTCGGCATGGGAGGCATCATGAAATAACTAGTAAGACTAGGAATACTAGTAAAACTAGAAATATATGAGAGATATCATCACAGAAATATGGTCAACAGCCCAGCGAAACAAGCTGCGTACCACCCTGACAGGCTTTGCCGTGGCATGGGGAATCTTCATGCTGATCGTGCTGCTGGGGGCTGGTAACGGTTTGATCAATGCCACGATGAAGCAGGCGGGCGATGTCCTTACCAACTCGATGGAGGTGTATGGAGGACAGACCTCGAAACCCTTTAACGGACTCAAAGAGGGGCGCTATATCAGCATCAACGAGAAGGACTATACCATTACCGATTCGGAATTCAAGAATACCATTGATGACGTAGGAGCTGTTTACTACGTGAGTTCAATGGTTACTCATGGTGAGGAGTATATGAGCATGCAGATTGCAGGTGTCTATCCCGTTCATACTGCGATTTCGAAACAAGACTTGCTCTACGGCAGGTTCATCAACGATATTGACCTTCGCGAGAAACGAAAGGTGCTGGTGCTGAGCGACACTCAGGCCAAGGAACTGGACCCCAAGGATTACAAGACGCTGATTGGCAAGTATGTGAAGGTGGGTAACTTCGCCTTTAAGGTGGTGGGAATCTATAAGAGTCGTGGCGATGGCGAATCGAACGCTTTCTCTGCGTACTCTACCATCAAGAGCATCTTCGGTGCGAACACCGATGCTCTGGGAAATATCGAGTTTACCTTCCACGGCTTGGCAACGATGCAAGAGAACGAGGACTTTGAGAACGTTTACCGTCGCAGACTGAATGCTAACCATCAGGCTCATCCCGAAGATGAGCGGAGTATATGGATATGGAACGGTTATACGCAGAATATCCAGATGCAACAGGGTCTGGGCATTATACGCACTTTCCTTTGGATTGTGGGACTCTTTACGCTGCTGAGCGGAATCGTGGGCGTTTCGAACATCATGCTCATTACCGTGAAGGAACGTACGCATGAGTTCGGCATTCGCAAGGCCATCGGCGCCAAGCCATGGTCAATACTGAAACTCATCATCATAGAGAGTGTAATCATTACTACCTTCTTCGGTTATATCGGTATGCTACTGGGTATTGCAGCCAATGAGTATATGGATGCTACGCTGGGGCATAAAGTAACCGACCTGGGTGTGGCGAAGCTGACGCTCTTTGTGAATCCTACAGTAGGACTCGATGTGTGTTTCGAGGCTACTATGGTAATGATAATCGCAGGAACCATCGCTGGCTTGATACCTGCCTTCAAGGCCAGTAGGATTCGTCCTATAGAGGCACTGCGCGCTGATTAACAATCCTAGTAATACTAGTACTACTAGTTCCACTAGAAATAATATATTATATGAGAATAGATTTAGATTCATACAGAGAAATCCTCGATACGCTGACACGTAACAAGGCGCGTTCGTTTCTTACGGGATTCGGCGTGTTCTGGGGGGTGTTCATGCTCATTGGTCTGATGGGAGGCGGAAAGGCAATGAGGGAACAGCTCGACAACACGTTCGAGGGTTTTGCACAGAATACAATCATTATAGGAGCCAATCAGACCACTAAGCCTTACAAGGGTTTCCGCAAAGGGCGCTGGTGGAGCATGGACTATAAAGATATTGAGCGTTTGAAGCAAAGGGTGCCTGAGCTGAAAGTGGCCGTACCGATGATCTTCTCGAGCTGGGGTGGTAGTAATACGGCTTACTATGGCGACCAGAAAACATCTCCCCGAATACAGGGTACGGTGCCCGATCTGGCAAAGGTGATGGAACCGAAGATGTATTATGGGCGCTATCTCAACGAGATGGATGTGCGAGAGCATCGTAAGGTGTGCGTGATAGGGAAGAAGATCTACAAGGACCTCTTCAAGGAGGGGGGCGACCCCTGCGGGAAGAAGATTCGCGTTGACTCTACCTACTTCGAGGTGATAGGCGTGAATTATAGTACGAGTAATGCGTCATTTAACGGACGGGCTGAAGAGCAGATCACCATGCCGATTACACTGATGCAGGCGTTGTTTAATCGTGGTAATGAGGTTGACCTGATTGCAGCTGTTGGTCGTGAGGGCGTGGTGATGAGTAAGATTACTGATCGTGTCCGTGAGACCATAGCCAGAGCGCATTATGTAGATCCTACTGATGAGCAGGGGGCGATGATATTCAATACCGAACTGCTGTTCCAATTGATGGATAACATGTTCAAAGGGGTTAACTTCCTGATATGGCTGGTGGGCTTGGGAACCTTACTGGCAGGTGCGATCGGCGTGTCGAACATCATGATGGTTACCGTGCGGGAACGAACCACTGAGATTGGTATCCGCAGGGCTATCGGCGCCACACCCAAGATGATTCTTAGTCAGATTATCTCTGAGAGTATCCTACTGACATTGGTGGCAGGAATGAGTGGTATCCTCTTCGGCGTGATGATCCTCCAGATGCTGGAGGTGGCGAATACTGAGGACGGAATAGTGAACACCCACTTCCAGGTTGGATTCTGGACAGCTATCCTCGCTGCCGTTGTGGTATGTACGGTGGGTGTGCTGGCAGGCTTGGCTCCTGCTGCCCGCGCCATGAGCATCAAACCTGTGGATGCGATGAGGGACGAGTAAAGAGCCTATGATGAAATTGTCAAATGGTAAAATTGTAAAATAGACATATGAAGAAGTACAGTAAACTGATTATTGCCGCCATTGTGGCGCTGATCTTTATCGGAACCTTTGTGTTCCTTTGGCAGAAATCGCAGCCGAAACCTGTAGTGTATAACGAGTTTACACCCACGACTGCCGATATCGTCAAGACGACTATCATTACTGGCAAGATCGAACCACGTAATGAGGTGAACGTGAAACCGCAGATCTCGGGTATCATCACCGAACTGCTGAAAGAGGCTGGCGACTATGTGTCGGCGGGTGAGGTTATTGCCAAGGTGAAGGTGATTCCAGACATGAGTCAGCTGAGCAGCGCCGAGATGCGTGTACGGTTGGCCGTGATTAACCTGAAGCAGGCTCAGACAGATTTCGACCGTGAGAAGAACCTCTATGACCAGAAGCTGGTGTCGGCGGATGAGTATGACAAGGCTAAGCTGGCATTGAGTCAGGCTAAACAGGAGAAGCTGGCGGCTGATGATGCCTTGGCTGTTGTGCGCGATGGTGTCTCGAAGAGTAATGCCAAGGCGAGCTCGACATTGGTGCGTTCCACCGTCTCGGGTGTGATTCTCGATATTCCGGTGAAGGTGGGTAACAGCGTCATCTTGAGTAATACGTTCAACGATGGTACTACCATTGCCAGCGTGGCGAACATGAACGACCTGATTTTCCGTGGAAACATTGATGAAACGGAGGTGGGTCAGCTGGTGTCGGGAATGCCTATGAAGATAACCATCGGAGCCTTGCAGGACTTGTCGTTCGGCGCTTTACTGGAGTATGTTTCGCCTAAGGCGGTGGAGAACAATGGTGCCAATCAGTTTGAGATCAAGGCTGCTGTTCAGGTGCTCAAAGGTAGTAAGATTCGCTCAGGCTATAGTGCAACGGCAGAGATTGAGCTGGCTCATGCCACCAAAGCTCTCTCCGTGCCCGAGAGTGCTATTGAGTTCAGCGGCGACTCTACCTTCGTTTATCTCATCAAGGAGAACGGAAAGGAGAAGACCTATGAACGCAAGCAGGTGGTGACGGGTTTGAGCGATGGTGTGAACATCGAGATCAAGTCGGGTCTTACCCTGAAGGATAAGGTGCGCGGACCGATGGTGGTGGCTGATGAGGTGGAGAACTAACCATTGCCCATTGTCAAATCGTGAAATGGTCAAATCGTGAAATTGTGAAATGGTCAAATTGTCAAATATATATATGAAGATATTTATAACAGCCACGGTGGCGTTGCTATTGATGCCCGCCAGTGTCTTGGCCCAGCAGCAGTGGTCGCTGAGACAGTGCATCGACTATGCGGTGGAGCATAATATCCAGGTGAAACAGCGGGAGGTGAGTCGCATGCAGCGAGAACTGGATGTGAACACGGCAAAGAACAGTCGTCTGCCCGACCTGTCGGCCTCGGCTTCCGAGAGCTTCTCGTTTGGACGCGGACTGACGGCACAGAATACTTATTCGAATACGAACACGAGTAGTACATCGTTCAACCTCTCATCCAGTGTTCCTCTGTTCACGGGCTACCGCATACCCCGCACGCTGGAGATGCAGAAGCTGAACCTTGAGGCGGCTACAGCCGACTTGGAGAAGGCGAAGAATGATATACGTATGCAGGTGGCGCAGGCTTACGTGCAGATTCTCTATAACCTGGAACTGTGCGAAGTGGCGAACCGTCAGATTGAAATCGACTCGATGCATGTGCACCGTCTGACGGAGATGATGAAGAATGGAAAGGCGAGTGGTACGGAGGTGGCCCAGCAGGAGGCTTCGCTGGCACAGAGCAGACTGACTGCCACACAGGCTGACAACGACTATCGTTTATCGTTACTGTCGCTTACACAACTGCTGGAACTGCCGTCACCTGAGGGCTTTACCATCTCAAGAGAGGTAAACCAGGAGCTGTGGAATGAGGTCCATACTCTTCCTTCTCCTGATGTGATCTATCAGGAAGCGCTGATCATCAAGCCGGAGATACAGGCCGAGCAGTCACGTCTGGCCAGTTCTGCCAAGAACATCGATATTGCCAAGAGTGCCAAGCTGCCGAGTTTGTCATTATCAGGTGGTCTCGGGACGAACTATTACAAGACCAGTGGTTTACCTGGTGACAAGTTCTTCAAGCAGCTGAACAACAACTTCAGTCAGTTCTTAGGTCTGAGTCTGAACGTTCCCATCTTCAACCGTTTCGAGACAAGAAACAATATCAAGAATGCGCAGCTGAGTCAGTATAACCAGCAGCTGCAGCTCGATAATGTGAAGAAGAATTTGTATAAGGAGATCCAGCAGGCTTACTACAATGCGGTTACCTCTGAGGCGAAATACCAGAGTAGTGAGCAGGCAAAACGCAGTCAGGAGGAGGCCTTCCGTCTGATGTCGGCGAAGTATGAGTACGGCAAGGCGAACATCACGGAGTTCAACGAGGCCAAGAACAACCTCATGAAGGCGGAAAGCGACCTTGTAAGAGCCAAGTACGAATACCTCTATCAGAATGCACTGATAGATTTCTATCGCGGAAAGGATCTCTCTTTTTAAGTAATTACTCTCTTTTTAGTTATTAAGGTTAAGATAGATTGTTTATCATGGAGGCACGCCGTGAGGCGTGCCTTTCCTTTTTTCCGCGAATAAGACCAATAAGACGGATATTTAATTCACCGCCTTTCTTCCGTTCATAATATATATACCCTTTACGTTTGGCTCTCCTTGCAGTTTCCTTCCATCAACGGTGAACCAACCATTACTTTGAACTTTACCCTCCTTTGGAATATAAAGGGTTTCTATTCCCGTTCCTGCACCTACGAATTGTTTCAGTTCGTAGAAAGCGGCATATGGCTTTCCCGTATCATGGTTATACAGGGCAGCATTCCACCAACGCTGTGTCACATCCTTGTTCCCATTGTCTTCGGGCCACCACCAGAAGAGTCCGTTCACTGATGCATGTTTATTCAGTAGCGCGATGAGATCAGCCGTGAATCGTCTTTGTCCTTCTTCTGTATAGGGATAGGTGGATGAGTAGTTGAAGTCGCTGCCTATGGCCCAGGCATAGCTGTAGCCTGTCTCCACAATCATGATGTCCTTGCCATACTGTTTGTTTTCCAAGGTGTTCAGTGCTGTTTCCAGTGAGTTCAGATCACCATGGTAGTCGGGGTAGTAGCTCAGACCGATGATGTCATAATCCACGTCAGCCGCCTTCATTCGGTCGAAGAAATCTGTCATGACTGCAGGTTTGGGGGTGCGCTCATTATGCAGGATGATCTTTGCCTGCGGACATTCCTCACGACAAGCCTTACCTGCTTGTTTCAACAGATTGATGAAACGGTTCCAGTTAGCCTCGGGAGAGGTGGTGTAGCAGCGGTTGTTCTGGTTGTTCTTGGCCTCTGCTTCCGTTCCCCACAACATCCCGTACGAGATTTCATTCCCCGTCTGAATCATGTCGGGAGTGGCTCCTGCAGCCTTCATCTGCTGCAGACAGTCTTTGGTGTATTCGTAGATTTTCTGGTAGAGTTCCTCGTTAGAGAGCGACTTCCACGCAGCCGGTGTCCACTGCTTGGCGGGATCAGCCCAGGTGTCGCTGTAGTGGAAGTCGAGCATCAGCTGCATACCCGCCTCCTTGATGCGCTTACCAAGCTTCTTCACGAAGTCCAGATCCTGGCACACCGCCTTGTCGTAGTCGTGCGACGGATCTACAAACAGTCGTACCCGCATGGCGTTCAGTCCTTCCTCGCTGAAGAAGGTGAGCACATCGCTTACTGCCTGCCCGTCTGCATTCCTATACACCACTCCCGCTTCCTCATATTTCGGCAGCAGGGAAATATCTCCTCCCACATACTTCTGCGCCTGCAATCCAATGCTGCAGGTGAGTAAACTACCTAATAAAAAACCTCTCCACTTCATTTTTTCTCTACGAATTAGACGAATTAGACGAATTTCCAAGAAACTCTCATCTCTCATTTCTCATCTCTCATCTCTCATCTTACAATGGCCTTTTTGCCGTTGTATATATACACTCCCTTGGCGTTTGGATTCCCTTGCAGCTTCCTGCCATCAAGCATGTACCAACCATCCTTTTGACCTTCTACCTTTGACATCTGCCCGTATCCCTCTTTTAAGGGATTGATGCTTGTGGCTACGCCTTCAAAGTCGAACAATATGCCTTTGAGTGTGGCACTCGAACTGGCACTCTTGGTAAAGTAGGCACGATAAGGTAAGACCTCCATACCCGTTTCTTCTCCTATCTCCACAAATGCGTTATTGTTGTAGTCATAGCAGGTGGTCATACTACTACTCATAACGGTCTGGTTGTTGTCAGTACCGATGAACGAGAAATCACCCATGGTGACAGTCTGCGCCTCACCTTCCTCCATTCCCTTCTTGGCAAACTTGTAGAATGCCTTGCCCGTTTCATCAGCAATGAAGATATACGGTTTGAAAGCTTCCACGTGGTCAACAGAGTTGAAGAGCAAGTATCCGTTCATGTATCCGCTCATTTCGTACATCTTACCAGTGAGCGACTCCGTTTCTTCCTCGTTGAGGCTGAACGGCAGACACACCGTGTAGCGTCCTCCTGCAGTAAACTCGCGGTTGAACAACTGAGCATAGCGTGCATTCTTGGTGCTCACAGTAATGGTCTCCACGGGTCCGTTGACATTGTAATAGGCTGCGTTCACAAACTCCAAGTCTTCAGTCTGTTTACCATTGTTACCATTGTTGAAGATGATGGTAGCCGGAGTGCCTGTACCAGCAGTGGCAGTCCAACGGTAAACATCGTGGCCGTTAGCCGACTGTCCCACCTTTTCCATCGCTTCACCAGGCCAATCGCCTGTAAAGCCGACGAATTCCTCACCGTTTTTGTAGAAAGCGTATGCATACACGTTGTCCCAATCACCAGTGTTCTCAAAGTAGGCATAAGTTCCTTCTTGTCTTACAGCACATTCGGGCAGGTCCTGGTAGATGTAATCGATATACTGGCCAGTCACATTCTGATAGTTTCCTCCGCCAGTATAGGTAAAGAACTGGTCGCCTACAAGGTCCTTTATATCTACCGTCTGATTACCATCGCCATTATTCAGAATGGCATTGAGTGTAATGGCGTCGTAGGTGCGGTAGTACCAGGTCTTGCCTTTCACCGTCTTGGTTTTGAAACTGCTTACCTTGTCGCCTGGCCATGCAGTGGTCAACGGTTCGCTTCCTTTCCAAGTGTAGAGGTGGGCATTGGTCTCTTCAGGCTTGGTATCCACATAGATGGTCATACCGTCAGTAACCTCTGTCTCGATAAACTCTTCGGGTATGGTGAGATCCTTGCTCATATAGAAAGCGAAGTTGGGATTGGCCGCGTCACCACTCACCACCAGCTTATAGTAGTCGTTGATGTGCTTGTCCAGATACTCATTGCCAACTACATATCCACATATAACAAGCACCTGTCCGTTGGTTCCTTTCGTCTCGATAACACGTCCACCATTTACATTCTCCCAGTCCCATGTGTTACTTTGATTGGTAATACCTGCAGCCTTGCGAGCCAGAATCATTTTCTTTAGCTGGGGCTTGTAGTGTTTCCAGTGGGGGAGGAAGATGCAGGGTGTACCCGGTAAGCCCAAGATAAGTGCATTGGCCGCCAAGACATTATTACTGAGGCGGTTCTCATCGCGGTAGGTGTCGTGGTTATCTACAAAGGTAACCGACCAACGCCTATAGTTTGAATCACCCGTAAGACCTTTGTATGCCAGTCCGTCCCATTTGCCGTTGTGAAACACATCGTTGATGATGAATTTCAGAGGGAAATCGAAAGCAGCCGACTTACCATTACCATAGTCGTATTCAGCAGTCTTGTTAATCCACGCACTTGTATTATCGTAGTTGTCCCAGTATTCGCCTACTGAGAACTGCGGTTTTGCCGTGGCGTTATACATTCCTGTGTACCAGCCGCTGTACCCTTTCACCATGTCGTAGCGGAACCCCGCATAACCTAAGTCGTTGAGCAGGAAGTCGAGATAACACATCACGTTCTGCTGAACGTTCTCACTGGTATGATCCAGATCGCGGGTACCGTCGAAGTTATCTCCCGTATCTTCGTTACCTGTGGGCGTATAGCCGTTGTATTTAGCCTCGTCGTTACTACAGATGTCAGCCATCGACCAGACGAGCGTATGACCGTTCCAAGTTTCTTCAGCGAAGTCGCACCAGCTTTCTACACCCGCTTTATGATTGATCACCACATCCTCGATGATGCCCACATTCTTGTTCCTGAACGTTTCGATCATGCTGCGCAGTTCGGCCTCTGTGCCGAATGTGCCGTTGTGGTCGAACCACCAGATAGGCATGTAGCCCATGCCCTTCCTGGGTCCGCAGTTACCAGAATTGGGCACCCAGATCAGGTCGAATATCTGTGCCAGCTCATCAGCCTGCTGTTCCAGCTTGGTCCACTTCGTATCCGAGAACGAATCCCAGTAGAACCCCTGCAGCATCACGCCCCCATAGTTCTCAGGCCAGCAGCCCTGTGTCTGAGCCTGCAGTTGGATGCTGCAAAACAGCAGAGCACATAATAATCCTCTCAACTTCATATTTTCTCTACGAATTAGACGAATTAGACGAATAAATGATGAAGGCTTATTTCATTACCACCTTCTTTCCATTCACGACATACACTCCCTTCTTCGTAGGCTTTCCACTCAGTCTTCGTCCATCAATCGTGTACCAACCTGCCCTTGAAACTTGGAACTTGGAATTAGAAACTTGATAAGTCTCATTGATACCTGTTGAGGTAACCACGCCCTTCAGTCCGTCCTTATCATAGTAGCCGCCATTCTGGAAGGGAAGGTCGGCTGTCTGTGGTGATCCTGCATTGCTGAAGATGATCTTGGCAGGTTGGGTAGCCGATGAGTTCTTCTCCTTTTTGCCGTCCCATGACCATTTCCATACGTCGTTGCCATTGTCGGCTTTACCGATCTTTACGCAGTCAACACCTGGCCAACCACTGCGCTGTGAGAAAGTGAAGTTCTCAGAAGGTGTATCGCACCATGCCCAGCAAGCAACAGTAGATGTCCAGTTGACGGGAGCCTCGAAGAAGGCACATACCTCATTCTCATCCATGGTACAGCACGCTGGGATGGCGAACTGCTCAGGATGGTTTATGGTATACGAACGTGTAATCACGCTCTTCACATTGCCGTCAACCAACAATCCCACCTTCAGGGTGTATGTACCTTCTTCAGAGAATAGAAGCGTTGTTCCGTTGTCGGCTTTCGTGCTTGATGCCGTTGGCTCCGAGCCATCGAGCGTATAGACCAGCTGAGCATTGTTGTTCTCGGATACAGCAATAAGTCGTACGTTGAAAGCTTCCTTGTAAGTGCCCGACATCTTATCTGTCCAAGCCACCTCAGCCTTCTTGGTAAGGTAGTATTTGTAATGATGACCCGAGAGAATCTCCTGCCACTGACTGTTGGGCTGGTAACCATCGGTGTTGCTACCCACAACCACAATCAGTCGGTTATCATCGTTCGTCTTGATCAGGTTGGCATAATAATCGTTTGCACTGCGCATATTGGTATATGTACTGGTATTGGTGATGCCTGCCACCTTACGAGCCTCCACCATAGCCTTGATCTCAGACTTGTATGCCTGCCAGTGTTTGAGGAACACACAGGGTGTACCTGGCATGGCCAGCAGGAAAGCATTACCGGCCAGCGTATCCCTCCTGATGGGGTCCTGTTCAGCATTGGAACGTTTCTCCGTATCGTGGTTCTCTACGAAAGTCACGGCATACTGACGGTAGGAAGCATCAGCCATGACACTGGTATTCCCCAGTTTCCTCCAATCGTTGTTGTTGATGGCATCACGCACGGTATAACGGAAGGGGAAGTCGAAGACCGCACTCTGTATCTTACCGTCATATTTTGTTGCATCTACCCATTTCTTGCAGTTGGTGGCATTACCATCCCAGAACTCTCCCACAGAGTAGGTGGGGTTACTGGCGTTGTTGTATATGCCGAAATACTTGGCGGGGAATCCCTTTGCCACATCGTAACGGAAACCAGCATAGCCGAACTCATCACTCAGAAGCATACCAAGGTAAGCCTTCACGTTGGTCTGTACGTTCTCGCTTGCATGGTCAAGGTCGCGCATGCCACCCCAACCTTCGCACTTACCGCCATACACCTCACTAATTCCTTCGGTGTTGGAACTAAGGCTATAGCCGTTCTTGTCAGCCCACTCTTTCGTTGCCCCTTCATCATCGTCAGCCACGATGTCGGTTGACTTCAGTTCGTAGGTCACGCCATTATAGGTTTCTTTGGGGAAGTCCACCCAGCTGCTGACATTACTACGATGGTTGATGACGATATCTGCAATGGTTCCCAGTCCTTTCCCTTTAAAGGTCTTGATCATCGAAACGAGCTGTTCCTTTGTTCCAAACGAGGAATTGTAGTTGGAAAACCAGTAAAGGGGGTCATAACCCATCGACATGGAATTGGCAGCCTTAGCGCTCTGCGGAATCCATATCAGACTGAACGTGCCGGCCAACTCATCGGCCTGCCTCTCTAACAAAGCCCACTGCGTATCGTCGAACGAGTCCCAGTAGAACCCTTGCAACATCACGCCGCCGTAGTTCTGCGGCCATCCTTGAGCCATGGCACAATTGGTGCCCAGCCAAATCGCCAATAAGGCGAGTGTGTATCTGATCTTCGTTTTCATTGCTTATTATTTTAAGATGATGTATTCAAAAGGTTGAAGAATGATTTCCTCGCCGAGAGTGATCTTCTTTCCGTTGGTCAGACTCACACCCTTATATCCGTTCCAATCGGCAGGAGTAGTCATTTTCTTCTCAGCGTTTCGTACATTTACCGCTACAAGGATTCGTTCCTTGTCGGTATTACGTTCAAAGAGCAGTATGTCATCATCGGGGAAGGGAACAACACTCCCGTTGCGAATAGCCTCCTGATCGTTGATCACCTTGATGAGCGTGGCATATTCCTGATAGAGTGCTGGATTCGCATTCCAGTCAACAGCCACATATTTGAAGAAGTTGATGGGTTCTGGATAACCCACTTCCTGCGAACCGTAAACCAAAGGACAGCCATGGAGGAAAACAGTAGCCACATAGGCAGCCATGGATCCCCGCAGGTTGGTGAACTGTACGGGAGGTGTCACCTCCGTGCTGTGGTCGTGGTTGGTGGTGAAGCGCATCTTCCGTTTACCGTCGGGAATACTGTCATATTCCTTCTTATCAGCCTCGAAAAGCATAGATGCGGGCTTCTCCTTGCAGAACACCTGTACGAGCGAGTCTTTGAAATCCCAACCGTAGTTCATGTCAAATCCAGCTGTGAAGTTATCGCTACGCTTTCCCTCAGCAAGCATGAGGATGTCACGACCCTTAGCAGCAGCACGCAGCTGGTCGATGGCATCTTTCCAGAAGTCGGCCGGAACACCGTCAGCCACATCGCAGCGGAAACCGTCTATGCCCACCTCTGTAATCCAGAACTTCATCGCATCAATCATCGCAGCCCGCATATCCTGGTTGTCGTAGTTCAGATCGGCCACGTCAAACCAGTCCCAAGGACGTGGATGAATAATCGTATCGGCTTTCTCATCATGGGTGTACCAGTCAGGATGTTCTTTCACCCATGGATGATCCCATGCTGTGTGGTTGGCCACCCAGTCGAGAATGATACCCATACCGTGCTCATGACAAACTTGTGCCAGATGTTTGAAATCGTCAATGGTGCCGAATTCAGGAGCAACGGCTTTATAATCGCTGATGCAGTAGGGAGAGTTCTTGCCTTTCTCTATACCGATAGGGTAGATGGGCATCACCCACATGATGTTCACACCCAGATTACGGATGGAATCAATACGGTCGGCCACTGCATTCAGTGAGTTCTCCGGAGCAAACACCCGAGGGTTCACCTGATACATGGCCACATCGCTTACTGCTGGCATCTTGAAAGATTCCTGCTTCGAATCAGTTGAAGGCTTACATGCCACTAATATGGCAATGATGCTAAATAGGTACAATAGTTTTTTCATGAAAGAAAAATGTTTAGGTTACTTTTGTGCAAAGATAAGCATTTTTTGCATGGGTTGTATGCCTTGTCACTATTTTTCTTTGCGTAAATCATGCAAACGGTTGCATTTGTCTTCATTCATAAAACAAATTGCATAAGTAATGTGCAACACCGTAACTACCTAATAAAGAGAGCCGGCAATGCAACGATTGCCAACTCTCAATTTTAGATTATTCAACGGTGATCCATATCTTTTCACCCCTTGCTCTCGCTGCATCAATCCTAGTCATCAGCTGAGCCATCCAATAGCGGGATTCCAAAACCATTCCTTTTGCACGGTTCTCACCAACGAGTATGCAACCTTCCGTGTCGTTTGAGGTGTTTCCTGAATGGATGCGGATGCCTTGGAACATGGGTACACCCAACAGGAGAGGTAAGGTCTTTTTCTTCTTTGGCGAATAAGTAACCACCACTTCATACCTGCCTTCTGGTATTGCTGAACACCCTTTGATTTTCTTCTCACCATGGGCATAGTCGCGCCATGTGGGTTCTAATGTATTGCAAAGCGGATAACCTTTTCTCGTATTGATGAATAGCCTGCCAATGGTATATTCAGGCCTTTTTGCTGTTCTTTTTACGTATATTTCCATAACGATTATTTATTATTAAGCCACCTTAATGGGACATGGGACATGGGACATGGGACATTTTTCCCAGTGTTTTTTATCTACCTTTATTATCCATCCATCCCTTTTCCACCTCATAATGATGTTTCGGATACCACTTTCTGATGCCCCTTCTTTAAGAGAGCGCAGATCATTCATTGTGAAAGAAGGTGCAAGTTGGTCAAACACAGAGTGGTTCTTACCATATCGCTGACCTTCGTTTTGCGCAATTATATACTCATTCATCAAGGCTTCACCAAACGTCTTGATTTGTTGTTCCAGACAATAGTCAGCCATCAGTAGGGCAAAATCTACAGCATCCTTTGTTTCTTTACCCGTTAGCAGATAGAAGATTACTCCTGCCCGGAAGCCTATCACGGCTGCACGTTTGCGGTAAGTGTCTTTAACGTGGTCGATATCCTTTGCCGCTTCCACACGTTTCTCTTCTACCCATTTCTCAATGGCCTTACGGAGTTTTGGTGTGTCAACCAAACCTGAATAGCTTCTCAGCTTCGTTACGGCTTCTTGGATCTTTGCCTCATCTTCCTTTGAACGCTTCTTGAACTTCGGCATCTTCGAGAAACTGTTATCAGGCATTTCTGCCACAAGAATTCTTGATGAAAGACCGTTCTCAATGTTGTCTGCCTTAAAACATTTCCTCATGGCACCATAGGTTCCAAGAATAGTCCAGTTGTAGGCAACAGTTACCACACCGCTTTCAGCCTGGTCGGAATTGTAATCTTGACCCCACTCTCCACGGTCAAAGCTCAAACGATAGATGTCATACTTAGAACTCCATGAGCCTGCACCATTGGTTTTTCGAAGGGTATCCAATTCTTCGCCAAATGAATAGAGTGTATGCCCGTTAGCATTCTTGAAACGCTTCAGCAATGTAGAGCAGCTCACCGTTACAGGCATCATCCTTATCAGCACATGCGGATCGTCTGGCGCTTTCTCGTTGGCCTTACGGGCTTTCTTGCGCTCTTTCCATTCCTCTTCACGCTTACGAGCTAACTTATCCTCTTCCATAAACTGCCGCTTCCATACATCAACCGCATGCTTGCAGACACTCTTTCCTGAGGCTTGCTCGCCAAGAATAATGCTCATGATGCCCAAATGCTGGGTGTTTCCATCGCAATACTCCACTTCCACTTGATCAGCGTATGCGCCAGCAATGGGTAGAACAGAGCAAAGAACAGGTAAGTGCATGTTAGCGGGTACACCAACCAACGATTCCTTCAAGCCTATTGGCAACTTTGAACTTTGAACTTTGAACTTTGAACATTGAACTTTATCTTCATCCTCATCGATGTCTTCAGAAAAGTTCTCCCCTTTCAGTGAGTTCACAATCTGATCCATCATGCGCGAGCCCTTAGTGGGTTCCTTACAGGCTGAATGAATGATAGTCCTCATTTCCTGATTCGACAAGCCAAAGGTGGGCATCACTTCAAGTAGCCAATTCTCAGAATTCTCGCAGATGGCTCTTAGGTTGGCAGCCAACTGATGCAGCCGTTTGTTCCTTTCGCCCGTTGTGGGTTCACCACCTGTTCTATTCCAGTATTCGCTGATGATGGAAGAATAAGGAACACCCTTGAACTGATCAGGAAAACTACGAGTCTGTATCTCAGGAGTATTGGCTTTCCCCATAGGCGCCGACCGTTGGTTCTCCTTCCTCCCTCCTCCTTGGCTTTCCCCGTAGGCGCCGACCGTTGGTTCGTCCTTCCTCGAATCGTCCCTCACTTCCGGCTCATAGAGTTTCGCATGAACATAATGAGTATGCCCCATCGGCACCATATAGATACACCTTGCAATATCCTTCACGGCCTTATCCGGCTCAAAGCCTGTGATGGTTTTCATGGTTTCCTGCGCTTCATCAGGTGTTACTCCATCGGGCAGTTCCACCAATACATGCGTACCTCTTCTCACTGATTCCTCAATGAGCAAAACGGTATAGGGAGATTTCTCCAGAAGAATTTTCTTGATCTCTTCCGTGTGCCCCTTCTCATCGAAGTCGAACATCAGTCGTTTCAGTGGCTTCAAGGCATCATCCACAGAGCGGTGGTTGTTCTTGAACTCAGCGCAATGAGGCGTCCATACTGGCAGCTGGTTCTTCAACTCCTCCTCGCCATTCTCAATACGATCACACATTTCCTTCAGCCAAGGCATTCTGCGCATACGTTCCCATTCCTGACGGGTTGCTGGAACGGCGGGGGATTTAACCCCCTTGCCGATACAGGTAAAGATATCTCTCCTTATTTCCATATTGCTTCCTCCTTACTTTTGTTAATGAACTCTTTTACTTCCTTGGTTTCTTCGCTGAGCAGTTTCTCTATCAGCTTCTTGGGATACGACCCATAGAATTCAAATCGAATGATTAACTTATGTCTTGATGGGCAATAGCCTTTTCTCCAGCGCTTCGTGGTATAGACCTTTCCGTGCGGAGTCTTAAAGAGCAGGTTGTATCTTGGGCCATTACCCCCTTCATTGTAGCGCTTCACCGTTGTCCTTCCGTCTGGATCTACTTCTATGCCGCCACGATAGCGTACGCGCGAACCATCTGTTACCTGTTTTTCATCCTCCCAAAGGCAAGGCATAATTAAGATGTCTCCATTGTTTTGGAAATTTACACTTGCATCCAACACGTTCTGCACCAGCAGATTCTTTTTGTTATTGTTTTCTTGCATAATCTTTGTTGTTTGCGAGCGAAGTTTCAGAAGGGTGGCCACCTTTCGTTGAAGAAATCTTGCAAGACTTCGTCGCTTCAACTCAGATTAGTTTTTCAATTCTTTAATTCTTCAATTCTTTTAGTTGATCACTTTGATGAGGTCTGTGGCGGTGATGTCCTGGAACACCTGACCATTGTACTCGCGTGTCTGGAATCGCAAAGCTGCCCAAACATATTCACCGGGATAGAACACACTCTGCGCCAAGTTGCCCAATGCTGTAACAGCATACTGGTTTTCATACTTGCCGCCGATTTCCTGCAGTACAAGGTTGCGCTTGTTCAGGCTCCCACCTTCGGCTTTTTCACTGCGTACGGTAAACATCTCACCGCAGCTTACTACCTTCATTAAATTTTTCATTTTGTTTGTTGTAATTAAATTGATACTTAGCGGATGATTCCGCAGATTCATTTTGAAATCCGATGCAAAGGTACGGCGAGGAAATGAGCAAAACTGCCTACGTGGTGCCTACGCGTAGTGCCTACGTAGTGCCTACGCGTAGGCATTACAGGGGTGTATAAAGGGGAACAAAAAACCGCCACTCGTATCACTACGAATGGCGGCATCATAATACTATGAAAAACACCTATATCTATATTATTCTTTTTAATCTGTCTTGGAAATCTAATGACTTCCTCTGCTCTTGCGCTCTATATAAGAAAGAACGCAGGGTTTCGGGCTTTTTGTTCCACAGGCGACCGAAAAAAATCCATATATCTTTAACACCTAACCTGTCGCTTATCTTCTGGGCCAACAAAGCCATTTCTGTTCCACTCAGTTTGACGGGCTGCCAATTCTCATCAATCATCCCAGCCTCTATCAACCCCTCTTTCAATTCACATGCTTCTTCGGTTGTTAGCTGGGTAGGTAATGGCGGTATCAGATCTTCGCTACAACGATCTTCAATTTCTATCGGAAACAGCGTCACCAGTTTCGCCACCTTATCACTATCCTCGGCAGTTGCCCACTGGGGGAGGCAATGCAGGAGTATGGCGGATAAGGTACTGGAAAGGCTGAAATCAGATATCCTCTCTAACGCATCACGCAGCTTGTTGTAAGATAAGACGAGGCACCCCTCGTGCATCCGTTGATTAGGTTCTTCCCTCAACAGGCTCACTTGCATCTGACATGAGTTAGCAGATTCTTTCCACTGTTGCACTTCACTCTCCAGACGGAAGATCTCATCCTCCATCTCTCTCATTCTCTTGGCGCTCATCACATCTGACAGCGCCAGCAATAATACTTTGTTTGATGTAAACGGTCCTGCAACATGGTCTGCAACACGACCGTAACACGACCGTAACATGACTGCAACATGTCCGCAACATAGGTGCAACATGGGTGCAACATTAGAAACTTGATATTATGCTCTACCATTAGTAACCAATTGAATAACAGCTTACTTCTCTTTTCTTCTCAACCTTGTCTTCGCCATTCTAATAGAGTCTTCCGCCAATCCCATTATATTAGCCACTTCTTCATCATTCTTACCCATATGAAAAAGGATCATAAACATTATATTACGTGTTGATAACCTGTCGTAGTCTTCCTCCAGATGGGTGATAAAAGACATGTCCTTCATTCTGTAAAACTCAATGAAATTGTAGAAATCTTCGTCCTCCCAGTTTTCTGTAGTACTACCGTCCATAATCTGGTTATAGCGTTTACGACCCTCATGAAGCATCTTTGTATACTCCTCTTCGGAATTGTCGATTCTGTCGGTGACATATAAAATCCTTTTTTCCAAATCTTTATGCTCTTCAAGCTCCTCCATCTTCTGTTGATATTCTTTCAAGAGCAACTTGCTTTGTTCATACCTCTTGACTTGCTTGTTATGTAAGTACAAAAAGTAGAGAATAAGAAAGACTATGGTCACTATAAGTAGTATAAGTATCATGGTAACCAAGTCGGTGTTCTGCTGTTCGCGCATCTTCTTTATTTTATAATCGTAGGCAGCCTGCAATTTGAACACATTATGTTCATCACGCCGTTTTGCCTCGGCGTCCCAAGCCTGCATGAAAGCATTACTGGCACGGAGAGCCTTGTCGTAGCGTTCCTGCTTTGCATACAACTTCATGACCTGTTGGAGCACAAAGATTCGCTCGCCCGGATTGGAAGCAAGTTCGGAGGCTTTCTCGCATAGGCTGTCAATAACAGCATTGCTGTCACCTTCCTGATAACGAATTTGCGCCAATGTGACGTATCCCACGCTGTTGGGGCGTATCGCATTTCCCTTCATGGCATAAGCATGAGCCGTAGGCAGATCTGTCTTCATTGAAACAGCGGCGATATAGTTGTAGAAGTCCACGCGCTGGGAGTCTGGCACGTCTTTCATATAGGTGAGGCACTTGTCGAGGTAGAGACTGGCGCTGTCGCGCATACCCAAGCCGTTATAGATCTGCGAGATGAACACCAGGGCATAAGCAATCCAGTTGTTGTTATTGGCCATGGTCGACAGGTCGAGGTTGCGCTTACCGTAGGTCATGGCCAGCTGGTACTGGCGTTCGGACATATTCCAGTCGGTGAGACTCTCCATAATCTTGTGACGGATGGTGAGGTCATCGATGCCGTCAGCAACAGCCTCGGCCTTCTTCACCGCTGTGAACGCCTGTGCCACACGACCGTCTTCATAATCAGCCACGGCCTGATAATATAGACTCTCGGCCAGTCGCTCCTTATCATCCAAGCGGGTGAACACATCGATGCACGAGCGGATAAGCGTGTCGGAGGGTGCGGGGTTGTAGCTCAGGTGGTTGAGCTTGACTGTAAGGAGGTCATATAGCGCCTTGTCTTTTTCAGATAAGCCGTCCGGATTAACCATGTTGAGACAGAGTTGCGCCGTATCAAGCCTGTTGTCATTCAAATAGCCGTTGATCTCCATCAAACGGTCGCGGTTGGTGTTACAGGCTGTTAAAACACAAAGGGTTACCGCGAAAACTAAAAACAATCTTTTCATATATAATAAAATTAGAAGGTGCAAAGGTACAATTTTTCTTGCAAACATGCAAATTAGGTGGGTACGCCCCATGGGGCGTAGCCATTGTTAAAATATTTATTGGTTTTTAAGTACTCTTAACTAAAAGTATGGTCAAAACAGGCATGATGGCAGGTACCATCCCATCTTAGCGGATTTGGATGTCGCATTTTGCGATTTCCAATTTTTAACCTCTTGATTATCTGAAGAATTTGATGTCACATTTTGTGGTATCAAACTATCCAATATATGGTATCCCCAGGTTTGTTCTTATAAAACTCATAGTCTTCCATTTCCATTTTTGCAGTATGATGTCAGTACTGTCACTTGTCTCGCTTACTTTTCGATAAAACTATCCAATCTATCTTTGATACATTTGAAATCAGTATTAAGGTCAAGTGTCTTGAAATAGATGTTGTTGCCAGTTTTACGCTTAATTTGGCCATCTGGCACTATTTCTTCTTGTGTCTTAGCATATAGTAACATACCATCCACATTACCCTTATGTTCCTCATCATATTCATTTACATAAGTATATATCTGGTAAAGATTGTTTGAGTGGATTGTCGATTTGTCGTATTGCCTCTGCATAGAGCGAGTATAGTATTTGGCATCGATAATCAATGTCCGTTCTCCCATTGTCAATAGAATATCTGTTTGCATAATGGGAAGAATGTTCGTGGTTGATTGCTCCTTATCGATATTCCAATCTATCTGTGCAGCACACGGCTTTAACTCAGGATGGTGTTTCTTATAATAAGAAAGCACAAACTTCTCAAAGAGCCTGCACATGTGATCGTCAGAGAATTCACGCATCTTGAATTTCCCATTTTCAGTTGACATCAGCCACTCACTAATTATAAAGTAGCACAAATACAAAAGCATTCGATAGTTTCTGTTATTGCGATCAAAACGTAACGCATTCCAGCGAATTGTACGATAATCTATAGATTGTACGTTTTGGAAGAAGAGCATCAGCTGTTTAAGTTTCGATTTCTTTTCCTTCTTAACATCCGAGTGCTTTATCAGCAATGTAGCTGTTGTAACCAGTATCTGATTATAAACATTGTTCTCCGACAACTCGTCATAATCACACACTATATGCGGGATGTTGCGCGTTCTGTTGGCAATAGTACCATTTATATCTATCTTTCCTCTAACTGTTTGCATCGATTCATTTTTAGCTACATACTCACGATACAATCCTTGTTTGAGTTGATACGATATTCCTCTTACTATAATCTCAGCAAACAGATCGTAGATGTTGTCAAACGCCTCTCCTTCTATCTCGGCATAGTTATTCTGCCTAAGCTCTTGGAAAGCATAGGCTAACATGTAATACACATTGCGAATCAGTATGCCTTTATCTTCTGTCATTTCAAAGCATTCCTTAGTTTATCTGCTTGCTGATTAAATTGTTCGTCGTTGTCAAACCAATATTCTCTAAGCATTGGTATAATGTCATATTCAACGATACTTTCCAAATCAGCACCTTTTTCAAAATTGCACAAATAGCTATGGCCAATGCAGAAACCAGAGCCCAGCGAGTCGTCATCAGTAATCACCTTATTCAATTCAATGATGGCATCAATAAGGTTTCTTAATTGGGGGGTCGACCATCCTAAAATGTTATTCTTATAACTATCGGTTTCGAATCCAGGTTTCATTTCAAAGAAACTGAATCTACGACGTAGAGCATAGTCTATCATTGCCAGCGAACGGTCGGCCGTATTCATCATACCAATTATGTATATATTTGATGGTACGGCAAACTCTTCTTCGTTATACGAAAGCTGTATCGGCTTATCACGATAGTCTGATTCTATGAGCATCAGCAACTCACCAAATATCTTACTGAGATTACCACGATTTATCTCGTCAATAATAAAGAAATACTTGTGTTCTTTGTCAATAGCTGCTTGTCTGCAGAACTTACGGAATATACCGTGTTTCATATCAAATCCACCATTCTCGTTTGGTTTATATCCCATCACGAAATCTTCATAACTATAGTTCTGGTGGAACTGAACCTGCATTACTCTATTCTCATCTTTCTCGCCCATAATGGCATAAGCTAATCGCCTAGCTGCAAAGGTCTTTCCAACACCGGGCGCACCTTGTAGAATAAGATTCTTCTTTCTGAGCAACAGATTCTTAAGCGTAACAAAGTCTTTTTTAGAAACAAATACTTCTTCTAAGAATTCTTTCTCAGAATATGGCTCGTTTGCCTTCTTTTTAGACAATGGATTATCCCCGCGCACCAACTCCATTATAATATCATATTCATTTGGAGTAACTTTGAAGAAAGAACCCTGTTGAGACCTCATATACTCCATTTTTTCCAATCCTGGTGTATTTCTTAGGGTTGCGAAATCTATGGGAGACGGTAGCTTTTCGGTCATCTTGAAGTATATTTCTTCACCGTCATTCTCTTTAGATATTGTCAGTAAACATACAATTTGTTTTGTTGGTGAAGACTCATATCCTAAAACGACATCTCCTGCTTTTGCATCAAGGAAATTCTTAAAAACATTTCTCTTGTGTCCATTTTCGTTATACAAACTGTAAGATTGTTCTTCGCCGATCTTCATATCCGTAATACTCCAGATCTTTGGATTGGCTACCAACCACCAGTAGTTCTTTTCAGGAAAATCAATAGGCTCTTGCACTTTTGTACCACCATCAATTAAATTGTTCAGATAGTTCACACTGCTTGTATTATCAGTAATGTTGGTCAGCGTCTTCATTGCTAACATAACATTTGTTTCCCATTCACCTTTATGAGTCCAATTTACCTTACGCAGATGGAAATAAGTTAGACGATCAGCATCATAATAATAATCAGATGTGACCACACCTCTACCAACAATCTTCGATCTTCCTTTCTTGGCAAACACAATGTCTCCAGGTTTCATCTCATATGCAAAGCTATATAGCATATCAGCACTTTTCGACTGACTGGATTCTGCATCATAGTTTAACTTCAAAGGAGCTATCAAATCCTCTTGCTTTTTATATTCCTTCAGGTCGCCTATTTTATCCCAGCCTAAGCCCATAATACCATCCTGATAGTATTCATCCCAGAATACAGCATTCTCACCTGGAGCATATAACCAATAAGAGACACCATCGTTTTTTAATTTGGTTTCTTTGTTCGGTTTAGAATCTAATGACATCCAAGCTGTATATGAAAACTCTGCATAATTTGTATAGCCAAGAGATTCAGACTTCATCTTCACGTCGAGTTTCTTCATAATACCTTCATACTCTTTATAGAGCAAGAATTTCGAAGTGTCTAATCTAATACCCAATGTGTTCAGCAAACTCTGACTGGTTCCGTCTAATGGCATAAATCTGTCAGGACGTATCCAGAACAACCCCATTGTAAGATTGAATTTAATCAAGAATTGACCCTTCAGAGCATTATATGAATCCTCAATATTTCTATCGAGAACAGCATCAACGAACACATTCCATAGTCTTTCAATGTCTCCTTGTTTTCGTCGGTTTTCAAATGCCATGAAGTTTGTTCTTTGAGTATTCATCAAAGGTATACCATCAAAATCTTCAGGAACAGGTGAAGATATATTTAGATAACCCTTAAACTTTCTACAGATATCAATGCGTTTATCGTTAGTTATACCTCGATTAAATACAGCATAGACAGTAAAAGGGTCAATATCTGGAACGCGCCTACCATCAGGTGCATCTTTCAGATGATTGATATACCCTTGAAGGTTATCATATATCCAATCCACTAACGGCTTTCTGTCGTTTCTAAACTGCAAAAGTTTCTTCGACATCTCTTTATAAAACGGTATCCATGTATATGCCATAGCTATGATAGTTTTAATTAATTCTCTTTACTCCATACCTCTCTTTCGTTAAGATTCTCCTAAACATATCCTCCCATTTCTGTAGTTCTTTAGAATCTTTATTATACAGTTTTGTGGTATGTATAAATGTAAACGACTCTAGGTTATTATATAAATCAGTTACGGAAACACCTTGATTACGAATGTTATCTTTAATGTTTCGTTCTGATCTCTCATCAAGTGTGATAAATGTAAGATGTCTTATAGGCTTAGGTGCAGTGCTGGCA
Organism: uncultured Prevotella sp.; assembly: GCA_900314935.1. Taxonomy (GTDB): domain Bacteria; phylum Bacteroidota; class Bacteroidia; order Bacteroidales; family Bacteroidaceae; genus Prevotella. The sequence goes on from OMXE01000026.1 coordinate 40,222, forward strand.
GCCTTGAAGAAATCTCTGAAGTACCCGAAATCCATTTCATTAACAGAGTGCCCATAAAAGATAATTTCTTTGGCCTCCAGAAGGTTACGAGCCACATGATTTGCCTTGTTAAGCATATTATATTTATACATAAAAGACAATCTCTTATTTACTTCATGACCTTCCAAAAGATCGCATCCCAAAACTATGTCATCTTCATATAAACTACCATGAACATGGGTTTGTTCGTAATCTGAATAGTATTTAATTGGGGTAGAAAGAAATCGTTGGGGTGCCGTGTAGTTAAAATTTATTTCAACCATTTTTAGAGGGCAAAGAGCTATTCGGGTCAAAAAGTTATACGGCATACTACTATCAGCCATTTCATGTCCACTTGATACACGAATCAAATAATCTTTCAATGCTTTCTTTAATTTTTTGAATTCTGACTCAATTTCACGAATATCATTATCGGAACACTCCTGATGATTGTTTAGAAACAGCAAAATCTCCTCTTCAATATCAAACCAGTTCTCTTTTCTATATGCCTGTGTACGAAGATGATCAATTAGAGAGTGCTCTAAATAATCTTTTGTTGGAAATAAGCCCAAAGACTTTATTAACTCATCCCATTCTTTACTATTAATAAAGTCAGAATACCTAGAAGGAAGGCCTAAGTCTAGATCAAATCCATTTCCTATTATGATTGCAAGTTCTGCCATAATATATCATTTTGAATTCATCACAATATCTCTTTCCTCTGGTGTCAAGCCATAGAGGTCGAAAACTCGCTGGTCTATCTCGTTATCTGTTTGAGCGATTTGGGCAGAGAGTTGGTTGCATGCTTCGCGGTATTGATTGAAGTAGTCTTCCCACTCGTCTTGTTGACTTAATGAGAGTTTTATCTTCTGTTTCTTCAGCTCAGCCACGAATGACTTGAAGTCCAACTGGTCAAATGACTGCAACGCCGTCGTTTTTTTCACGCCCTCGAAGTTCTCCGAAAGTCGACGAAGGAAACGGCTACGCTTCTCCTGTAACTCTTTGTTGAGTGAGAGCATTGTGTCAGCAAGGGTGATGAAGGGGTGCTGTTCTATATCAACAGGTATGCGAAATTTCTCAAAGTAAACCTTGCTTATTTCTCGAGTACCACCTTGAAGTTCTGGACAATTGTACCAAATCCAAAGCTTACATAATTGAGAATTAAATATAGCCATTAAGAATCTCAGAAGGGGATCATTCTCTTTTGTTGTAATAAAAAAGCATTTTTGATTTGTCAAGACACCTGAATCATCATAGCAGAAAGGGAAGATACTTGTCATATTAGGATATACTATCTTTGGCTTAGCAAACTCTTCTAGATATGCGCAATTTCTAAGATTATAAGGAGTATCACCCTTGTCCCCTCTTTTTACTAATTTATCAATATACTGGTCGAGATACTTTTTAATTGATTGGTAATCATTAATATCAACAGGAGGAATACCAGAATCTTTGACTCCGTTATGGGTGTTGATAATATAAAGATCTTCATTTGGAGAACCCCATGCCTGTATATCTCTTCCACGCAATAGAGGTTTAATGAGTTCGGCGCTCTTGGGGTCTTCTGCGATGAGTTTTTCTTTGGTGTCTCCGTCGATAAAGAAAGCATCATTATAACCTGTCAATATACCCCTATATATGGATATTGGCAAATCCCTTAATGCAGTTCCTTTCTGCATCTTCTGTAAAATATTGAAATGGGCTTTTGGCTGAATAATCCATTCCTTTTCGCCGAATATTTCTGAAGGATAGTTTGCCAACTGTTCAGGTACTTCTTGTAGAAAGTTCCCATGATAGGTTTTCTGATTGAGCGATAAAGCCAGGACTTCTTTGTCTCGTTCGTTGCTTTTTCGTGTTACAAAGATGCAGACATAAATTGTTGCCTCGTCGAAGAATTGAACATCGCCAAAATTGATAATCTGCTGTAGGTTGCTCTTTGCCATAAACCGACGCAACTCCTTACCATAAGAAACAAGCATCCATTTGTTGGGCATGATGAACGATTGCAATCCTCCTGGCTTCAGCAGATTATAGCCTCTCTCGGTAAACAAGCAATAGAGGTCGGCACTCTTGTTATATGTCTCAAAACCACACTTGGCATATACATCACTCATTTCGCCCATGCTTTGCAACTGAACATACGGCGGGTTGCCAATTACCACATCAAAACCACCCTTTTCGAACACTTTGGGGAACTGTTCTTGCCAATTGAAAGCCTTGTCGCCAGCAATGGCAGGATCGCTGATAAGCGAATTGCCGCACTTGATATTCTCATTGAGCGAGTTCAGTTTACGATGAGGCTTGGCGGTACGTAACCATAGAGCCAGCTGGGCAATCTCCACGCTTTCCTCGTTGATGTCAACGCCATAGAGGTTGTTCTCCAAGATGCTGTTTTCCACGCTTTGAAACTCGATGGTTGAGCCTGTTATCTTTGCTTCCATCTCATCTATCAGCTTGTGCTCCTTCATCAGGAACTGCAAGGCTGCATTCAGAAATGCACCACTACCACAGGCGGGGTCGAGAATGGTGATTTGCAAGAGCCAGTCACGATATTGTTGTAACTGGTCGAGCAGGCGTTTCTTTGTATGGAGTTGGCGGTGTTGATCAGAGAAATATTCTTCCTCTTTGATGTTGAATTGTTGTTTTTTCTCTGCACACAACCGGCCCACGGTGTTCTCCACGATATACTTCGTAATGTATTGCGGGGTGTAGAACACACCGTCTTGCTTACGCTTGGAGGTGGTGGGGCTGTTCCCGCTGGTGATTTGCTGAGACACCTCTTCAATCTCCGAAAGTGAGTTTTCAAAGATATGACCGAGAATGTTCACATCCACATCGCTCTCGAAATCGTATTCTGATAGCTTGCGCGTATGTTTTACCAGAAGGTCGTCGCTAATCTTGATATTGTCCAGCACTTCATCGGGTTTGAACAAGCCACCGTTGTAGGCAAATATCTCATACTTCTTACCCTGATAGCCGGTATTCATGTAACCGAAATACTTCTTTACCCGATCATAGAACGGACGGTATTCGTCCATTTCCTTCAGTTTCTCCCACTGGTCGATAATCTGCACCATCGAGTTAGGAGGAAGTAAACCACAATCCTCAGCAAAGAAGATAAAGAGTAGGCGGTCAAGAAGTTTCTGCGTCTTCTTGAATAGCAGCAGTTGCCATTCTTTTTCATCCTTTCCTTCGGGCGTTGGGTTCTGCTTCAGGATATCAGCAAAAAGATCGCGTTTGAACTGAGAATAGTCTTTGTAAAGTGCTTGGGTAATCTGGTCTTCTGAAGATACCGATTCTCCTTTCATCTGCAAAGCCACGCCCTTGACCACCTGCGGCCAAGCCAAGCAGAGGTAAAGTTCGCGGAAGTCGTCTTCGGTGAGAGTGAACAGATTCCACTCACGGTATTCCACAGCATTATCTATATAAAGGCGCAGCTTTTCGAAGTTGGAGATGATAACCAGTCGTGTACCTACATGCTGACTCTTGTAGCCGAATGCCTGAGCCTCGATCTTCGAGAGGTCGGTGGTCTTGTGGTCTTTCAGTTCTATCACGCCAATCACCTCACCATCGAGCTGTATGGCACCGTCGGCTTTCTTGGAGTTCGTCTCGTTCTTTTTCTCAGTGATGAGGTTATAGTTGGGCGAGGGATTCAGTGTGTAGCCAAGCACTTTCACAAAGAGCTCTCTGAGGAAGCCCTCCTGAAACTGCTCTTCCTTCGACTGGAGGATATTCTGCTGGATGTCCTTATTCAGGAAATACTGCTGGTAGTTCTGCCAAGGAAGATCCGTCATTTCCTTGGGCAGCGCCTGTTTGTATTTATTTACTATCGTTTTCTGAAACAGCATAGTTGATAGAAATTCTAAGACTTTTGCAAAGATACGATTAAGCGAGGACAATACAAAATAAATTTTTATTTATTTTTATTGTCGAGCGAAAGTATCTTCGGCGAAGCCAATGTACGATTAAGTGAGGACAATACAAAATAAATACGGATTTATTTTTATTGTCGAAAGGTGACAGGATCTGTCCCTTGTCACCCTCATGGCAAAAGTGCAACGGAGCGTTGCAGTTTAAATCACAGCCATTATATCGCTCGTAAAAGAAGGTGACAGGAACTGTCCCCTGTCACCATTCCTGTCACCATTAAGAATCATCGACAAATAAAAGCTCAACAATGTGAGAAACGAGAGTTTTGATATGAGTTCAAAAGCTGGTGTGCTGAATTTGTCCGATGCCGTCGGATTTTTTCCAAAGATTTGTCCGATGCTGAACATTCACGCTTCTCACTCTAAATATTCATTATCATATCAAATTTGAATATAAATGTTTGGTATTCTTTACTGAAAAGTGCTTAGATGAAGTGATAAAATAACCCCTTCATGGTCTGAACTGCAATCAGGCATAGAAGGGGTTTTATTCCTTACGACAGTAACCCAGAGAGATGCAATCTAAGGGGCATACATCGTAATGGTTTCTTTCTTGTTGCAAAGATAAGAATAATTATTGAAACCACCAAGAGTTATGTTATGTGTCATCTATTCTAGTATGGAAAAACACAAGTTCTATGTATGGATTTACAAATTGAAAGTGATATAATTCTAATGTTGTAAGTGTGCGAATATCATCTTTCTCATTATTTATCGATGTTTTTCAGATAATTTGTCCCATTGTCCCATGTCCCATGTCCCATTAAGGTGGTTCATTATATGGGAGAAGAGAGAAATGGTTATAGAATATAAGTATATATAATTTATATTAATATATAATATATATATATTATATATATAATATAACATTCAAAATCCTACATGCTGAAGGTGCTTAATGGGACATGGGACATGGGACATGGGACGTTTTGAGGCAGCCGGCAAGATTTGGTCGTGAACATGATCTATGGCACTTTTCAGTGCAAACTATGGCACTTTCTGGCACAAACTATGGCAGTTTGTGTGTTTTGTCAAAAAAATGCAGTTTGAAGTGAAAATAATTGACAAAATATTTTGCCATGTCAGAAAAAGTTCGTACCTTTGCAGAGCAAAAGCAAAAGTGGTGCGAAAATCCGACAAATAGTGCGCAGATTTGAAAGATCTTAACACAACAAAGCTCAGCAAAACGTTAACCCTAATTATTAACTTTAAATCT
>OMXE01000027.1 GCA_900314935.1 uncultured Prevotella sp.
CCGAGGGGTGCCTTACGGCAGGGGGCTCGCAGCCCCCGAGAGCGGTGTTCGGATAGTCAAAATCAACTGTTAGCGTCTGCAAACATAGTAACTCTGGCTTCGCCGAAGTTACTTTCGCTCGACAATAAAAATAAATTCGTATTTATTTTGTATTGTTCTCACTTATTCGTAACTTTGCAACCCGATTACAGGATATAATGCATTAATCGAATAAGTATGGCTAAATTAAGAGGTGCCATCGTGGTAGATACTGAAAGGTGCAAGGGATGTCAGTTGTGTATCATCGCTTGTCCTCAGAAGGTTATCGCCTTGGCCAACAAAGTGAATCTGCACGGTTATCCTTACGTGGAAGCTGTTAACGAGGAGGCCTGTGTAGGCTGTGCCTCATGCGGCATCGTTTGTCCGGATGGTTGCATCACCGTGTACCGTAAAAAAGTGGAGGAGTAAGCTATGGAAGAGAAAAGAGAAGTTGTGTTGATGAAAGGCAATGAAGCCATTGCCCATGCAGCCATCCGTTGCGGTTGCGACGGATATTTCGGCTATCCTATTACTCCCCAGAGTGAAGTTATTGAGACATTGGCTGAGCTGAAGCCTTGGGAAACCACTGGTATGCAGGTGGTGCAGGCAGAGAGCGAGCTGGCCTCAATCTATATGGTCTATGGTGCTGCCGGTGCCGGTAAGCGTGCCATGACATCTTCTTCAAGTCCTGGCGTTGCGCTGATGCAGGAAGGAATCACTTATATGGCCGGTGCCGAGGTTCCGGGCGTCTTTGTAAACGTACAGCGTGGCGGTCCTGGCTTGGGTACTATCCAGCCTTCGCAGGGTGACTATTTCCAGGCAACACGTGGTGGTGGTAATGGTGACTATAAGGTAATCGTTCTCGCACCGTCGTCTGTACAGGAGATGGCCGACTTTGTAGATCTCGCTTTCGAGTTGGCATTCAAATATCGTAACCCCGCCATGATTCTCTCTGATGGTGTCATCGGACAGATGATGGAGAAAGTGGTGCTGCCGCCGTTCAAGCCCCGTCGTACTGATGAGGAGGTAATCAAGCAGTGTCCCTGGGCTTCTACTGGTAAGCCGAAGGGCGGTCGTGAGCGTGTGGTTATCACCTCTTTGGAGTTGAAGCCTGAGATCATGGAGCAGCGCAATATCGCTCTTCAGGAGAAATATGCGAAGATCCAGGAGAATGAGGTGCGTTATGAAGAGCAGCTGATGGACGATGCAGAATATGCCATCGTAGCCTTTGGCTCTGCTGCCCGTATCGCAGAGAAATCCGTTGAAATTGCCCGCGAGCAGGGTATAAAGGTCGGTCTGTTCCGTCCTATTACGTTGTTCCCGTTCCCCGAGAAGCAGATTGCTGCGTTGTCGAAGAAAGTGAAGGGTATTCTTGTGGCTGAGATCAATGCCGGACAGATGGTGCAGGATGTGCGCCTCGCCGTGAACGGTTCTGTTCCCGTAGAGCAGTTCGGTCGTCTGGGTGGTATCGTACCTGATCCAGAGGAAATCGTTGAGGCTTTAAAGAAGTTAATCTAGAATAACTAGAAATACTAGAATAACTAGAAATACTAGAAAGATTATGGATAGAAATCAAATAGTTCAACCAGAGAATATCGTCTGCAAGAAGCCGACGCTCATGAACGACAATAATATGCACTACTGTCCGGGCTGTAGCCACGGCGTGGTACATAAGCTCATCGCTGAAGTGATTGAGGAGATGGGCATGGAGGAGAAGGCAGTGGGTGTTTCACCTGTAGGCTGTGCCGTATTTGCCTATAACTATATCGATATCGACTGGCAGGAGGCTGCCCACGGACGTGCACCTGCTTTGGCTACGGGTATCAAGCGCTGCTGGCCTGATCGTCTTGTGTTCACCTATCAGGGTGATGGTGACCTGGCTTGTATCGGTACCTGCGAGACCATCCATGCACTGAACCGCGGTGAGAACATCGTCATCATCTTCGTGAACAATGCTATCTATGGTATGACCGGTGGACAGATGGCTCCTACGACCTTGATTGGTCAGAAGACCTCTACTTGTCCTTATGGTCGTGATCCGCAAATCCATGGCTATCCACTGAAGATGGCCGATATTGCCGCTGGCTTGGAGGGTACATGCTATGTAACCCGTCAGAGTGTGGAGACAGTGGGAGCTATCCTCAAGGCCAAGAAGGCACTGAAGAAAGCCTTCCAGGCTTCTATGGACGGAAAGGGCAGCTCACTGGTGGAATTCGTATCAACCTGTAACAGCGGTTGGAAACTCACTCCTGCTAAGGCTAACGAATGGATGAAGGAGAACATGTTCCCCTTCTATCCCAAGGGTGACCTGAAAGACACGACCAATCTTTAATTGAAGATTGAAGAATTGAAAAATTAAAGAATTGAAGTTATGAAGAAAGAAATAATTATCAGTGGTTTCGGTGGTCAGGGCGTGCTCTCCATGGGTAAGATTCTGGCTTATAGCGGACTGATGGAGGATAAGGAGGTGACATGGATGCCGGCGTATGGTCCTGAGCAGCGTGGCGGAACAGCCAATGTTACCGTGATTGTCAGTGATGAACGCATCTCTTCACCGATCCTCAGCAAGTACGATATTGCTGTGGTGTTGAACCAGCCTTCGTTGGATAAGTTCGAACCGAAGATCAAACCGGGTGGTATCCTGATCTACGATGGTTTCGGTATCATCAACCCACCAACCCGTAAGGATATCAATGTGTATTGTATCAATGCCATGGACAAGGCTGCGGAGCTGAAGAACTCTAAGGTGTTCAACATGATTGTGTTGGGCGGTTTACTGGAGGTTTCTCCCGTGGTAAGTGACAAAGGTGTGGAGAAGGCGCTCTTCAAGACTCTTCCCGAGCGTCATCATCACCTTATTCCATTGAACATGGAGGCCATCAAGGCCGGTCGTGAGATTATCACCAAGAAATAAACCTTTTGGGTATCTATAGAAAGAATTCCCGAACAGGACGTGATGTCAGGTTCGGGAATTCTTATTTGTTAAGGGGAATATCCCACTTCTGTTCAAGGGCGCGAAAGAAAGAGTATTCAAACTCGGGGTTCAACTGTTCCATACGTGCAATGATTTCTTTCATGCTGTTGCGTTGGGAGGCATCCTCGTACGGACAGTTCTTCAGCTGCTGACGGAAGTTGTTCAGCGCAGCATATTGAAGAATGTCTTCTTCGCGGATCAGACAAAGCGGTCGGATAAGGGTCATGGGGAACTTATCCATCTTCATCTTCGGACGCATCCCCCCGAACTGACCTTGGAAGGTGAGGTTCAACAGGGCTGTCTGGATGATATCGTCTTTATTATGTCCCAGCGCTATCTTATTACAGTTCAGTTGCTTGGCCATCTCGAACAGCATCTTCCTTCTTTGCCAAGAGCAGAGAAAACAATGGGTGTGACGCGTATCGCTACTCTCATCGAAAGAGGTCTCGGTAATATGCAGAGGAATATTCAGCTTTGCAGCATACTCCTGCAGATAGGCTTCATCGTTCTGGTAGGGGATATTGGTCATTCTCACAAAGGCCGCCTCTACTTCAAAGCGGGGCATGAACACACGAGAGCGCTTGGCCAGGAGTTCCAGAAGCGTCAGCGAGTCCTTTCCCCCCGACAGTCCTACGAGCACCTTGTCACCATCGTCAATGAGTCGGTAGTCTCTTAACGCCTTATGGAACAACCGTCCTATCTTCAGTTGAAGTCTTTCCCCCTCCGTCATCATATTAAATATATTGCATAAGGATATCCCATACGGCGATGATATGACAGATGGATCCCGCCAATACGAAGAAATGGAACACGCTGTGCATGTATTTCGTCTTGTTCAGACTGTAGAAAGCGGCGCCGGTGATGTAGCATACTCCCTCGGCGATGATCCAGATCACGGCAGCGGTACTCACACAAGCCAACAGGGGCTTGAAGGCCACAAGAACCGAGAGTCCCATGCCGATGAAACAGAATGTCTCCACATTACTGTGTTCCTTCAGATGGATGAAGCTGATGGTAGTGCCGGCAATGGCGCAGAGCCACACAAAGCAGAACAATGCCCATCCCCAATAACCTTGGTCGCGCATGGCAATCAGGGTGATGGGCGAGTAGCTACCCGCAATATGCCAATAGATGGCCGCATGATCGAAGCGGCGCAGAATCTCCTTGGCTTTGAGTCGTCTTGGCAGGGCATGATAGATGGTAGAGGTGATATACGAGCCGATCATACCGAAGAGATAGAGGATGACTCCTGTTCGTGCCCAGCCATCGCCTCCCCGGAAGCACCATACCAGGAAGATGATGCCAACAACCACACCAAGCAGAATTCCCGCCCCGTGTGAACTGCTGTTCAGTATCTCTTCTTTCTTTGTATATCTAATCATGCCAACCTCTTATCTTTCATCTTTCATCTCTCATCTCAAACTCCTGTATCCCTCCATAGGCTGTAAGATGACGGAAACAATCGTCTTCAGGAAACAGTCCTGCATACACCCCTGCACAGATCAAAACACCGCCATGCGCGAAGATTGCCACATGCTCATAGGGTTGTTTCCGCAGCTCATCCAAGAAGTTAGCCACACGGTCATATACCAAGCGGTAGCTCTCCCCATTGGTAGCCGCAAGGTTCATGTAGTCCTCATACCATTTCCGGATGGCAGGGTCTTCCCGTTCAATATCATCATAGAGTCGCATCTCCCAATCGCCCATGTTCATCTCCTTCAACCGGTCGTCAACAACAGGATCGGGAAAACCGCAGAAGGCAGCAAGCTTCCTTGCCCTTGTCAGCGGTGACGAGAAGACACCGTCGAACGTCTTCCCTGCAAGGTTCTTTTTCGTTTCGGCAGCCTCCTGTTCAAAGGTGGCAGCTACAGGAACGTCGCTCCATCCGTAGCACATTCCCTTGGGAACATCTACCGATGTATGTCTGATCATGGTTACTTTCATAATTGTGCAGCAATAGTGAGGTAGAACGACAGTTCGATGAGCAGGAAGAGAGCACCGCAGCAGTCGCCTGTATACCCATGTATCCGTTTGTTGATGAAATAGTAGATAAAGAACAACGCAATGCAGGGAACATAGATCAGCAGATCCCAGCGCAGGTTACCATGGAGGACACCTACGTATATCAGTGGTATCATCGGCAGGATTCCCTGGATGAACAGACTGATGCCTGCGGGAACGCTCATCTTGCGATACACCGTATGGTTCTTGGCCGTTTCTTCTGTACGGGCATAGGGCAGGAACATGATAATCTGTCCTGCCAGCATCTTACAGTAGGCATCGCCGGCAAAGACGGCCAGGCAGGCATAGATCGGTTCCATGTAATAGAGTGCAGCATAGAGCAGTGCCAGATAGAGAATGATGCCCAGTGTGCCATAGGTCCCGATATGCGAATCCTTCATGATAGCCAGGATGCGCTCACGGTCTTTCCCTCCTCCTCCGAATCCGTCGAGGAAATCACACAGTCCGTCTTCATGCAAGGCACCCGTCATCAGAATCCTCGTCACGATGGCAAGAAGCAGTGTGATGCTATAGGGGAGGATGTCGCTTCCGAAATAGATGATGGCCGCCATGGCACCTCCAGTGAGCCAACCTGTTAATGGCCAGTGTTCCACCACGGTCTTGTAGCATGCCTGCGGCGGTTGGTAGAGTCGCCAGAAGGGCAGACGGGTAAAGAAGATCAGCGCCGCCCAGATGCGCTGCCACCATTTGGTCTGATCAATATTGATTTCCATTAGAAATACTTTGTAATATTTGCGTTCTCGAAATTGTTCATCTCATTCATCATGTTCACGGCACTCACGATGATAGGGTAGGAGCAGAGCGCCCCCGTACCTTCACCCAGTCGCATACCCAGATGCAACAGTGGTTCTGCGTGCATCAGGTCCAACATTCTCTTATGACCGCTTTCGTCTCCGCAATGACCGAAGATCATGTAGCCGAGAGCCTGCGGATACAGTTGTGTGGCACCCAGTGCACAGGCCGTCATGATAAAGCCATCTACCATCACCAGCATCTTCCGTTCGGCCGCGCGGAGCATGGCACCGATGGCCGTCACCATCTCGAAACCACCGAAGTAGCGGAGAATGTTCGAGGAAGGAGGAAGGAGGAAGGAGGAAGGAGAAATGTCTTCCCTCCAGATTAGATAGTTCTCCACGGCAGCGTGCAATACCTCTTTCTTATGTTGGATTCCCGGGGCGTTGAGACCGGCTCCTGCTCCGATGCATTCATGCAGAGGGATTTGTCCGAAGAGGTGCATCCAGATGCTGCTAGGCGATGTGTTCGCAATACCCATCTCGCCGATACACAGGATGTTACAACCTTCCGCATAACAATCGTCTACCAATGCTGCACCCGTATCAATGGCCTTGTCGAACTCCTCCTCGCTCATGGCAGGTTCATATAGGAAGTTCTTTGTTCCATAAGCAATCTTTCGGTTGAGAATGCCCGGAACACTGCTCAGGTCATGATCCACACCTACGTCAACGATACGCAGTTTGAAACCGTGCTGCCTGCAGAACATGTTCACGCCTCCGCCGCCATGGGTGAAGTTGATCATCTGCTGCCAGGTTACATCCCGCGGCGAGACACTCACACCTTCGTGTTCAATACCGTGATCACCGCCTAACAGCAAGTGACAAGGATGATGGAGTTGGGGTGAAAGCGTCTGCTGCACCATACATATCTGCATGGCCAGCGTCTCCAGTCTGCCCAACGATCCCTTCGGCTTGTTCAGGTTGTCAATCTTCTCTTGAATCTCCACCCGTAAGCCTTCCTCGGGGCTTTCTATCTTGAATGCTCTCATCTCTCACCTCTATTTAATCTTCACCGCAATGCCGCTCACCATGAGAATGACTTCATCAGCCTTGCTGGCCACATACTGATTCATCCATCCTTCCAGATCAGTGAATCGGCGCTGCACAGCATTCTCGCTCACACCGCCACTGCCAATCTCGTTGGTAACGAAGATGAAGGTGGCATCCTGCTGGGTGAACTTATCGAACTCTGTCTGCAGGGCTTTCAACGCCTCCTCTACAGAAGGCTGTTCCCATTCATTTGCCGTACGGTCGAAGAAGAAATTCGTGCACCAGAGCGTGATACAGTCGATTACCACCACACGACCTGTCACATCGTGCTTGCTCAGCCATTTCTCCTCTTCGATGTTGGTCCATTGAGCGCCTCGCCGTTCCTGATGCTTGAGCACCCGCTGCCGGAACTCTTCGTCCCAGATATGTGCCGTAGCCAGATAAACGGGGTGACTGCTCATTTCCAGTGCCATCTTCTCAGCCGTAACACTCTTTCCTGAGCGTTGACCGCCCGTAATCAGTATGATTTTCTTCATCCTGATGCAAAAGTACGCATTTTATTCCATAACGCGAAGCATTCTGTTGCAAAAGTCATGGTCGTTACTTACAAATTCCTCGATTCTACTTAATTAACCTTCAAATTTGTTGGTGGTGTGCTGAAAACTATGTATCTTTGCAGTCATTATTCAAAGTAGAAAACGAATAGAAAATGAAGCATCAGTTGAGAAGTGCAGTATGTACTGAAGGTAGGAGAATGGCTGGAGCGCGTGCGCTCTGGGTGGCCAACGGTATGAAACGTGAGCAGTTTGGAAAGCCCATCATTGCCATTGTCAATTCGTTTACTCAGTTCGTGCCCGGACATACCCATTTGCACGAGGCCGGACAAATCGTGAAGAAAGAGATAGAAAGACTTGGCTGCTATGCCGCTGAGTTCAATACCATTGCCATCGACGACGGTATTGCCATGGGGCACGATGGTATGTTGTATTCTCTGCCTTCACGTGACATCATTGCCGACTCGGTGGAATATATGGTCAACGGTCATAAGGCCGATGCCATGATCTGTATCTCTAACTGTGACAAGATCACCCCTGGTATGCTGATGGCAGCCATGCGTTTGAATATCCCCACCGTTTTTGTCAGTGGAGGACCCATGGAGGCAGGACAGTACAAGGGTGAGAACCTTGACCTTGTCATCGCCATGATCAAGGGTGGCGACCCCACTGTCAGTGATGCTGACCTTCAGGAAATCGAGAATCGTGCCTGTCCTGGCTGCGGTTGTTGCTCGGGTATGTTCACCGCCAACTCGATGAACAACCTGACCGAGGCCATCGGTCTTTCATTACCAGGTAATGGTACCATTCTGGCTACCCATAAGAACCGTGTACGACTGATGCAACAGGCTGCCCGTCAGATCGTGAAGAACGCGTTGGCCTATTACGAGGATGGTGACGAGAGCGTGCTGCCCCGTAGCATTGCTACCCGTCAGGCATTCATCAATGCCATGACCATGGATATTGCCATGGGAGCCTCTACCAATACCGTACTCCATCTGCTTGCCGTTGCGCAGGAGGCTGGGGTTGACTTCACGATGAACGACATTGATGCCCTCTCACGCAAGACACCCTTCCTCGTTAAACTGGCCCCCAACAGTCAGAAGTACAGCGTTCAGGAGTTCGGTCGTGCCGGTGGCGTGATGACCCTGATGGCTGAACTGGATAAAGGCGGACTCATCGATACCAGTTTGAAACGTGTCAATGGACATACGCTGGCCGAGGACATCAATCGCTATGCAATCATTGATCAAGAACCATTGACCATTGAGAATAATACGTGTGATTTGAGTCCTGCTCAAATCTATTTGAGTGCTCCTGCAGGTAAGTTCTGCAACGAGTTAGGCGCACAGGAAACCTATTACAAGAATTTCGATACCGACCGCGAGAACGGGTGCATCCGAGACATCGAGCATGCCTACACCAAAGATGGCGGTATGGCTATCCTCTTCGGTAACATTGCACAGGACGGCTGCGTGGTGAAGACCGCAGGCGTGGCTCCCGAGCTCTGGCACTTCGAGGGTCCTGCCGTGGTGTTCGACTCTCAGGAAGATGCCTGCGAGGGTATCCTTGGAGGGAAGGTGAAGAAGGGCGACTGTGTGGTCATTACCCACGAAGGACCGAAGGGTGGACCGGGTATGCAGGAGATGCTGTATCCCACCTCATATATCAAGAGTATGCATATGGGTAAGGAGTGTGCCCTGATTACCGACGGCCGTTTCTCTGGTGGTACCTCTGGTCTGAGCATCGGACATATCTCGCCTGAGGCAGCCAACGGAGGAAATATCGGTAAGATCAAGGATGGTGATATCATCGTCATCGATATTCCTTCGCGGAGCATCAACGTGAAACTCTCTGACGAGGAACTGGCCGCCCGTCCGCAGCAGCCGCTGAAACGTAACCGTGTGGTGTCTAAGGCACTGCGTGCATATGCCCAGAGTGTTAGCTCGGCAGATAAGGGTGGCATTAGAATCATTGAATAGGAAAACCTAGTAACGCTAGTAAACCTAGTAATACTAGTAACACTAGTACAACTAGTATAAATCAGAAACTATGGCAAAAGAAAAGATCACAGGATCAGAAGCATTGATGCTGGCACTGAAAGCCGAAGGGGTGAAAACCATTTTCGGCTATCCAGGCGGCAGTATCATGCCTGTATATGATGCCTTGTATGATTATACCCGAGGCGAGAAAAAAGCATTCGACCATATCCTTGTGCGCCACGAGCAGGCTGCCACACATGCCGCAGAAGGCTTTGCAAGGGTGAGTGGTGATGTGGGTGTGGCACTGGTAACCAGTGGTCCTGGTGCTACAAACACCCTGACGGGTGTGGCAGATGCCATGCTCGACTCCACACCGATAGTGGTCATTGCCGGTCAGGTACCTATCGCTGCCTTGGGAACAGATGCATTCCAGGAGGTTGACCTCGTAGGTGTGGCGCAGCCTATCTCGAAATGGAGCTACCAGATTCGTCATGCGGAGGATATCGCCTGGGCAGTATCCAGAGCTTTCTATATCGCTCGCAGCGGTCGTCCAGGCCCCGTCGTGCTAGATTTCCCCAAGAATGCGCAGACTGAGTTAGTGGAATTCGAACCACAGCATGTTCATTCCATCCGTTCCTACGTGGCTTATCCGAAGCTGGATATGAATGCCGTGCAAGAGGCAGCTACCTTGATTCGTCAGGCTAAGAAGCCGTTGGCACTTGTAGGACAGGGGGTTGAGCTGGGTAACGCACAGGAGGAACTCAGACTGTTCCTCGAGAAGGGAGATATTCCCGCAGGTCGTACCATGCTGGGTCTTTCTGCCCTTCCTTCCACTCATCCGCTGAATGTGGGTATGCTGGGTATGCATGGAAACTATGCACCGAACATCAAAGAGCAGGAATGCGACGTCCTCATTGCCATCGGTATGCGTTTCAGCGACCGTGTGACGGGTAATACGAAGACCTACGCCAAGCAGGCAAAGATTATTCATCTGGATATCGACCACAGCGAGATTGACAAGTGTGTGAAGGCCGATGTGGCCGTGATAGCCGACTGTAAGGAATCGCTTCCTGCCATCACTGCACTTATCGAACAAGGGAATCATCAGGAATGGCGCGACTCGTTCAAACCGTTACAGGAGAAAGAGCGTGAGAAGGTTATCGAACCTGCCATTCATCCCACTGAAGGTCCGCTGCTGATGGGTGAGGTGGTGAATGCAGTGGCTGAGGCTACCAAGGGCGATGCTGTTCTGGTTACTGATGTGGGTCAGAACCAGCTCTTTGCCACCCGATACTTCAAATACCCCAAACAGCGCAGCATCTGTACCAGCGGTGGTCTTGGCACCATGGGCTATGGTATGCCTGCCGCTATAGGCGCCACCTTTGGTGCACCTGAACGCACCGTTTGCTGTTTCATGGGCGATGGTGGATTCCAGATGTGCATCGAGGAATTGGGCACCATCATGGAACAGCAGGCTCCGGTGAAGATGATCTTGATGAACAACAACTACCTGGGAAATGTACGTCAGTGGCAGGATATGTTCTGGAAACGACGTAAGTCATTCACCCGGATGAAGAATCCTTGCTATGAGCTGATTGCCAAGGGCTACAGCATTCCTTATCAGGCCGTGGTTGACCGTAAGGATCTGACAGAGGCCGTACAGAAGATGCTCTCTACAAAGGGACCGTTCATCCTTGAGTGTGCCATCCTTGAAGACGATGATGTGCTGCCGATGACGCCTCCGGGTATGAATGTGGATGATATGATGCTTTCAATCAGCGTATAATTAATAGTGAATAATTTGCTACCGCAATAAGTATATGGAAGAGAAGAAACTATATACCCTGTTGGTTTATTCCGAGAATATCGCGGGTATCCTGAATCAGGTAACCGCCGTATTCACCCGTCGTCAGGTGAATATCGAGAGTCTGAACGTGTCGGCCTCCAGTATTCCTGGCGTTCATAAATACACCATCACCGCATGGAGCGATGAAGACCAGATTGTGAAGATTGTCCGACAGATAGAGAAGAAGATCGATGTGGTGAAGGCTACTTACTTCACTGATGATCAGCTCTTTATCCGTGAGTCGGGATTGTATAAGCTCACCACGCAGAAGGTGCTGGAGAATCCTGAGATTTCGAGAACCGTCCGTCGCTTCGATGGTCAGATCATTGAAGTGAACCCTACCTATACCATCGTGATGAAATACGGTGTGACCGAGGAAATCATCGATCTCTTCCGTGCGCTTGATGCCTTTGGCTGCGTATTGCAATATACCCGTTCCGGACGAATTGCAGTAACCCGAGGCATGCAGGAGCAGGTGAGCGAGTTCTTGGAAGAAAGGGAGCGACATGGATAAGGTAGGAGCATACCGGTTCCTGGCTGAGCCGTTTCATTGTGATTTCAGTCAGCGCCTCTTCATGGGCCACCTCGGCAACCATATGCTGAATGCCGCTGATTTCCATTCCAACGACCGTGGTTTCGGCATGAAATACCTGCTCTCGGTGAACCGTGCGTGGGTGTTGTCGCGCTTAGCTATCGAGATGGACGAGATGCCCGAGATGTACACCACATTCACCATAGAGACATGGGTGGAGAGTGCCATGCGTTATTTCACCAACCGTAACTTCCGTGTGGTGGGAGAAGATGGTAAGGTGTATGGTTATGGCCGCAGCATCTGGGCGATGATCGATACGGAAACACGTCAGCCATGCAGTCTGATGGATATCCACGATGGTGACTTGATGAATTGGGTGGAGAAGGACAAGGTGAATCCCATGGACAGACTGTCCAGGGTGAAGATGGACGAGCGTGCTGAGTTTGTCAGAACCATCGATACGCAATACAACGATGTGGATATCAACGGTCATATCAATTCCGTGAAGTATATCGAGCATGTGCTCGACCTCTGGGATCTCGACTGGTACCGCAACCATCGCATCCGCCGTTTCGATATTGCCTACGTGGCTGAGGCTCATCAGGGAGATCAGCTGTCGTTCTATAGGGAGCAGACTGCCGATAACGAGTTCTGCATCCGTATCTGTAAGAATAATGATGTGGAGTGCTGTCGTTGTAAGATCATCTTCTTACCCTAATAAGAAGAAAACCAGCGATTTATTTTGTGTTCCGCATGTTTTTGCGTAATTTTGCAGCGATTTATCAGTTAACGCCCTCGCCGGGACTTCGAGCAGGTTCTGGGCGCACCGACAAGACGACGGTTCTCGAGTAGGACTGGCATGGTACGCAAGGGATATGTATAACATTATAATTATTTAGCTATTATGGCAGAAATGAATTTTGGTGGCGTTATCGAAACAGTAGTCACCAGTAAGGAGTTCTCACTTGAGAAAGCTCGTGAAGTATTAAAGAACGAAACCATCGCAGTGATCGGTTATGGTATTCAGGGACCTGGTCAGGCTTGTAACCTGCGCGACAATGGCTTCAACGTGATTGTTGGTCAGCGTCAGGGCAAGACCTACGAGAAGGCTGTGGCCGACGGATGGGTTCCCGGTAAGACCCTCTTCTCTATCGAGGAGGCAGCCGAGAAGGGTACCATCTTGTGTATGCTGCTCTCTGATGCCGGTCAGATTCAGGTGTGGCCGACCATCAAGAAATACCTTACCCCGGGTAAGACCCTGTATTATTCTCATGGCTTTGCCATTAATTGGAGCGACCGTACAGGCGTTGTTCCTCCCAAGGATGTGGACGTAATCCTCGTGGCTCCTAAGGGCTCTGGTACCTCTCTCCGCACCATGTTCTGCGAGGGACGCGGACTGAACTGCTCGTATGCTGTTTATCAGGATGCTTCTGGCAAGGCTGAGGAGAAGACACTTGCCTTCGGTATCGGTATCGGTGCTGGTTATCTGTTCAAGACCACCTTCGAGCGTGAGGCTACTTCCGACCTGACAGGTGAGCGTGGCTCACTGATGGGTGCTATCCAGGGTCTGCTGCTGGCTCAGTATGAGGTGCTCCGCGAGAATGGACACTCTCCTTCGGAAGCTTTCAACGAGACCGTTGAGGAGCTCACCCAGAGCTTAGGTCCGTTGTTCGGCGCCAAGGGTATGGACTGGATGTATGCTAACTGTTCTACTACCGCACAGCGTGGTGCGCTCGACTGGGCTCCAAGATTCCATGATGCCATCAAGCCGGTGATGCAGCAACTCTACGAGAGTGTGAAAAACGGTACTGAGGCACAGATCTCTATCGATTCTAACTCTAAGCCCGACTACCGTGAGGGGCTGGAGAAGGAGCTCGAAGCTATGCGCAATCAGGAGATGTGGCGTGCAGGTGCAGTGGTTCGCCAGCTGCGTCCTGAGAACAACTAATGAGATTCTTACTTGTGTATATAGGGAGAGCGGACTTGATGGTCCGCTCTCTTTTTGTCTTGGTTGAATCTGTTTCAAGCCTTGGTACTAGCAAAACTACAGATTCTGCTTACTCACTTTGCTGCCTTCAAGCTTGATTTGTTCCTCATCCACAAGATGTTGAAGGGCAGTATCAATGAGATCGGTAGATAAGGGGAGCTTGTTCAGTTCATGAATCCAATGCTCCTTACCATCGGCCAAGAAGGATAGGATATTTTTCTTGGCCATTTCTATCTGGTCATCAGACAGGTGATCGTTACGGTGATTCAAACAGACATCACACTGACCACAGTTATCGGAATGCTCTTCCCCGAAGTAGTCAAGTAGCATACGACTCCTGCAGATCTTCTGGTTCTTGGCATAGTTGATGACGCTGGCAATGCGCTGTGTGAACTGCTCCTTCCGCAGCTCATACACCTCTGGTGGAATGATCACACGCTCAGGGTCTTCCCTTCGTTGGGTGTAGGTAATGACTGGTGTTTTCCGTTGTGGAATAAACTGCAGGATATGCTTGTCGGAGAGGTTCTTCAGGATCATATACACCTGTTGCTGCGTTTGCAGACCCGCCTGCTGCGCCACGAAACTCTCATCAATATACCCAAAATCGCTGAACAATCCTCCATAGTTCCTCAGCAGGGCAGTGATGACATTGCTCTCATTGGGCGTGAGCGATTCCAGTTGGTAGAAATCATTCCTGTCGATAATGAAATGCACACGCGCCTTATTCTCCTTCTCTTCCGAATACTCGATATATCCCGAGCGCATCAGGATCTTCAGGGAAGAATCAACCTGAATGGGGAAATGTCTGAAAGCATGACAGAACTTGTCGATATTGAATTCATGAGAAGTGCCAGCCCCGCTGCCTTCACCAATCTGGTAGAAGTAGGCGAGGTGCTCATACACCTTCCTGATGGCCTCCTTTTCCGGGTAGTTCTCCGAGATTCTCTTCTTGAGCTTCCGTTCATCACTGTCGTTATAGAGCAGAACGGCGTATGATTTCTTCCCGTCGCGTCCAGCACGACCGGCTTCCTGGAAATATGCTTCAAGAGAGTTCGGACAGTCCATGTGAATCACGGTTCTGACATCGGGCTTGTCGATTCCCATACCGAAGGCATTGGTGGCCACCATGACACGCACACGGTTATCGTGCCACTCATGTTGCCGCTCATCGCGCACCACACTGTCGAGTCCTGCATGGTACGAAAGGGCAGGGATACCAGCCTTCAACAGGTAGTCGGCTATCTCCTTGGTGCGCCTACGACTATGCACATAGACAATGGCACATCCCGGAACAGATTGCAGGATATGAAGCAGCTGCTGTTCCTTGTCGGTGGCATTCCGTACGATGTAGGCCAGGTTCTTCCGTTCAAAGCTCATGCGGAAGACGTTCTTCTCCTGGAAATGCAGCTGTTCCTGAATATCGTCAATGACAGCTGGTGTGGCCGTGGCCGTAAGGGCAAGGATGGGAACACCGGGCTTGATCTTCCTGATATCAGCAATCTTCAGGTAAGAAGGACGGAAATCATAGCCCCACTGACTGATGCAGTGGGCTTCATCTACCGTGATGAAGCTGACGCGCATGTGCCGCAGCTTGGTCTGGAACAGTTCCGAACCTAACCGCTCAGGCGATACATACAGGATCTTGACGCCACCATAGACACAGTTCTCCAACGTGGCAAGAATCTCCTCATGGCGCATACTGCCGTAGATGGCGGCAGCAAGAATACCTATCTTCCGCAGATGAGCCACCTGATCTTTCATCAGCGCAATCAAGGGAGTGATGACAACACACACACCATCCTGTGCCATGGCAGGCACCTGGAAGGTAATGGACTTGCCACCACCTGTTGGCATCAGTCCCAGCGTGTCTTTGCCGGCACCGATGCTCTCGATGATTTCCCGTTGAATACCGCGGAAGTCAGGATAACCCCAATAATGGCGGAGGATGGATACGTAGTCTATCATTCTTCTTCTGCCGGTCGGATATCCTCTATCTGGAGCTGTACGTCGTTATGCTTGTAGATATTGTCTTCGATGGTATAGGCAATGTCGAAACTGCGTTTGCTCTTGATGTAGCGGGCAGAACCGCTCTGACCGAAGGCAATGCCGTTCATCACATTGTTCGACCGTGAGTCAACCAGTTCCAGCTTGATGTGCTCCTGTTCGCGTCCCACCACCTTGCTCGTACCGAAGTCATATACATCAATGGTGCAGAACAGCGGCTTCTGGTTGTTAGGACCAAACGGACCGAACCGCTTCAGGTCGTTGTGCAGCTTTCGGGTGATATCCTTGAAGTCAACCTGCGCATCGATGTCGAGGATGGCCTCGATCTGTTCGGGCTGGATATGCTCCTCCACATATTTCTGGAAACGGCGGCGGAACTCAGGTACATCCTTCCACAACAACGTAAGACCGGCTGCATAGGTATGACCGCCGAAGTTCACCAAGAGGTCGCGACAGCTCTTGATGGCTGAATAGACATCAAAGCCTGTTACACTACGGGCAGAGCCTGTGGCGAACTCGTCCTCACGGGTAAGCACCACCGTAGGACGGATATAGATTTCAGTGAGTCGTGAGGCCACGATACCAATCACGCCCTTCTTCCAGTTCTCATCGTAGAGCACAATACTTGAATGGCGCTTCTGACTCTCGATGCGGGCCACAATCTGGTTGGCCTCCTCGGTCATCTGCTTGTCGATATCCTTTCGCTGCTCGTTATATTGGTTGATGTGCTTGGCTTTCTTCAGGGCAACGCCGAAATCCTTCTCCACCAGCAGATCCACCGATTCCTTACCATTCTCCATACGTCCGGAGGCATTGATGCGCGGACCGATCTTGAACACGATATCGCTCATGGAGATATCCCTGCCGTTCAGTCCGCAGATATCAATAATAGCCTTCAGACCGATACTCGGGTTCTGGTTCAGCTGCTTCAATCCGTGGAAGGCGAGAATGCGGTTCTCGTCAGTCACGGGCACGATATCAGCAGCGATGGCCACTGCCACGAAGTCGAGTAGGGGAATCAGATTAGAGAAGGGAATGCCGTTGTTCTTGGCAAAGGCCTGCATGAACTTGAACCCTACGCCACAACCGCACAGATGCTTGAAAGGGAAGGAATCGTCTTCCCGCTTAGGGTTCAGAATAGCCACGGCCGGCGGCATTACCTCGTCGGGCACGTGGTGGTCGCAGATAATAAAATCAATACCCCGACTCTTGGCATAGGCTATTTCATCGATAGCCTTGATACCGCAATCGAGGATGATAATCAGTTTAACACCTGTCTCGTAAGCAAAATCAATTCCTTTCTTGCTGACACCATACCCCTCATCATAGCGGTCGGGGATATAGTAGTCAACATTTGAATAGAATTGCTGCAGAAACTTATACACCAATGCTACTGCGGTGCATCCGTCTACATCGTAGTCACCATAAACCAAAATGCGTTCTTTGCGTCCCATGGCATCGTTCAATCGATCTACGGCTACGTCCATATCCTTCATCAGGAATGGGTTGATGAGATCGTTGAGCTGCGGGCGGAAGAATCGTTTAGCGGCTGATTCAGTGGTTATGCCGCGTTTGATGAGTATCTGGGCCAAGATAGGACTGATGCTCATCTTGGTTCCCAGCGCTTCAGCTGCTTCCTTTTCTTCTGGTGATGGTGATTGATAATTCCATTTAAAATGCATTTATATTATTTTTATTTTCTTTCTCGACGTAGACGGAATGAGGCATATTACAACAAACCGCGGTCAAAGATAGCAAATAAAAACGAAATAAAAGACACTTTAACAAAGTTTTAGAGTGTGTCAAAGACAAATACAGAGTGTTTCTAAG
This sequence comes from uncultured Prevotella sp., assembly GCA_900314935.1. Classification (GTDB taxonomy): domain Bacteria; phylum Bacteroidota; class Bacteroidia; order Bacteroidales; family Bacteroidaceae; genus Prevotella. The sequence continues at coordinate 17,534 of OMXE01000027.1, forward strand.
TCAGAAACACTCTGTTTATTGATGAAAAACACTTTGTTTATCTATGAAAAACACTCTGTTTATCTATGAAAAACACTTTTGTTTTCAGTGATTAGATGCCCAGCTTCTTACGGATATCCTTGGGAATGGCATTCTTGTTCACCATGTAGTCCATGGTGTTAGCGGCGATAAAGGCCTTGGTCATGTACCAGATACCCTTATACTCGCCGGTCTCACCCCAAGAGTTCTTCACCATATAATACTCCTTACCGTTCTGGTCCTTGGCAATACCGTAGATCAGCATACCATGGTCGTCGGTCAGTTCCCAGTTGTCGAAGCGCTCCTGGCGCATCTCCTGGGTAGGAGTAATCTCAGGAACAGTGCAGCCCATAGCGTCAATCTGACTCTTCTTGGCGGCAGCAGTAAGCTTCAGCCACTTGGCCATGTCGCTACCGGCAAGACTGGTTTCTGCGGCCTTGTTGTCGATGGCGTAAGCCAATCCCTGACGGGTGAAGCCGTCTTCCGATACATCACCGCCCCAGGCAACGGTATAGCCCTGCTCGATGGCGTTGTCGATGATACGCATCATCTCGTCCATCGGAAGGTTCCATGACAGCGGGTTGCGCCAGTTGTCCTGTACCTCCACGGCAAAACGTGTGTAGAACGGATGATGGGTGTAGCTGGTTACGGTTACATAATCGTCGAAGTCAAGGCCCAGACTGGCAGCGAACGACTGCGGAGTATAGCTCTTTCCCTGATAGGTGAAGTTCTCCGGGCACTTACCGAGGTAAGCGTCGAGGATTCCCTGGAAGCCCACCTTCCACTGGTTACTGATCTTCTTGGCCTTGTTTCGGGCTACAGCATCCACATAGGGCTCCAGCAATGAGAAGAACTCATTGAAGTTGAACAGGGTGTCGCCATAAAGACTACCTGCTGCGGGCATAGCCTCCTCAGGACAGATACCGTAGTTCTGCAGACAGAAGAGGGGGTCGTAGGCACTACCGCCCTGAGCAAACTGACAGTCACCATGCAGACGAACCACCTGAATGGCACGGTCCATATAGGTCTTGTTACAAACAAACGACTCGCACAGATTGTAGGTCTTACCGGTTTTCTTCAGGATCTCAGCCTCGAAATACGAAAGGGTAGAGAAGTTCCAGCAGGTACCGCTTCTGTTTTGGTTCTTAATACTGGTGATGGGAATTTCCTTAATCGTAGTGAACACAGGCTTGTTGGGATCTGTTGCCCCTTCTTTCTTCTCCTGTGCCATAGCGCTGCTGCTGATCAATGCAACCAGCGCGAGTGCAAATACTTTTTTCATAATGAGTTATTTTAATGATTAATGATTATTCTGCATGAACTCCTCCACATCCTTGGGATGATACGGGATACGTTCCTTACCGAGGAAGCGGCAGCCGTCCTTGGTAATCAGGATATCATCCTCGATGCGTATGCCACCGAAGTCCTTGTAGGTCTCCAGCAGGTCGTAGTTGAGGAAGTCCTTGTGCAAGCCCTGAGAACGCCAGTCGTCTATCAGTGCAGGGACGAAGTAGATGCCCGGCTCGTCGGTCATCACGAATCCCTCCTGGAGTCGTTTCCCACAGCGCAGGGCATTGGTTCCGAACTGTGTGCTGGGTTGTGTCTCCTCATCGAAGCCCACATAGATCTGTCCTAATCCTTCCATGTCGTGCACGTCCATACCCATCATATGTCCCAGTCCGTGGGGCAGGAACATGGCATGGGCACCAGCTTGAACAGCCTCTTCAGTGTCGCCCTTCATCAAACCGAGTTCTTTCAAACGGTCGGTCATCAGTCTACAGACATTCATGTGCACATCATACCAGCGCACACCCGGTTTGGCAACCTCCAAGGCATAGTCGTGACAGGCTTCCACGATGCTGTATATCTCCAGCTGTCGCTGACTGAACTTCCCGTTGACAGGGAAGGTGCGGGTATGGTCGGAGCAGTAGCCCTCGCGGTTCTCAGCACCCGCATCACACAAAGCCAGTCGACCGTTTTCCAACAGGTTGTACGAAGGATTGCCGTGCATGATCTCACCATGTTGGGTGAAGATGGTGGCGAAGCTCTCATGCTCGCCCAAGGAGTGAGCCATACCATCTACCTGACCGCCGATATATTTCTCCGTCAGTCCGGGCTTGGTAAGCCGCATGGCATGGGTATGCATCTGATAACCAATGGCGCAAGCCTTCTCAATCTCCGCAATCTCGATGTCCGACTTGCACTGTCGCATCTTCACAATGGCCTTGATCAGCTCCACCGAAGCCGCCTCTTTCTGCTTGTCGGGATGAATACCTAACAGATCCATGATCTGGATCATGTTGTCGTGACGGTAGGGCGGAAGGAAATGAATCTTGCGGTTCTTCTTCTTCTTGGCCTCGTCGCAGATTACCTGCAGCTCTTTCATGGGAGCCGTACGACTGATACCCACCTGGGCAGCCAGATCGCTCACGCTGTCAACACTTCCATACCATACGATGTCCTCGATATCGATATCATCACCGATAAGCATCTCCTGATTCTCGTCGATGTCGATGACACCTACCAGTCCGTCTCTCCTTTGTCCGAAATAGTACAGGAAAGAGGAATCCTGCCGGAAGGGGTAATACCCGTTGTTGGGATAGTTGCATGGCGACTCGTTGTTGCCGAAAAGAATGACGATACCGCTTTTCAATAACTGCTTGAGTTCAGTACGCCGGTTAATGTACACATTTTGTTGGAACATAGATACGTTGCTTATATATAATATGTTTATGGAATAGTGAGGAGGCTGGGTCAAAAGACGCAGCCTCCTACATGTATCAGATAAATCTGTTGTTAGTCGATAGCGTCCTTGGCCTTTTCTGTCAGATCCTTGGCCTTGTCAGCCACGTTCTCTGCCACATCTTTGGCCTTGTCAACAAGGTCGCTGGCGCTTTCCTTGGCCTTTCCGGCAAGGTCCTCAGCCTTATCCTGAGCAGCCTCTGCGATATTGTCAATCGTATCACCTACTTTCTCAATACCTTTGTCAAAGTCAGACTGCTCAGCCTTTGCGCCTGCTGCCTGATCGTCAACGGTAACATATTTCGGTGACTCACCATATTTGTTGGGACCGAACTTACTGTCCTGAAGCAGGAATACGAGGATGATGATACCTAAGATGAAACATACAAATCCTGTAATCAGCACCAGCGGGTTGCCGAATGAGGATATGACACTCTGGAGCAATTCTGTTGTATCTGAAGCATTCCCGGTAACCACAGAGAATATGGCAGAACCAAGTAAGCATGCGTAGATGAAAGAAATGATCATGTATGCTCCCAGCCACCATCCACTATGACCGCTATCGTGCAGACGACGGAAGGCGAGTGGTATCATCAGTAATGAAAGAACAAGTGCAACCAGTCCACCGATGAACGGAATCAGGTTCAATATGAAGTTGGCGATGAGAAGTGCCAAAGCACACCACCAGAACTCGGAACGGCGTGAGCGTCCATTAAACTGTAACAACTTGCCTCTTGCTTCGCGCAAGGCCTCGGAGAAAGACAACTGAGGTTTTTCGATTACTTTACTCATAATGAAAGTTTTTAGTTAATATAAAATGTTAGTAGGGTCATTGATTGGATGACGGATCTTCGAGCAGGTCAGGGCGCAACAGTCGTGTACGCTCCAGCGCTTGGTCCATCTCCCACTGCTTGATCTTGGCTTCATGACCGCTCAGCAGGATATCCGGCACCTTCCATCCTTTGTATTCCGCAGGACGGGTATAGATGGGAGCCGCCAGCAGATCATCCTGGAAGCAGTCTGACAATGCGCTCTGCTCATCGCCCACCACACCGGGAATGATTCTTACAATGGCATCTGTCATCACGGCAGCAGCCAGTTCACCGCCCGTAAGGACATAGTCGCCAATGCTGATCTCGCGGGTAATCAGATGATCACGCACACGCTGGTCGATACCTTTATAATGACCGCACAGGATGATGATGTTCTCCTTCAGCGACAGGTCGTTGGCCACATGCTGGTTGAACGGCTCACCGTCGGGCGACGTGAAGATCACCTCGTCGTAGTCGCGCTCTGCTTTCAAGGCAGAGATGCAGCGGTCTATAGGTTCTATCTGCATCACCATGCCTGCAAATCCACCATAGGGATAGTCATCAACGCGTCTCCATTTATCGAGGGTATAGTCGCGTAGCTGGTGCAGGTGAATCTCAGCCAATCCTTTCTTCTGCGCCCTGGCAAGAATCGATTCCTGCACAAAACCTTCTATCATCTCCGGCAGAACGGTAATGATGTCAATTCTCATGTTTGCAAAGGTACGATAATTTTGTTAAGAAATAGGATTTTAATGTTTAAAAATACCTAAAACGCGAGAACACCTTATGTGTATTCCTTGATTCCCTCCTGTCCGGTCATGGCCCTATAGGCATTATGTGCCAGTGCAGTGAGCTCATCTTCGCCAGGATAGACATAGACGGGAGCCAGGTAGCTGAGTCGTTCCTTGAGGGCATCTGTCACATATTTGCTCTGCGAGATAGCGCCAGTAAGGATGATGGCGTCCACATGACCGTTCGTAACCGGAGCCAGCGAGCCGAGATAACGTGCCAGCTGGTAGATCATGGCGTCGAGCACCAGCTTGGCATGTGCGTCACCTTGCTGGATACGCTTCTCCACTTCCCGCACATCGTTCGTACCCAGATGGGCTGTCAGACCGCTGTGCCCGTTGATCTTCCGCAGCATCTCCTCCTCGGTGTATTTCCCGCTGTAGCACAACTTGATGAGCTGGGCAGAGGGAAGGGTACCGGTGCGTGAGGGGGTGAAAGGACCGTGACCGCCCAGTGCGTCGGAACATTCAATGGCGCGTCCTTTATGGTGAAGGGCGAAAGAGATTCCGCTTCCCATATGGGTAACGATGAGTGTCTGCTCTTCGTATTTCACACCGTGTTCCCTACAGTAGCGTTTAGCAATCTCCCGTTGGTTCAAGGCGTGCCAGATGGTCTGATGAGGCATCTCCGGCAGACCCGTAATGCGGGCTATATCATCAAGCTCGTCCACTACACCGGGGTCAACGGTGAAGGCACGACAGCCTGGAATCTCCTTGGCCAGACTCAAGGCGAGCAGTGGACCGAGATTACAGGCATGGTGCATACGGGGATGACGGGTGTCTTCAATCACCTTGTCGTTCAGTTCATACACACCGCTCTCAATAGGCTTCACCAAGCCACCGCGGCCCACCACCACATCGAAGTCGAGCTTGTATCCGTTCCGTTCCAGCTCCTCAACAAGCTTCTCCCTGCGATAGGGGAACTCATCCATGATGAACGGATATTGACACAGTTCGTCAAAGGGGTGGTTAATGGTGGAATGCCACTCTAAGTCTTCATCAATGAACACACCGATCTTGGTGGAGATCATTCCTGGGTTAATAGCTAAAATTCTCATCGTTTTATAATGTTATGTTGTTAGGTGCTTGTTCTTGGGTACAGGTCAGGCACGTACCTGTCTGCTGTTCCTTACTTATCAGCAAGAACCTGCAGACAGGCCATAGCCAGACTGTTGTACTTCGTCTCTGCGGAGTCGGCACGGGATGTAAGGGTTACAGGACAGCTGGTGCCCTGCAGTCCTACGGCCAGCTTCGTGTCGGTGAAGGCTGTGATGGCCTTGTAATACACGTTGGCTGCCTCAATATCAGGCATGATCACTGCGTCGGCATTACCTTCCAGCGGACTCTTGATGCCTTTGATGTCGGCCGATTCCTTGTCAACCGCGCATTTCAGGTCGCTGGGTCCGTCAATGATGGCATTACCGAACTCACCCGCCTGGCACATCTCCACAATCTTCTGGTAATCCAAGGTGATGGGGAACTTGGGAGATACCTTCTCCGTACAGTGAATCAAGGCGATACGTGGCTGATCAATGCCATAGACACGACACAGCTGAATGACATAGCGTATCATGGAGATGCGCTGTTCCAGCGTGGGGAAGGGGATAACGGCTGCGTCGCTCATGAAGAGCATCTTATGGTAGGCGGGAATCTGCATGGCGCTCACATGCGAGAGCACATTACCAACAGGCAGCAACCCCTCTTCACGGTTGTCCTTGTTGATGATGGCACGCAGCAGGACATCGGTATTCAGGATACCTTTCATCACCACCTCGGCCTCGCCGCGACGGATACATCTCACGGCTTCTGCTGCCGATTCTTCCACAGAAGAAAGATGAATGTTCTTCACTTCTGCCCAGCCTTCCTGCTCAGCCCTTTCAATGGCTTCGCGGGAATGGTCGTCTATGGCTTCCACAGCCACCACCTTGCAACGTTTACCTTTTTGCAGTCGCTCACTCAGTTCACTGAAATCCTTGATCAATTCCATGTCATGTATTTTTCTGCAAATGTAACTCTTTTCCTTCGAATGACAAAATAATTCGTGAAGAAATACGCATTATTTTTGTAGGCTATTCCTGTCGTGTCTCGCTTTTTTTATATATCTTTGCACACAAAACAGGATTTGTACTGAAAGAGAGTCACCTATGGACGAGAAACAAAGAATAGAGCAGTTACGACAGGAGCTGCATGAGCATAATCACCGTTACTATGTGCTGAACCAGCCCACCATCGACGATCAGGAGTTTGACCGTCTGATGCGGGAACTGCAGGACCTGGAGGCGAAGCATCCGGAGTTGTACGACCCGAACTCGCCAACCCAAAGGGTGGGGAGCGACCTGAACCAGGAATTCCGTCAGGTGGCGCATAAATACCCCATGCTCTCACTGGCCAACACCTACAGTGAGCAGGAGGTGGCTGAATGGTACGAGAGTGTCAAGAAAGGACTGGGCGGTGATGACTTCGACGTGTGCTGTGAGATGAAATACGACGGACTGAGTATCTCGCTGACCTACGAGAACGGCAGACTGATTCGTGCCGTTACTCGTGGGGATGGGGTGCAAGGCGATGATGTGACGGAGAATGTGAAGACCATCCGCAGCATCCCGTTGGTGCTTACGGGCAACGCCTATCCGCAGGAGTTTGAGATCCGTGGCGAGATCCTCATGCCGTGGGTGGTGTTCGAACGGTTGAATGCCGAGCGTGAAGCGGCCGAGGAGCCTTTGTTCGCCAATCCCCGCAATGCCGCCAGCGGAACACTGAAGAGTCAGAAGTCGGAACTGGTGGCTTCACGACAGCTGGACGCCTACCTTTATTATTTATTGGGAGAAGAACTGCCAAGCGATGGTCATTATGAGAACCTCCAGGCTGCGGCCTCATGGGGCTTCAAAATCTCACAGGGCATGCGGAAGGTAAAGACGCTGCAGGAGATATACGACTTCATCCGCTACTGGGACACGGAACGCAAGAACCTGCCAGTAGCCACGGACGGTATCGTACTGAAGGTGAACTCACAGCGACAGCAACGTGCCTTGGGTTTCACGGCAAAGAGTCCGCGGTGGGCCATTGCCTATAAGTTCAAGGCGGAAAGGGCTTGTACCCGACTGAATGAGGTGACTTATCAGGTGGGTCGTACAGGGGCAGTCACGCCAGTGGCCAATATGGACCCTGTGCAGTTGGCAGGAACAACCGTGAAACGCGCCACACTGAACAACGAGGACTTCATCCGCAGTTTCGACTTGCATATCGGCGACTATGTCTATGTGGAGAAGGGTGGGGAGATCATCCCGAAGATCGTGGGGGTGGATCTCGACCAGCGTCCCATCATCGCACAGCCTGTGCAGTTCATCACCCATTGTCCTGAATGTGGTGCTAAGCTGGTGCGCTATGAAGGCGAGGCCGCCCATTACTGTCCTAACGATGCGGGTTGCCCGCCGCAGATCAAGGGGCGCATCGAGCATTTTATCTCGCGAAAGGCCATGAACATCATGTCGCTTGGTCCTGAGACGGTGGATGAATACTGGAGTCGTGGAATCATCCACAACGTGGCCGACCTCTACGACCTCACCGTTGCCCAGATTACAGGTGGTAACAAGAACCGCCGTTTGTCGGCTGAGAATGTTGTCAACGGCATCAAGCATTCCACCCAAGTGCCGTTCGAACGGGTGGTGTTTGCCTTGGGCATCCGCTTTGTTGGCGAGACCTCTGCACGACTGCTGGCTCGTCATTTCAAGACGATGGATGCTTTGATGAACGCCTCGATGGAGGAACTGCAGGAAGTGGAGGGAATCGGTGAGGTGATTGCCAAGAGCGTGCAGTCGTATTTCCGTCATCCGCAGAACATGGAGATCATCAACCGCCTGCGCCAGTATGGTGTGCAGATGAGCCTGAGCGAAGAGCAGATACAGGGCGTCACTGATAAGCTGGCGGGCAAGAGCATTGTTATCAGCGGAGTCTTTGCCAAGCATAGTCGTGATGAGTATAAGATGATGATCGAGCAGCATGGCGGTAAGAATGTGGGGAGCATCAGTGGCAAGACGTCCTTCATCCTTGCCGGAGAGAATATGGGACCCAGTAAGCTCCAGAAGGCAGAGAAGTTAGGAATTCCCATCGTGAGCGAAGAGGAATTTTTGCAGATGATCGAGAGTTAAGCAATTACGATGTTACGATATTACGATATTACGAATAAATACAACAAGTGAAAATCATCGTATCACAAGAAATAGAACAGGTGTGCCCCGGCTTCATAGGAGCCGCCGTGGAGGCACAGGTCATGAACACGCCTTATTGCGAGGAACTCTGGAAAGAGATTCATGCACTGGGCGAGGAGTATCGTTCCACCCTCACCACCGAGAGCATCAAACAGCTGTCGGCCATTGAGGCCACCCGACGGGTGTATAAGGTCTGCGGAAAAGATCCCAGTCGTTACCGTCCTGCTGCTGAGGCGCTGATACGACGGATGTTACAGGGAAAGGAGCTGTATCAGATTGATACGTTAGTGGACCTCATCAACCTGGCCAGCATCCGTTTCGGTTACAGCATCGGCGGCTTTGATGCAGATAAGTTCCATGGCGACACGCTGACATTGGGCGTGGGTAAGAAGGACGAGCCCTACGAGGGCATCGGCCGCGGACAGATCAATATCGAGGGTCTGCCGGTGTATCGTGACGCTACAGGCGGCGTGGGAACACCTACCAGCGACCATGAGCGGACGAAGATAGATATCCATACCACCCATCTCCTGACACTGATCAACGGGTACGACGGGAACGAGGAACAGGTCACTGCCAATGCGCAGTTCATCCAGTCGCTTCTCCGTAAGTACTGTAACAGCGATGGAGGAACAATCACCTATTACCGATGAAGAAGGAAGAGGTTAAGAGTCAGCTGGAGTTCTATCCCGTGGAACAGAATTCCCAGCTACGGGTGAATATCGTGGAGGCGGCAAAGGTACATGCCGGCTTCCCGTCACCTGTGCAGGATGCTTATATGAATCCTCCCATCGACCTGAACCAAGAGCTGGTCACCCATCCTGCCACGACGTTTGTCGTGCGTGTTGTGGGCGACTCCATGATTGACGAGGGTATTGACTCTGGCGACCTGCTGCTCGTTGACCGCTCGCTCTATCCTTCGCAGAAAGACCTTACCATCTGCATGATTAATGATGAGTTCTGCGTCAAGCGCATCGTGCAGCGAGGTGATAAGGTGCTGCTGAAATCCGGAAACAGGAAATACCCTCCCATCGAGGTTACTCCGATGATGAACCTCACCGTCTGGGGAGTGGTCACCTGGGTACTGAAGAGGAAAAGACAATACTGAACATAGTCTATGTCCCGTCCCACCATCCTTCATATCGACTGCAACAGTTTCTATGCCTCATGCGAGGTGTCGCTACGACCGGAACTGAAGGGAAAGCCCGTTGTGGTGGCTAACTACAACGAGGCGGGTGGCGGTATTATCCTTGCACTGAGCAAGGAGGCCAAGGCGCTCGGACTGAAACGCGGCAATCCGGTGTTTCAGGTGAGGGAGGTACTCGAGAAACATCAGGTAAGGGTGTTTCCCGCCAATCTGACTAAGTATGTGGACATCTCCCGTCGAATCGTCAGCATTGTGGAAGAACTCGACATGGTGGGGCAGTTCTGCAGGTATAGCGTGGATGAGTTCTTCGCCACCATACCCGAGATGAAGAAAAGAGAGGACATCGTTTCTTTTGTGGGCATCATTAAGGAAGCCATTGAGCACGGCTCGGGCATTCCTGTGAGTTGCGGCATTGCCAATACCTATACCTTGGCCAAGGTGGCCACCTGGTATGCTAAGCGGTACGACGGCTATCAGGGTATCTGCGTACTGGAGGAAGAGCATGTGGAAAAGGCGCTGCGCGGCCTACCTGTTGAAGAGGTGTGGGGAGTAGGGTGGCGTACGGCACCGAAGATGAAGCAGATGGGTATTCATACGGCTTGGGATTATGCGCAAAAACCGCAAGCATTCATTCAGAACCGTTTCCATATAACAGGTGTCCGCACATGGATGGAGCTGCATGGTAAACCTGCTGTAGATATCAGTTCACCCCCCAAGCAGCAAACTATCATGCACTCCCGTACCTTTACTTATATGGTTTCCGACAGGAACAAGCTCAGTGACTATATCCGCGACTATGCCGTGGCGGCTGCCCGTAAGCTGCGCGACCAGCATAGTGTGTGTCATAGTGTCACCGTGTTCATTCATACGAACCGCCACCGTGAAGATCTGGATCAGTATGCCAATGGCTTTACCGTGCACATGCAGGAAGGAACGGCCGACACCTCCGCCATCATCAAGGCAGCCCTGCAGGCTTTCGATAAGGTGTTTCTGCCTTACTTCCAATACAAAAGGGCAGGGGTGGTGTTGGCAGACATCATCAGCGATGAGGCTGTGCAGCAGGATCTCTTTGCTTCCTCAGGCGAAGAGATCAAAAGGAACCGCCGGTTGATGAAAGTCACCGACGGCATCAATACACGCTACGGGATGAATACCGTTCAGCCCGCCTCTTTGTTGGAAACACCAGAAGAACAAGAGGAGAAAAACAAACTGAGAAACGGCTTGAAATACGAACCGTTTCTCAGTCAGACCACCAATCTTGATGATATTATCAAGGTGAAATAACTATCGTGCTGCTTCGAACTCACGCAGGAACCGCGTATCGTTCTCGGAGAACATACGGAGATCGCTCACCTGGTACTTCAGGTTCGTGATACGCTCCACACCCAATCCGAAGGCGTAGCCGCTATATACCTTACTGTCGATACCGCAGAGCTCAAGAACGTTCGGGTCAACCATACCGCAGCCTAAGATCTCCACCCATCCTGTATGCTTACAGAAGCCACAGCCCTTACCGCCGCAGATATGACAGGAGATGTCCATCTCGGCACTGGGCTCCGTGAACGGGAAATAGCTGGGGCGCAGACGGATCTTGGTATCAGCACCGAACAGCTCACGGGCAAACGACAGGAGCACCTGCTTCAAATCGGTAAACGACACGTTCTTGTCGATATACAGTCCTTCAATCTGATGGAAGAAACAGTGGGCACGTGCTGTGATGGCCTCGTTACGATACACACGTCCCGGGCAGATAATGCGGATGGGCGGCTGCTGACGTTCCATGACACGTGCCTGAACACTTGATGTATGTGAGCGCAGAAGGATATTCTTCGTTACATCACCCGTAGCCGACTGCTCCACGAAGAATGTGTCCTGCATGTCGCGGGCGGGATGATCAGCGGCGAAGTTCATCTTGGTGAACACATGGAGGTCGTCTTCCACCTCAGGACCGTCGGCCAGCACAAATCCCATACGCTTGAAGATATCGATGATCTCATTGCGTACGATGGTCAGCGGGTGACGTGTTCCCAGCTCGATGGGGTAGGCCGAACGTGTCAGGTCAACGATGTCGCCTTTGTCCTCAGCGGTGGTCAGCTCCTCACGCAGACTGTTGATGCGTTCAGTGGCTTTCTGCTTCAGCTCGTTGATCTTCATACCAACGGCCTTCTTCTGGTCAGCAGCCACATCACGGAATTCCTGCATCAGAGCATTGATCTCACCTTTCTTGCTCAGGTATTTCAGGCGCAGAGCCTCTATTTCCTCTGCATTGGTAGCAGAGAGTTCGTTCACTTCCTTGAGAAGTTCTTCTATTCTGTCAAGTATCATTTCCTCATGATTTTACAATTCGGCTGCAAAGTTACTAAAAAACGAGAGCAATGCAAAAGAAAAGCTTGTTTTTCTTTGCATTGCCGAGTGCATTGTAACTTCGGCGAAGCCAAAGTACGAATTTTCTTTGAACTTTATGATTACTTTACTATTTTTTTTTGAACTTTGAGCTTTGAACTTTGAACTTTATGATTACTATTATGTAATTTTATATAATTTAATGGTCAAAGGTCTAAGCCTATGGTCATATCATAAAGTTCAAAGCTCAAAGTTCAAAGCTCAAAGTTCAAAGTTCAAAGCTCAAAGTTCAAAGCTCAAAGTTCAAAGTTCAAAGCTCAAAGTTCAAAGTTCAAAGTTAAAGGTCGCGAGTGAGCATCAGTCGGTAGTCAACGGGCGACATACCGATGGCTTCCTGGATGCGGCGCTGCAGCGTGCGTACGTTTGAGAAGCCCGCCTCTTCGGCTACTACCGCAATGGTGTAGTTAGGCTTTTCGCGCAACAGGCGCAAGGCAGCCAGCGTACGCAAGTTGTCGATATACGCATCGGGCGTGCGGTGAATGGTCTGATGACGGAACAGCTGAGCCAGTCGGGCCTGACTCACACCCAGCATCTCTGCCAAGGCCACCGCATTGAAATCCGGTTTCAGGTGCGGACGATCTTTCTCTACCTTCATCTCGATGAGTGCCATCAGCTGACCGTCATCGCGGAGGTCGGCATTACGCTGACGTTCAATGTTCCCCTCCATAATCTCACGGGCCACCTCCGTGCGGCGGCGCAGTTCAACGTCATATTCCAGTCGTTCCGACAAGTCGAGGTTACGACTCACCATACGTACCAGCTCGTCCTTCAGTCGCTCCACTTCCCCTTTCAGGGCGGCATTCTCTTCTTTTAATTGTTGTAATTCTTCTTCGGTCATAGGTAAACTCAATGATTATTCTGTAATAAACAATTGCAGGAAGCCGCTTATCTGGAAAACTTCCTTCACATCGTCTTTCAGACCTTTCAAAATGGCATTGTGCCCGTTGGTACGAGTATGCTTGTAGATGTTAAGCAGGATGCGCAGACCGCTACTGGAGATGTAGTTCAAGTCTGTACAGTCTATCACCACATCTTTGTCTGTACAGTCAAACACCGGTGCAAGGTTACGTTCAGCCTGCGTGCTGGCCACATTGTCAAGGTCGCCTTCAAGTACAGCCACCAGTTTCCCTTCTTGTTCGTTAATCGTAATATTCATATTCTTTCCTTTTATTTACAGAGTTCTCTTTTTCTTAATGGTTAGGATGTTATGTCCGTTGACACGCTGATAAGCCAGTCCGTCGGTCATCTGGTGCAGCAGTATGATGCCCATACCGCCCGGAGGCCGCTGGTCGGCCGGCACCGAGAGGTCGGTGACTGACGTCTGCGTGGGGTCGAACGGAATACCGTCGTCGTCGATGGTGAGCAGTAGCATATCGTCTTCCACTGTTGCCTGAAGACTGATCTTTGTGGCCTTACCATGGAAGATAACGTTTGCCACAGCCTCCTCCACAGCCAGTCGTAGGCGTTTCGCCTCTTTATCGATGATACCTCCCTGTTCAACTGCATTGGCAATGAAAGGTTCCAGTAAAGCCATGTCCACCATAGAACTGCGAATGGTCAGTTGGTTCTTCGATGTCTTGTCCTGCTGCGTCTGGAGGTCGTTGGGGTTCAGCGGCCACTTAATCGCCATCAGTGTGATATCATCGCTCTGCTTGGCGTCGCCGGCATGTTGCTTCACCACCTCCTCCATGTGCTCCACCAGCTGTTGGGCCGAGTCGTCATAGTATTGGTCGGCCACCTCCTTCACCCGTTTCCTTCCTAACTGCTCCCCTTTGATGTTCTTGGCCTCGTTCAGTCCGTCGGTGTAGAGGAACAGCATGTCGCCAGGCTGCAGTTGTGTCTGCTGACCCTCATAATCCCATTGTGTCAGAGCACCTACAGGAATGTTCGGTTTCACAGGAAGGAATGTAGAAGAGGCCTTCTCATCATCCCCCTTCTTCTCCCTGAGCAGCGGCGCCTCATGTCCCGCATTGCAATAGTCAAGATGTCCCGTTGTCACATCGAGAATACCCACGAACATCGTCACGAAGTAGCCCGACGTATATTCCTCACTGAGGGTGCGGTTAATCGTTTCCATAATGTCAGCCGCCCTCTCGGCCCTTCGTGTCTCACCACGGAAGAAGGCGCGCATCATAGCCATCATCAAGGCAGCCGGCATTCCCTTGCCGCTGACGTCACCCACACAGAAGAACAATCGGTTGTCGCGCAGGTAATAGTCGTACAAGTCACCACCCACATCCCGTGCAGGAGTCAGCGAGGCAAACAGATCCACAGGAGGTGCTGAGCGTCGCGCATTCAGCGTCTGCGGCAGCATGGCCATCTGGATGTCGTGCGCAATCTTCAACTCCCTTTCCAGCGAAGCATTCTGCGTGGTGGTTTTCTGGAGCTCATCCACGTAGGTGGCCAATGATGTCTGCATGTTCGCGAAGGCATCATGCAGCTGCTGCACCTCATCGTAGTCGTTTGCTTCGGGCAAGGTAGAAGAGAAGTTACCCAAGGCCACCTCTTCAGCCGAGCGGGCGAATCGTTGCAGTGGAAGGGTGGTCTTCTTGATCTGACGGCGGCAGAACAGGTAGATGGCTATCAGTCCTGCGAGCATCAATGTCAGGATGGTGATGTTCAGAACCTGTGCCTTCGACAGGATCACGTCTTCGGGAGCCACAATAACCATCACCCAGCCCACGTGCTTCACGGTGCGGTAGTACAGGCGCGACTTCACGCCATCCACCTCCGTCACACAGGTGCCTCGGTTGGCCAGCATCATCCTACCCACCTTCTCGTCGATGAGCGTCATCATGCGTGCTTTGTCAGGATGTAGGATATAGTTGCCTTCCTGGTCGATGACAAAGAAATACGAATGGTGCTTCTGTCCTGCTTCATGCCGGTCGTTCACATCCTTAATATCTTCCATCATGTGCTCTCGCAAGTCTTCCAGCGACATGTCGGAACAAAGAATAGCCACAGGCCTACCCTGATGGTCGTGGATGGGAATGGTGAAGGTGGTCAGCAGACGCTGTTCCTGATCGCCAGCGAACAACTTGTTCTCGAAGTAGGCCTTCGACCAGTTGGTCTCATCCTTTTTCAGCTGCTCATCAAACCATTCATCGTAGAATAAACTATGGTATGTACTGTCAATCTCCGACTTTCTCACATTCCCTTCCTCATCTCTTCTGGCGCAGGGAATAAACACACGACCCTTGCTGGGATAATAGTTCCTTTCGAACATCAACGAGCTGCACACGATGCTCGGGTTTATCTTGACCAGACGTTCCAGATGATCGAACATCTTGTCCGGATCGTCAATATCGCGCTCAATGTCGTGCACATTGTTCCGTGCGGCCACATATACGTCAGACAAACGGCGCCGCAGTTCCTGTTGGTTCTCGAGCAAAATATTCAGGTAGCGCTCCTTGGCTTCGTTAATCATATATTTCCTGACTGTATAATACACCAATCCGGCAATGATAGTCATCATAACCAGGACAACCGCCATGATACGGTAAGTGAGCCGTTTCGACAGAGAGTTTGCCATACTCCGCAAGGATAATATGGCACAAAGTTACAAAATCTTGAACAATATACATAATATTTTATCGCTTTTTTTTGCTGGTTGGGACGTAAACTTGATGTTTAGATTACAAAGATAAGGTTGAGTGGCTCCCCCTCCTACTTTTTGTCCCTATTTTGTTCAGAGTTGTTGCGACAAACGCCGAAAATTGCGACAAATCGCCTTCATGCACCAATAATTTGTCGCATAATAGCACCTGTTCCGTGGCGTGCAAAAACGCCATGTTTATCATTACGCATGGGCGCAATCAAACGATAAAAGAGAGCCGGCAATGCAACAAGTGCCAGCTCTCCATTTTAGATTATTCTATGGTGATCCAGATTGATTCACCCTTTTCCTGGGCTTCCATGATCTTCTTTATCAACCGTCCTTCCCATATACGAGAATCCAACACCATACCCTTTCTCCGGTTATCACCAGGAAGAATACACCCTAACGTATCCTTGGCCGTGTTACCTGCATGAATCCTGATTCCCTGGAACATCGGGACACCCAACAAGATGGGTAGCCACCTTTTCTTTGTAGGCGAAAAAGAAATCACCACCGCATACCTTCCCTCAGGAATGGCAAAGGGCTTTAGTGTCTGTGCCTTCTTCTTTGAACGCAGAATAACCTCTCTTCTCAACGACGTCTTCTTCTCCAAGACGGGCGGTTCCAGCGTATCACAAAATTTCTTTTCTCC